>JAJQBQ010000034.1 GCA_021203205.1 Lachnospiraceae bacterium | reverse complement strand
GAGATGGACGGCTTCGGCGTGAACGAGGGCATTATCGTGATGGCGGCGACGAACCGCATCGACATTCTGGATCCGGCAATCCTGAGGCCGGGCCGCTTCGACCGCAAGGTCGGTGTCGGGCGCCCGGATGTGAAGGGGCGCGAGGAGATCCTCGAGACCCACGCGAAGAACAAGCCGCTGGGCGACGATGTGGACTTAAAGCGCGTGGCGCAGACCACGGCGGGCTTTACCGGTGCGGATCTGGAAAATCTGTTAAACGAGGCGGCCATCAACGCCGCAAAGGAAAAACGTTCCTATATTAAACAGGAGGACATCGAGAAGTCCTTCATCAAGGTGGGCATCGGCGCGGAGAAAAAGAGCCGTGTCGTATCGGACAAGGAAAAGCGCATCACGGCTTACCACGAATCCGGCCACGCCATCCTCTTCCATGTACTGCCGGATGTGGGCCCGGTGCACACCATCTCCATCATCCCCACGGGCATGGGCGCCGCGGGCTATACCATGCCGCTGCCGGAGCAGGATGAGATGTTCTACACGAAGGGCAAGATCCTGCAGGAAATCATGGTTGCCCTGGGCGGGCGCATCGCGGAGGAACTGATCTTCGGTGACATTACAACCGGAGCTTCCCAGGATATCAAGCAGGCGACGGCACAGGCCAAGGCCATGGTCACCAAATACGGCATGTCCGACGCGGTGGGTCTGATCAACTATGACGATGACAGCGACGAGGTCTTCATCGGCCGGGATCTCGCCCACGCGAGAGGTTACGGCGAACACACGGCCTCCCTGATCGACAGCGAGGTAAAGCGCATTGTGGACGACTGCTACGGGAAGGCGAAGGAGATCATCGTGAAGTACCGCGCGGTGCTGGATGCCAGCGCGGCGCTGCTGATCGAGCGGGAAAAGGTGACGCAGGAAGAGTTTGAAGCATTGTTCAATGAAGTGAGTGCCGAGGCAATGGCATGACAGAGCAGGAGCGTGTGCTTCTTTTCGGATGACTTTCATCGAAGCGCCGCAATCGCGTTTTGTGAAATGATCGCGTGATTGCGCGTAGTATGAGACAAACAAAAGCGGGTCGAGATGGTCATAGTGAACAAAAATTAAGTTAAAACTTTATGAAGTTTGTGCACACTTTTGCGGACGGGTTTGCTATAATGCGTAGCGTAAAACCCCCCAATACATTATATAGTTTTGCTACACCAAAAAAAACGAAATACCTTCTCCGAAAAAGACAGCATGTAGCGGCTGTCTTTTTCACTTTATACAGGATGAGGTCTGTTCAGGTGCCACTGCGTTAACGTGAATCAGTCACCTCCCCCGGTGATCAACGGCTGCGCCATAATCTTGATTAGCGGGAGATATTTGAACGCAACTGTTGCGAATATTGAAGTGCCGCTTCGCGAAACTTCCGGAGGCGACCGCGAGTGACTGAAATTTGAGGAATCAGAATTTGCCGCTTGTAATTTACCCTGTTTTGTTATAGAATTACACAGCCTGTGTTTTATGAGCCGGGAAAATACTAGAATTGGGGAAGATATGCGCTATGCTGGTAACACCGAGAACCGATATTGATAAAAAGCTGATCTATATGCAGATGTCAAGCCCTGTCTTAAGGCGAGGCGCACTTTTTTCTGACCAGGCTGAAAATTACGTTGTTCCGACGAACCCGAAGTGCTTCGAGACGGTGACCATCCGTCTGCGCACGGGCACGGACAACGTGGATCATGTCTATATTTACGTGGATGACGATGAAATCGAGATGTCTTACGCCTACACCAGACGTGGGTTTGATTTTTATGAGGCGAAGATACAGTTAAAGGACAAGATGATCCGCTATCACTTTAAGGTGACCAGCGGCTTTGAGACTTGCTACTACGATTTTTCGGGGGCCCGGAATGAGGTGCGCGAGATGTACCGCTTCCGCATTACCCCCGGTTTTGACACGCCCGAGTGGGCGAAGGGCGCGGTGATGTACCAGATTTTCACCGACCGTTTCCGCAACGGCGACCCTTCGAACGATGTCATGAGCGGGGAGTACAGCTACCTGAACGAGAGCGTGGTGAAGGTCGAAAACTGGGACCAGTATCCGACGGACATGGATGTACGCGATTTCTACGGCGGCGATCTGCAGGGTGTGCGGGAGAAGCTGGACTACCTGCAGGATCTGGGCGTAGAGGTGCTCTACTTTAATCCGCTCTTTGTGTCTCCCTCCAATCATAAATATGATATTCAGGATTACGATTATATTGACCCGCATTTTGCGAAAATTCCCTACGATGAGGGGCGGCTGATCGAGAACTGGGAGAAGAGAAACATTAACGCGCAGCGGTTTATCAACCGGGTGACGGACCGCCGGAATCTGGAGGCCAGCAACGAGTATTTTACCCGGTTTGTGGAGGAGATCCATAAGCGCGGCATGAAAATTATCCTGGACGGCGTGTTTAACCACTGCGGTTCCTTCAACAAGTGGATGGACCGGGAGTGCATCTACGAGAATGCGCCGGGGTACGAGAAGGGCGCGTATGTGGCGGAGGACAGCCCCTACCGGAATTTCTTCTCGTTTATCGAGGGCGGCAGCTGGCCGTACAATTCCCACTACAACGGCTGGTGGGGACATGAGACGCTGCCGAAGCTGAATTATGAGGGCTCGAAGGAACTTTACGATTATGTGATCGGCATCGCGAAGAAATGGGTGTCGCCGCCCTACAATGTGGACGGCTGGCGGCTGGATGTGGCGGCCGACCTGGGTCAGAGTACGGAGTTCAACCACCGGTTCTGGCGGGATTTCCGGGCGGCCGTGAAGGAGGCGAACCCGAACGCGCTGATTCTCGCCGAGCACTACGGAGACCCGCAGCCCTGGCTGGAGGGCGACCAGTGGGATACGGTCATGAACTACGACGCGTTCATGGAGCCGGTTTCCTGGTTTCTGACCGGCGTGGAAAAGCACAGCGATCAGTACCGGGAAGATTTGCGCGGCAACGCGAACGCCTTTATCGACAGCATGATCCACAACATGGCGAAGTTCCAGGGCCCGTCCGTGCTGACGGCCATGAACGAGCTTTCCAACCACGACCATTCCCGTTTCCTGACCCGCACGAACTATCAGGTGGGGCGCATCTACAGCGCCGGGCCGGAGGCGGCTTCGGTAGGCATTAACAAGGGTATCATGAAGGAAGCGGTGGTCATGCAGATGACCTGGCAGGGTGCGCCCACCATCTATTACGGCGATGAGGCCGGCGTGTGCGGCTGGACAGACCCGGACAGCCGCCGGACTTACCCCTGGGGCCACGAGGATCAGGAACTCATCGCGTTCCATAAGGAAATGATCCGCATTCACAAGCAGAACGCGGCATTAAAGAAGGGCTCTTATTATCCGCTGTGTTATACGCACAACATTCTGGCTTACGGCCGTTTTTTGAAGGATAACATTATCGCCGTGGTGGTGAATAATGAAGCGGAGCCGAAGGAGATCGAGGTGCCGGTCTGGAAGCTGGGCGTGACGGATAATGATAAGATGGAACTTCTGATCCGCACGACGGAGGCGGATTTTACTACAGAATATGAGTGTGAGGATGTGATATATGGGGTCATCCGAGTGCACATGCCGGCACAGTCGGCGGCAGTGTATCGGATGAATTGATACTCAAGCGTTACTGTATCACGGGCGGCTGATGGGAATTAATGAGTCCGCATCAAGCTCCGACTCCTGCTTTGCAGGATGTCGCAAGTTCAGCGAAGCTGAACTTATGTGTTGGAATGCGGACTCATTGGCTTCCATCGAGGTGACTGTGCAGCAGTCACCTCCCCTCACCCGATGAAAATGAAACTGCGCAAGCTGTTTCATTTTCATCGGGTGAGGGGAGCCGGACGTGAAGTTGAGGAAAGCCGAACTTGAAGGAGCCCCTTTCGTGTATGCAGATAATAAGACAGAATCAGGAGGAAGCTTATGTATACCAGAGAACAGATCACCGCGATGGTGGAGCAGGAGAATGTGGAGTTTATCCGCCTGCAGTTTACGGATTTGTTCGGAAAGCTGAAGAATGTCGCGGTTACGGCGCGCCAGCTTGAGAAGGCGATGGACGGACAGTGTTATTTTGACAGCACGTCGATCACCGCATTTCAGGATATGATCAACACGGATCTTTATCTTCAGCCGGACTTAAGTACCTTTGTGATCTTTCCCTGGCGGCCGATGCAGGGAAAAGTTGCGCGCATGCTCTGCGAGCTGAAGACGACGGACGGGAAGACCTTTGACGGGGACTCCCGGGCTATTTTAAAGAAAGTGATCGCGCAGGGAAAAGAGCTGGGATATACGGCATTTGTCCGCCCGGAGATCGAATTTTTCCTCCTGCGCACGGACGACCGGGGCCTTCCGACCACGGAATCCATGGAAAAGGCCAGCTATTTTGATATCGGCCCGCTGGATCAGGGGGAGGATGCCAGGCGCGATGTCGTGCTGACGCTGCATGATATGGGCATCGAGGTGGAATCTTCCTTCCACGAGACCGCACCGGAGCAGCACGAGGTGGTGCTGACCACGGCGGAGGCGCTGGAAGCCGCGGACAATATTGTGACGTTTCGCATGGCCGCGAAGGCCGTGGCGGCCAGACACGGGCTGCATGCAACCTTCATGCCGAAGCCGGTGTACGGGCAGAACGGTTCCGGCATGCATCTGGAAATCAAGCTTTATGACCACAACGGCCTGTCGGTGTTTGACGATGAGAATGATCCCTACGGTCTCTCGGAAACGGCGTACTGTTTTATCGCCGGCATTCTGGAGCACGCCACGGGCATGATGCTGATCACCAATCCACTGGTAAATTCCTATAAGCGGTTTGTGCCGGGCAGCGATGCGCCGCTGTTTGTGGGCTGGAGCGATCTGGATTCAAGCCAGATGGTTCGCATTGTGAAGAAGAAGGGCGGTTCTATCCGCATGGAAATCCTGACGCCGGATCCGTCCGCCAACCCGTATCTGACGGTGGCGGCACTGCTTGCGGCCGGGTTTGAGGGTATACGGAAAAAAATGCGGGCGCCGGAGAAGGTCTCGCGCAATTTTGAGTATGAGCAGCGCTCTGTCTGGGAGGAGCACGGTATGAAGAAACTTCCGACCAACCTTCGCCTGGCGGTGGACACGTTCGGGGAAGATGCGCTGATGAAGCAGATGCTGGGAGATAAGTTCTTCGCGGAATATCAGTCTGCGAAGCACAGAGAATGGGATGAATTCCGCGAACAGGTGACGAAATGGGAGCTCGACCGCTACTTAAGCCAGTACTGAGAAGGCGAAGCGGGACGGGAGGTGTGCATTTGGCAAATGTGATCGTGGCTTTTTTTAAGCCGGAGGAAGCAAAATCCATACAGAACGTCCTGGTGAGGAACGGTTTTTCGGTGGCTGCCGTATGTACGGCAGGCGCACAGGTGCTGGCGCATCTGGATCAGATGGAGAGCAGCATCATCGTGTGCGGCAGAAAACTGACCGATATGATGGTGCCGGAGCTTCTGGACAACATGCCGGAATATGCCCGTATCGTGCTGATCGCACAGGGGGAACCGCGGGAGCGGGAGCAGTCCGGAAAGCTGACTTATCTGAAAATGCCGCTGAAGGTACAGGATCTGATCCGCGAGGTGGGTGCCCTGAATGCGCGGATGGACGAGGAGCGCAGGCGCAGGAGGTCCGTCCGCAGACCGAGGTCCCCCGAGGAGGAGGAGCTGGTGCAGAGGGCCAAGACGCTTCTGATGAACCGAAATCACTGGACGGAACCGCAGGCCCACCGATACCTGCAGCGGGTCAGCATGGACACGGGGACGAACCTGCCGGAGAGCGCGGGTATGGTGTTGAAAATGATGCAGTAAAGGAGTTATATATGTTTAAAATCAACGAAAATTATCTTAAATTACCCGGAAGTTATCTCTTCTCAACTATCGCGAAGAAGGTGAATGCCTACACTGCGGCGAATCCGGATAAGAAGATCATCCGGCTTGGGATCGGCGACGTGACGCTGCCACTGGCACCTGCGGTGATCGATGCCCTGCACGGCGCGGTGGATGAGATGGGAAAGAAGGAGACCTTCCGGGGCTATGCGCCGGATTTGGGCTACGAGTTTTTGCGTTCCGCGATCGCGGAGCATGATTACCGGGCACGGGGCGTGGAGATCGCCATCGACGAGATTTTTATTTCCGACGGTGCGAAGAGCGATTCCGGCAATATCGGCGACATTTTTGCGACGGATAACCGCATCGCGGTGTGCGACCCGGTGTATCCGGTCTATGTGGATACGAACGCCATGGCCGGACGGACGGGCGATTATATTGCGGCAGAGGAGCGCTGGAGCAATGTGATTTACATGCCCTGCACCGAGGAAAACGGGTTTGCGCCGCAGCTGCCGGACGAGGAGCCGGATATCATTTACCTCTGCTTCCCGAACAATCCCACCGGCAGCACCGTCACGAAGCCGGAGCTGCAGAAGTGGGTGGATTACGCGAACCGCATCGGCGCGGTGATTATTTATGACGCGGCTTATGAGGCGTACATTTCCGAGGAGAATATTCCCCACAGCATTTACGAGTGCGATGGTGCGAAGACCTGCGCCATTGAGATGCGCAGTTTTTCGAAGAACGCGGGCTTTACCGGCGTGCGCTTAGGGTTCACGGTGATTCCGAAGGCGCTGCGGGCGGGCGATGTGCAGCTGAACAGTCTCTGGGCGAGACGGCACGGCACGAAGTTTAACGGTGCGCCGTATATCGTGCAGCGCGCCGGCGAGGCAGTCTATTCGGAAGAGGGACAGCGCCAGACGAAGGAGATGGTGGCTTTCTACATGAATAATGCGAAGGTGATCCGCGAGGGCCTGGCCGCAGCGGGCTATTCCGTATCGGGCGGCGTGAACGCGCCGTATATCTGGCTGAAGACGCCGGAGGGGATGACTTCCTGGCAGTTCTTTGATTATCTGCTGGAGACGGTGAATGTGGTGGGTACGCCGGGATCCGGGTTTGGACCGTCCGGGGAAGGATATTTCCGACTGACGGCGTTCGGGACGTATGAAAATACGCTGGAAGCCATTGAGCGGATTAAGAAGCTGTAAAGACGCGAGATTTCATTTGTCTCTGCGCGGACGGACGCCTGGGGGAGCAGGTGGAAGTTTCCGGGACTCCGCATTGTCTCTGAAAATCTTCCACTTGCCCCGGGCGTCTTGTGCTTCGACGATCGGAGGATGTGAGTTTATAAAATGCAGGTTTTGATTGTTGAAGGTTGCGGATCCGGAAATTAGAGTAAAAAAGGTAAAAAACACGTAAAACTTTACACAATTTTTACAAAGACACTATTCGAAATTTACAATAACGTGATACGATACCTCTCGTGACAGAAGGTCCGGAACGATAACATTACGAGTTTCTTTGAGTAAAGTAATTGGCTGCAGCTTTAGGTTTTATTTATGAAACGGACATGGGAGTTTGCCGCGAAAAAGTTGTTGAATTCGGAGCTTATTGAAATTCGAAAGAGAGGAATTATCTATGCAACATATTTATATCGTCGAGGACGACAGCAATATTTTCGAGATTGAGTCTTATGCCTTAAAGAACAGCGGTTATCAGGTGACCGGTTTTTACAGCGCGAAGGAGTTTTACCGCGGGCTTTCGGAGCGGACGCCGGATCTGGTACTTTTGGATTTGATGCTTCCGGATGAGGACGGCCTGACAATTTTGAAGAAGCTCCGCATGCGCGGGGACACGAAGAATGTTCCGATTATTCTCGTGACCGCGAAGTCCACCGAGATCGATAAGGTGAAGGGGCTGGACACGGGAGCGGACGATTATATCACGAAGCCCTTCGGCATCATGGAGCTGATCTCGCGCGTGAAGGCGCTGCTGCGGCGCAGCGAGAAGCTGCCGGAGAAGAAGTTTTTCGCGGTGGGCGATATTTTTATGGACGGCGAGAAGCACATGGTTTATGTGAACGACAAGCCGGTGGAGCTGACGTTTAAGGAATATGAGCTGCTGAAATACCTGATTATCAATCAGGGCGTGGTGGTGAGCCGCGATATGATCATGGAGCGGGTCTGGGCGACCGGGTATGAGGGCGAGACCAGGACTGTGGACGTACATATCAAGTCGCTCCGTCAGAAGCTGAAGGAGAGCGGAAAGCTGATTAAGACCGTAAGGAATGTGGGGTATATTCTGGAGGCGGAAGAGTAGGTGTTTGGAAATGAGCTGTGAATGGACAGGCAGGCGGATGTGGAAATGTTCGTAAAACCTGTCTGTTTGCGGCTTTTTCTGCGCAGGGGATGCGTAAAGGAAGATTTCGGCTTGCGCCGGATGCATCCTGGCGCAGGGGAGACTGTCCGAAAATAAAGCATGAAGCGATCTGCGCCGATATCCGAACAGAAATGAGGTTTCCATGAAAAGAAAGATCAATGCGCAGCTGGTGACGATTTCGCTGACGGCGGTGTTCATCACGTTTTTGTTTGTTGTCATCATTTTTTATAATTTTTTTCAGAACCAGATCATGGAGCAGCTGAAGTGGGAGGCGGATTTGCTGGCCGCAACGGGGATTACGGCCCAGACCGCGCCCGAAGGGCTGGATGCGCTGGACGATGAGGCGAAGACGCGGCTGACGCTGATTGCCGCGGACGGAACGGTGCTCTGGGACAGTGTGGCGGATGCTTCCGCCATGGAGAACCACGGGGAGCGGCCGGAGGTGGCGGAGGCCCAGGTGTCCGGCACCGGCACTTCCATCCGGCGTTCCTACACGCTGGAGGAGACGACCTACTATTACGCGAAGCTGCTGGATGACGGCACGGTGCTGCGCCTGGCGAAGGAATCGGACAGTATTGTCACGGTGGGCATGCAGCTGCTGCCCGCGGTGCTGGGGAGCATTGTGCTGCTGATTTTGCTGTGTCTGGTTTTTGCGCGCATCATGACGAAGAAGCTGGTGGCGCCGATCAATGAGGTGGCTGACCACCTGGATGACGCGAATATTCTGGACACCCCGTACACGGAGATGATGCCGTTCCTGGAGAAGATTCGTGAACAGCACGCCGATCTGATTAAGAGCTCGAAGATGCGGCGCGATTTTACGGCGAATGTGTCCCACGAGCTGAAGACGCCGCTGACGGCGATCTCCGGCTATGCGGAGCTCATTGAACACGGTATGGCGAATGAGGAGGATACCGTACGGTTTGCGTCGGAGATTCACCGCAATGCGGACAGGCTTCTCTCGCTGATCAATGATATTTTACAACTTTCCCGCCTGGATCAGGCCGGGGAGGATAAGGAACAGGTGGCGATGGAGCGGCTGGATCTGGATGAGATCGCCTCCGGCGTAGTGAGCAATCTCCAGATTTCCGCGAAGAAGCACCAGGTGTCGCTGGTTTACCAGGGGGAGCAGGCTTTTGTCACGGGAAACCGGGGCATGCTGGAGGAGGTTGTGCAGAATCTTTGCGACAATGGCATCCGCTATAACCGCTCCGGCGGGAAAGTGTGGGTAAACGTGAAGTCGATCGAGGAAAATGTGTATTTGTCGGTGCGGGATAACGGAATCGGAATTCCGAAGAGTGCGCAGGAGCATGTGTTTGAGCGGTTTTACCGTGTGGATAAGAGCCGGTCGAAGGCCAGCGGCGGCACGGGACTGGGACTGGCCATTGTGAAGCATATTGCATCGATCCACCACGCGAAGATTGAGCTGGAGAGCGAAGCGGGGGAGGGGACGGAGATTACATTGAGGTTTGCGGTGGAGGGATGAAACGGTTTTTTGGTTTCGATTTCGCTGACGCCATTTGCCACGGAGCACGAAGGGAAACTGCTTGCAGTGAAACATTTTTTTGCTTCGATTTCGCTGACGGATACCCGCGGGAAAATATATCTTCCCGCGGGTATCCTGTGTCTTGTTGAAGGAAGAGCTGAGATTTTTCCTGTGCGGTCTGAAAAAAGAAAGGCCGCTTTTTTTGCGCTTTCGGGTTGACAAAGCCTGTTTGAAAAGGTAGAATGACGCAAGCTAAACAAAGAAATTGAAAAAATTGTCTGGTAAACAACAAGATAAGTTCAATAACAAAAAGATGACACCGGGGTCAAAAGCCGGAGCCGGCGCGAAGCGTTTACTTCAGGGATCGGATGCCTGCATCCGAATTCATGTGTTTGGGATCCGCAGTGTCATGATCAGTGTCACAGGATGATATCAGAGTTAAAAGCCGGAGCCGATGCGGGGAGGGGCGCTTTTTATGAATTCTGCAGAGAAATTTATCTATCGTGAACATACAAAGAAGGTGAAGATCGGAGACCGCACGATCGGCGGGGGGCATCCGATTTTGATTCAGTCGATGACGAATACGAGGACGGAGGATGTGGAGGCCACGGTGGCCCAGATTCTGCGGCTGGAGGAGGCGGGCTGTGAGATTATCCGCTGCACCGTGCCCACCATGGAGGCCGCGGAGGCGCTCCCGCAGATTAAGGAGAGAATTCATATTCCGCTGGTGGCGGATATTCATTTTGATTACCGGCTCGCTGTCGCGGCGATGGAGCGCGGTGCGGATAAGATCCGCATTAATCCGGGCAATATCGGCGGGGAAGAGAAGGTGCGGGCGGTCGTGGAGGCGGCGAAGCACTATCATGTGCCGATCCGTGTCGGGGTGAACAGCGGTTCTCTGGAGAAGCCGATTCTCGCAAAGTACGGCCGGGTGACGGCCGAGGGCATTGTGGAGAGCGCTCTGGACAAGGTTCACATGCTGGAAAAAGAAGATTTTTACGATATTGTTGTCAGCATCAAGTCTTCCGATGTGCTCATGTGTGTGGAAGCCCACGAGCTGATGGCGGAGCGGCTGCAAAGCCTGGGCACCTGCTACCCGCTGCATGTGGGGATCACCGAGGCGGGGACGGTTTATTCCGGGAATATTAAGTCCGCCGTGGGCATCGGGCTGATTTTACAGGAAGGCATCGGCGATACGATCCGTGTTTCGCTGACCGGCGACCCGGTTTATGAGATCTCATCCGCGAAGCTTATTTTAAAGACATTGGGACTGCGCACCGGCGGAGTTACCGTGGTAAGTTGTCCTACCTGCGGGCGCACGCAGATTGATCTGGTTTCGCTTGCAAATGCGGTGGAGAAGCTCGCGGCTTCCTACGATGATCTCGATGTCAAAGTGGCCGTGATGGGCTGCGTGGTGAACGGGCCGGGGGAGGCCAGAGAGGCGGATCTGGGCATCGCCGGCGGGCGCGGTGAGGGGCTTCTGATGAAACACGGAGAGGTTTTAAGGCGCGTACCGGAGGAGCAGCTGCTCGGAGAGTTGAAAAAAGAACTGGATATTTTAAGAAGAGAGAAAAGCCTGTGAGAAGAGAGCCCGGTGAGGGGTGGACGAAGATCCTGTGAGAAGAGAGTCCGGAGAGATAATGGGCGAAGAAAAATTATGATATCGGGATTAAAAGTCATGACACCCAGGATTGTTTCGCGCCGAGTCAACGCGAAGCGTTTACTCATGAGCTTTTGACCCTGGTGTCAAATGATGGGAATTTGAAAATCGGAACGAGGTCAGACTGTGGAACCGAAAAGTTTTTTTGATGTGTTTCCAAAACTGAAGATGCAGGAAGAATGGCGTGCGCTGTTTTCTTTTGTGACGGTGACGAGGCTGTCGCGCATCCACGCGAAGCGGACGCTGCGCATTCAGATCGAGAGTACCAGGCTGATTGATAAGGCGATTATCTACGGCGTGGAACAGGCGATCCGCGAACAGTATTTTGCCGGGGCGGACTGCCGGATCAAGATTGAAGAGAGATTCCGGCTCTCGAGCCAGTATAACTGCGAGAGCCTTTATTCGTGTTACCGCGAGAGCATCCTGCTGGAGTTAAAGAGCGGTGAGCAGCCGTACCTGGAGCCCATGCTCATGAACGCGAAGCCGGAGTTTGACGGGGATGACATGACGCTGACGGTGGAGGACCTCCTGCTGAACCATGACAGGGAGGAAGAGCTTAAGCATATTCTGGAGAAAATATTTGTGGAGCGCTGCGGCGTGCCGGCTTCCGTGCGGTTTTCCTACGTGAAGTCAAAGAAGAAAAAGAAGGCAGAGTATGCCTATACCCATGGGGAGGAGACCGGGCGTGGCGGAAATGTTTACGCGGGCGACCGCTCCGATTTTGTGCCGGTGGACGGCGTGTATGACCCGACAGATTACGAATACGGCGATGCCTACAGCGTGGCCTACGTGCCGGTGGACGGTGGGTTTGACCTGGGAGATTACGGCTCCGGGAGCTCCGGGGAACATCGTTCCGGCGTCGGAACGGGTGACGAAAACGGGAAAAACAGCGGACGAAACGTCGGAAATCGGACAAGGGGCGGCGAAAACGCAAACGGCTTCGGCGGGGAGCCTGCCGGAGCGATCGGCGGAAGCGGCAAAAACGCCGGTGCAAACGGCGGAAAAGGAAGAAGTGCCGGGGAAAGTGACGGAAGCGGAAGAAGTGTCGGCGGAAACGGTAAAAGCACGGGGGCAAATGCCGGTGCAAACGGCGGAAAAGGAAAAAATGCCGGTGGGAGTGCCGGAAACGGAAAAGGGAAAAATGCCGGCGGGAACGCCGGAACAGACGGCGGCTATGGACGAAACAACGGGGGCTACGGCGGAAAGGCCGGCGGCTGGAAGAAGAATGGCGGCGATGGCGGCTATAATCGCGGCTCGGTGCGCCGCTCGGACAATCCGGACGTGCTCTACGGAAGAGATTTCACCGGCGAAGCCACGGAAATCGCACAGATTCAGGGCGAGATCGGCGAGGTCATTATCCGCGGCCTGATTCGCCGTTTTGAGACGAGAGAATTGAGAAGCGGGAAAATCCTGCTGATGATGGATATTACGGACTTCACCGACACCATCACCGTGAAGATTTTCTTCACGGCGGAGCAGTTTGACGAGGTGAAGGAGGATTTAAAAGGCGGCATTTTTGTTGTTTTAAAGGGCGTGACGACGATTGACCGGTTCGACGGAGAACTCTCCATCGGCTCGGTGGCAGGCATCAAAAAGTCAGCGGATTTCCGGGTGAAGCGCCAGGATACGGAGCCGGAGAAGCGCGTAGAGCTGCACTGTCACACGAAGATGAGTGACATGGACGGTGTCTCCGAGGCGGGGGACATCATCAAGCGCGCCATTTCCTTCGGGCACAAGGCCCTCGCCATCACCGACCACGGCGTGGTGCAGGGCTTTACGGACGCGTTCCATGCGTACCAGAAGCTGGCCGGGGACGCGAAAAAGAACGGAAAGTCGCTGGATTTTAAGATTATTTACGGCACGGAAGCCTATCTGGTAGATGACTTAAAGGAAGCAGTGAAAAATGATAAAGGACAGCACCTGGATGACCTGTGCGTCGTCTTCGACATCGAGACTACGGGCTTCAACGCGGTGACCGATAAAATCATCGAGATCGGCGCCGTGAAGGTGCAAGGCGGCAAGGTGGTGGAGCGTTTTTCGGAGTTTGTAAACCCCGAGGTGCCGATCCCCTTCCGCATCGAGCAGCTGACCAGCATTAATGATTCTATGGTGGTAAACGCGGAGAAAATAGACACCGTGCTGCCGCGCTTCCTCGAGTTTTGCGAGGGCGCGGTGCTGGTGGCCCACAACGCGGACTTTGACACGGGCTTCATAAGGGCGAAGGCGGAGCAGCTGGGCCTCGCGTACGATTTCACCGTGGCGGACACGTTAGCCATGTCGCGCCTGCTGCTGCCGAAGCTTTCCAAGTTTCAGTTAAACACCGTGGCCAAGGCCTTAAATGTGACGCTGGACCATCACCATCGTGCGGTTTCCGACGCGGAGTGTACGGCCATGATCTACTTAAAGCTTGCGGAGATGTTAAAAAAGATGAACATCGACACCTTCGCGGGCCTGAATGAGATGGCGAAGTCTTCGGAGAATCTGGTGAAGAAGCTGCCGACTTACCATGCGATTATTATCGCGGTGAACGACATCGGACGCATCAACCTGTATCGGCTGATTTCGCTCTCACACCTGACCTACTACGCGAAGCGGCCCCGCATCCCCAAGAGTGAGTTAAACAAATACCGGGACGGGCTGATTCTGGGCTCGGCCTGCGAGGCGGGCGAGCTGTTCCGTGCCATTGTGGATCAGCGGGCGGAGGATGAAATCATCCGCATCGCCAATTATTACGATTATCTGGAGATCCAGCCCATCGGTAACAACCGGTTCATGATCGACGACGAGAAGAGCTGGGTGAGCTCGGAGGAGGATCTGAAGAATTTAAACCGCAGGATCGTAAGTCTCGGCGACCAGCTGCACAAGCCGGTGGTGGCCACCTGCGACGTGCATTTCCTGGAGCCGGAGGATGAGATCTACCGGCGCATCATCATGACCGGAAAGGGCTTTTCGGACGCGGACAACCAGGCGCCCCTTTACCTGCACACCACGGATGAAATGCTGGAGGAGTGCTCCTATCTGGGCCGGGAGAAGGCCTACGAGGTGGTGGTCACCAACACGAACCTCATTGCGGACATGTGCGAGCCCATCGAGCCGGTGCGCCCGGACAAGTGCCCGCCGGTCATCGAGAATTCGGATCAGACCTTAAGAAAAATCTGTTACGACAAGGCTCACTCCATGTACGGCGACCCGCTGCCGCAGATCGTGACGGAGCGGCTGGAGCGGGAGCTGCACTCCATCATCAGCAACGGCTTCGCAGTGATGTACATCATTGCCCAGAAGCTGGTGTGGAAGTCCAACGAGGACGGCTACCTGGTGGGCTCCCGGGGTTCGGTTGGCTCCTCTTTTGTGGCCACCATGGCGGGCATCACGGAGGTAAATCCGTTATCGCCCCACTACTACTGCCCGGAGTGCCATTTTTCGGATTTCGATTCGCCGGAAGTGAAGGAATACGCCGGCGGCGCGGGCTGCGACATGCCGGACCGTCTCTGCCCGAACTGCGGCAAGCCCTTGAAGAAGGATGGGTTCGGCATCCCCTTTGAGACCTTCCTGGGATTTAAGGGAAATAAGGAGCCGGATATCGACTTAAACTTTTCCGGCGAGTATCAGAGCCACGCCCACGACTACACGGAGGTCATCTTCGGCAAGGGCCAGACCTTCCGGGCCGGCACCATCGGCAAGCTGGCGGACAAGACGGCCTTCGGCTATGTAAAGAAATATTACGAGGAGCGGGGCGAGCACAAGCGCGTCTGCGAGATCAACCGCATCGTGGAGGGCTGCGTGGGTGTGCGCCGCACCACCGGCCAGCATCCGGGCGGCATCATCGTGCTGCCCCACGGGGAGGATATCAATTCCTTTACCCCCATCCAGCACCCGGCTAATGATACCGAGACGAAGATCGTGACCACCCATTTCGATTATCACTCGATCGACCACAACCTGCTGAAGCTGGATATTCTCGGCCACGATGATCCCACCATGATCCGCATGCTGGAGGACATCACCGGCGTGGACGCGAAGTCCCTGCCGTTGGACGATCCGGGGGTGCTGGGGCTATTCCTAAGCACGGAGCCGTTGGGCATTACGCCGGAGCAGATCGGCGGGTGCAGGCTGGGAACTTTAGGGATCCCGGAGTTTGGCACGGATTTTGTTATCGGCATGCTGGAGGACACGAAGCCTACGCATTTTTCCGATCTGATCCGCATTTCCGGCCTGTCACACGGCACGGACGTGTGGCTGGACAACGCCCAGTACGTGATCGAGCAGGGCTACGCCACCATTTCGACGGCTATCTGTACCCGCGACGACATCATGACCTACCTGATTTCCAAGGGCATGGATTCGGAGCTGTCCTTCACTATCATGGAGTCCGTCCGCAAGGGCAAGGGCCTGCGGGACGAGTGGATCCCGCTGATGAAGGAGGCGGGGGTGCCGGACTGGTACCTGGATTCCTGCCGGAAGATCAAATACATGTTCCCGAAAGCCCACGCGGCGGCCTACGTGATGATGGCCATCCGCATCGGCTACTTCAAGGTACATATCCCGCTGGCCTACTACGCGGCCTACTTCAGCATCCGCGCATCGGCCTTCAACTATGAGCTGATGTGCATGGGACGGGACAAATTGAACCATTATCTTGCGGAGTACCGGAAGATGGCGGAAAATAAAGAGAAAAAAATGACACAGAAGGAGGCCGACACCCTTTCCGACCTGCGCATGTGCGAGGAAATGTACGCCCGGGGCTTCGAGTTTACGCCCATGGACATCACAAAGGCGAAGGCACACCGCTGCCAGATCGTGGAGGGGAAGATCATGCCCTGTATTGATTCCATCGACGGCATCGGCGACCGGGCGGCGGAGGCCGTGGAGGAGGCCGTGAAAGACGGGCCGTTCCTCTCGAAGGACGACTTTATGGAGCGCACGAAGCTGGGAAAGACGCTGACGGACCTGATGGTGGATCTTGGAATACTGAAAGGGTTGCCGGAGTCGAATCAGTTGTCTTTGTTTGATTTCGCCTAGGGAGAAAGCAGTAAGATGATCTTGGCTACAGACGAAATGCAGGCGCGGTTTTCCGCGGCGAAGCATGAGTTTTATACGGAAGGGCGCGAGCGGGACAGCATCGGGGTGCTCTCGGAGAAGACGGTGCACGCGGTGGTGAAGCGGTATCTGGAGCCGGACGGGGATCTTCAGGAGGTGAAGGTCGGGAAGTTTTACGCGGATATTTTCCGAGCGGACGGGATCGTGGAGATCCAGACCAGAAATTTCGGGAAACTGCGCGAAAAACTGGCGGCGTTTTTGCCGGAGTATCCGGTTACGGTGGTTTACCCTATCGCGGAGCGAAAGTGGGTGCGCTGGGTGGACAAAGAGTCCGGCGCGCTTTCGGAGCGGCATAAGTCGCCGCGCAGGGGAACGCCCTATGATGTATTTTATGAGTTGTATAAGATCCGCCCCTGGATCACGCACGGGCATTTCCGTCTGAAGCTATTGATGATGGAGATGGAGGAGCTGCGTTACCTGGACGGCTGGAGTAAGAATAAGAAGCGCGGATCCACGCGCATGGATCGCATTCCCGGCGAGCTGATCGCGGAGTACGATTTTACCAGACCGGAGGATTACATGGAGCTGGTGCCGTTGGAATTGACGGAGCCTTTTTCAGTGAAGGAGTTCTCGCAGGCGGCGCGTGTGGATGCCTCCGTGGGCGGACAGGTGATCCCGCTGCTTAAGGATCTGGGAATCGTCGAGCGGGTGGGGAAAGATGGAAAAAAGTATATTTATCGGGTGAAGGAATTATGAATAAAACAAAAAAGAAGGTGTATCTCTTCTGCGTCGGCGTGGCGCTGATGGTGGCGAATTTTACGATCGGTATCGGGAATATAAACTTAAATATTCTGCCGGGCTTCGTCGGCTGTCTGCTGTTTTTTCCGCTGGCGGGCTATTACCGCAGGGAGAGTATTCTGGCGAGGGGCCTGCGTGTGCTGACCGTTCCGGCGGCCGTGTACGCGGCAATTGTGTATTTTCTTACTTTATTTCAATATACGGAGGTTTCCACCACCTGGTGGGGTGTCGCTCTGGCCTTTTTTGAGACCAGCATCGACCTGATTTTATGCTATCTTTTTCTATTATCTTTACATAACACAGGCGCATTTCGGAAAAACGACGCGCCGGGCATGCACACGGCCATGGTCTGGTTCTGGCTGATGGCGGTCTCGGCGGTGGGCGTGTATTTCTGCTCCGGAGTGATGGCGGTGGTGTGCCGCCTGATCCAGTGTGTGGCGGCGGTGCTGTACGCGGTCTTCGGGGCGAGAGCGATTGTGGAGCTGGATAAGGGAAAAGACAGCCGCCCGGGCGGCGTAAAATCCATGAAGTACGCCGGGAGGAAAAATTGATTTCCGAAAGAACGAAGGCTTTGCGGGCCGTGAATTACAGCAGAGCGAAGAATTTCGTGAGAGAAACGGTCTCGATTGAGGTGAAGCGTTCCGAGGAGAAACTTAAAACACCGTGAGGGAAAAGATATCACGGGAAAAACATCAAAAGAATGGCGCGGGAGAAATTCGCAGTGTCATGAAAAAATTTTATTTGGAGGAGTAAACAAATGGCAAGGAAGAAATCGGAAAACTATTTTTCAGAGTATGTGAAGGTGGCAAAGCCGAACGCGGAGAAGATGGCTGCGCTCACCAGAGCGGCGAAAGGCGACCGCACCTTAAATGAGTTTGCGGCGGCCTGCGGCATCTACGCATCCACGCTCTCGCGCATTATCAACAAGAACGTGACGAGCAAGTGCACGGAGCAGGTAATTCTGGCGATCGCCGAGAACGCGCAGGCAGGTTCGGGTGTGACGCTGGAGGCATTGCTGGCTGCTCAGGGTCTCGCGAAGGTATCCTTCACCGAGGGCGAGGACGGCGTGGTGGTTTCCCTGCAGCAGGATTCGAATCCGGAGAACTTCCCGGGAAAAGCTGCCGCGGATGTAAAACGCGCGCTGGCCTACCGCGAGACGGCGATTCTGGAAGAGGCGAAGAAGATTATTCTGGACAAGATGACGGGCACTTATGTGGTAGAGGATGAGATGGATGTCATCGACCTGCCGGGTATGCACTGCGATGCGGATTTCGTGCTTCATTTTGCGGCGGATGAGAAGGCAGCCGTTTCTGCGGCAGAGGAGGAAAATCCGGGCGTGGCAGCCGACGAAGAGACGGATCAGGAAGCAGCCGGAGAAGCGGAAGAAGAAGAGACGGCGGAAGAGGCTGACGAGGCGGATGCCGAGGAGGCTGTGTCTGCGGAAGAAGCAGCCGATGAGTCCGCAGTGACCGCAAAGAGAACGACCAGAGGCAGGAAGCTTAAGGTACCTCAGGCTGAAAAGTGGGCGTTTGTGGTGAATAATCCGGCAAGGCAGCCGGCGCCGTATCGCCTGCACCAGATTCTGGCGGGCGCTTACCTGAACCCGTACGCGGCGCGCGGCATCAAGGTGTCCCTTGTGCTGGTGGACAAGAAGGAGTACAAGGATATTTTAAAGCGTCTGAACGGTGCGCAGGCCTACGATGAAGTGTCAGTGATTTTTGTGGACCGCAAGCATAAAAAGGCAGAGGAGTTCGTGATTCCGCAGAGATAAGCGCAGTATGCTCTTTGAGAATCATTTAAGAAAGGTGAAGAATCTATGCCAGCCATATACGCGCACTTTCGCCTGGGCGAGGATGTGCGAAAGGAACTTGACGGAGAGGAGGCGGAGGCTGTAGAGGCATATCCGGAACTGTTCCGGACAGGCACACACGGCCCGGACATCCTGTTTTATTATCGGCCGCTCACGCATAACGCAGTGAGCGGCCTGGGACACCGCATGCATGCCGAAGCCGGGAGTGTCTTTTTTGAGCGCGCGGCGGAGGTGTTAAAGGGCGGGCGGAAAAGCGCATCATCTGCGGATAAACTCAGCTCCGGAAGAGCGGCAGACACGTTGAGAAATTCAATGAATTGTTCGGCGGCGTATTCAGCAACGAAAATGCAGGAATGTGATCGAATGACCGGGGAAGCAGTATACTATAAGGAAACGTACGATTTGGCCTCGTTCGCGTATGTCTGCGGCTTCCTGTGCCACTTTGCCCTCGATGTCTGCTGTCACGGCTACATCGGCGACTATATCGGTTCCCACGGCGTAAGCCACGCCAAAATCGAGTCGGAACTGGACCGTGAGCTGATGGTGCGGGACGGTTTTGATCCGGTGAGCCACAGTATCGTGGGGCATCTGGCAGCGTCGGATGAGAATGCGCGGATAATTTCCCGATTTTACGGCAGAATGCCGCAGGTTGAGACGGAAAAAGAGATCAAAAAAGCCCTTCGCAGCATGATTTTTTACAGCGGCGTGCTGCTGGCACCTTCGCGGGCAAAGCGGGCGGTGTTAAATTTCGGGATGAATATCATCGGCGCCAAGGGCTTTCAGGATATGATGATCGGACTTGAAAAGGATCCGAAGTGCGAAGAGAGCACGGCAAACCTGATCATGAAGTACGGCGAGGCAAAGAAGCTTGCGTTGCATCTGATCCGGAATTATCGCAGGCAGTTTCTTGAAAAAGAGGAGGAGCCGGACGAAATTTACCGGTATAATTTTGAATCTCAAATTCCTTCTTAGGAACTGTTGCAAAATAACCTGTTCGGATTTCGCCGGGTTCGCAGCAATCGGAGGATTCCACTCAGCCGTATGTTATCTTCCGGATTATCAGTGGGAAGATATCAACGGGTTTTCCGGGGAGGAAATAGCGGAATATCAGAAATTGATAGAATCGGTTGCGCATGTAATGTTTAAAAAAAATTATTGTCAGTGAGAAGTTACAGGAAAAGTGAGGATCAAACCAGATGAATTTTATGAAATTAACGAAGAGCGAGCGGAACTGGGTTCTGTATGACGTGGGAAATTCCGCCTTCACCCTGCTGGTGGCCACCATTGTGCCGATTTATTTTAATTACCTCGCCGGGGAGGCAGGGCTTTCGGATACGGATTATCTCGCCTACTGGGGTTACGCCGCGTCCATCGTGACGCTGGTGGTTATGTTTATCGGCCCGGTGTTTGGGACGTTGGCGGACACGAAGGGCTTTAAGATGCCCATCTTCGCGACGGCCCTGCTGGTGGGTGCTGTCGGTTGCGTCTGTATGGGACTGCCCATGTCCTGGTTCGCATTTCTTGTGATATTTATCATTGCGAAGATCGGCTATTCCAGCAGCCTGGTCTTCTACGACTCCATGATTTCGGATGTGACCACCGAGGATCGGGTGGACGCAGTGTCCTCCCAGGGTTATGCCTGGGGCTACATCGGCAGCTGCATCCCGTTTCTGGTGTGCCTGGTGATCGTGCTGGCCAGAGATGCCATCGGGCTGTCTTTGACCACGGCCATGCTGATTTCCTTCATTATCACAGCTTTGTGGTGGGTGGTGCTGACGGTGCCGATGATTTTGGGATATCATCAGACCCATTATGTGGAGCCGAAAAAGCACGCTGTCCGCGATGCCTTCGCCCGCATCGGCCGAACCTTTGCCGACGCAAAGAAGCATAAGGGCGTGTTTCTGTTCCTGCTGGCGTTTTTCTTCTATATTGACGGCGTCTATACCATTATCGACATGGCGACCACCTACGGAACAGCGCTGGGCTTCGATACGACGGGGTTGCTGCTGGCATTGCTTTTGACGCAGGTGATCGCCTTCCCGTGTTCCATCCTCTTCGGCAGGCTGGCCGCGAAATATGAGACGGCAAAGCTCATCACCGTGTGCATTGTGGCATATCTGGGCATCGCGCTGTTCGCTACCTTCATGTTCACGCAGATCCAGTTCTGGATCCTCGCGGTGCTGGTGGGCATGTTCCAGGGCGGCATCCAGGCGCTGTCCCGATCCTACTTCACCAGACTGATCCCGGCGGAGCAGGCCGGCGAATTCTTCGGCCTCATGGATATCTGCGGCAAGGGCGCGTCCCTGGTGGGCACCACGCTGGTCAGCGTGGTCACGCAGCTGACAGACAACATGCACCTCGGCGTCGCCATGATCGCGGTGTTGTTTGTGGTGGGGTTGGTGCTGTTCCGGGTGTCGGTGAAGTATAGAGAAAAATAAAGGTTAAATGAAAAGTCGAAAGACCTCTTGACAGAGAAAAATAATTTGTTATAATATCGCCAGTTTCAGTGAGAACATAAGGTCTGAAATGAATAGGTGAACCAAAAACCTCCTAAGAGTGTCGGCTCTTAGGAGGTTTTTGGTTTCTGTTTCAGGCAAGGTAGAACAACCTCAGGTCAGGAAAGGCCTATTCATCTAACCATTTGCAGATATAGTGTGCAATTATACCTGCCAGTACGGAAATTATTAATGAGAACATAAAGATCGTACCTCCTTTCTCCCGCCAATGTAGGTGAAAGCAGCAGGAAAGCCATCATACCACAGTTTTCGACATTAATTGGCACTTAAATTTTCAATTCAGCCTTAAATTTTCAATTCAGCTTCGACATTAATTTCTTATATCTTTATTAAATATTTAAGTAACACAAGAACAATTAAACAACACTTCTTGCTGAAATTGCATACATGTGATAAAATATGTGACATTTTAAATGGCGCGTGCGTGGGCGTGAAAAACTTAAAATATGACGCAATTTCCTGCGTGAGAGGTGTGAAGAGAAGACTGGAAATAAAATAAAATTCCGCTTGCATAAGAAAAAATCCTGTGATATAGTAGCTAGCCGTGAGTGACCGCCGCTCGGACAGAGGAGTCTCCGACCATGGCTGAAGCGGACGGCTGCAGGGATGTGACAGGTGAAAGAATGTGATGTTACTATTCACAGTAACAATATGGCAGACAGGGATCTATGAAGCGTGAAGCAATCCCCGGGTGTACATGACTTCGCTGTCAACATCAAATAAGAACAAGGAGGAAACACCACATGATCACGAAGGAAAGAAAAGCAGAAATCATCAAGGAGTACGGAAGAACTCCGGAGGATACCGGTTCGCCGGAGGTGCAGATCGCGCTTCTCACCGAGAGAATCAACGAGCTCACCGAGCATCTGAAGGTGCACACGAAGGATCACCACTCCCGCAGAGGTCTGCTGATGATGGTTGGTCAGAGAAGAGGTCTTCTGGACTATTACAAGAAGACGAATCTGGAAGGCTACCGTGACCTGATCGCAAGACTTGGCATCAGAAAGTAATCATATGCGTCATAAGAATAGACTTGGCCCGCTGGTCAAGTCTATTCGGCGTTTAATCAGGAGCTGTCACAAAATAATATGGTGCAAGAAGATCCGGTTATTCTGTGACAGATATGAATCTTGTGTGTGCGGTAGAGATGAAAGACTTAAGACAGTTGTTTTGCCGTATACCGCAGGAAGAGTTTATTTCGAAAAAGAATTGCGCCGAGACCACAGCAGATGGCATAGTATAATTTCGCATGTGTGCAGACAGGCTCTTTCGCAGCAAAGGGGACGTAAGATCCTGAAAACGGATTTTGGTAACATGAGAGATGATGCTGTATCTGTGCCATGTGCCGTAGTTTCGGCAGTTCTGATTCGAAAGAAAAATAGTATCAAAGTGTGTTTGTGTGCAGGACGGCACTGCCGGGCATAAAACGCAGACACAAACAAAGCATGATGGAGGATTTTTACCATGTACAAGAGTTTCAGTATGGAACTTGCCGGAAGAACCCTGACGGTGGATGTCGGCAGAGTGTGCGCCCAGGCCAACGGCGCAGTGTTAATGCACTACGGAGAGACCACCGTGCTCTCCACGGCCACGGCTTCGGAGAAGCCGAGAGACGGGATTGATTTCTTCCCGTTAAGTGTGGAATATGAAGAGAAGATGTATGCCGTGGGCAAGATCCCGGGCGGTTTCACCCGCAGAGAGGGGAAGGCATCGGAGAACGCCATCCTCACCTCCCGCGTCATCGACCGGCCGATGCGCCCGCTGTTCCCGAAGGATTACCGCAACGACGTAACCCTGGACAATATCGTATTTTCCGTGAGCCCGGAGGCGGCGCCGGAACTGACCGCCATGATTGGTTCGGCCATCGCCACCTGCATTTCGGACATTCCGTTTGACGGCCCCTGCGCCATGACGCAGGTGGGTCTCATCGACGGCGAGTTCATCATCAACCCGACAAATGACCAGAAGCATGTTTCCGAGCTGGCCCTGACGGTGGCTTCCACCAGAGAGAAGGTCATCATGATCGAGGCCGGCGCGAAGGAAGTGCCGGAGGATAAGATGATCGAGGCCATCTTCCTGGCGCACGATGTGAATCATCAGCTGATCGAGTTCATCGACACCATTGTGGCGGAGTGCGGCAAGCCGAAGCATGAATATCAGCACTTCTCCGTCAGTGAGGAGCTGTTCGCTGCCATCAAAGAAATCATTCCGCCGGAAAAGATGGAGGAAGCCGTCTTCACCGACGAAAAGCAGGTGCGCGAGGAGAACATCCGCCGCATCAAGGACGAGCTGGCGGAAAAGTTTGCGGACAACGAAGAGTGGCTTTCACAGCTGGACGAGGCAGTTTACCAGTACCAGAAGAAGACCGTCCGCAAGATGATCTTAAAGGATCACAAGCGCCCGGACGGCAGAGCCATCAACCAGATCCGCCCGCTGGCCGCCGAGATCGATGTGATCCCGCGGGTACACGGCTCGGGCATGTTCACCAGAGGCCAGACCCAGATCTTAAATATCTGCACACTGGCACCGCTTGCCGATGCGCAGCGTCTGGACGGTCTGGACGAGCAGGAAGTTTCCAAGCGCTATATGCATCACTATAATTTCCCGTCCTTCTCCGTCGGCGAGACGAAGCCGAGCCGCGGGCCTGGACGCCGCGAGATCGGCCACGGCGCACTGGCAGAGCGCGCGCTGCTGCCGGTTCTGCCGAGCGAGGAAGAGTTCCCTTACGCCATCCGCACCGTCTCCGAGACCATGGAGTCCAACGGCTCCACCTCTCAGGCCAGCGTATGCGCATCTACCCTGTCCCTGATGGCGGCCGGCGTGCCCATCAAAAAACAGGTGGCGGGCATTTCCTGCGGTCTGGTGACCGGCGACACGGACGACGACTACATCGTGCTGACCGATATCCAGGGTCTGGAGGACTTCTTCGGCGACATGGACTTCAAGGTGGCAGGTACCCACGACGGCATCACCGCCATCCAGATGGATATTAAGATTCACGGCCTGACCCGTCCGATCATCGAGGAGGCCATCGCCCGCACGAAGGAAGCCAGAGAATATATCATCAATGAGATCCTGACTCCGGTCATCGCCGAGCCCAGGAAGGAAGTTTCCAAATACGCGCCGAAGATCATCCAGATCCACATTGATCCGGAGAAGATCGGCGAAGTGGTGGGCCAGCGCGGCAAGACCATCAACGCCATCATCGAGGAATGCGGCGTGAAGATCGACATCGAGGACGACGGCTCCGTCTCCATCGCAGGTGTGGACGCGGCGGCCATGGCGCAGGCGCAGAAGTATATCGAGACCATTGTCACCGAGTTTGAGGAGGGCGAGATCTACGAGGGCAAGGTGGTCAGCATCAAGGAGTTCGGCGCGTTCATCCAGTTTGCACCGGGCAAGGAAGGCATGGTTCACATCTCGAAGATCGCGAAGCAGCGCATCAACCGGGTGGAGGATGTGCTGACATTAGGCGACCACGTGAAGTGCAAATGCCTGGGCAAAGACCGCATGGGAAGAGTCAGCTTCAGTATTAAGGATTGCAAGCAGTAAGCTGCGAACCCCGGTAAATAGACGGTGGCTGTTGTTTATTTGATTGTTTCGGGTCTCGGACATCCTGTATTTCGATGCCTGAAGAAAGCGAATCGTAGTATGTGATGGAAAAGATGTGAGCTATAGATACGGGAAGATCCGCTGGAAACAGAGGGTCTTCCTTTTTTAGAGAGGACGACAACACATGAAATTCCGACCATGTATCGATATTCACAACGGAAAAGTGAAGCAAATCGTAGGCGGCAGTTTAAGGGATGCGGGCGACCGGGCGAGGGATAATTTTGTCTCGGAACAGGACGCGGCGTATTACGCAAAACTGTACCGGGCGGACGGACTCGCCGGGGGGCATGTGATTTTGCTGAATCACGCGAATTCTCCTTATTATAAGGAAGATTTATCGCAGGCACGGGCGGCGCTTGCGGCATTTCCCGGCGGGCTGATGATCGGCGGGGGTATAAATGACGAGAATGCGGGCACATTTTTAAGGATGGGAGCATCGCATGTGATTGTGACTTCGTTCGTGTTCCGGGACGGGAAGCTGGACATGGAGGCGCTGGAAAAAATGGTTGCCGCGGTGGGAAAGGAACACCTGGTGCTGGATTTGAGCTGCAGGAAGAGAAGCACCGCCCACCCCGGTGAACTGTCGGAATCTGAGGAGATTGTGACAAAAAAAATATCCGGAGGAAATAATTTGCCGGAGAACGGAAAGAGTATCTCTGATTGCTCGGAAAAATACGAAAAAACGAAAACGGAAGATGATTTGTATGTAAAAGATAAGAAGACGGGACAGAAAGATACGGTCCCGGAAGGAAAGACAGGGCAGGAGGATGCGATTCCGGAGGAAAAATGTGAAAACGGAGAATATTATATCGTCACTGACCGCTGGCAGAAGTTCACGGAGGTGGCTGTCACACCGAAACTTCTGGAAGAACTTTCTGCTTACTGTGATGAGTATCTGATCCACGCGGTGGATGTGGAAGGGCGGCAGGCCGGCATCGAGGAAAATCTGGCAAGGATGCTGGGCGCGTGGAACGGTATCCCGGTGACCTACGCCGGCGGCATACATTCTATGGAAGATATCCGGAAAATCGACGAGTACGGAAGAGGCAGGCTGGATTTTACCGTGGGGAGTGCGCTGGATTTGTTTGGAGGGGCGATTCCTTACCGGAGCCTGCATTCCTTTCAATCGTAACCGAAGTCCGGACGTACATATTTTGGCACAAATATTTATGGTATTTGAATTGCCTGAAATATGGCATTTAAAGAACAGGAAAAGTAAAGGGAGCAGTTTGAGCTTAGAGGAGAGGTTTTCCATGTTTGATAATTTTTTGACCGTTGCGCAGCAGGTCATCATCCTGTTCATTTTAATTGGCCTGGGCGCCATACTGACGAAAGCAAAGGTGTTAACGCGTGAGTGTATCGCCGGCATGACGAATCTGGTGCTCTACGTTGTGACGCCCTGCGTCATCATCGAGTCTTTTGAGCGGGAATTTGACCGGACGATGCTGGTGGGGCTGGGGGTAACCTGCCTCATTGCCTTTGCGGTACACGGGCTGGGCATTCTGCTGGCGAAGCTTACTGTACACCACAAAGATGAGGCGAAGGAAAAGGTCTACCGCTTTGCCGTGATTTTCTCCAACTGCGGTTACATGTCACTGCCGCTCATGCGGGTGGTTCTGGGTTCCGAGGGCGTCTTCTACGGCGCGGCCTACATCGCCGTCTACAATATCATGCTCTGGACTTACGGTCTTGCCCTGATGAGCGGGAAAAGCGAGGGTATGTCGCTGAGAAAAATCGTCACAAATCCCGGCATCATCGGTGTGGTGATCGGTCTGATTTTGTTTTTGAGCCCCATCACATTGCCGGAAATCATCGCCTCCCCGGTCAGTTACATGGCATCTTTAAATACCCCGATCCCAATGCTGGTGATCGGTTTCTATCTGATGCAGTCCAGTCCGGCCGGTGTGCTTAAAGCCGGGACAACCTGGCTCGTCTGCGGGCTGCGGCTGATCGCCGTTCCTCTGATCAGCTTTGCGCTCATGTACGCGGTGGGGGTGCGCGGCACGATCCTCGTGGCCTGCACCATCAGCGCCAGCGCGCCGACGGCTGCCGGTACTACCATGTTCGCCATGAAATTCGGAGGGGACGCGGAACTGGCCGGAAATCTGGTGTCGGTGACGACGCTGCTCTCGGTGGTAACCATGCCGATTTTGGTGGCGATAGCACAGATGGTATAAGGGCAAAAATGACGATGCTGCGGTATTGCGTAAAGAAGATCAACTGATTTTTTAGTTAATTCCTACGCATTGCGCCAAATAATATGTTGCATAATTAAACAATAGAAGAAAAAATTAAAGATTTTGTTGCAAACAGGGAAGAAAAACGTTATACTAAAGAAACTACCCCCTCTCTGGCAAAAGCGGTAGTGAAAGGGGGTGAATTAGATGGACACAATAATCGCATTTATTGTATCATTTTTGGCAAGCATAGCAGCTTACTATGTTTGCAAAGGGTTGGATGAATAGCAGAGTCCCCAGCCTGAGGAGCGTATTCCGCCTCGCTTAAAGGAATATAGCCCCTTAAGAGAACGCAACTCTCTTAAGGGGCATTTATTCTTTCTCTGGCTTTTAGTTACTGGACACAATAATTGCAAAGTAACTAAATATTATTATAGCGGCTGTTTCGATTCTGTCAAGCGTAAAATAATGAAAAATTGCTTGTACTCCCCAAAGATTTGTAATAATGTAAGCGGTAGTTTTTGACCGCCACGCGCATCTGTCTCACGCCATGGAATTTATCGCCCTGCGGGGATGAGAGCGGTACATAATCTTTCCAGTGAGCAATATACCAGCCGCGCCCCGGCCAAATAGAACCAAAGCGATTACCTGTTCACGATCGCTTATGCGCTACTATTCACGGTAACGCTTGTATTTCATGTATCCTGTACCGGAATGAGGTAGGAGGTAAAAAAGTGAAGAAATTTTTAAATGAGTTCAAGGAATTTGCCACCAAGGGCAACGTCATGGACCTGGCAGTCGGTGTCATCATCGGTGCCGCGTTCCAGAGCATCGTGAATTCCTTCGTGAACGACCTGGTGATGCCGCTCATCGGTCTGCTGACCGGCGGCGTGAACTTTAACAACCAGTTCATTATCCTGAAGCTGCCGGACGGCGTGACGGAAGCGGAAGTGACCTCGCTGGACAAGGCGACAGAGCTGGGCGTGACGACCTTCAACTACGGTTCTTTCCTGACCGCAGTGCTGAATTTCCTGATCATGGCGTTTGTCATTTTCCTGTTTGTAAAGGCAGTAAATAAGATGACGAGCGGCTTAAAGCACAAGGAGGAGGAAGCCCCTGCAGCCCCGACCACAAAGAAGTGCGAGTTCTGCCAGAGCGAGATCTCCATCGAAGCGACCCGTTGCCCGTTCTGCACGTCCATTCTCGCGGAGCAGCCAAAGCTGGATCCGCCGACGGCGTAAGTGAACGAGTCGGTACATATCCTTATAGATTGCCTGTTTCGGTAACTGCAGTGTGCCGGATCCGGCAAAGCGTCCACGGCACAAGGGCGCTGTATTCAAAGAACATCCCTGAAAAAACGGCACAGGCAGACTGCGTCGGGTTTTGTCTGTTTTCGGGTTTTCATCTTTTTTGCAGAAGACATCTGTCTATATATAGAAAAAGTTCTTTCGGCTTTTGCAGGAAACATCTGTCTATAATAATAGAAGAAGTTCTTTTCGGCGAAAAGATATGCCCGGGAATGAGAAAAAAGCCCGCTGCAGCTGTCGGTGCCTTTTTTACTGTAGATTTCAGGGGTATGCGCCTACGATTCGCAAAGAAGCCGTGCACTTTTTAAGTGTATTTGCCTGTTTTTATATTTTCTTTAGATATTTCCACGTATTTTTCACAAAATAATGGTTGACAAATGGAGCTCAGGGTGCTATTTTATCACGCAGATGTTAGCACTCCAACAAAACGAGTGCTAACATTCAAAAAAGGAAATGGCGCAGAACGTCGGGACGGCCGGAACTGTGAAAGAACAGATTCCGGGGTTCCTGTGACGGAAAGCGACGAAAACAGATATCGGAAATCGAATCGGGAAAACCGGAATTGAATTTGAATACCGGGGAATCGAATCGGGAAAACCGGAAAATCGAATCGGGAGCAACCGGAAAGGAGGCGGGTCCCATGGACATGGAACTGGACGAGAGGAAAGAAAAAATCCTGTTTGCCATCATTAGAAATTACCTTGAGACCGGCGAGCCTGTCGGGTCCAGGACGATTTCGAAGTACACCGACCTGAACTTAAGTTCCGCGACCATACGGAACGAAATGTCGGATCTGGAAGAGCTGGGGCTGATCATTCAGCCGCACACCTCCGCGGGGCGCATCCCCTCCGATCAGGGCTACCGATATTACGTAGACCGCATGATGGAGCGGGAAAGGGAGCTGCAGGATAAGGAGCAGGAACTCAAAAGCAAGGAAGACCTTCTCATCGAAAAGGCCGACCAGCTGGAAGACCTGTTGCAGACCGTGGCGCGGACGCTGGCCGACAGCACGAACTACACGGCTATGGTTTCCAGCCCGCAGTATAAAAATAACCGGCTGAAGTTCATTCAGCTGACAGGGGTGGATGAGCGGACGCTGTTGTGTGTCATTGTGACCGAGAACAATGCCATTAAGAACCGGGTCATTCAGATTCCGGAGCCCATCGATCAGGAGACCATCCTGAAGCTGAACCTGTTGCTGAACACCACGCTGGCGGGACTGGCGGTGGAGGAAATCACACTGGCCACCATCACCAACATGGCGGAGCAGGCGGGAAAACAGCGCGAGGTTGTGCGTACCATTGTCGAGGCCGTCGGCGAGGCAATCCTCTCCACGGACGATGAGATGCGCATCTACACCAGCGGCGCCACGAACATCTTCCGCTATCCGGAGCTGAGCGATCAGGATCGGGCGCGCGAGCTGATCGACACGCTGGAACAGAAAAAGCTCCTGACTACGCTGGTCAGCGACGGCAGCGACGGAGATGAAAACGGCACCGGCATTCAGGTTTACATCGGCAATGAGACCCCCATCCAGTCCATGAAGGACTGCAGTGTGGTCACGGCTACTTACGAACTGGACGACGGCGTGACCGGCACCATCGGCATCATCGGACCGAAGCGCATGGATTACCGCAAGGCGATCGAGTCGCTGCGGACAGTGAAGAGCCAGCTGGACGAAGCGTTCCGAAAGACATAGAATCTGCCGGGTGACAATTCCGCAGAGCGCAGAAGACAGCGGATGAATAAAACGGCGAAGGATGTCCGGACAGCGATATCTAAGAAAATGGTAACACTACACGCCCGCATGGCGGGTAACAAGGGGTAAGTAACCGGAATCTTCCGATTCGCTTTGAGGGAAGACAGCAGGGTGAAGACGAAAGTTAAAACGGAGAACCTATCCCCCGCAAATGCGAGGCAATATGAGAATAGGAAGAAAAAAATCGAAAAGGAGGATTCACATGGAAGAAGCAAACCAGGCCGAAAGCCTGAACAAAGAAAAAGAGCCCGATGTCGCAGCCTCCGAACAGGAGAGGAAGACGGCAGGCACGGCTGAGGCGGGCGTGGCGGGAAAACAGTCCGAAACCGCGGACGGATCAGCCGGCGCAGCCACTGACAGCGAAACAGCGGAGAAGGCCGCGCCGGAGGAAGCAACCGAAACCGATGATTCCGCGGAGACATCCGGTGAGGGCGATGAGCCCACGCCAAACGGTGCCGGCCGCACGGATGACATCTCATCGGAAGATGCATCCGACGGCAAGGCGGACGAGAAGAAAGGTTTCTTTAAAAAGAAGAAAGACAAAAAAGATGAGCAGATCGAAGATCTGACCGACAAGCACCGGCGACTGATGGCGGAATTCGAGAACTTCCGCAAGCGGACCGAGAAGGAAAAGAGTTCCATGTTCGAGATGGGCCAGAAGAGTACCATCGAGAAAATCCTCCCGGTGGTGGACAATTTCGAGCGCGGTCTCGCCACCCTCACGGAGGAGGAAAAGGCATCGCCTTTTGCGGAGGGCATGGACAAGGTATACCGGCAGCTGCTCACCACGCTGGAGGGCATGGATGTCCACCCCATCGAGGCGGTGGGGAAAGAGTTCGATCCGAACTTCCACAATGCGGTCATGCATATTGAAGATGAAAACTACGGCGAGAATGTCGTGGCACAGGAGTTCCAGAAGGGTTACACCTACCGGGACAGCGTCATCCGGCACAGCATGGTGCAGGTGGCGAATTAAAATTATTTTTGAGGAACAGGTGAAATTTACCGGGGAATCCGAACGGTTCGCCAGCCGGCGGGCCTGAAAATAAAAAATTAAGTTTTATATGTGAGAGTCTCCAAAAAGGATTGAAAAACAGGAGGGAGACAGAAAGGAAGTTAACTATGAGTAAGATTATTGGTATTGACCTTGGTACAACAAATTCGTGTGTAGCAGTAATGGAAGGCGGCAAGCCGGTGGTTATCGCGAACGCGGAAGGCGTGCGCACCACCCCGTCCGTGGTAGCATTCTCGAAGACCGGCGAGCGTCTCGTCGGTGAACCGGCAAAGCGTCAGGCAGTGACGAACTCTGAGAAGACCATTTCCTCCATCAAAAGACATATGGGCACGGACTATCGTGTAAACATCGACGGCAAGAAGTATTCTCCGCAGGAGATCTCCGCCATGATCCTCCAGAAGCTGAAGGCGGACGCGGAGAGCTACCTGGGTGAGAAGGTGACCGAGGCGGTCATCACCGTTCCGGCATACTTCAACGACGCGCAGCGTCAGGCCACCAAGGACGCCGGCAAGATAGCAGGTCTGGAAGTAAAGAGAATCATCAACGAGCCTACCGCAGCGGCGCTGGCTTACGGCCTGGACAACGAAAAAGAGCAGAAGATCATGGTATATGACCTTGGCGGCGGTACCTTCGATGTTTCCATCATCGACATCGGCGACGGCGTGATCGAGGTTCTGGCCACCAACGGTGACACTCACCTGGGCGGCGACGACTTCGACAACCGTGTGACCCAGTGGATGATCGATGAATTCAAGAAAGCCGAGGGCGTAGACCTCTCCAACGATAAGATGGCTCTGCAGAGACTGAAGGAAGCAGCAGAGAAGGCGAAGAAGGAGCTTTCTTCCGCCACCACCACCAACATCAACCTGCCGTTCATCACCGCTACGGCGGACGGCCCGAAGCATTTTGATATGAACCTGACCAGAGCGAAGTTCGATGAGCTGACCCGCGACCTGGTAGAAAAGACCCAGGTTCCGGTACAGAACGCTCTGCGCGACGCGGGTATCACCACCTCTGAGCTCGGCAAGGTGCTGCTGGTGGGCGGTTCCACCCGTGTGCCGGCTGTGGTTGACAAGGTAAGACAGCTGACCGGTCAGGAGCCCAGCAAGAACCTGAACCCGGACGAGTGCGTGGCCATCGGTGCTTCCATCCAGGGCGGCAAGCTGGCGGGCGACGCCGGTGCAGGCGACATCCTTCTTCTGGATGTTACCCCGCTGTCCCTCTCCATCGAGACCCTGGGCGGCGTAGCCACGAAGCTCATCGAGCGCAACACCACCATCCCGACCAAGAAGAGCCAGATCTTCTCCACGGCCGAGGACAATCAGACCGCGGTTGACATCAACGTGGTACAGGGTGAGCGCCAGTTCGCCCGCGACAACAAGAGCCTCGGACGCTTCCGTCTGGACGGCATCCCGGCGGCGCGCCGCGGCGTTCCGCAGATCGAGGTAACCTTCGATATCGATGCCAACGGTATCGTGAACGTATCCGCGAAGGATCTGGGCACCGGCAAGGAGCAGCGCATCACCATCACGGCCGGCTCCAACATGTCCGACTCCGAGATTGACAAGGCGGTGAAGGAAGCTGCCGAGTTTGAGGCACAGGACAGAAAGCGCAAGGAAGCCATCGACGCCCGCAATGAGGCCGACTCCATCGTGTTCCAGACCGAGAAGACGCTGGAAGAGATCGGCGACAAGCTGGACGCGAACTTAAAGAGTCAGGTGCAGGCGGATTTTGCCGATCTGAAGGCAGTTGTTGAGAGAACAAATATCGACAACATGTCCGACCAGGATGTGGAAGATCTGAAAGCCGGCAAGGAGAAGCTCATGAACAGTGCACAGAAGCTCTACGAGGCGCTGTACGCACAGCAGGGCGCGGCCGGTCAGGCCGGTCCGGACATGGGCGGCGCGAACGGCTACACCGGCGCAGGCAGCAATGGTGCGGATGATGATGTTGTAGATGGTGATTATACCGAGGTATAATTCCTCTGATAAAGTAAAATGACGTTGAGGTCAAAAGTAATGACACCGCGGATCGCTTCTTAGGTGTTGCAAATATAAATCCGGACGTTTCCGCAAAGATTAGAAAACGTTTTGTTAATGGAGTGCAGTCGGCGGGGAAACCCGCCGACTTAAGCGCGTTTAATGATAGAAATCGAAAGAGAAAGCGGATTTTTCGAAGGAAAGAGACGCAAGGAGAAAGCAGTTTTTTCAAAGAAAAGAGACGTGAGGAAGAAACGGATTTTCCGTAGAAATGTGACAAACAGAAGCGGATTTTTCGCTAAACAGAATCGAATATGAAACTCGCGGATCCCGGGCGGATCCGGAAAGGAACATAGATATGGCAGAGAAGAGAGATTATTACGAGGTTCTGGGGGTAGATAAGAGTGCAGATGATGCCACGCTCAAAAAAGCGTACCGTCAGCTGGCGAAAAAGTACCACCCGGACACGAATCCCGGCGACAAGGAGGCTGAGGCAAAGTTCAAGGAGGCATCCGAAGCCTACGCCGTCTTAAGCGACCCGGAAAAGAGACGTCAATATGACCAGTACGGCCACGCAGCCTTTGAACAGGGCGCCGGTGGCGGCGGGTTTGACTTCACCAATATGGATATGGGCGATATCTTTGGCAGCTTCGGCGATATTTTCGGCGACCTGTTCGGCGGCGGATTCGGCGGCAGCAGCTATGGCAGAGGCGCAAACAGCCCGCAGCCGGGGGCAAATGTGCGTGTGGGCGTTCGCATCTCCTTCCAGGAGGCGATGTTTGGCTGTGAGAAAGAGTTTACGCTGAACTTAAAGGATCCGTGCGATACCTGTCACGGCTCGGGCGCGAGACCGGGCACATCACCGGAGACCTGTTCGAAGTGCGGCGGTCGCGGTCAGGTGACCTACACACAGCAGTCGGTCTTCGGCATGCAGATGCGCAGCACGCAGGCCTGCCCGGACTGCCGCGGCACCGGGAAAATCATCCGCGACAAATGTCCGGACTGCAACGGCACCGGTTTTATCACCCACAGAAAGACGATCTCCGTCAACATTCCGGCCGGCATCGACGACGGCCAGAGCGTCCGTATCCGCGAAAAGGGAGAGCCGGGTGTAAACGGCGGCCCGCGGGGCGATCTGCTGGTGCAGGTGAGCGTATCCAGAGATCCGGTATTCACCAGACAGGATCAGGATATTTACTCCACGGAGAGGATCAGCTTTGCGCAGGCGGCGCTGGGCGGCGACATCCGCGTACGCACGGTGGACGGGGACAGCATCCAGACGATTCGCCCGGGTACGCAGACCGACACCAGAATCACGCTGCGCGGCAAGGGTGTGCCAAGCCTGCGCAACAAAAATATCCGCGGTGACCAGTACGTAACCCTTGTGGTGGATGTGCCGACGAAGCTCACGAAAGAGCAGCAGGATCTGTTGCGTCAGTTCGATGCTGCCACCGGCAACACGCTGAACCAGGAAGCGGATGCGGACGGAAAAGGCGATGGGAAGAAGCGGCGGAAGAAGTGGTAGGCTAGTAGTTAGTGGCTGGTGTCTGGTGATACGAGGCCAGTGGCTGGCGGCCGGCGATTCGTGATCAGAAATTGGCAGTTATTGGATGATGATTCGTGGTTACCGGACCGGTTCTTTGCGATTCGAGTTTTATGTCAATGAGTTGAGGCAGATGTCAGGAACAGATGGATAGAATTTTTCGCCTGTTCCTGACATTCGTGTGTAACAGACATGGTTTGAATGAAAAAACATGCGTGGCCTGACTGAAAACAGGGGTGTACAAAATCCTGAAATCGGTGTATGATAGTCTCTATAAAACACATTTTTATGAGATGAAGAACAGACAGGAATATTATTAAATATAAAAATGACTGAGGAGTCAAAGTAGTTTACGGATCGTTCTGCGCTTCTGAGGTTCATGTGAAGCATGAACCTCAGTTTCCGCGATCCTAATGGAAATCTCGCAGTGAAAATTAGTGCAATTGCTGTAAGTTTTCTATATCGATAATGAGAGGAGAGGAATTTTCCATGAAGTGGTTCAAATACCAGATTAGCACGACAACCGCCGCCAGCGACCTGATCGTGGCCATGCTGGCGGAGCAAGGCATCGAGGGCGCGCAGGTGGAAGATCACGTGCCGCTCTCCGAGGCGGACTGCCGCCGCATGTTTGTAGACATCACGCCGGACATGCCGGCAGATGACGGGCTGGCAGTGGTGGATTTTTACACGGAGGAGGAGCTTTCCGATGAGGCTTTGCAGGCTGTCCGCGACGGTCTCGCGGAGACGGCTCTTTTTGTGGACATCGGCGAGGGCACTATCGCGAAGTCCGAGACCGAGGATCAGGACTGGATGAACAGCTGGAAAGAATTTTTCCACCCGTTTACCGTGGACGATATTCTCATCAAGCCGACCTGGGAGACGGTATCCGAGGAAGAAGCCGCCGGAAAGATCGTTATAGAGATCGATCCGGGCATCGCCTTCGGCACCGGAAAGCATGAGACCACGCAGCTCTGCATCCGGGGACTCCGCAAGCGCGTGACCGAGGGTTGCAGCGTGCTGGATGTGGGCTGTGGCAGCGGCATTCTCTCTATTATTGCATACACGCTGGGGGCGGCGCACGTGGTCGGCACGGATCTGGACGAGAACGCAGTCACTGCGGCGAAGGAAAATATGCTGAAAAACCTGCTGCCGGAGGACGCGTTCACCCTGCACATGGGAAACATCATTGACGATGAGGCGGTGCAGCAGGCTGCAGGCTCGGAGTACGATGTTGTGGTGGCGAACATCCTGGCGGATGTCATCTGCCCGCTCTCCGGCATGATCACCCGGCATATGAAAAAGGGGGCTTACTACATCACTTCCGGCATCATCGACACGAAGGAGGCCGAGGTGACGCGGGCCATGCAGGCAAACCCGGAGCTGGAAATCGTGGAAGTGACCAGGCAGGGCGACTGGGTGTCCATCACGGCGAGGAAGAGATAAGGAATCTGTGCCATATTCTTAATGGAGAAATGCACAGATGATGTAATCGGAACGGAAAACGGAGTAAATCTCTGGAAACGGTTATTTCGGAAATTTGAAAAAGCAGTATATGTTGTGGCTTTTGAGATAGTCATGTGCAGAAGGATTTTGATATGAACAAATTTTTTGTTACTGCGGACGAGAACAAAGGGGACGAGATCCGCATCACCGGCCCGAATGTGAACCACATCAAAAATGTCCTGCGCATGCGGCCGGGCGAGGAAGTGCTGGCGGGTGTGCGCGGGAAAGAAGAAAAAAACAACTTTCAGGAGGCCGGGGAGTATCTCTGCCGGATCCGGGCGGTCACCGCAGATGAAGTGACGCTGGAAATTCTGGACTACACCCGCGCCGCCCGGGAGCTTCCCTCGCACATCACTCTGTTTCAGGGTCTGCCGAAGAGCGACAAGATGGAGCTGATCGTGCAGAAAGCGGTGGAGCTGGGCGCATATGCGGTTGCTCCGGTGGCGATGAAACGCAGTGTCGTAAAAATCGAGGAAAAGAAAAAAGACGCAAAGCGGAAACGCTGGCAGTCCATCGCTGAGAGTGCAGCGGCCCAGTCAAAGCGGAGCGTTATCCCGGAAGTTCTGCCGGTCATGAGCTTTGCAGAGGCGCTGAAAGCAGCGGCAGAGCTGGACGTGATCCTTCTGCCTTACGAGGACGCAGAGAATATGGAAGCAACGAGACAGGAACTTTCCGCCATCCGCCCGGGGCAGTCCGTGGGCGTGTTCATCGGCCCGGAGGGCGGATTTGTCGAAGAAGAAGTGGCGGCCGCGAAGGAAGCGGGCGCGAAAGTGATCACCCTCGGAAACCGCATATTGCGGACGGAAACGGCAGGGCTCATGGCGCTGTCGGTGCTGGGGTATCTGCTGGAACAGTAAAAACAGGAATACGAATAATATGGAAGTTTATTTTGACAACTCGGCGACGACGCGCGTCCTGCCGGAAGTGCGCGCCATCATGAATGAGGCCATGGATCTTGAGTACGGCAACCCGTCCTCCCTTCATCAGAAGGGCGTGAACGCGGAAAAGTACATCAGTGCTTCGCGGGAAACCTTCGCGAAGCTATTAAAGGGAAAGGAGAACGAGATTATTTTCACCTCCGGCGGCACGGAGTCGAATAATCTCGCCATTTTCGGTGCGGCCAGGGCCAACCGGCGCGCGGGGCGGCACCTGATCACAACGAAGATCGAGCACCCCTGTGTGAAGAATCCGATGAAGCTTCTGGAAGAGGAAGGCTATGAAGTGACGTACCTTTCGGTGGATCAGACGGGGCATATTTCGCTGGAAGAACTGGCGGAAGCGCTGAGGGAAGATACGATTCTCGTTTCCATCATGTACGTGAACAACGAAATCGGTGCGGTGGAGCCGATCGCAGAGGCCGCGCGGCTGATCCACGAGAAGAGCCCCAACGCGCTTTTTCACGTGGACGCCATCCAGGCCTTCGGAAAATACCGGATTTATCCGGCGCGGATGGGGATCGACCTGATGTCGCTAAGCGGCCACAAGTTTCACGGGCCGAAGGGCACCGGCGTGCTCTATGTGAGCAAAAACGCGAAGATCAGCCCCCTGATTCTGGGCGGCGGCCAGCAGAACGGTATGCGCTCCGGAACGGAAAATGTCCCGGGGATCGCGGGCATCGGCGTGGCCGCGGAGGCCGCGTATGCGAATCTCGAAGAAAAAATCTCGCATGAGATGATGCTGAAGGACGCGCTGATCGACGAGATGGAAAAGCTGCCGGATGTGCAGGTAAACAGCTCGCGGGGAGAGGCGGGCGCGCCGCATATCGTGAGCGTCACATTTAAGGGCGTGCGCAGTGAGGTGTTGCTGCACTCGCTGGAAGACCGCGGCATCTATGTGTCCGCCGGTTCGGCATGTTCCTCGAACAAAACGGGTAAGGCGGGCAGGAAGGCCGCGAGCGACACGCTGCACGCAATCGGCTTAAGCAACGAGCTTGCGGGAAGTACGCTGCGGTTCAGCTTTTCACGGGACAATACTTTGGAGGAAGTGGAATACTGTGCGAAGTGTATCGGGGAGCTGCTGCCGGTGCTGCGGAGGTATACGGCGAGATAAGGAGATGTTTATCTCTGAAAAAGAAAAGAGGATTATCATGGAACATAATTTTTCAGCCTTCCTTATTAAATACGCGGAAATCGGCTGCAAGGGCAAGAACCGATATCTGTTTGAAGACGCACTGGTGCGCCAGATTCGCCGCGCCTTAAAGCCGGTGGACGGCGAGTTTGAGGTGACGAAGGAGTCCGGGCGCATTTACGCCACTGCGCTGACGGATTTTGACTATGATGAGGCGGTGGAGGCACTGCAGCATGTCTTTGGCATCACACATATCTGCCCAGTTATGCAGATTGACGACAACGGTGTGGATGACCTGCTTGCGCAGGCGGTCTCGTATATTGGGAAAACCTACGGGCTGAAGGCCTGCTCGAATGTCCCGAATGAAGATGCGAAGACCGGCCCGGAGGTTTCGGGGTATGGAGAAACGTCACAATCGGAAGTTCCGACGGACGGAGAGACGAAAAACGTCCCGGATAATTCGGCGGCAGAGAAAATGCCCGCGAAGCTCACCTTCAAGGTCATGGCCCGCCGTGCCCGGAAAAATTATCCGCTGGACTCCATGGAGATCAACGCCCGCGTGGGCGAAGCCATCCTTCAGGCTTATCCGGAGGTAAAGGTGGATGTTCACCATCCGGATGTCATGCTGTATGTGGAGATCCGCAGCCGCATCAATATCTACTCTCTGGAAATTCCGGGCCCCGGCGGCATGCCGGTGGGCACGGCGGGCAAGTCCATGCTGCTGCTCTCGGGCGGCATCGACAGCCCGGTGGCGGGGTACATGCTGGCGAAGCGCGGCGTCGTCATTGACGCGGTGTATTTCCATGCGCCGCCGTACACCAGCGAGCGCGCGAAGCAGAAGGTGATTGACCTGGCGAAGATCATTTCCCGCTACACCGGCCCGATCGAGCTGCACATCGTGAACTTCAAGGACATCCAGCTCTATATCTACGACCAGTGCCCGCACGATGAGCTTACCATCATCATGCGGCGTTACATGATGCGCATCGCCGAGACCCTGGCGGAGCAGCACGGCTGCTTAAGCCTTGCCACCGGTGAAAGTCTGGGGCAGGTGGCGAGTCAGACCATGCAGTCGCTGGCAGTGACCAACGAGGTCTGTGAGATGCCGGTATTCCGCCCGCTCATCGCCTTCGACAAGCAGGACATCATCGACATTTCCCAGAAAATCGGTGCGTTCGAGACCTCCATCCTCCCGTACGAAGACTGCTGCACCATCTTCGTGGCGAAGCATCCGGTGACGAAGCCGTCGCTGAAAGTCATTAAGAGAAGCGAGCAGAAACTCTCCGAAAAGATTGATGAATTGGTGCGAGTGGCTCTGGAGACGGAAGAAAAGATTTGGGTGGAGTGAGAAAATCGGTGTGAAGTGCGAATAATTGGCTTTAAAGAAAAGGAATTTTGTCCAGACATTAAAGGTTTTGAAACCACGGATTGCTCTGCGCTCCAGCAACCCTGATCCGAAATCCATATAAAGCGAAAAGGAACGACATCCCATAAAACCCTTGCTGTAAGGGGGATGTCGCTCCTTTTCGTTTTTTGAACAATTTGGTTCACGGCGCCTTATGCCATGTAAGGCTTTAAGGCTTCGAGGATCTCGTCTACGTCCTGCTCCGCATGAACGTTCAGTTCGATCGGCTTGGAAAGATCCAGACTGAAAATGCCCATGATGGACTTCGCATCGATCACATAACGACCGGAAACAAGGTCAAAATCCGTGTCAAACTTCGTCACTTCATTCACGAAAGACTTCACCTTGTCGATGGAATTCAAGCAAATAGATACCGTCTTCATATTGCCCTCCTGATAAATTATATAGTTGGTTGGTTTCGTTGACCTCTGCGACCCTTCTCCTGCTATGTACATCGAATAATATCAGTCGAACAATTCGACCTGCGAATGATTATTCGCTGAACCATTACTCACTCATATGTATATGACCTTAGGCCATACGATTGTATGAATTATAAATGTCTCAGAAAAGACAGATGAATCCTGAAAGCAGCCACCAAAGTTATTATAACTTTTCCGTGGGAAAAGTCAATCACCAATTGAAAACAATTTCTAATTGAAAATTATTTCATTATTATTTACGGTTGCCTCCCTCAGGCACCTTGTATACGGACAATTCTGTGATTCGCAAAATGTCCGTCTAATTAGAAAGTGGGGTACCGGCTTCGGAAATTATGGATATCCACTCTTTAATCTGGTCTATATTTACTTCGAGTGTGTCCGCTATATAATCCAGACTGTCACCGCGAGTTATCATTTTTTTTGCAGTTTTGATGGCTCTTTCCAAATCTCCTTCGGCTTTGCCTTCGTTAAAAGAATCCTCCCGGATTAGTTCCGTATACTCCTCAACATTGAATTCATCAAGAGACATATCTCTCACCTCCAGTCGATGTTCCCGCAGGAACTTCACCAGAATTCCCTTTTCGATACACTCGTCAATTGCGTGATCCATGCCGGTGACACCGGCTTCCTTTTTCTGCCATTCCCTTGAGATGGCGACGAACTCGCTGTATTCACGCAGAATGCTGCAGGCATCCATCAGCTCCTTATTGTGGCCGCGGTTGATATTCAGCACATGCACGGTCCATTCGCAGCCGGTATAGATACTTTTGTCCCGATAGGAATCCGATAAGTGCAGTTCTTCAGAATCTGTCTTCATGTCTTTCGCATTGCAAAAGACAAAGCACTGTGGTGTTGGGATCATGATTCTGACATTGCGGTACAGATTCTGGTTTCGTTCGACAATCGTGTTAACTTTTCTGGCGAAGTATAAAAACTCGCGCAAGGACATGTTCGGATTTAAACTCGACTGATGTTCAAACAGATACATAATGTCATGTATAATGAATGAGACATCATTTCGAATACCCATGTAAATCATGGCACCAATTGTGTTATATTCTACTTCTGTCTCCGGTGGGTAATTGCGACCGGTGATGGCGTTTACCAGACTCAGCGCATGCTGTTTGTCGGAACTGATTAAAAAGCGAAATACAGAGTCCTTGTATTCAAGATTCAGAAGCGGGACGGGTTTTCTGGCTACGGTTTTGATGCTATTGTCAGCAGCATGTTCTTTTTTTGTGTCGGTCAAATTGTTTCCTCCTTCATATTAACATAGATAAAGTAAAAAGAAAAGTCATTTTTCAATTCTTTACACCATTTCTTCGATTGCAGCATCATTTTTATTTTTCCATGCAGCATCCATTTCCTCACGCACCATTCTTGGATTTATTGTCTTACAGCTATACACGTGCTATTTTCCGCATTTGCCGGTGCCTGGAATGTTTTGATTATCGAAAACCGGAAGGTTAGTCGTTTCCGTTTTTCGGACTGTTTGATTCCCCGGGTGTCGGCATTATAGCATGTAAATTTTGCCTGTCAATATGCATGACACAAATTTATAAACATTTTATCGTGGCAACGTGCGATGCAACATGGTCAAAATTTTATATGTTGCAAGCCCATGTAACATTCAATGAAAAATGTATAAAATAACGCAGTAAACAATAACAAAATTTGTTGAGAATTAAATGAGAATATGTTATGCTTTATGATTGAGTTGAAATAGAAGTTGTATTTGAATCCCGGAGTCGATGTTGTACCTCTGTTTAAAATCAGAAGACAGCATTTACTTCAGAATTCAGCTGATAAATGATAGAAATAGAGGATAACTATGGCAGATTTGGATCAGAGTAAAATCAGAAATTTTTGTATTATCGCGCACATCGACCACGGCAAATCTACGTTGGCGGACCGCATCATCGAGAAGACGGGCCTTCTGACGAGCCGCGAGATGCAGGAGCAGGTGCTGGACAATATGGACCTGGAGCGGGAGCGGGGCATCACCATCAAGGCGCAGGCCGTGCGCACTCAGTACCACGCCCAGGACGGGGAGGATTATGTGTTCAATCTCATCGATACCCCGGGCCATGTGGACTTTAACTATGAGGTGAGCCGCAGTCTCGCGGCCTGCGACGGCGCCATCCTGGTGGTGGACGCGGTGCAGGGGGTGGAGGCCCAGACGCTGGCCAATGTGTACCTGGCGCTGGAGCACGACCTGGAGGTGTTCCCGGTCATCAACAAGATCGACCTGCCCAACGCCGACCCGCAGCGGGTGAAGGATGAGATCGAGGACATCATCGGCATCGAGGCGCAGGACGCGCCGCTCATCTCCGCGAAGTTGGGTACGAATATTGAGGAAGTGCTGGAGGACGTGGTGAAGAAAATCCCCGCGCCGGACGGCGACATCGACGCGCCGCTGAAAGCTCTTATTTTTGACAGTATTTACGACGCTTACCGGGGTGTCATCGTCTTCTTTCGGGTGCGGGACGGCCGGGTGAAACCGGGCACGCAGATCCGCATGATGGCCACGGGGGCCACGGCGCAGGTGGTGGAGGTGGGCTACTTCGGGGCGGGGCAGCTGGTCCCCTGCGACGAGCTCACGCCCGGCATGGTAGGGTATCTCACGGCCAGCATCAAGAACGTGAAGGATACCATGGTGGGCGACACCATCACCGATGCTCAGAACCCCTGCGCGGAGCCGTTGCCGGGGTACCGGAAGGTGAACTCCATGGTTTACTGCGGCATGTACCCGGCCGACAGCGCGAAATACCCGGAGCTGCGGGACGCGCTGGAAAAGCTGCAGCTGAACGATGCCTCCCTGCACTTCGAGCCGGAGACCTCCATCGCTCTGGGCTTCGGCTTCCGCTGCGGTTTTCTGGGGCTGCTGCATCTGGAGATTATCGAGGAGCGGCTGGAGCGGGAATACAACCTGGATCTGGTGACCACCGCGCCGGGCGTGGTCTACCATGTATATAAGACCGACGGTACCATGATTGAGCTGACCAATCCATCGAACCTGCCGAACCCCTCCGAGATCGACCACATGGAGGAGCCGGTGGTGGACGCGGAGATCATCGTCACCAAGGAATTCATCGGCTCCATCATGGAGCTGTGCCAGCAGCGCCGGGGCACCTACAAGAGCATCGACTACCTGGAAGCCGACCGGGCACGTTTAAATTACGAATTGCCGTTAAATGAGATTATTTTCGACTTCTTCGACGCCTTAAAATCCCGCTCCCGGGGCTACGCCTCCTTCGATTACGAGGTGAAGGGCTACGTGAAATCCGACCTGGTGAAGCTGGATATCCTCATCAACCACGAGGAGGTGGACGCGCTTTCCTTTATCGTATTTGAGGGAACCGCCTACGAGCGGGGCCGCAAAATGTGCGAAAAGCTGAAGGAGGAGATTCCGCGCCAGCTCTTCGACGTGCCGATCCAGGCGGCCATCGGCAGCAAGATTATCGCCCGGGAGACCATCAAGGCGCTGCGCAAGGATGTGCTGGCGAAGTGCTACGGCGGCGATATCACCCGCAAGCGCAAGCTGCTGGAGAAGCAGAAGGAGGGAAAGAAGCGGATGCGGCAGGTCGGCAGCGTGGAGATACCGCAGAATGCTTTCCTTAGCGTGCTGAAGCTGGATTCGGAGAAGTAAATGAATAAATATGTGGGTATTTACATCCATATTCCCTTCTGCGTGAAAAAGTGCGATTACTGCGATTTCCTTTCGGCTCCGGCGGGGCCGGAGGAGCAACGGTGCTATATGGAGGCGCTGAGGGAGGAAATTCGGATCGCAGCGGGTCTGGGAGCAGAGACGAATTTCACGGTGCCTTCCGTGTGCAATTTTTTGCCTGATCGTAATGGAAAAATAGCGGCAACCGGTGCGGACATGGTCGGAGTCTGCAGTGAAATCGGGCCGAATGGCGCGGAAAATTCTGTGCGCCCGGTCGATACCGTTTTCTTCGGCGGCGGTACGCCATCGATTTTGCCGGCGGGGGAGATTGCGAAGACGCTGGATACGGTGCGCGCCTGTTTTAACCTGACGGAGGATGCGGAGATTACGGTGGAGAGCAACCCGGGGACGCTGACGGAGGAAAAGTGCCGGATTTACCGGGATTGCGGGGTGAACCGGTTGAGCATCGGCCTGCAGTCGGCGGAAAATCGGCTTTTAAGGGGGATTGGGCGCATTCATACCTTTGAAGAGTTTCTGGAATCCTACGAGGCGGCCAGGCGGGCCGGGTTTACGAATATAAATGTAGACCTTATGAGCGGTTTACCGGGGCAGAGCGTACAGGATCATGTGGATACCCTGCACCGGGTGCTGGCGCTTGGGCCGGAGCATATTTCGGCTTACAGTCTGATTTTGGAGGAGGGCACGCCGCTGTATGAGAAGGTGATGGGACAGGAAAACAGGGAGAAGGAGAGAAACGTGCGGGAAGATTTCCTCATCGAGGATGGGAAGAAAAAGAATGTGCGGGAAGTCCTCCCCTCCGAGGATGAGGAGATGGAGATGTACGTAAAGACCCGTGAGATTCTCGAGACCCACGGCTACCACCGCTACGAGATCTCCAACTACAGTCTTCCGGGGAGGGAGTGCCGCCACAACCTGCGCTACTGGGATCTGTCGGATTACCTGGGCTTTGGCATCGGCGCGGCTTCTTTTACGGATGGCTGCAGGTACAGGAATACCGATGACCGGCGGCGGTATGTGCGGCTGCTGAGGCCGGGTTTGCATGACGGGGATATGCGGGAGAGCAACCGGGCTGACGGACGGATCGGGCAACAGACGTACGAAGTTAAGAGAAATGCCGAATGTGAGGAGCAGTTTCTGTGTGAAAATAAGTGCAAGGATGAATCACAGGGGCAGATTGCGAGTGTGAATGACCTTATCGGCGAGCTTCGCACGGAATTCTCGCGCGAAACCGACCGGGAACTCATGGAGGAATTCGTATTTCTTGGGCTGCGAAAGACCGAAGGAATACGAAAGTCTGAGTTCGCCGATCGGTTCGGACGGGAATTTGATGCCGTTTACGGCGATGTAAAGAACAGGCTGGTGGCACAGGGCACCTTACAGGAATGCGAGGACGGAGCCCGCCTGCGTCTCACGGACAGGGGCATCGATTTCAGCAACGAGGTGCTGGCCGAATTCCTGCTGTGAATTACTCTTCTGTTCGGGATGTTTCCGCGAGCTTCAGCCCCTGAATGACACGGAGCACGATGTTGCGATCCTCCAGATTCAGCTCCGCCCAGAGAGATGCGACCTCCCGCTGCTCCGGGGACTGTTCGATGTCCGTCCCCGATTCCGACAAAAACTGTGCCGGAGTCAGCCCGAATGCGCGGCTGATCTTCTCCAGAGTGGCAAGGGAAGGAGCACTCTTGCCCACCATGTAATGGGCGAGATTTGTCTGCGTAACCCCGGTGAGCTGGAATAAACGGTACTTCGTCATACCGTTCTTCTCGCAGAGGGCGTGCAGTTTCTGACTGAAAATTTCGACGATCCTGCTGCTGTTCTTTTGCGTGTCATCGCCGCTGTTGCTGGCTTTACTCATTGCTAACCTCCTGAAAATATAGTGAATGACTGTCAAACCTGACACTAATTTAACGCAAGTATACACGAAAAAGTGAGATAAGAATAGACTACAAAACAGGTAGTAACTGATGACTTTTTAAGTAGCAATTTCATGTTTATATACATAAAAACGCGAAAAACGGCGCTTTGTGAAAATTTTACACTTGACAACGGGAAACGGAAAGGCTATGATACACCCCGGTATCCAAGCGATACTTCAGGTACGTTTACCGTTGGGTGTGAAGCAATGGCACGCAGCTGACGGATTCGGAACAGAAAGAAGCACATGAACCCCGGTGCCGGAAACGGCCACGATATACATAGAAGAGCACAACGATACATCTTCGTGAAAAGCATTTGCGAAAGCAGCGGATGTGTCGATGGGAAGAACATCGGAATGTCTGCAAAAAGTGCGGGAACGGTAAGTTGTCCTTCGCGGGAAAGCAGATCAGAGTCATGATGTGATGGGAAGTAACGGGGGAGAACATGTGCAGGAAGTCCTTAAAGTCTGCCGGGCAGACTTTCTTTAGAGGGGACATGGCGAAGCCATGTCTTTTTTCATATGTGCGGTGTAAGGATTCTTTCAGTTTGTGTCGAACGCGGCATGGCGCGGACGGTCAGGGGACAAGCGGACAAGCCTCCCCGTCGGCGGATATGAGACGGATATGAGTTTGTGACGGGTTCTTGCGGGACTGTGTTATGACAGGACAGGGGGACAGAAAATTGAAATACGGGATTATGGAAGAAGCAGATGAAACCGAAGGCGTCTATGACCTTCCGGGCATTCGAACAGGCGATTTTTTCTATGATACACGCGTTTATCTGGAGCTGTTTGACCGCTACATGCGAGGGCAGGAGTACGGGCCGCGCGCATTCCGGGAACACTGGCAGAATATTTTCGATTATCTGGGCTACTATCTTGCCATCCGGGAGGACAGAGATATCAGCGAATGGTGTGACGAACTGGACGACTTCATCCGAAACGGTTTTCTGGGGAAGGAGCGGACGGTTTCCGAAAAGCAGCTCAGAACCATGTGTACCAGCCTGCACCGTTTTTACCTCTGTATGAAGGACAACATGGTCATAACCAATGAGGAGTACGACAGGGTAAAAGAAATTCTGTGGACGCATAGGGAAAAGTGGCAGGAGGCCAGAGAGAAGCAGGAAGCGGAACAGGCATTGGATGATCAGCGGAAATTCCGAAGGCCGCGAGGTATGATCATGACCTGACGGCGCTGCATAAATAAGCGCAGATGAAACGGGCAGATGAGGGCTTAAGATGGGACTTACCGCAGGGCGATAAAACAGAATAAGAAAATTATTTTTTGCAGTCTGCAATGTCTGTACAAAGTATCGATAAGGCTACTTATTTAAGGCAGCTGTTTCGGTACAGGCACGGCAGGCTGCAAAAAAAATGATCCTATATAGAAAAACTTTGGCAAACAAATTGACAACAACTTTTTATTTGCCACCACTGGGAACCCGGTTTGAAGGAAGAAGACTACTGTGAAAGAACGCAGAAGAATGGCATAGAAAGAAAACACGGAAAAGATTGTGAGGAACACGTATGAAAGGCATAATTCTGGCGGGCGGCTCGGGGACGCGGCTGTATCCGCTGACAAAGGTGACATCAAAGCAACTGCTCCCGATCTATGACAAACCCATGATATATTATCCGATGTCCGTGCTGATGAACGCGGGCATCCGGGAGATTCTGATTATCTCGACACCGCAGGACACGCCCCGGTTCGAGGATCTGCTGGGCGACGGTCATCAGTTCGGCGTGCATCTTGCCTATGCGGTGCAGCCTGCCCCGGACGGACTGGCGCAGGCGTTTGTGATCGGCGAGGAGTTTATCGGCGGCGACACGGTGGCGATGGTGCTGGGCGACAATATTTTCGCGGGCCACGGGCTGCGAAAGAGGCTCAAGGCGGCGGTGGCGAACGCGGAATTCGGAAAGGGAGCCACGGTGTTCGGCTATTATGTGGACGACCCGGAGCGGTTCGGCATCGTGGAATTCGACGGAAACGGAAAGGCTGTCTCCATCGAGGAAAAGCCGGAGCACCCGAAGAGCAATTACTGCGTGACAGGACTGTACTTCTACGACAACCGGGTGGTGGAGTACGCGAAGAAGCTGAAGCCATCCGCCCGGGGCGAGCTGGAGATCACCGACCTGAACCGAATCTACCTGGAGCGGGGCCTGCTGAACGTGGAGTTGCTGGGGCAGGGGTTTACCTGGCTGGATACCGGAACCCACGAAAGCCTGGCAGACGCCACCAATTTTGTGAAGACCGTGGAACAGCACCAGCACCGAAAGGTGGCCTGTTTGGAGGAGATCGCCTACCTGAACGGGTGGATCGGCCGGGAGGATGTGCTGCAAGTATATGAAGTGCTGAAAAAGAACCAGTACGGTCAGTATCTGAAAGACGTGCTGGACGGGAAATATCTGGATGTGCTGCACTGAAAAATATGTGAATGTCTGTGCAAAGTCAGCCATCAGGAGGAATCCGGAATGAATCAGGAAGGAATTCGGAAGAAGTTCGGAAGGGATCAGAAATAAATCCGAAATGTCTCAGAGAGGAAATACATATATGGTTATCATAGTGACCGGCGGGGCCGGTTTTATCGGATCCAATTTTATTTTTCACATGTTGGACGCGCACCCGGAGGACCGCATCATCTGCCTGGATAAACTGACGTACGCGGGGAATCTTTCCACGCTGGCGCCGGTGATGGAGCATCCGAAGTTTCGCTTCGTGAAGGCGGACATCTGTGACCGGGAGGCGGTGTACCGGCTGTTTGAGGAAGAACACCCGGATATGGTGGTGAACTTTGCCGCGGAATCCCACGTGGACCGGAGCATCGAAGACCCGGGCATCTTCCTGCAGACGAATATCATCGGCACATCCGTGCTGATGGATGCCTGCCGGAAGTACGGGATCACGCGGTACCATCAGGTGTCCACAGACGAAGTGTACGGCGACCTGCCGCTGGACCGGCCGGATCTGTTCTTCACGGAGGAGACGCCGATCCACACCAGCAGCCCGTACTCATCTTCGAAGGCGGCGGCAGATCTGCTGGTTCTCGCCTACCACAGAACCTACGGTCTGCCGGTGACTGTCTCCCGCTGCTCCAACAACTACGGTCCATATCATTTCCCGGAGAAGCTGATTCCGCTGATGATCGCGAACGCGCTGAACGACAAACCGCTTCCGGTGTACGGCGAAGGTTTAAACGTCCGGGACTGGCTGTACGTGGAGGATCACTGCCGGGCGATTGACCTGATTATCCATGAGGGGCGGGTCGGCGAGGTCTACAATGTGGGCGGGCACAACGAGATGCGAAACATCGACATCGTAAAGATCATCTGCCGGGAGCTGGGCAAGCCGGAAAGCCTGATCACCCATGTCACCGACCGCAAGGGACACGATATGCGCTATGCCATTGACCCGACAAAGATTCACAACGAGCTGGGCTGGCTGCCGGAGACAAAGTTTGAGGACGGCATTCGAAAGACGATCCGGTGGTACCTGGATAACAGAGAATGGTGGGAGACCATCATCAGCGGGGAATATCGGGATTATTACCGGCGGATGTATCAGGAGCGGTGATATAGATTGGAAAAACATAATACAGAGGATGTTGTGATTTACAGGAGTTGTTTGACGTTTAAGTTAAAACGTTGCTATCCGTGGCATCATCATGACCGCGGGATGAGGAAATCAGCATGAAATTTTTTGTAACCGGTGTCGGGGGACAGCTCGGGCACGATGTGATGAATGAACTGTACAGGCGGGGCCACGAGGGGATCGGCTCCGACGTGGCCGACAGATATACAGGCGCAGCCGACGGCACCGCGGTGACCGGGGCTCCATATGTATCCCTGGATATTACCGACGCGGATATGGTTTCGAAGGTCATCTCGGAAATCCGGCCGGACGTGGTGGTTCACTGCGCCGCCTGGACGGCGGTGGATCCGGCGGAGGATGACGACAAAGCAGAGATGGTTCGCGCGGTGAACGCCGGCGGCACGAAACATATCGCGGAGGCCTGCAGGGCGCTGGACTGCAAGATGATCTACATCAGCACCGACTATGTATTTGACGGGCAGGGCACGGAACCCTGGCAGCCGGACTGCAAAGACTACCGGCCGCTCAATGTCTACGGGCAGACCAAACTGGAAGGCGAACTGGCGGTGGCATCCCTGCTTGAGAAATACTTCATTGTCCGGATCGCCTGGGTGTTCGGCCGAAACGGAAAGAACTTCATCCGCACCATGCTAAATGTGGGCAAGACGCACGACACCGTGCGGGTTGTGAACGACCAGATCGGCACGCCGACCTACACCAGCGACCTTGCCAGGCTCCTGGCAGATATGGCGGAGACGGAAAAATACGGCTACTACCACGCCACGAACGAGGGCGGATACATCAGCTGGTATGACTTCTCACGAGAAATCTACCGGCAGGCGGGATACCGGACGAAGGTGATTCCGGTGACCACGGAAGAATACGGGTTAAGCAAGGCCGCCAGACCGTTCAACAGCAGGCTGGATAAGAGCAAGCTGGCGGAGAACGGATTCGAACCACTGCCGGACTGGAAGGATGCGGTGGGGAGGTATTTGAGAGAGATCGATGTAAAGAAATAGGGTGAGAAAGCCGATCGGAAGCGACATTCCCCGGAAAGTGTCGGGAGATGGTTCTAAGAGAAGGCTTGAAGAGATAAATTTGAAAGAAACAGATTCGAAAAAGACGGATTTGAAAGAGCAGTATCGCAAATGAATTTGAAAGAAATGAATCGTGGAAGAATTCATTCTCGGTTATTCGAATTCATGAAGATCAAATTCGTCAGATGAGGTGCGAGATTATGGGGCAGATCAGGGTAGAAAAAGATGTAGCCGGTATCCGGGGATTGTGTGTCATCGAACCGGCCGTCCACGGTGACAACCGTGGATTTTTTATGGAAACATACAGTCAGCGGGACATGGAAGAAGCCGGAATCGACATCGTATTTGTACAGGATAACCAGTCGATGTCCACAAAAGGCGTTTTGCGGGGATTACACTTCCAGAAGAACTTCCCGCAGACAAAGCTGGTGAGGGTCATCAAAGGTGCCGTGTTCGATGTGGCTGTGGATCTGCGTTCCGGCAGCGAAACATATGGAAAATGGTACGGCACCGAATTGACGGAGGAGAATAAAAAACAGTTCCTGATTCCGAAAGGCTTTGCTCACGGTTTCCTGGTGTTGTCCGATACGGCCGAGTTTTGCTATAAGTGCGATGACTTTTACCATCCGAATGATGAGGGCGGTCTGGCGTGGAACGATCCGGAGATAGGGATTGCCTGGCCGGGAGTGGTCGGAGAATATCAGGGAACGGCAAAAGCGGATGGGTATTTTTTTGACGGAATACCTTTGAATCTCAGCGAGAAAGATCAGAAGTGGGTTGGGATACGCGATACGTTTCGGTTTTGACAGAACATTTGTAACTTTGGAAAACGCAAGAGAGGAAAACAGATGCAGCACGTGTTTATAGTCGGCGCAAAAAGCCTGGGCGCATATGGCGGCTACGAGACTTTCCTAAATAAATTAACAGAATACCATCAGGATAACGCTGACATCAAATATCACGTAGCCTGCAAGGCCGACGGTGAAGGCAGTATGGACGAAGCGACAACGGAAGGCGCGGTAAAGATTTCGGAAAATGAATTTTCCTACCATAATGCGCACTGCTTCAAGGTAAAAAGCTTTCCGATCGGGTCGGCACAGGCGATTGTCTACGATATTTCCTCCTTACGGAAGTGCTGTAAGTATATTGAAAAGATGCATATTGAGCATCCTATAGTGTATATATTAGCGTGCCGTATCGGCCCGGTAACCGGATATTTTCAGAGAAAGATACACGCACTCGGCGGAAAATTGTATCTTAACCCGGACGGCCATGAATTCCTCCGGGCAAAGTGGCCTTTTCTGGTGCGCAAGTACTGGAAGCTGTCGGAAAGGATGATGGTAAAACACAGTGATCTGGTTATCTGTGACAGCAAGAATATTGAAAAGTACATACATGAGACGTATGCCAAATATCAGCCGAAAACCACTTTTATAGCGTACGGTGCCGAAACGCGGAAAAGCAGGCTGGCCGATGACGATAAATCTCTCCTGAACTGGTATAAAGAAAAGGGGCTGACACCAAAAGGGTATTACCTGGCTGTCGGCCGTTTTGTACCGGAAAATAACTACGAAACCATGATCAGGGAGTTTATGAAAAGCGATACGAAGAGAGACTTTGCTATCATTACAACTCACAACGAAGCATTGCTCGAAAAAATAGACAGAGAATTTCATTTTCGGGCGGATAAAAGAATTAAATTTGTGGGAACGGTTTATGATGAAGAACTGTTGATGAAAATCCGCGAAAACGCCTATGGGTACTTTCACGGACATGAAGTTGGCGGGACAAACCCCAGCCTGTTGGAGGCGCTTGGCAGCACAGAATTGAATCTGCTTTTCGATATTGGATTCAATAAGGAAGTTGCGGAAGATGGAGCATTGTATTGGAACAAAGAACCGGGAAACATGGCCCAGTTGATTCATAAGGCAGACGGTATGAGCCGAAATGAGGTGGCTGAGCTGGGTGCGAAGGCGCATAGAAGGATTAGGGAATGGTATAGTTGGGATTATATTGCGGCACAATATGGGAGATTGTGGGAGAAGAAAGAGAATGCATAGAAAACAGGTGAAAGAGAATGGGTAGTCAGGAAAAACAAAATGTTATTTTGACTGATTTCAAACAAGAGGATAATTGGTCTTTTAGAATAGCATTGGAGAACGCGACAAAAGAAAAATGGACAGGGATTGGACTGACAAGTAATTATGATTTTAACGGAAGCTCTGGGGGGGGGTATAAATCACTTGTCCGATATGTCAAGTATTTTTGGCTTCCATTTAAAATCTTTATAAAAAGAAAACGATATGAGAGAGTATTAGCTTGGCAACAATTTTACGGATTAATACTCGCTTTTTATTTTAGCATTTTTCACTGCAAAAAGACGATTGATCTGACAGTCATGACCTTTATTTATAAACCCAAAAAAGGTTTAAAAGGAAAGGCTTACGATTGGTTTATGAAAAGAATTGTTTGTTCTGAGTATGTAGATCGTTTTATTATATTTTCAAGTCAGGAGGCAGATTATTATTCTTCAGTGTTTGGAGTACCAAAAGATAGATTCCACTATATGAAGTATGTGGTGGCGGATGAATATGAAAAATATAGAGATGAAATTACCACAACGAATAAATATCTTGCAGCCGGCCGGAGCAACAGGGATTATGATTTTCTTACAAGTGTATGGAATGAAAACGATCCTCCGTTAGAGATTATTTGTGATGTATATTCTTATAAAGGGAAAGAAAATATCATTTGCTATAACGATTGCCGTGATGAAGCATATTTAAAGAAGATAGCGCAGTGTTACGCTGTGATTATGCCCTTTTACGATGAAAATATTTCAGCAGGACAAATGGTTGCTTTACATGCCATGATGCTGGGTAAGCCTGTGATCTGCACAAAAAGCGCTACAATTACGGATTACGTAGAACCGGATGAGACTGCGCTTATGATAGTTAAGGATTCGGATGAGTTACATAAAGCAATGGCAAAATTATCTGATCAGACTTTTTATAAAAAGATGGCTGATAACGCACGAAACTTCTTTGTAAATAACTATCGGGAGGATGCTTTTGCTGAAAATATAGGGGAAATAATAAGCTGCGAAACGAGGGAGAAGGTAAATGAAAAAGAAAATGAAGTGTAGAATAGATAAAAAGAAACTTGTGACAGTTTCTTATGGGGGGGGAGAGACATGTTCCTCTTTGCGAAAATATAAACAAAGATAAAATCTGTATTATCCTATGCTGGTTTGGTAAATTTCCACCTTATTTTGATCTATTTATCAAATCATGCATTTATAATAAAACAATAGATTTTTTATGCTTCACAGACCAGCTTTTTACGGTTGATGCTCCCAATATTAAATTTGTCCAGATGACTTTAACAGAAATAAGAGACAGGGCTTCACGAGCATTGGGATTTCAGGCAAATCTTGAGAGTGCATATAAATTATGTGATTATAAACCGATCTACGGCCTGCTGTTTGAAGATTATCTGGGTGAATATGAGTATTGGGGACATTGCGATTGCGACATGATATTTGGTGATTTACGCAAGTTTCTTGAAAAATACGATTATACGCAATATGATAAATTCCTTCCGGCAGGCCATTTATCGTTGTATCGCAATACTAAAAACAATAGCGAAGTATTTAAATTAAATGGAGGGCTTACCGGCGATTATAAAAAAGTTTATCAAACAGATAGCATCTGTTATTTTGATGAAGCCGTAGGTGTAAATGAAATATATCGAACACACAACATTAGTTTTTTCCAGACTCCTCTGTATGCAGATATTGATGTCCGTTATGAAAGGTACAAACTACAGGAAATCTGGTATTTTCCATTCAATCGCCGAAGACTGTATAATTTGTATTTTTATGAAAGAGGAATAAACAGAAAACAACAGTTATTTGTGTATGAAAAAGGTGGTATATTTCGATATTATATTAAACATGGCGAAATATATAGAGATGAATATATGTATATTCATTTACAGAAACGTAAGTTTTTTTCAGAAGATTGTAGAGCAGTAAGCGACAATATTATAATCTCTAATCAAGGCTTTTTTGATTATGATGGTGTAGTAGATTTCGAGACAATAAAAAGATATAATAAGTATAGTGGTGCAATTAAAGAAATCAAAGAATTGATGCCGCCATATTTACAACAGTGGAAATTTGCACTTGGCAGGAGGGTAAATAAACTGACCAGGGCTATAAAGAGACAGAAGAAAACGAGTGAGTATTAATCAATACTCTTATGGAGGGATTTGTGTGATGAATGCAAAAGGTATGTATTATAAATTTGCCAGTTCACTGGACAGAATCTCAATCAAAAATCCATATATGCGTTATATGAGAATTATTTTGGGAAAAGTGAAAGATAAAGACTATAATATGGCATCAAACAAATATAAAGTGTTAAAAAATAGATACTTGGATAGTGCAATTAACAACAGAGATTGGGAAAGTAAGGAAAAGAGGGACAATCATAACGATATATATTTTATGTGGTTACAGGGGATAGAAAATGCTCCAGATGTAGTTAGAAAATGTTATTTCTCGTTAATGCAGAATTGTGGGAGTAGAAATGTTATTTTAGTGAATCGAGAAAATGTATTTGATTTAGTCAAAATTCCAGATTACATTATTGAAAAATATGAATCAGGAATTATAAGCAACACACATTTTTCTGATATTATCCGTTGTAAGCTATTAATTGATAGCGGGGGCTACTGGGTTGATGGTACACTTCTTGTTACAGATAATAAACTTTTCGATAAATGCGAAAAATATAGGCTGGCATTACCGAACTTTGCCATGCCATATATGGTAAACAATTGGTTCCTATATACTCAAACAAATGACAATATTTTAAGCATGACATACTTCATGCTAACAAAATATTGGGAAGAAAATAGCACACTTTTTGACTACTTCTTGTTTCAATATTTCGAGAGAATGAGCTGCGAGTATTATAAAAATGAGTTTAAAGAGGCATACATTGTAAGTTCTAATTTGGCACATAAATTATACAAAAAATATTTCTTTCAAGAATTTGACATTAAGGAATACCAATTACTGCTTTCAAGCACTTATGTACACAAACTTAGTTATAAGTTTGATCTTGAGAAGACGGGTAAAACAAATAACACATTTTATGATGTCCTTATCAGGAAAGAAATTTGAAAGATCATAAAAAGAACAAAAATAGAAAGTTGGACAGATGATACCTAGAATAGTACATTACTGTTGGTTTGGACGAAATCCAAAACCAAAGAATATTGAAAAGTATATACGCGGTTGGAAAGAAATTCTGTTTGATTACGAGTTTAAAGAGTGGAATGAGGAAAATTTTGACATTGAGAATTCTATTCCATACGTCAAACAAGCTTATGCGGCAGAAAAGTATGCATTTGTCAGTGACTATGTCAGGATATATGCACTATATGAGTATGGTGGAATTTATCTGGACACAGATGTCGAGATCATGCAGCGATTTGAAAATTATTTAGAGGGAAAATCCCTTGTAACAGGTTTTGAAAGCGATAGAAGTTTATTGACAGCTTTTATTGCGGCAGATAAAAATAATTCGATTATTAAAGAGTTTTTTGATTCTTATCAGCAACGGGATTTCATTTTAAAAGATGGCAAGCTTGATCTGACGCCCATTAATGTCGGATTTTCTGCGTTGATGGCGCAGAAAGGGATTGATCTGGACATAAATGAATATCAAGAGCTGCCTGGGGGAATAGCTGTTTATCCCATTGAAATATTTTGTGGTTTTGATGTTTCTAATTGGCATGAGTGTATGACGAAAAATACTGTTATGGTTCATCATATGAATGCGAGTTGGGTTGATGGAAAGGGGAAATTATATTTTAATACAATTACTTTTTTGCAAAGCATATTGGGCTATCGCACATATGACTTGTTAAAAAAACATTATACAAATATAAAGAAGAGGCTGATTAAAAGGAATTAATAAGAGGATATATTAAAATTCAGGAATTTGCAGTAATTGGTAGAAAGTTCCTGTTGCCACAAGGAGGAAAATTGGACAGTACGTATATACAAAAAGAATATACATCAAGCATCAAGTTGCATACGATGGTTTATTTTTTGTTTTTTTTGACCATTTTATTCATTATGCTAGACTTAGTTGACAATTTCCCATTCAGTAATCATTTGCAGAGATTTAAGTATATTTATATAACAATCATACTAATAATAAACATAATTTATGTAAAGCTCAAGAAAGTACATATTCCTGTGGTGATTTATATAGGTTTTATATCAATACATACTTTTATCTTTTGTATTATCCATACTAATTCATTAATCTTGGATTATACGCAGGAGCATCTTAAGAATCTTGTAATATTTTATTTAATTGTGGTTCCGACAGCGAGATACTGCTATTGGACAAAAACAAGATTTCAATTTGTAATTGCTTCTTTTTCTGCATTTGCATGTTTTACTTTATGGTCTTACTTTACTCATTTCAGTGGATTTGCACCATTTAGGTATATCTTGCAGGTTCGCAGTATCTTGACGGATTCTATTTCATATGGATTTGATTATGGAATGGGAACATACAATTATACTGCAAATATATTTGCCTGTGTACTCATATTAC
>JAJQBQ010000006.1:9183-57713 GCA_021203205.1 Lachnospiraceae bacterium | reverse complement strand
AATACTGGGAGTGAAGAAAATGTTTCACGTGGAACAATCGAGGTGAAATAAATACAGAGTGAGGAAAGAAAATGTTTCACGTGAAACAATTGAGGTGAAATAAGTACTGAGAGAGGAAAGAAAATGTTTCACGTGAAACAATCGAGGTGAAATAAATACTGAAAGAGAAATGACCATGTTTCACGTGAAACAATTGAGGTGAAGAATTGCCGAGAAAAGAATGAAAATGTTGCATGTGAAACAATCTAAGCCCTCAAATCGCCAAGGAAGGGAAAAATGTTTCACGTGAAACAAGAAAAAGGGGAGTACATATGGGACGTGTAATTGCAATTGCTAATCAAAAGGGTGGAGTGGGCAAAACAACAACAGCAACAAGTTTAGCATCCTGTCTGGCAGAAAAAAATAAAAAAGTGCTGTTAATTGATACGGATCCGCAGGGGAACGCGACAAGCGGTGTGGGAGTGGACAAGAATGAACAGGAAAACACTATTTATGAACTTCTGATCGGAGAATGTGAAATTTATGATTGTCTGATGGAAGAAGTGTTGGAAAATTTGTCATTAATTCCGTCGAATGTAAACTTGTCCGGTGCGGAAATTGACCTGATCGGTGTGGAAAAAAGAGAATATGTATTAAAAGAGCAGATTGATAAAATAAGGGATAATTATGATTTTGTGATAATTGACTGTCCTCCATCGTTAAATATACTTACAGTGAATGCGATGACAACTGCGGATTCCGTGCTCGTACCGATCCAGTGTGAATATTATGCCCTGGAGGGACTTTCACAGCTGATATATACGATTGATCTTGTGAAACAGAGATTGAATCCAAATCTGCATATCGAAGGTGTAGTATTTACAATGTATGATGCCAGAACAAATCTGTCATTGGAAGTGGTGGAAAATGTGAAAAACAACCTGAAACAGAACATATATAAGACCATTATACCGAGAAATGTCAGACTTGCTGAGGCACCGAGTTATGGGAAACCGATCAATTTGTATGACAGCAGGTCTGCAGGCGCCGAAAGCTATCGACTGCTGGCAGACGAAGTGATCGAAATGAACGGTGAAACAACTTAAAAAAATGAAAATCAGAAATTTTTACAGTATAAATATATGGAGGAAAAAGGATGGCAGGCAAAAGAAAGGGACTTGGAAGAGGGCTAAATAACCTGATTCCGGCAGCGGAGGAAAACGAAAGCGCGGAAGAAAAAGAAAGTCTGGAAACAGAAAAAACAGAGAAAAAAGAAGCAAAAGAAATAACAAAAGAATCGCCAAAGGAAAATAAGACCGAAGTTGTAAAAGAAGTCATAAAAGAAGTAGTAAAAGAGGTGGTGAAAAACGAACCTCTTATGGTAAAAATAACGCAGATTGAACCAAATGAAAACCAGCCACGAAAGAATTTTGATGAAAATTCGCTGACGGAACTGGCTAATTCGATCCGGCAGTATGGTATGATACAGCCAATTATAGTGCAAAAGAAGGACAATTATTATGAAATTATTGCCGGAGAACGCAGATGGAGGGCGGCGCAGATTGCGGGGCTGAAGGAAGTACCGGTGATCGTCAGGGAAGACGCGGATCAGGACACGCTGGAACTGGCTCTGATCGAGAATATTCAGAGACAGGATTTGAACCCAATTGAGGAAGCGCTGGCTTATAAGAGGCTTTTGGAGGAATATCATCTGACGCAGGAAGAGGTTGCTGACAGGGTATCCAAGAGCAGAACAGCAGTAACAAACGCTGTGAGACTGCTGAAATTGTGCAGAGCCGTGCAGGAAATGGTTGAAAACGGAGAATTAAGCGGCGGACACGCTAGAGCATTGATTCCTGTGGAAGATGAAGAACAACAGGTGGCAATGGCTGAAAAAATAATGAATAAGGGTATGAGTGTTCGGGAGACGGAAAAAATGGTGAAGGAATACCTGAATCCCAAAAAGCTCGCGGAAAAGGAGGAAAAGCAGAAAGATCCCCAGGTAGAGGCAACTTATGCTACACTGGAGGAAAAACTGAAATCTGCCATGGGAACGAAAGTGTCCATAAAGCAGAAAAATGAGAATGCAGGAACAATTGTGATCGAATACTATTCGCTGGAAGAATTGGAGAGACTGACAGAACAGTTGTTATAAAAGGACGCAAAGAAGAATTGCAGAACAATTGTTATAAAAGATGCGAAGAAGAATGTCAGAACAGTTGCTATAAAAGGACGCGAAGAAGAATGACAAAACAGTTGTTATAAAAGACGTGAAGAAGACCGAAAGAACAGTTATTGTAAAAGGAAACGAAGAAGAGTGATAAAATAGCTGTTGCAAAAGAACGTGAGGAGAACTTACGGAATAGTGACAGTAAAAGAGCGTAAAGAAAGGAAGGAGAGTACATGAACAGTGAAATACTGAATAAAATGGGGTTGGGAAGCCTGGATCCATTTGTTATCATTCTCGTATTGCTTGGCCTCATACTGATACTTATGTTATGGAACCTTTTGCAATCCATGAAGATAAAAAATATCGAGGAAAATTATGAGACATTTTTTCTGGGCACGGATGGTACCTCTTTAAAGGAAAGTATGCAGGAGTGCTTTGATCGTATGGGATACCTGATTGAGACGAATCAGGAAAGAAACCGAATGACGGAAAATCTTCTGAAAGCGATCGGAAAATGTTATCAGAAGACGGCTCTGGTGAAATACGATGCGCTGCGGGAAATGGGAGGCAATTTAAGCTTTGCGCTTGCGGTACTCAACGACGAAAACTGTGGTTTTATTTTTAATATTGTAAACAGTCAGGAAGGTTGCTTTGTATACGCCAAAAATGTTGTAAACGGCGTAACGGAAGGAAAATTATCTGATGAAGAAAAAAAAGCCTTTGAACGTGCGGCAAGTATCAGCCACCTGAAGAAGTATGAAAATCTTTTGCAAAAGCAGAAGAAAAAAGATAAGCAGCATACGGGAGTTTTATCAGAGAATCTGAAAAACAACGGAACCGGCATGTAATGACAGAAAAACCGAAAACAACGGAACCGGCATGTAATGACAGAAAATTCGAAAATTACGGATTCTTCTTGTTATGAAGAAAAATCCGAAAAAGCAACGGATATGCCTTGTAATAAATTAAGCGAGGATGAATATGAATAAGTTCATAAGAGCAATCGGCTTCAGTAAATACGAGACAAGAAAACAGTATTCTGAGCTTGTGCAGAAAGCAAAACAGGAGGCAAAGAAAGTTGTTTCTATGCCGATTGGAAACAAAGAATATGCAACAGAATACATGTGGGATATCGCAGAAAAAACCGGTATCATTGTTCATACAACGGTGGCAGGTGCGGATGAATATTTTGAATATATGGTGCCGTACTTTCGAGGGAGCATCAGACAATGTGAGGCACCGGTTTCGGTTGACCATCGGGTAGATGAGGATTCCTGGCTTGCTGCGTGTGACGATGATGAGACTGGGATAAATTTTGTGTTTCGAGTGACAAACTATGTGGATTGCAGTAATTTCTTTGAGCGGCTGAACAGTGAGAGAATGAAAAACTTTCCTTTTTCCGTATATCTCTCAGCACTGTCAACGGAAGCAAAAGTAATTTTGCCGATTGAGAGAAATCAGAACAGTCATGCTAAAAGAGAAAGTGAGCGAAAGAGAAGACAGAGAATGCAGGAGGCAGCAAATACGGGGGATATGGAAACCTACGAGATGCTGAGCTTCCGCCAGCTCGACGAACTCACCAGCGCATACAACCGAACAGAGAAGGAAGATATTCTCTCCATTGTAGACAGTAATTTCATGCCGGAGGGACTTGAATGTGATCGCTATGCCATTATGGGTGATATCGTAGGCATCAGGAAGACAGAAAATCCACTGACAAAGGAGATGTTTTACCAGCTGGATGTGGAATTTTTTGACAAACGGATTGAGGTTTGTATCAACGAGGCAGATTTATTTGGCGAACCACAGATTGGCAGGAGACTGAAGGGAAGTATCTGGCTGCAGGGGCATATAGAGCTGCCGTCATTGTTCCGTAGAAGGGAAAGTAATGGAAAAACGGAAGTTTCTGATTAAAAGGGAAAAATAATATAAAATTACCACTCATGGGGAATGTATTACGGCCATCCCTGGGCAGATAAAGTTTTTTACGAGTATGGGAGCGTCCTATAGCTGAATCAGTAACACTTAAGAAATAGCTTATAAAAAAGATTATGCAAACGATTATGCAAACGATTTATAGAAAGGCTTATACGTTTGAAAAAGGGAAAGGCCTATACGTTTGAAAAAGGGACTTGACAGAGAAGATAAAGAGAAGTAAAATATTCCCGTTTTTGAAAATGATCTGTGAACACACCTGAAAGTCGTATGTCGATTTATATGAAAACGAGAGGTCTAAAGTGGTACAGAACTTTTTTCAGTAACTTTTTCGCAGGTCCTCGTAGCTCAGCTGGATAGAGCACTCGCCTCCTAAGCGAGGGGTCGGAGGTTCAAATCCTCTCGGGGACGGAAAAAGAAAAACACCGCGTAATTTCTTTCAATGAAATTATGCGGTGTTTTTCTTTTACAATTGAATGTTTGTTTCAGGTGTCATCAGGATTCTTAAAAAGTTACTGCTTACAGTAACTCTTTTTTTGATTGTCCGCAGGCAGCTTTCTCCAAACGGTCAGTATCATGGTGATAAAGCACGCGCTTCCACCAACAAAGTTCGAGATCGGCTCCGCGATAAACACACCGGCGGTACCAAGCCCGAATACGCCCGGCAGCAAAAGCGTCAGTGGAACGACAATCACAATTTTTCGGAAGATCGAGAAGAAGATGGCCTGCTTCGATTTACCCAGCGCGGTGAATGTGGACTGACCGGAAAATTGCAGCGCCATCATGAAAATTCCGAAGAAATACAGATGCATGGAGGAAACGCCTTTTTCAAGAAGATCCGCATCGCTGCTGAACAGGTGAATGAAGAAGCCGGGAAACAGAGTCAGGCACAGCCATATGAGGAGCATAAAAACGATGCCGACAACTGACATAAAGCGGATCGCGCTTTTGACGCGTCCGTAATGTTTTGCTCCGTAATTGAAGCTGATGACCGGCTGTGCAGCATTGCTTAAACCGTTGACCGGGAGATTGACGATCTCGCGGACGGAACTTAATACGGTCATGATGCTGACATACAGGTCTCCGCCGTAATTCTGCAGCATGGCATTGCAGGCAATCTGTACGGCTCCGTTGGTAAATTGCATGATAAATCCGGCAAAGCCCAGTGTGGAAATTTCCTTTATCAGTCCGGCTTCCGGATGAAGCATGTGTCTGCGCAGGGGAATCGGAGTCTTTTTGCTAAAAAGAAACACAAGCACCCATATGGCAGATACCGTCTGTGAAATCACGGTGGCAAGCGCTGCGCCGGTCACTCCCATCTGAAGGCCGAAGATAAAGATCGGGTCAAGAATAAGATTTAACACCGCGCCGATGGATACAGTCAGCATCCCTGTGATGCCGAAGCCCTGGGCGTTGATGTAACTGTTCATGCCGACGCTGATCATCACCGGGATGGTGCCGAGCAGATAGACGGAAAGATACGCGTTTGCGTAGGGGTAGGAAACATCGCTTGCGCCGAACAGGTAGAGAAGAGGGCGTTTCAGAAGCAGACAGGAAATCGCAAGCACCGCACCACAGATCATGAGCAGCAAAAACGAGTTTCCCATAATTTTTTCCGCACGCTTCTCATCTCCTGCACCTCTGGCCATGGAAAACAGCGGTGCACCGCCCGTGCCGAAGAGGTTCGTAAATGCCGTAATGATGGTGATGATGGGCAGTGTGAGCCCCACACCGGTCAGCGCCTCGGAGGACGCGCCGTCGATATGGCCGATATAAATGCGGTCAATAATATTGTAGAGTACATTGATGAGCTGCGCGAGCGTCATGGGGATCGCGAGCTGCAGAATGTTTTTCCAAACACTTCCCTGACTGAAATCTTTGTTGCTGTTCATGGTATTTTACACTCCTGCCAGAGGTGAATTATAGTACCGAAAGAAAGCAAATTCAAGAGTCCTGTTTTACAATTTAAACTTTAAACTTTAAAAAGGAAATATTAAGGCTCATTGACGGTGGAATACGTGTATGTTCTAATTTCGTCTTGCGAAATTCAGATGATTGTGTTATCATTTTGATTATTAAAAGAAGTCAACCATAATCGTATTGATTTTAGACATGGATAGTTCACAGGGAGATTATATGAAAATTAAAATATGCGGGCTGACAAGTCCGGCGGAAGCTGAATATTTGAACAGAAATCATGTGGATTATGCGGGGATGGTTCTCTTTTTTTCGAAAAGCAGGAGAAATATCAGCCTTACGCGGGCGAAAGAGATCATGGCAGAGCTGGATCCCGCCATACAGAAAGTAGCAGTGCTTGTCTCGCCGACGGCAGAGCAGGTACGCGAGGTCGCTGAGGCGGGATTCGATATTTTGCAGGCGCACGGAGAAGTGTCGGGGGATATTTTCCGGGCGTATGAAGAAGTGCCGGAAGACATCTTTCAGATTCATAGAGAAATTACGGATGATAATTTTCAGACGCAGGGAGAAAATTCAAAGAGTATTTTTCAGACGCAGGGAGAAAAATCCGGGGATATTTTTCAGGTGTCCGGAGAAAAGAGTATGAAAATCCAAATCTGGAAAGCCTTCAATGTGAAGGATATGGATCGTTACGAGGAATATCATGCGAATAAATACATTCACGGCTATGTTTTTGACGCGGCCGTGCCCGGAAGCGGCAAAACGTTTGACTGGAATCTGGTGAAAAGTATCCCGAGAGATGAAAAGCAGTTTCTTCTGGCGGGAGGACTGCATCCGGGAAATGTAAAGGACGCCATTCGCGTACTGCACCCGGACGGCGTGGATGTCTCTTCCGGGGTGGAAAGACCTGAAGGAGGCAAGGACGGGCGGCTGGTGGATGAGTTCGTGGCAGCGGTAAGAGAAGCATAAAAACGGCTTTGAACAGTATACAATTACGTGAAGTGTATAAGATATTTGACACTGAAAAAACAGCGTAAGATATTTAACTTTGAAAAGAAATATAATTTTTATATATAAAAATAGCAAAAGATTTTTGCATGAGAAAACAGTTCGCAGGACACATGAGAGGGGGTTACCATGAAACAGTTTACGAATCCAGTTACCCGTCAGGATTACCCGGACGTGGACGTTATCCGTGTGGATGATACATATTATATGGTGTCGACAACCATGCACTACATGCCGGGCGGCGTGATTCTGCGTTCCTATGACCTGGTAAACTGGGAGATAGCGACATATCTTTATGATATTCTGGAAGATACGCCTGCGCAGCGCATGGAGGATGGCCTGAACATCTATGGGGCCGGCATGTGGGCGCCGACGCTGCGCTACCACAAGGGGACGTTTTACGTGCTGTTCGTGGCGAATGATACGCATAAAACATATCTGTTTACATCGGAGAAGATCGAGGGGCCGTGGCAGAGGAGAGAAATCAGCGGCTTTTATCACGATGCATCACTGCTGTTTGATGACGATGACCGCGTCTATATCGTTTATGGCGGCATGAAAATTTATATTACGGAACTGAAAGCAGATTTGAGCGGCCCAAAGAAGGGCGGCCTTCACCGGATGATCATACAGGATATCGGAGATGTGTCGCTTGGATATGAGGGCTCTCATTTTTATAAGATCAATGGCTATTATTATGTGTTTCTGATTCACTGGTACGCGAGCGGTACGAAGCGGCGCGTGGAAGCATGTTATGTGTCGGACAGCCTGGAAGGCACGTTTATCGGCAGAGATGTGCTGGACGATGACATGGGCTACCGCAATGCCGGCGTGGCGCAGGGCGGCATTGTCGATACGCCGGACGGCAGATGGTATGCCATGCTCTTTCAGGACAGCGGCGCGGTGGGAAGAATCCCGGTGCTGGTGCCCGTGCGCTTCGAGCGCAATTTTCCTGTTTTCGGTGCGGACGGGAAAGCACCCCGCGAAGTCCCGGTGGAAAGTACGAGACCGGATTATGTGTATGAACCGCTTATCACGGACGGAGATTTTCTGGAAGAAATAAAGGAATCGGAAGATTTATATAGCGGTGTCGGTGAGAATACGGAGGATGACAGAAAGAATCACTCAGGTTATTACAGAGGGGATGACAGAAAGGAGTACTCCGGCGTCCACAGGGAGGATGACAGAAAAAATCTTTCTCCCGATTTCGGGAGAGAAGATTACAGAATTTATCACAGCAGTATTCCGGAAAGGGGAACTCCTGTTCCGGGTATGAAGCTGAAGAAGCCATGGCAGTGGAATCATATTCCGGATCCTGCTTTTTATGAATTTCCGAAGCCGGATGTGCTTCGCATCACTGCCGGAACGTTAAGCAGAAGTCTTAATGAGGCAAGAAATACATTGACGCAGCGGACGATCTTTCCGGGGTGTTGCATGGAGGTGACCGTGGACGGCTCCGATTTAAAGTGCGGTGATTTCGCGGGACTTGCAGCATTCATGGGACAGTACGGCATGATTGCGCTGACGAGGGAGGAAGACGGATTCTATATTGCGGCGCTCACGAGAAAGCGCGGGCGTTTCGTCTATTTTGCAAAAGATGAGGAGATTGAACGTGTGCCGTCGCCCGGTGAGAAGGTGAGATTTCGCATGACGACGGACTTTCACACCGGCACGGACGAGGCAGTCTTTGAGTATGAGACGGAAGAAGGGTGGAAGCAGATCGGACCGCCGAAGCAGCTTTACTACACCCTGGATCATTTTGTCGGCTGCCGCGGTGCGCTCTACTGCTATGCGACGAGAGAAACGGGAGGAACGGCGGAGTTTTCGGAATTTAAGTATATCGTATGATTCCTGAATACCGTATGTTGTAAAATCAGAGAGACTGTTTCGGGGTTTCGGACAGTTTTAAGGGGGCCCGGTTATTCTGCTCTGCTCTCCATTTTCGCTTTCTCCCGGATGGAGTTTTCTGTGTCAGCGGCTTTCTTTGCCTGTTCTTCCTTATCTTCCCGATCTTTTTTCAGTAAACGGTAGATCCAGTTATAGACATACAGGAGCACCGGAACGACGATCGTGCACACAACCGAGGCGAGAAACAGACTCATGGTTTCCGAGCGGTCGAAGATAGCAAAGAAAAGCGTGGCGATGTAGAGAGCAAGAATGACGGCGATCCCGCCAACCGCAAGGATGCGGGAAAAGAGACTGTGGTGAGGGGTTTCAGAGGGGGCGTTTTTTTCGCCCTCTTTTTCGGAAACCGCAGAACCCGGTTGCGTCTGAGATTCGGAGGCGGCGGGCGCCGCGGATGAAGAAGCTTCCGATTTTGATGTATGTTTTGACATGGTTTTTCCTTTCTGAAATAATAATTCGAGTGACAAAAGGTCATGACACACGGGTTTTCCCGTGCCGGGTCAACGTAAAGCGTTTACTCATGCACTCCCGAAATCCTGAAAACACTCGGAATCCGCCTATTTTTCTTCGAAAATGGCTTATTCTTTGTGTTTTGCGGTTTCCAAGGTCATGAATGGAACGTAAACGTTCCATTCATGATCTTTTGTCCCTTTTGTCATATTATCTTAGCCGGTTTTTTGGTTGCTGTGACTGTTGTGCCGCTTCTTCTTTCTGCCCGCGTCAATGTCTTTTGCAAGCCTGCGGTTGGAATCCGTGTAACCCACGAGAAGATCCGGCACATTTGTTTTTAAGTAGCGCGTGATGCTGATGGAAGTATCCGCGTCCATCTGCTCGGAAGTAAGGCTCACATGGCCGCGTCCGTGCAGGTAGATGCGGTAGCTGACCGGCAGGCGGAAGAAAAGGAAGCGCTGCACAGCGCCGATGCGGTATACCCAAAGGATACGCTTTAACGGCATGACAATCAGCCGGTTCTGACCGAACTCCACATAAAAATCAGGCGTAAGACATACATTTCCCAACCTCACCACAATATCTCCGGCGAGCTCGGCGTTTGCCTTTCGAAACTGTCTGCGGACCGGGCCGTAGCGCAGAAGACACAGTGTACCGGTGTAGAAGGAAGGCCTTAAGAGCCAGAATATATAAACAATGAGGGCCAGAGCAAAGAAGACGGCAAGAATCGACAATCCCCAGCGCAGATAAGTGTAGATGGTCACGTCAAACGTGCACTCACTGATATAGTAAGAACTGCATACTTCCGTCAGCCCCTCGGTTGTCCAGCCCAGATCGTCTGCCATTTGTGTGAAGAGATCCGAAGGAATATGGGAGGTTTTTAATACCTTGCCGGAAACCGTCTGATCGGTCAGCGTATAAGACAGCACTACGGTTTGCTCCCCCGGAACGCACCAGAGGTTATAATTTGCCGTGCGAATCAGCACGAAATAGCAGGTGTCATCCAAAAAGGTGTAATAGTAGGAGCCCGCTTTATTCCCGCTCACGTAGTGGTCATAACCGGTGTAGCGCAGGTAATCGCAGGTGAGCGTCACGTAGGGTTCGTCCTCCGAATACTGAAAGCTGATGGATGACAGACTTTCAATCGTCTCCGGGTGGAAAACCTCGGAAAACGGGAGAAAATGAAACAGCGCACCGATCGCGGCCAGCATGAGAACGGGAAAAATCATATGGCGCAACGCGAGTTTTCGAATATGTTTTTCGATCAAAGTAATAATCCTCATTCCGGAGGAGGTGAAAACCATCGCTTACCGGAGTGATTTTCACACAGGTACCCCCATTTACTCTTCCCCTTTTTATACTCACAAGTTGCGGCCGTGTCAAGTTGTTTTCGCGTAACTATTCACAGAGAATGACTGTGTAGTTACGATTCACGGCCTCCCTCTCACTCGCAAAAGTCTCGAATTTACTCATCGGCTAAGATAAAAATTCGGCTCGACTTTTGCGAATGCGGGGGTGGTTGTGAATGGCGTTACAATTCGGAAAGCAGGATAGAAATATCTTGTAAAAAACAGTAGATTGTGTTATTCTTTCGTCCGGTGAAAGGACTTAAAATATCACTCGGGAAACATGAAAACCGGAAGGGTATGCAAGCCTTTCGACGGACACCATGAGGCTGATATTTTTTGTTACGTGAAGAGTGACGCTTTGAAATGAGGTTTCACAGGAAATATGGACGCATATACAGGTTTTGCCGGGGTCTATGACCTGCTGATGGATAATGTGCCCTACGAAGAGTGGGGCGCTTTTGTGGTGTCTGAATTAAAAAAATACGGCATCGCGGACGGGCTTGTGCTGGATCTTGGCTGCGGCACAGGCACCATGACGGAGCTGCTCGCTCAGGCAGGTTATGACATGATCGGCGTGGATGCTTCCTGCGACATGCTGAATATCGCCATGGAGAAAAGGGAACACTCCGGGCATGACATTTTGTACCTGGAGCAGGATATGCGCGAGTTCGAACTTTACGGGACTGTGCGGGCTGCGGTGAGCCTGTGCAATTCGCTGAATTACCTGTTGGAGACGGCGGAGCTTACGCAGGTCTTCCGGCTGGTGAACAATTATCTCGACCCGGGCGGCATTTTTGTGTGCGATATTGACACGGCATATAAATATGAAGAGATCGGCGACAGTGTCATCGCGGAGACGCGGGAGGAGTGCTGTTTTATCTGGGATAATACGTGGCATGAGGAAGAGAAGATCAACGAGTATGATCTGGATTTTTTCATCCGCGCGGCGGATGGGCGTTATGACCGGTGCGTGGAGACGCATTATCAGCGGGGCTTTGCGCCGGAGGAAGTGGCAAAAGCGGCTGCGGATGCCGGAATGGAGCTTTTAGGGATGATCGACGCGGACACCGGCGGTGAGCCGGGAGGGCGGACAGAGCGGCTGTATGTGACGCTGCGGGAAAAGGGAAAAGAGGGTTTCTATGGATATAAATGAAGAAAAAAAGAAAAGAGAAGTATCTGAGAAGGCGAAAGCCGCCGCGCCCACAGACGATTACATCGTCCGCGCTATGGCGGGCAACGGCAGTATCCGCGCTTTCGCGGCAACCACGCGGAACCTAGTGGAGTACGCGCGGAATGTGCATAACACCAGCCCGGTGGTGACCGCGGCGCTCGGGCGTCTGCTGACTGCCGGCGGCATGATGGGTGCCATGATGAAGGGGCAGGATGACCTGCTGACGCTTCAGATTCAGTGCGACGGGCCCATCGGCGGTCTGTGTGTGACGGCGGATTCGCAGGCGAATGTGAAAGGGTACGCAAACCGCACGGATCTGATTATGCCGCCGAATTATCTGGGAAAGCTGGATGTCGGTGCGGCACTGAACCAGGGCACGCTGACCGTGATCCGTGATCTCGGTTTAAAGGAACCGTATTCCGGGCAGGTACCCCTCACCACGGGCGAGATCGGCGACGATCTGACCTATTATTTCGCATATTCGGAGCAGATACCGTCGGCCGTGGGGCTGGGAGTGCTGATGAACCGCGACAATACGGTCGCTCAGGCAGGAGGATTCATTCTGCAGCTGATGCCGTTTGCGGACGAAAAGGTGATTGATCGTCTGGAGGAGAATGTAAACGCCATCACTTCGGTCACGGATCTTCTGGAGCAGGGGATGACGCCGGAGGAAATTCTGGATTACGCACTTACAGGTCTTGGCCCGGTGGAGATCACTGATCGCATACCGACGGCATTCAAATGCAACTGCAGCCGGGAACGCGTGACGAAGGCGCTGATCACGATGGGAAAGAAGGAACTCAGAAGTCTGATCGGTGAGGGAAAGGATGTGGAGCTGAACTGTCAGTTCTGTAATTCCCATTACGTATTTTCACCGGAGGAGCTGGAAGAAATATACAGGCAGCTGTAGAGAGCTGTTATAAAATAATCTGGTTATCCTGTTTCGGCGGATGAGAGAATTTCAGTCGAAAAGAAATAAGACATGATGCAGGGGAACAGGAGCATCATATGATTCCGGGGTCAAAATAATGAAACCACGGAACAAAAATTCAAGGTCTCCGTATCCGGGTGTCATTATTTCGAAAATTAAAACAGATAATGTAACAGGTGTCCTAAAATATACACGTGAAGTTTTTTGAAAAGAAAAAACGGAAAAGAGAAAGGAAACGGTATGATTCACATGTTTTTTCCGGAGAATTCTCCGGTGATTGCCTTCGCAGGCATCCTGGCCGCGTTTTTGCTGACCTGCCTGTGTACCGCAAAGTTTGCGAAGTATCTCCCGAAAGACGGCGGAAGGGATTACGCCGTGCAGGGAAAAAATTCCGCGGGAAAGCCGCGCGGTGCCGGTATTATCTTTGTGCTGGTGTTCGCGGTGACGGCGCTGATCTTTGCGGATGTCAGCCCGGAACTGATCATTTACATAGCGCTCGTTGCGGTGGAGATGCTGACCGGGTATCTGGATGACGCATCGGAAAAACCATGGGGCGAGCTGAAGAAAGGTCTGATGGATCTGGCGGTGGCCGTGGTGGCCGCGGGGACATTTCTGTATTTTAACACATCTGCGGTTTCGTTTGCGATATTCGGGATCACCGTGGATTTTCCTGTGCCGGTGTACTTTGTGCTGGCCGTGCTGCTGGTGTGGATGTCTATCAACGTGACGAACTGCTCGGACGGTGTGGACGGTCTGTCAGGGACGCTTTCCATTATCTCTCTGATCACACTGTATGCGGTCATGGAAGTGACCGGGTCAGAGGATGAGTTTTCCTTCCTGATTCTGATTTTCGTGGTCTGCATTCTGGGATATCTGTGGTACAACGCGACGCCGAGCCGCCTCATGATGGGCGACGCCGGATCCAGGGCCATGGGGGTGTTCATCGCTCTGGCAGCCATGAAGACGGGCAGCCCGTTTATCTTTCTGCCGGCGGCGATCGTGCTGATCTTAGATGGCGGGCTGGGACTTGTCAAGGTGACGATTATCCGCGTACTGCATGTCAATATCATGAAAAATGTGCGGCTGCCGCTGCATGACCATGTGCGCAAAAACCTGGAGTGGTCCAACACGCAGACGGTGTTCCGCTTTGCAATTTTGCAGATTATCGTGTCCATCGCGACGGTGTATCTGATTATTATTTAGTAATAAGGAAAGAAAAGGGCTTCACGTATGAAAAAGTATGGATTTGGCGTAGATATCGGCGGAACAACGATCAAGCTCGGGCTGTTTGAAACATCGGGCAAGCTGATTGAAAAATGGGAGATTCCCACCCGGACGGAGGAAAAGGGAGCGAAGATCCTGCCGGACGTGGCGGCGGCTGTGCGGAAGAAATACAAGGAGAGGGGTCTGCACAAGGAAGACATTGAAGGAATCGGCATCGGTGTGCCGGGACCGGTGGACGCGGACGGCGTTGTGCACGGCTGCGTGAATCTTGGCTGGAAGACGGTGGATGTGGTTTCCGCCATCTCGGCGCTGACGGGTCTGCAGACTGCCGCCGCAAATGACGCGAACATTGCCGCGCTGGGCGAGATGTGGCAGGGCGGCGGCCGCGGCTGTGAGAATGTCCTGATGGTGACGCTGGGCACGGGTGTGGGAGGCGGCGTGATTATGGATGGCCGCATCGCAGCCGGCGCCCACGGCGCAGGCGGTGAAATCGGCCACATGACGGTGGACTGGCTGGAGACGGAGCCCTGCAATTGCGGCCGCAAAGGCTGCCTGGAGCAGTATGCCTCCGCCACCGGTGTGGTGCGACTGGCGAAAAAACACGTGACGAAATTTGCGGAAGCGGAGAATCTGACGGCGAAGGATATCTTTGACGCGGCAAAATCCGGCGATGAGAATGCCTGTGATGTGGTGTTCCTCATGAGCCGAATTCTCGGCGGCGCACTTGCCAATGTGGCGGTGGTATGTGACCCGGAGATTATTGTGATCGGCGGCGGCGTCTCGAAGGCGGGAGATTTTCTGCTGGACGCTGTACAGAAGCAGTTTGAGGACAGAGCGTTTCCGGCCTGTAAGGGAACGCGCTTTGCGCTGGCCGAACTCGGGAATGACGCGGGAATTTACGGAGGCATGAAGCTGGTACTGGAATAAAGGCTATATTGTGAAGGATAGCATAGGTGCGCTCATAAAAAGCCCCAATCAGGGAATCTACAACAAATAATCCCTGATTGGGGCTTTTAAGTCTGCATCAGGAGTTCTTCTCCCGAAACACAAAAAAGCGCTGTCCACAATAATTCAACAATACAAAAATGCACATCGCCCGTTGGATTGCATTTTTAAAATTTTTCCATCTGTCATACCCGAGCCCTTTCATTAATTCACGGGCGTACCAGAATTCTATATCATCTAAACTGAAACCTTAAAAATCAAAAATGATAACAGTAATAGTAAGATTTATTTTTGTTTCCGGCACCGCTTTGCTTGAAATAAAAAGGAACGACTGTTATAATAAGCGAAATTCACTCAGGCACAGCTTGCAGGAATGCAATTGCAGAATTACAATTTTCTCGACTTTGAGTATTGTGCGTTTTTATACGAAGCTTCTTTTATGGGATAAATTTTTTATGTGAAAATATATACCCAAAAACGAGACGGATTAGAAAGAGGTGATATGGCATGGCAAATTTGATGCTTCCAATCGGCATAGAAAGCTTTGAGGAAATACGGACAGACAATTTCTACTACGTCGACAAGACAGACATGATTCGTGAGCTTATGGAAAACCGGGCGAAGGTGAACCTTTTTACCCGTCCCAGACGCTTCGGCAAGAGCCTGAACATGGATATGTTAAAGGAATTCTTTGAGTATGGCGCGGATTCAAAACTGTTTGACGGACTTGCTATCTCAAAAGAAACGGAGCTGTGTGAGAGGTACATGGGAAAATACCCGGTGGTTTCGATCAGCTTCCGTGGAGTCGAGGCAGAGACGTTTGATGAGAGCTGTAAGATGATTGCGGCGCTGATACGAAGAGAAGCAAGAAGACATGACTATTTGCAGAGCAGCAACAGGCTTTCAACCTATGATCAGGAACAGTTGAATTATTTGCTTCGTTCTGATATTGAGATGAATGAAGATGTGCTCTGCATGTGGATTCAGACATTATCAGAACTGTTGCGCAAACACCACGGACAAAAGGCCGTTATTTTGATTGACGAGTATGATGTGCCTTTAGCGAAGGCAAGCACGAAAAAATATTACGAAAAAATGGTTTCCCTAATCAGGAGAATGTTCGAGCAGGGCCTGAAGACAAATCCGGACATGTTTTTTGGCGTGTTGACCGGCTGCCTCAGAGTGTCGAAGGAAAGCATTTTTACCGGTTTGAACAACCCCAATATATATTCTATTTCTGACGAGATGTTTTCCTCTTCCTTCGGATTTACGGATGAGGAAGTGCGGCAGATGCTTGAGTTTTATGGGGTCGAAGAATATTACGGCCTGACAAGGGAGTGGTACGACGGCTATCATTTTGGCAACACAAATGTCTTTTGCCCATGGGATGTGATTAACTGGGTCAAAATCCTGAGCCGCACATCACAGAGAAGGCCGCAGAATTTCTGGGTAAATTCCAGCGGAAATGATGTGCTGCGTCATCTGGTGGAGAAAACCGGGACAGAAGTTCCGAAAGATGAGCTGGCTGTTCTTATGGAGGGAGGAGTGCTTTGGAAGAGAATTTCCGAGGAGCTGACCTACAGCGAATTATATGACAGCCTGGAAAATGTGTGGAGCCTGATGTATATGACCGGCTATCTGACACTGGCCGGAGAACCGGAGGGCAATCTTTATCCATTGCGCATTCCGAATCAGGAAATCTGTTCCATTTTTGAAGAGCAGGTGGTGGATCTTTTCCTGAAACACGCGAAGACAAATACGGAAAAGCTGGATGCTCTTTGTCAGGCCTTAAAAACGGGAAATGCGGCAGATACCGAGAAAGAGTTCAATGAATATCTCTCGGATCTGATCAGCATTCGGGACATCGCATCCAGAAAAGATCGAAAGGAGAACTTTTACCATGGAATTCTGCTCTCCCTTTTGGGAATGAGGGTCAGTTGGAGCGTGAGGTCGAACCCGGAATCCGGGCTTGGCTATCCGGATATCGTGGTTCGCACCCAGAAGGACGGGAATATCGGCATTGTCATCGAGATGGAGTATGCCGAAAAAGGCGATTTTAAAACCGCCTGCGACAGGGGCATGAAGCAGATCAACGACACGAAGTATACGGATGTTCTTCGGAAGGAAAAAATACCGAAGATTTATAAGTTCGCGATTGCGTGCTATAAGAAGGAGTGTCAGGTCGTGGCGGAGGAAGAAGAGGTCTGAGCAGAACTATGCACCACACAATGCGTCAGTGTTATATAAAAGGCGTTGACAACCGCAAAAAACTGTGGTAGAGTTCCGAAAGTTTAAAGAACATGAAAGAACCCACACAATTTTAAATGCGTGGAAAGAAGTAAATTTAATTATGCTGTGAAGGTGTGTATGGTTTCGCGGAAGGTTCATGGCCCCGGCTGGTGGATACCTGCGGAACCGGCAGTGTTCGATAACTGTTTTACAGAGAGCGGGGTTCACCGGCTGGAAGACCCCGCAGACAGCCGGACATGAATTTCAGCACTGGAGCATCCTGCGAAAATCGCGTTACTATTCACGGTTGGACTTAAGTGAGCTAATAAGTCCACTGCGAGCTTGCTCGTAAGGGGACTTATTGAATCACTTAAGGATGACTGTGCAGCAGTCACCTCTCCCCAAGAGCAAAAACTTCGTGAAATGTTTATTTGCCTTGAAGTTTTGGTCGAAGTTTTTGCGAGGGAGGGGCAACCGTGAATAGCAGCTAAGTTGAGTTAAGCAGGGCGTGCCGCACGCAAAGACAGCGGCTTTAAAGTGCGGAGCTTAAGACAGCTTCGAATATGGGTGGTACCGCGGGTTATGGCTCGTCCCTTCGGGGGCGGGCTTTTTTGTTACACCGGAGAAGCACTGAAGTAAATGCTTCGCGTTGACTTTTCACGAAGGAATCTGTGGCGTAACAATTATTACATTTATTATTTATAAGGAAAAAAGGACGGATTGAAAAATCACTCTGATGAGCTGATTTTTCAATCGGCTGTTTGTGCCGGAGCGTCACAAACAGCCCTGATGGCAGACGAGAAACCGCAATGGCGGATTTCTCGTCGCCCCGTCGCAAAGTTCAGCAAAGCTGAACTTTTATGCTCCGGAAAGAGGAATGCAATGAAAGACAAAATTTTGCAGATTTGCGAGGAGAGCAAACAGGCGATTGAGGATGCGGTGACGGAGATCGATCTCCAGAACGTGAAATCCACGATCCTGGGCAAGCAGGGGTCGCTGACAGGCATGTTGAAGATGCTGCCGAAGATGGATCCGTCGCAGCGCCCGGAGATGGGCCGCATGGTAAATGAGGCGAAGAATATGATCTCCGCGAAGATCGACGAGCGCCGGGAGGAGATCCGTCTGAAGGCTTCGGAAATCCCGGAGGATTTCGACGTGACGGTTCCGGGCATCGCGCCGTTCGCGGGCGGAAAGCACCCGATCAAGCAGATGCGCGACGATTTAAATGACGCGTTCCGCTCTATGGGCTTTGAGATTTTCGAGGAGGATGAGATTTCCAGCGAGCTTTACGCCTTCGACAAGCTGAATTTCCCGCCGAGCCATCCGGCCAGAGAGAGCATGGATACCTATTGGCTGGAGGGGCATGACAGCGGCGAGGCCAACGAAAAGCTCTGCCTGCGCCCGCATCTGACCGGCGGCAGCGTCCGCTATCTCCAGACTCACGAGGCGCCGTATCGTTTTGTATATCCGGGCAGAGTTTACCGCAATGAGACGACCGACGCCCGCCACGAGCGCGCGTTCTATCAGTACGAGGCGCTGATCGTGGATAAGGACTTCACCTTCGCATCCGGCAAGGTTATGATCCAGTCGATCCTCTCCAAAGTGTTCGGCAGAGAGGTGCCTGTCCGCATGCGCGCCGGTTTCTTCCCGTTCGTGGAACCGGGCTTCGAGATCGATATGGGCTGCCTGGTGTGCGGCGGAAAGGGCTGCAGCGTGTGCAAGAACGTGGGCTGGATCGAGGTAATGCCGGGCGGCACACCTCACCCGAACGTGCTGCGGGCCGCGGGGCTGGATCCGGACGAATACACCGGATTTTACGTGAACATCGGCCTGGATCGTCTGGTAATGATGCGCTACGGCGTGGATGATGTAAGGCTGTTCAACAGTGCGGATTTGAGATTTCTGTCTCAGTTCCACTAAGCGGATCACGGATGCTTTCAGGGTTACGGAAGCTTCGCATTAATTTCATAAAATGTGGAACTCTTGTATCATACTCTTTTGTCGTGCAATCAAATATTTATAGATTGATATATACGTCACTTTAGAGGATGTCAGGACAGTTTTCGGTTACCTGAAATATGTTACATCGGAAAATCATAATCGTAGATCGCAAAAAAATATGGTTCGAAGGCTGTAACCGTAAAAAATGACTGAAAAATGTGTCTGGAAAAGACAGATTAGAAGATATGCTGGAAAGAACTTTTGACATTTTAGTCAAAATTAGAATGGAGACGAAATGAAATTATCATTAAACTGGATCCGGGACTATGTGGATCTCCCGGAGGATCTTACGATCGCGAATCTTTCCTACGACCTCACCATGACCACCGTGGAGGTGGAGGGGACAGAGGAAGTGGCGAAATCCTTTGAAAATATTATTGTGGGACAGATTTTAGAGGTACTGCCGCACCCGAATGCCGACAAGCTGCGGGTCTGCAAGGTGAACACAGGCGACGGCGTCCACGAGATCGTCTGCGGCGGCAGCAACCTGGAGGCGGGCATGTATGTGGCCGTGGCGGTGCCGGGGGCTATGGTTCGCTGGCACGGCGAAGGCGAGCCGGTGAAGATCAAGAATTCCAAGCTCCGGGGCGTGGAGAGCTACGGCATGATCTGTGCATCCACGGAGATCGGCCTGGGTGATCTGTTTCCGCCGAAGGATGAGGCAGAGATCGTAGACCTGAAAGATTTCCCGGCGGAGCCCGGCACAAACCTGGCCGTGGCGCTGGGGATCGACGACGTGATCCTGGAAATTGACAATAAGTCCATGACAAACCGACCGGATCTGTGGGGTCACTACGGCATGGCGAGAGAGCTGGCCGCTATCTACGACTGTAAGCTAAAACCGATCGAGCCGTACAAGGCACCGGAGGGAATCCCGGCGTTTGATATCCGCATCGAGGATGCGGATCGCTGCCCGCGCTACATCGGCGTGAAACTGGAGGGGCTCTGTGTGAAGGAGGCTCCGTTCTATATGCGCGCCCGCCTGTGGGAGACCGGTCTGCGCCCGATCAACGCGCTGGTGGATATCACAAACTATGTTATGCTGGCAGTGGGCCAGCCGACCCATGCCTTTGACTCTGACCACATCTGCGATTATATCAGGGTGCGCCGGGCAGAGGAAGGCGAGCATCTGGATCTGCTGAACGGTAAGGATCTGGCGCTGGACACGGAGGATCTGGTGATCGCGGACTCGAAGGAGGCTGTGGCGCTGGCGGGCGTCATGGGCGGAGCGAAGGACTCCATCCTGCCGGATACGCAGAACGTCATCCTGGAGGTGGCGAATTTCGCGGCCACCGGCGTGCGCAAAACGGCGCTTCGCTACGACAACCGCACGGATGCGTCCACCCGCTACGAAAAGGGCATCGACCCGGAGCGCTGCGATCAGGCGCTGGCCATGGCCATGGAGCTGTTCGCGGAGCTTTATCCGGGCATGAAGGTCACGGCCTTTGCCGATGATTACAGGAAGAAACTCGTTCCGGCCGAGATCGATGTGAGTTACGATTGGCTGGACCGCCGCTTGGGCAAGCACCTGACGCAGGAGGAAATCTCCTACAAGCTGGGGCTGATGGGCTTTTCGGTTTCCTTTGACGGGGACAACATGCACATCACAGTGCCGACCTGGCGCTCCACAGGGGATGTCTCCATCAAGGCGGACATCATGGAAGAAGTGGCCCGCATGTACGGCTATGAAAACTTCAAGGCCGACAAGATCACTACGACCTTTACCGGTGCCATCAATCAGCTGGACAAGAGTCTTGTGCGCAGTATCGAGGAATACCTGGCGTACCGCTGCGGCCTGCAGGAGGTGCTGACCTACCCGTGGATGAGGGAGGAATTTGTGAACGCCATTCTGGGCTCCACCGAGGGCATCCTCACGCTGTCCACGCCGCCGTCGCCGGAGGAAAAATATATTCACTCGTCCACCCTGCCGAATTTGTGTCAGGCGGTGGTGAGCAACGAGCGTTATTACAGTGAATTTGCCATTTTTGAGGAGGCGCAGGTGGCGCTGGCGGATGAATTTATTTCGCCTTACGATGAGACCGAGAAGCTGCCGCGCCAGAGCCGCCGCATCGGCTGCGCGTTCGCGAAGAAGACGGACGGCATCGACGGGATCACGGCGCTGTTCCGTCAGGCGAAGGGCATTTTCGAAAATATGCCGCGCTACACCCACATGGAAAGCTTCACCTTCCGCAAGGAGGAAAAGCCGTATTGGGCGGACATGACCGTCTGGCTCAACATTTTCGTGGGAGAGGAGATGGTCGGCTCGCTGGGATTGCTTGGCAAGCGTCAGTCCATGGCCTGCGGTATCAAAAACCTCTCGGTGGTGCTGGCGGAAATTGACACCGACAAGTTGCTGCCGTTTAAGTCTAGAACCAACACCTTCACCCACCTGGCAGCCTATCCGGTGAACGACTACGACCTGTCGATGATTGTGGATGCGTCCGTGACCTGGGAGGAGATCCGCAAATGCGTGATGGCGAAAAAGGGCGACCTGGTGAAGGATGTGACATTCGTGGACGAGTACCGCGGAAAGCAGATCCCGAAGGGAAAGAAATCCGTCACTGTCCGTCTGGCTGTCGGCGCCGCGGACCGCACACTCACCTCGGAAGAGATCGAGAAGTGCGCGGGGAGGATCATTAAGCAGCTGACGAAAGTGCTGGGTGCGGAGATCAGGAGCAAATAATAGCAGGGTTTTAAGGACGGAAGTGAATGTTTTTTGCGTTAGCAGAAAGTCGCTTAAGTCCCGTGTAACCTGACTCATGTGCTTGCATGTTAGCCGGAGTGAACTCTTTGCGTTAACAAGAGTGAACGCTTCGCGTTAACTCTGGGGAATTTTTGTAGTATAAAGAATTTGTCAGGCAGATTGGATCAGAATAATTTAAAAGCTCTTAGGAAGCGGTTCGCGCCACTTCTTAAGAGCTTTTGCTTTTTTAGTAAGGCAGGTAAAGTGAAGACAGGTGCCGTAAATCACATCTCCAGCGCGAACGCCAGACTCATATTTCTCATGACTGACTCGCTCGTTTCCTTGTTTTAAGATTCAGATCCTGCATCGTCCTGCTTGGTTAAATTCTGTAATATTAAACATTATAAGAGGTTTTGTCAAGTTTTATTAACGTTATTTTATATCCGCGGGTTACTATTCACAGCCACCGCCTCCTGGACGAGATGAAATAAAATCGCCTCGCGATTTTTTTCTGACGCGTCATTCCCTATATCGTAGTCGATTTGTTTGAACGCGGACACTGCGAGTAAAGAAGTGTCGCTTCGCGAAACTTCGAGCTGGGGCTGTGAATAGTTACCGCCGCGGGACAAGAATGTCGTAACTGATTTCACGGTAAAATAATTCCTCAATTTCCTCAAAAGAGAGCCCCTCCATCCCCAGAATCCACATGATTTTCGCGAACACGGCTTCGATGGTCATGTCGCAGGCTTCGAGATAGGGAAATCTCCCCTTCAGTCTTCGCCCGACTTCATAGGCGGACACGTTGCTCCCTTCGTAGGTGACCTGCGTCGTCATAATGACAATTTTGGAGCCTGTCGGATACTGATTCATCAGATCACAAAACTCGTCCACGATGCTGTCCGGCAGGCCGCCCACGCCGAAGCTCTCCACGATGATGCAGTCGTAGGCCTCGAAGATGGCGGGCAGAACCAGCGGGCGGATGCCCGGGGTGAGTTTAAGAAGGTACACCTTCGGGTTCATGCGGTGGTAGAAAATCGTGGAGGACCTGACAGAAGGTGTTTCATGTGACGCGGAGGAACTGATAGAGCTGACAGAATCAACAGAATCGGCAGAGCCGACAGATTTGACAGAACCGAAAGAACCGATAAAACCCGAAGCGAATGAAAATCGGTTTTGAGAGTTCGAGTTAGTGAAAAGCCGGGAGTTGGAATCTGAAACTGACGGAAGTCTGGTTTCGGAATTACTCAGAGCGTCTTTTGGATGGAAACAGGATTCCTGAGGCTTGGGCCTTGTGCAGGGAATATATCGTACGATATCCCCGAACTGCATGGACGCGATCTCCGGGAAATTAATGCTGGAAAACGCGTGGTAGGAGAAGCTCATGACTTTTCTGGCCCGCGTCCCGATGATGACCTTCCCGTCGAAAATCAGGCAGACGCCGTGGGAATCCTCATCCGCGGCGTAGCAGATGCTGTCCTGAAGATTCTTTCTGGCATCGGTGATCTCCATCTGAATCGGCTGCTGCGAACCGGTCAGCACGATCGGCTTCGCACTGTTCTGGATCAGGTAGGACAGGGCCGCAGCCGTGTAGGCCATGGTGTCTGTGCCGTGGCAGACCACGAAGCCGTCGAAGGCATCATAGTTTTCTTCGATGGCGCGGGCAATGTTCTGCCACTGTACATAATCCATGTTTGTGCTGTCGAGGTTGCACACCTGCATGGAAGAAAGCTGCACATCCTGGCGGATGTCGGGAAGATAGCGAAACATCTGCTCCGCGGTGAGCAGCGGCTCGAGACCCCGCTCCGTCTTCACGGAGGCGATGGTGCCGCCGGTAAAAAGCATCAGGATTTTTTTCATGGGTATCCTCTTTCTTTTATGGAAACAAGACATTTCACGAAATTGAAAATCAAATCGCGAAGAGTATTCAAATCGGTGTATTGTGGGGCGGTGACTGTTGCGCAGTTATCTCCTGTGAGCCAATAAGTCTTCTTACTGAGCAATGAAGAGAACTCGCTTCATTGATTTCTCTCGACGTGGATTTATGGAATCACGTAAGCCGCCCGTAAACAGCGGTATTAAAAATAAAATCCGGTTGACGAAAAAATCAGCCAGTATATTATCATAGATATCATATTCTTCACAAGGCTAAATTTTAAATACCGGGGAAATAACCGCTTTATAACGATTTAAGAAAATTTTACAATACTATTGTTGAAATTTTTACGGAAATAGAATAGAATGGCGAAAATAACACAAGCTTACACAAGGAGGAGATACACGTTGAGAAGTAAGTATTTTACAATTATGGAAGGAGCAGACAGCGGCACCGGTTACGGTGGAAGTTCGGAAACAGGTTCCGAAAACACGGAGACCGGCGCAGCAGGAGATGCTTCGCAGACCGGATACATCTGGCAGCAGTATGAAAAAGAGCTTGAAAGTGATGAGTTTACCGGAAAAGCGACTTCCGGCAGTGCGGGGAGCACGACTTACAGCTGGCAGCAGGCTGCGGACGACAGCCCGCGCTGGGAGAAGGCATCCGACAGTGCACAGAACGGCAATGGCTCTCGGGACAGTTATGGAACTTCCAATGGAAACAGTTCTCAGGGCAGCCAGGGATGGAGCGGAAATTCCGGTTCGCAGAATAGCTATTATGACCAGTGGGGAAACGGCGGTCAGAACAGCGGCTCGAATGGCTCGCAGGGTCAGTGGAGCAGCCAGGGAAGTTCCGGTAGTCAGTGGAATGGACAGAACGGAAACAGCGGCGGCCAGTGGAACTCCGGCGATCAGAACGGTCAGTGGTCCGGCCAGGGCTACGGCGGAGGAGGTTATGGCGGCAGCTATAATGATTCTCAGTGGAACAACAACCAGGGAAAGAGAGAGGGAAAAGAGATCGCGTCTCTCGTACTCGGCATTCTTTCCATCGTATTCCTGTGCTTCGGCTGCTGTGGGGGAATAGGCGGGTTCTTCTTTGCAGTCGTTGCGGACATTGTCATGGCGATTGTGGCGATTGTTTTTTCCGTGAAGACGAAGAAGACGAAACAGAGCGGCATGGCGACCGGCGGCATGGTCTGTGCGATTATCGGCCTGGTACTGAATATTCTGCTCGGCGGTATGATGCTGTTCAGCTACAGTTACCTGAATCAGGTTCTCGGAGACGACTGGCAAAATCTGTCGGAAGAAGAAATGCTTGAGCGTATGGAAGAGTATTTCTACGGCGGCGGATATGGTTATTATGACGATGATTCTTATGGCATCTACGGCGGCGATAACCTGTATTTTGACGATGACGGAAACGCGTATTACTACTACTTTTATCCGGATAACGGCGGGGTGAGTGATGGCGGAGGAACCCTGTAAAGAAATCATATTCTGCCGGGTAGTGGCATAGTATATATCAATTGGGGTGTGCGTTTGCGGACGTACACTTGAGGGAGTCAGTTCTACTGGCTCCCTTTTGAATGTGCGTCCGGCGCGCACGTTTTATATCCGCGTAGAAATCACCGCGGAAGGCCGCTCTGACGGATCGTTTTTATACCTGCGTTCGCTGACGCTTTCTCATATATCTTACCACCATCCATACAACCACAATAACCACAACCACGATGACAACGGCCACGAAAACAGTCGACGAAGAGGAAGAATTATCCGATGAATCCGATGAGGTGATCGACATGATGCGCTCGGCCGTCTTCTCGAAAACTGTGGAGAAATATTCCTCATCTTCCAGATCGGAATAGTAGTAGGCATCCAGAAAATCCATGAGAATCTCACAGGCCTCGTCATCCATCACCGCTTTCGCGGCGGAGCCTACGATGTAATATCTCTGCCAGTAACCATCTTCATCTTCCATGAACAGCACCAGGAGATGCCCCTCATCGTCAAAATGCTCGTCGTAGAAATCGTTCAGAGCGGTCTCAATGGTATCCTCGTCCGGGTCATAGTCGCCGTCGATGTTGTCCGTCAGGTAGAGGAACGGTGCGACACCGGTCTCATCGTAGAATGTCTTCATGCCGGAGTAAAGCTCATTTTCGTCATAAATCCAGTCCAGTTCATCCAGATAATATTCGTCAAATGTGGCCAGGCCGTCGGCCAGTTTTTCACGCTCCACCGTACTTGTCGTGACATCGGAAATAATCACCTCCGTGCCGCCACCCGAGGAACAGGACCGGAATCCGGACGATATGGCGGACAGAAAGATGATCAGAAAAACAATCACAAAGATGATCATGCCGGATCCGCAGCCCGCGCATCCGCCACCGCCGCCATAGTATCCGCCACCCCAGAACGGGAACCAGCCGCGCCAGCCTCTTCTTGGGGGACGCGGACCCCATCCGCCGGGGCCTCCCGGACCTCCCGGGCCACCGGGTCTTCCCGCCGGACTGCCGCCCGGTCTTCCCGCAGATCCGCCGGCTCTTCCGCCGCCGCTAAAACCGCCGCGACTTCCGCCACCACCGGCACCCCCGCCAAAACTGCGGCCACCGCCGCCTCCACCACCGGAACTGCGGCCGCCACCGCCGCCTCCGCCACCAGCTCTTCCCATAAAGTACCTCCGTTTCCTAATTCATACGTTCGCCGGACAAAGTTCTGACGCCAAGGTCAAAAGCTGAAGTCAACGCGAACCGTTTCATATCTTCATCAGCGAGTGACAGTATAGCATATGTGGGCTTAAAATTCTACTGAAATATTTTTACCTTCAGGACTGCATCGTTTTCCAACAGTTTTTTTTCATGAAAGCAGCAATAACCGAGATATTTTCGCCCTCATAGTATTTTACAAGAAGTTGTTTGAACTCCGGCACATGGTTTTCGGGAATCACAAGGAAACCGCCGCTATGCGCGATAAGATAGTGATTCGCGAAAATGACAGAAGCCCGTTTATTTCCATCCAGGAATATCTGTGTCTTCATGCAATACAAGCACAGTTTAATAGCAATGTTGACAGCATCATCGGTAACATCGACAATTTCCCGAATTCGATCCTTTACATCCACCTCAATAGGCAGAGGTGGAATATAGGATGAACCGCCTATGGTAACGGGAACCCCGCGAATGCGACCGCCATTCTCAAAAAAGCCTTCATTGACGAGTCTTGCTATATGGCAGAGCATATAGTAGTCACAGCGGCAGGCAATTACATCCCGGTCAAGAATGAATTCCCATGCATGCTTCAGATTCAAAATCTTCTGTACGTCCATAGCGGTCATGCCGGAAACTTTGCCGTTTTCCAGGATTTCTTCCGTTTGGGGGAAAGAGGTTGCAACGCCTTCCAAAACGGCCTGATCATAGATATTCATCTTCATATTTGCCCTTGCAAATGAAATGCTGGTTATGACTGCGGCAGGAAGCTCATCCTCAGAATATCCGGCAGCGGCAAGCTGTTTTTCGATGCTGCGAAGCTCTTTGCGAATTCCGCGGGTTTCTCTGGCGTTGCGAAGAAGAAGATTATAAAGTTCTTCCGTGTACGTACCAACATATGTGGAGGTCTGCTTACCTGCCACACGCTTTCTGACATAGAGGTACTTTTCGTCACCTCGCTCTTTGATTTCAGGGGTACCGTCATAGGGCATTAAATTCAGCCTTGCATGAAGATCGGCACGGCGTCTGAGTAATTCCTGTATTTCATTGTATTGTGCTGCCATTGCTTTTCCTTTCTTAAAGAACAATTATTAGCCTCAATATATCACAATGTTTCCCAATAGTCAACACTTATTGGGGAGCAAATATGCAAAAAAAATGGACAAAATGCTCCCCAATAAGTCAATCAAATGATCAGCTATAGCTGTTTCAGAGGATTTGTGAGTTTTCCTGAAAATAGCTTTTATTGAAATTTTATTCAATCCAACTCTTGTTTTACACTCGAGTTTATAGTATGATGCTAGATCATAAAAAACGAAACGGAATGAGGGGTGAAATGAAATGGCGAAAAAATTTAACACATACGGTGCATGCATACCTGAAAAACACTACATGGTGGATTTGACTTCGCGCCTCGAGGCAATTAAAGCCATGGTAGATGAAGGTGATTATTTCACGATCAACCGTGCCAGACAGTACGGAAAAACGACAACACTTCGGGCATTGTCGACCTATTTAAAGGAAGATTACTACGTGGTGTCTTTGGATTTTCAGCAGCTGGGGTCTTATGCCTATGAAAATGAGACAAAGTTTGTGATGTCTTTATCCAGCGCGATATTGCGAGTTTTCCGAAATTTTCCGGAAGACATCCGGGAGCAGATGACAGCACTTATGATGGGGAAGGAAACTCTTCTTTCGTTGCAGAGGCTGTTTCAGATATTTGAGGATTGGTGTGCAGCTTCAGACAGACCAATCGTTCTTCTGATTGATGAAGTCGATACGGCAACTAATAATCAGATTTTTTTGGATTTTCTTGCACAGATCAGGGCAGAGTATCTGAACCGCTATAATGTACCGACATTTCAGTCTGTGGTTCTGGCTGGAGTGCACGATGTGCGGAGCATTAAACGTAAAATACGTCCTGAGGATGAGCATAAGGAAAACAGCCCGTGGAACATTGCGGCAAAATTTAAGTTGGATATGTATTTTTCTGCGAATGACATTGTCGGGATGCTGAAAGATTACGAGTCTGACTATCACACGGGCATGAATATTCAAAGTGTTGCTGACATGATTTTTGAATATACATCCGGATATCCATATCTTGTCTCAGATATATGTAAGATCACAGATGAAGAACTTCCCGGGAGCGACGAGTTTCCGCAGAAGGCAGATGCATGGACGGAGCAGGGCATACGGGAAGCCATAAAAAGAGTAATAAAAGAAGACAACCCGTTGTATGAGTCCATGATGGGGAAGCTGGTGAAATATCCGGAGCTTAGGTCTCTTTTACAGGAAGTATTATTCAACGGTCAGACAGTTTTGTATGCATCGACAGCATCCTATATAAAAGACGCTGCGATGTTTGGCTTTATACGCAACGAAAACGAGACAGTTGTGATCGCGAACCGGATTTTTGAGTCAGTGCTGTACAATCATTTTATATCTGAGGAGTTTACCGGTAATAAATTATATGCGGTTGGAGCGGAAGAAAGAAACCGCTTTATCGTCGGTGGTCATCTTGATATCCGAAGGATCATGGAGAAGTTTATTGAGACATTTAGCGAAGTTTATGGGGAAGAGGACGAGGAGTTTCTGGAAAAAGCAGGAAGAAAATATTTCCTTCTGTTTTTAAAACCGATCATTAATGGAATAGGGAATTACAGCATAGAGCCCCAGACCAGGAACAGCGAGCGCATGGATCTTGTGATTTTTTATCGGGGAGAGCAAAATATTTTGGAGCTGAAGATATGGCGCGGAAACTCGTATAATGAGCGTGGCGAGAAGCAGCTGTCCGGTTATCTGGATTATTTTCATATGAAAAAGGGCTATATGCTGAGTTTCAATTTTAATAAGAAGAAGACTCGCGGCATCAGGGAAATTGTTCTTGGAGATAAAGTTCTGGTGGAAGGGGTTGTGTGAGTGCGAAGCACGGAGCAATCCGTGGTGTCATAAATATTTTACTGCTAAAAAGATTAAAAGATTTTCAGAAATTGGGGAAACATTGTTTCCCCAATTTCACAGTTGACAGATACCATTTTCCTGAAGCCGCGAAAATGGTCAGATACGGTTATCCGACTGACTGAATCGGCAGTCTCTGTCACAGAAGATCCGCCAGCACCAGAAACGCGTCTTCAATATTCAGCGTTCCATATCCAAATTCCCGGTTTGGATAGCTCAAATTTCGTGACCTCCCGGCGCCGCGGATGAGGATGTTGCGGATTTCTATGTTGCGCATGCCTGGCAGATGATTCTGCAAAATTCCCCATTCCAGCAACAGTGCGCAGGCTCCCGCGCCGATGGCGGCCGCGCAGCTTGTGCCGCTGCGGCGCTCGAAGCGGGCGATTTCACCGGATATTGTCTGCGGAGTTCTGCTTCTGCCTGGTACGACCCTCGCCCCGAGAATATTTGCCGCCGGTGCGGCGAGTTCCGGCGTGATCTGTCCTTTCGCCGTGTAGCCGCGGCCAGAGGCGGGATAAAAACTTCCTGTGCGGGAGTCGTATCCGGAAAAGGTGAGGATGGCGGTCGAGTTGCCGGGAGCTGTGACAGTGGTGTCGGGGTTCGGCGACAAAAAGAAAACATCTCTGGAAAGAAAAGCTTCGATGGGAAGCCACATATGAAACGAGCCATACAGAAGGTTTCTGCCGTAGACGCGGATGCGCCAGATGCCGGGAGTGGGATTGCGGAACCTTAAGAAAATAAGCTGGTCGCCGCTTAAAAATTCCAGAAGGCGGAAACCGACTTCGACGACAGTCTGGCTTAAGAGAAAATCATAGGAACCGTTTTGTGTGATGGACGCGGTCACACGGGGAATCATTTCTCCGCCGGGTGAGATGACAGAAAGACTGTAGATGTCCGGTGGGGTGCCCCAGAATTCGAGGGTGAAGCCGGTGGCGGAAGTAGATTGCTGTTTTGCATCGTTACTTGAGGAAGACTGTTGCATTACATCATTATTTAAGGTGGCGTGCTGTGACACAGCGCTGTCTGCAAAAGCGGTTTCCTGCGTCATGGCGCTGTTTTCAGATAAAGCAGGGGCAAGGTTTCCGATATTTAGTTCCGCGTCCAGAAAATCATCCCCTGAAGAAAAGCTTCCATAATAATGGTGCTTTTTATCTCCCTCGTTTCCGGCAGCGCAGACAACCGCAACTCCGGCACGGGCGGCGACCTGGGAGAGATAATCATCAAGTGCGAGACTGCCCGTGTGGGAACCGCTGCTGCTCTCAAGCCCCAGAAGGATGACCAGCGGCATGCTAAGTTCTTCAGCCAATTCCAGAAGATAGCGTACGCCAAGCAGAATGTCGGATTCCTCATATGCAATTGCATCTTTATTTATCAGGAACAACTCCCGGAGATAACATTTCGCGGACTTCAGCTTTACCATGGCAATTTTGGCTTCGGGCGCGATTCCGGTGAAACCTTCGGTGGGAAAGTTTCGACCTGCTGCCAGGGAGGCGAGGAAGGTTCCGTGGCCGTTTTCGTCCTGACCTTTTGCGCTCCCTGCCAGAATCTCATCCTGCGTGTAGGCGGTACCGTAGGGGACAGACCTGGGATTTTGAAGTGTTTGGCCATTCGCAGAATTCCCCGTGATTTCAGAAGCCGAAGATGAATTCTCGATATTATCTTCATTCATTGTTGGCAAATTTGAGATCAAATCAGTATTTATTGGCTGCTTTCCGGATGTGATTTCTTCCGCTTCCGCTGTCTGATCCCAGATCCCCACGACCCGGGATCGTCCCTGTTCATCCAGAAACACCTCATGGTCATATTGGATTCCGGTATCGATGAGGCCGATCAGACAGCCATTGCCGGTGAGTCCCAGACTATCCGGGCGCTGGATCTTCAATGCACCCGCAGCCTCCGCCGCATTTACATCTGCCAGGCCGAATAATTTCGGCAGCGTGTAGTAATTTTCATATGCGAAACCGTCTTCTTTCGGGCGAAAATAAACGCCTATGCCGTAACCGGCGTCAATTCTGCAGGAATCAACATCAGGTATCGGGAAATAGCTGTGGTTGTAGATGTAGTCATAATAGTCTTCGGAAATAGCCTGTTCGAAACATAAGGGCATGAAAATAGCCTCCTTAGGGATACAAAAAGCCTCCGATGCCATTATATGTTGTCAGAGGCTTTCTTATACTGAGCGAATCGCATTATTCTACTTTCAATTTCTCAATTTTGCATGAATGTTTCTTATTGGGATCCTTCCCGGAATAGCTGATTCCCACGAGCAGGATATCGTTTTTTAATCCTTCCAGTATTTTCGGGTACTTTCGATCCTTTATCTGAGATATTGCGCTTTCCTCTGTCTCATTCCATTTTAATTCAATTAAAAGTACCGGGAGAGAGGAGCCGGTGCGCGGTAAATATACCAGGTCGGCAAAGCCGTGTCCGGTCGGAAGTTCCTGAATCTCGGCGTATTCATCCACACAGACCAGATAAGCCGTCCGGACGACACTGCGCAAAGCCTGTTCATCATTATAAAATAGTGGTGCCGCAGAGGTTTGATGTATAGTCTCGACAGCTTCCGCTACAGCTGTCTCTCGCATGGCCAGAGTATCTTTCAGCAGCTGCCTGGATTTCACAATCAATTTCGCCAGCTCCACATGCTTTTTACTGTCCTCAATCGCTGTGATGAATTCCTGCCGGATTTCCTCGTTCGGAATTCGAACCGTTTTCGCCTGCCTGTCATAGGCAAGATAACCAAGATGTACCAATAATGTAAACACATCGTCGCGGCTTTTGATGACGCTGATATCGTTCTGGAACTTCCGAATATTTACAGGAACAGATTCACCGCTGAGCATGAATCGCAACGCGTCCTGAATGCCGTCGAAATCCTCCTCAATATAGGATTTTAAGGGCTCATAGCTTTCGGTGTTTGTCCAGTAGGTGTCGTAATCGCCGAAAGAAATAGCTTCCATCACCGAATTCGGATTATAAATGGAATCAACGGATGAAAAAGAGTATCCGTCATACCAGCGTTTCATGTCTTCGAAATCCATCGAATGAATCCGGCACAGAGATTTTACCTCCGCTTCTGTAAATCCAACGTAATCGGCAAGGGGTCCGGGATTTACCATGGTAAGCTCCAGTACATCGGTCAGCGCGGATTGCTTCCCGAATTTTTTGATGGGCAAGATACCCGTCATATAGGACATGGCAATTGCCTTGCTGGTGACGGGACTTTTGAACAGACCGCGCAGGAGATTCAGATACTGCTCTTTTACTTCGGTGTTTTTTTCATCCTCGCGGAAAATGGCATCCCACTCATCGATCAGGAACACGAATTTTCGTCCGGTATTCTCCGAAATCTTATATAAGGCGTTCGGCAAATCTGTTTCTTCCTTTATATATGGAAAGAAATCACCCAACTCCTGAATGACTGCATCCTGAATGGCCTGCACAATTCCATTCAGTTTTTCACCCTTGCTGCGGAGAATAGAAAGGAACCAGGTGATGTCCAGATAAACAACATGATACCGGTTACGGTAAATGTCATAGGATGGATCCCGTGCAATCGCAAGATCATCGAATAAGTCCCGGGAGTCACAGCTGTAATCGTAATAGGCACAGAGCATTTTAATCGCGTAGGACTTGCCGAATCGGCGTGCACGGGTGGAGCAAATGAATTTTTTTGGAACATCAATCCGGCTGTTCACGAAAGAAATCATACCGGATTTGTCCACGTATTCGGCGTTTCGAATCTGACGGAAAGGCTCTTTTCCCGGGTTATAATACAGGCCCATAGGTCGCAGCTCCTTACTCCTCCCCCTCCACAAACACGGTCGGCACACCGCAGGCCATCGGCACGGGGCTGTTCTCGCATTCCAGACTCTTTCTGGTATCGATGCGGATTTTACCTTCCTCATCAAAATCTTCCTCGCCCGGGTCATCCGGCGCATCTTCCACGACATGAACCTGACCCTCCACGACATTGATATGTCCGACGCCCTGGGACATCAGACGGTCGATACTTTCCATTAATTCTTCCGGTGTTGGCATATTATGATCCTCCTAACAATAATTACGTTCATTGGCCTTTGTATCGGCACAGGGAAATACCTGCTTAATAAAGGTATCCGTTGGTGAATTTCACCGGACAATGACCAGCCCGTGGAAATGTCAGCGGAATCTTGCGTCTGTACGAAAGGCGATCTCCATCGAGATAACGCACATTATGACAGATTATAACCTGTCCATGTGCGTGTATAAAGAAACTTTGTGAATCATAACACAAATTGAAAAGAAGTCAAGCCGGACGCAAAAACAATTTGCCTTTTATCCACCATTGTGCTAATATGTCGGATGATTCTGTGGCGCAGCTGATGTTCAGGATAAGTGCAGATGGCGGAAGCATGCAATTGCAGGATACATCCGGACTCGATACCCGGTTATTCAGGGTTATCGCAGATGGCGGAAGCATGCAATTGCAGGATACATCCGGACTCAATACCCGGTTATTCAGGGTTATCGCGGATGACGGATGTTTGCAACCGCAGATTTTATCCGGATTCGATGCTCTGTTATTTACGAGTGCCGCAGATGAAAGGAAGGATAAATCCATGGGAAAGAAAGTTGTGAAATTCGGCGGGAGCTCCCTGGCAAGTGCGGAGCAGTTTAAGAAGGTGGGGGCCATTGTTTTAAGCGATCCGGACAGGCGCTACGTGGTTCCGTCCGCGCCGGGTAAGAGAAATAAAAACGATACGAAAGTGACAGATATGCTTTACGACTGCTATGCAGCGGCCGCGAACGGGGAAAATTTCGACGGAAAGCTGAAGGCGATCCGCTTAAGATATCAGGAGATCATCGACGGGCTGGGCATTGATTTGTCCCTGCAGCTGGAGTTTGAGGAGATTCGCCAGAATTTCTTAAACCATATCGGCAGCGATTACGCCGCTTCCCGCGGGGAATATCTGAACGGGCGTATCATGGCCGCGTATCTGGGTTATGAGTTTATCGACGCGGCGTCGGTCATTTATTTCCGCCAGGACGGGCAGTTTGACAGCGAGAAGACGGAGGCGATCCTTTCGCAGAGGCTGGCGAACACGGAGTACGCGGTGATCCCGGGCTTTTACGGTGCGTATCCGAACGGCGCGATCCACACGTTTTCCCGGGGCGGCTCGGACATTACGGGATCCATCGTTTCCCGGGCGGCGAAGGCGGATGTCTATGAGAACTGGACGGATGTGTCCGGTTTCCTGATTGCGGATCCGCGGATCATTGATGATCCGAAGCGGATTGATGTCATTACATACAAGGAGCTGCGGGAGCTGGCTTACATGGGCGCGACTGTGCTGCACGAGGACGCCATTTTCCCGGTGCGCCAGGCGGGCATCCCCATCAACATCCGCAACACGAACGAGCCGGACGACCCGGGCACGATGATCGTGGCCACCACATGCCGTCAGCCGAAGTACACCATCACGGGAATTGCGGGGAAGAAGGGATTTGTTTCCATTAATATAGAGAAGGACCAGATGAACACGGAGATCGGGTTTGGCGAGCGGGTGCTGCGCTGCTTTGCGGACAACGGCATTTCCTTCGAGCACATGCCAAGTGGCATCGATACCATGACCATCGTGGTGCATCAGGATGAGTTTGAGGAGAAGGAGCAGCAGGTGCTCTCAGGTATACAGATGCTCGCGAAGCCGGATCATGTGGAGGTGGAGACAGACCTTGCGCTGATCGCAGTGGTGGGGCGCGGCATGCGCTCGACGCGCGGCACGGCGGGGCGGATTTTTTCGTCACTGGCGCACCAGCGCGTGAATGTGCGCATGATCGATCAGGGCTCCAGCGAGCTGAACATCATCATCGGCGTGGCGCAGGAGGATTTTGAGCGCGCGATTAAGGGTATCTACGATATTTTTGTGACGGCGAGGCTGTAGAAACGGCGCGGGAAATTCCGATCATGAGAAGATGCCGGAAGGCGGCCGGTGCCGTGAAGTGAAGGAGAAGAGGACGGTCGGGACTGTGACGTGAAGAAAAGAAACGGAAAGCAGACCGTGACTGTGGATTGAGGGAGAAAAACGAGAGACGGTCGGGACTGTGACGTGAAGAAGAAAAAACGAAAACGGTTCGGAATGTGACCGGAGAGAAAGGAAGGAAATCATGAATCAGAAGCAGAGAAAATGGGTTTCGCGTATTATTGTGATTGTCATCGTGGTGGCGATGCTTTTCAGTGTAATCGGCTCGGTGGCATCGTATTTACTGTAGGACAGGGGGTATAAATTCATATGAAGAAATTGCAACAGTTACTTTTGCTTGCGGCGGTCTTCTTTGCCGCGTCGCTTGTGCCGCAGGCGGCGTTCGCAGACAGCGTGATTCCGAACGGCGTGAGCATCGGAACCGTGGATGTGAGCGGGCTGACGACAGAGGAAGCCGAGGCGAAGGTCGAGGAGTCCATCGCGGAGACGACGGAGAAAACCGTACAGCTGGACTTAAGTGATCTTGGCACTGTCGATACCACCGTGGAAGAGCTCGGTTACGGCTGGACGAACCAGGAGGTTCTCGAGGAAGCTTCGGGCCTGTGCACACAGGGGAATGTGATCAAGCGCTACAAGGATAAAAAGGATCTGGAGGTCAACACCATTTCCTACGACCTCGAAGTGGGGACGGACGAAGAACTGGTGACCGCCTACGTGGAGGCTCTCAAAGAGGAGTACGATGAACCGGCGGAAAACGCTTCTATCACCGAGCTTTACACGGACGGAACCTTTACCTACAGCAGTTCAAAATCCGGTCAGGTGATTGATGAGGAGGCGGCGGTTGAGACGATCCTCGCCTGGCTGGACAGCGATATGCAGACCACGACCATCAGCCTTTCCGTGGTTGCGGACGAGCCCACCGTGACGGAGGATGACCTGGCGAGTGTGACCTACACGGCGCTGGGCAGTTATTCCACCAGCTTTTCCGCAGGCAACACAAACCGCAACGGAAACCTGAAAAACGGCATGTCAAAACTGGACGGTATTATTCTGCAGCCGGGCGAGACCTTCAGCATGCAGGATACGATGATGCCCTACACGGCCGCAAACGGCTGGTACGAGGCGGGAACCTACTCCAACGGGACAACGGTTTTAAGTTACGGCGGCGGTATCTGCCAGGTGACTTCCACGCTGTATAATGCGGTGCTTCTGGCGGAGCTGGAAGTAAATGAGCGTCACCCTCATTCCATGAGCGTGTCTTACGTGCCGATTTCGGCGGACGCGGCGGTATCGGGCACCGCGAAGGATTTTAAATTTACGAACAGCACGGATTATCCGATCTATATTCATGCGACTTATTCGTCGGGTGGGACACTGACCGTGACTATTTACGGCGTGGAGACGCGCGCGGCGAACCGCACCATTACCTATGTCAGCGAGACGCTCACGAAGACGACGGCGAAGATTTCCTACACGGTGGATTCATCGAAATCTTCCAGTTACCGCGTGACCACGAGCTCCGGGCATACCGGGTACACCGGGCAGCTCTGGAAATATGTGTATGTGGACGGTGAACTCCAGTCGAAGGAGGTGGTGAACACCAGCTCCTACAGCAATTCGACCACCTATGTGACGGTGGGCAGCGGTGCGGACACCTCGAATACGGGCGGTGTAAAGTCCGATGTGAACACGACGACGACCGTGTCCAACTCGGCGGATGTAAAGACGCAGGAGGAGGAGACGACGACGGAAGAGACCACAACGGAGGAAACGACGACCACGGAGGAGCAGACGCAGACAACGACTGCGGAGACTACGACGAAGAATTCGGAGACAACCACCACAAAGAATACCGGGACGACAACGACTACGAAGAATTCGGAGACGACCACCACAAAGAATACCGAGACGACCACAACGACAGAGCCTTCAACGGAGACAACGACACCGGAGCCGACGACGGAAACCACCACAACGGAGCCGGTGACGGAGACCACAACGACAGAGCCTGCGACAGAGACAACGACACCGGAGCCGACATCGGAAACAACGACAATGGATTCCGGGGAGGAAGAGTCGGGAAATTAGCACATCGCGTTCTGATTCGCCAGATATTTTGTGAAATGCAGAATTGTTCGTATGCAAGGCACCTGAGGAAGACGATTCCGATGAAAAGGAGTTATTTCCGGCAATCCGGGATGGCGGAAATGGACGCCTGAATTTGTCAGGATTTAAGGAGAATTCCCATGAGACCAGGCAAACTGCCCGAGCCGCCCTTAAAAAGGGCGGTTCTCGGGCCCTTAAAAGAAGGAACAGACAATAAGAAAAAGAATATCGGCGTCGGCTGCGACGCCGGTTTTGGTATATACAGGGAAGAAGCGGGAAATTTCGAAGAGAAAGAAGTGCGGATTTACGCTTCGGATGCAGTATGCCAGGGGACAGTGCCGGCCGATCTTTATTTTGGTTTTCACCGCGGGGCGAACAGTATGTTTGCGTCGGGCGGCGTACCCCGGTGGGTCACTATTACATTATTATTGCCGGAAGACTGGCAGGAGCCGGACATTCGCGGTCTTATGTCGAAAATCAAAACGCTGTGCGCTGACAGAAAAATTGAAATTCTGGGCGGACAGACGGAAACACTTCCAGGGCTTACAGATCTTGTTATAAATTTTCATTTTATGGGAACAAAATATCGTGGGGATTTTCCTTTGCAGACGAAGCCGGAAAAGGTGAAGCCGGGGGACGCCATTGTGATGAGCGGTTTTCCGGCGGCGGATCTGGCCGGAAAATGGCTTGTGGAGGAGAGGGAGATTCTTGAAAAAAGATTCTGCCCGGCATTTCTGGCGCAGGCGGAAGAGAAGGTTTTTGGCGGGGCAGATTTCCCTTCGATTGAGCGGACGGCCTGCCCTGCCATGGATTTCGGTGTGAAATCCATGCACGATATTGGGGAAGGCGGTATCTTTGGTGCCCTGAGGGAACTCGGGGAGCGCGAAGGCTGTGGGCTGCAGGTGGATTTACAGAAAATTCCGATACAGCAGGAAGTGATCGAACTGTGTGAAGTGTTTGACCGCAACCCGTACCAGACAAAATCCTGTGGCGCACTGCTCATGGTAACACCCGATCCGGAAGGACTGATGCGGAAACTTGCGGATGTCGGAATTTCGGCCGCAGAGATTGGCCGGATCACCGGGGACAGGAAGATGACGATCTGTCACAGGGAAGAGATTCGATATCTGGATCATCCGCAGATGGATGAGTGCTTTAAGATGATGCGAAAGGATACAGAAACGGGGAAGAGACAGTGATGAAAAATACAGAGAGCAGTCCGGAGCACATAGCGAATATGGTAGACGAAATTCTGGGCGAAGCGTACCCGGAAGAAGGAGAAGCCGAAACAGACGAGACGGACGGGTCATATGAGGAAGAGACTGACACGGACGAGCAGGATGAATATGATGAATACGAAGAGGAGACCGTCAGGAAGCCCAGGAAGAAGAGAAGACACAGGAGAAGGGTTGCGCTGTGGAAAAAGCTTCTGTTAACGCTGGAATTTATGATTCTGGCGGCGATCATTCTGGTGGCGGTTTACCTGGTTCAAAGCGGAGTATTTGAGGAGTCGGATGTTGTATTCGGCGAGCTTTCCGTTGGGGAACTCTATTATGCAGCCGGGCAGGGTGAGACAGCGATCTTTACTATTCGGGCAGAGAACTCCGAGCTGGAAATGCAGCTGTGTGACGAGGAGGAAAACGCGGTTGGAATCCTGGGCGATGACGGCCAAAACGGCGACGAGACGGCGGGGGACGGCATTTACACCTGCACTCTGTCGATCGGGGACACAGATGCCGGCGCAAAAACATACCATGTCAGAGAAGCAAAAACAACCAGCAATGAGGTTACGGTTTATGTCTTTCAGACGCTTGACGCGGAGGCACTTGAAAGTGCATGCGGAGTCTGTGATGATGTCCGGAGCGCCCTGCTGGAGATCGAAGCCGGGTATGCCGGTGCCTCCGGTTATGTGACGGTGGAAGACTTTGCGGATATTTTCGCGGAAGTCGGGACATATCTGGAGACACTTGTCGCGGACGGAACCGTTCTCCGCTATGTGGTGGAGGATGAGAGCGCCTATATCAAGTTTGCATCCGGCCTGTCACTCTGTTATGAGCCGATACTCGAGGATACTTTCTCCGGGGAAGACGATGTGCAGCTGACGGTCACGTATCTTCAGAACGCCGAGGGAAACTATGCCGCGGACTGCGGGGAGACACTTGACAGTGCGCTGGCGCAGATTGAAAATCTGGAAAACGGGGAGACGTACAAAGGAAGTGAAGTAACTCTTTCCACGGTGAAAACGCTTGCGTCTGACCAGGTGATTGTCTGGTACGGGCACGGGTCATATTCTGCCGTGACCGGCCCTGCGCTGGTGCTGGATATTACGGTGGAGAATACGGAGGAAGGTTCTGCGGAGACAGGTTCTTCGGAAATTCCGGAGGATGCATCGGAGAATCTGACAGAGGAAAGTTCTGCGGAGAGTTCGGAGGATATGACAGAGAATGATTCCGCAGAAAATTCGGAGAGTCTGACAGAGAATGATTCTGCGGAGAGCTCGGGGAATCTGACGCAGGATATTTCTGCCGGTCTGACAGTGGAAGATCAGGCGGATCTTTTTAAGGATAGACTGACTACGGTGTATCTGGAGGATGGGGAGCAGCACCTGGCTGTCACCGCCGCCTACGTAGAGGAATACTGCGGCGATTTGTCGAATGATCTGTTCTTTCTGTCTGCCTGCAACGGCGGGAAAGACGCGCGGCTGGCGGATGCATTTCTTGACTGCGGTGCGGCGGCAGTGCTCTGTTTTTCAGATAGTGTTCTGTGTGAGTATGCGTCAGGTGTGATTGACGGGGTTCTGCAATATATGCTTCGTGCCTGGCCGGAATCCGAATGCTACTACACTCTGGAGCAGGCACTGGCCCTCATGGAATCTGTTCTGGGAGAAAATGATGCGGTCTGGTTTGAAAAATATACGGATACGTCGGAAAATCTTCAGGATGAGGCTATCCCCTGCGGCGCGGAGCCGGTTCTTCTGACGCGGGAGGAAACGGCTGCGGACAGCGCAGGTTCAGACACGGAGGACGGAATATGCCTGTCAACGGAAACAGGCTCTCTTTTCGGAACGGTGTATTATTATACGGAAACACCGGAGCCGGCTGCCGGCGCAACGGTAACCGTACGGCAGGAAGGGGAGCTGTACGCGGAACTCACCGCGGATGAGAACGGTAGTTATCTTATCAGTGCTCTCCCCGTGGGCACATATGATATCACTTTTTCCCTGGAGGGATACGGCGATTATTATCAGGAAAATGTGGCCGTTGCCCGGGATGAATCAGCGAGTGCGGACGGATACTTCTTCGCAAATGACAGTATCACAGGCAAGGTGATCGATGCGCTCACCGGCGAAGCGCTCGCGGATGTGGAAGTGGAACTGCTGATCGGCGACGGCGAGACTATCTACAAGCAGACGGTTCTGACCGATGAGAACGGTGATTATACATTTGATCTGACAGAGGGCTCGAAGAGCGCGGCGCTCTCGGAACTGGCAAAATATTTTGAAGGCTCGGATTACTCGGATTTGCTGGAAGGATCCGCGGTGATGACGGAAAAGCAGCTGACTCCGGAAGGTCTGTCCGGCTACACGATGGGAATCGCCGGAAGCGGTGTGATCCTGTTTGAAAAAGACGGTTATGTGAGCGGAACCGTCAGTATCACCGTCACCGGTTTCGATTCGCCGGATGCGGGAGTAACGGAGCTGGCACCGCAGGTGGAAATCGGCGGCTATGTATATGACGCAAACGGCAATGCGCTGGGCGGCGTTACAGTTTCCGCGGTTGTTCTGGATGACGGAAGCTCCAAGGAGCAGGAAGAAGAGAACAGCGAAGACTCAGAAGAAAATGCGGAAAGCGCAACTTTGGACAGTTCGGATGAAAGTTCGACTGCAGAGGATGGGGACAGCGCGACTTCGGACAGCACGGATGAGAGCCAGGCAACGGAAGATACGGAAGCGCAGAGCGGAACCGGATCGGAAGATGAGGTTGCTGCGGGGGTAACCGAATCAGTATATACAGCCACCGCTGACACCGGGAAAAATCAGACCGGAGATGCCGAAAATGATCAAAAGACCGTCTCCACCGCAGCAACCGGTGACGTGGTCAACACGGAAACGGGAGTGGACGGCTACTATTCCCTGGATTTTGATATGGGATCAAAGATCACCATCCGTGTTACCTACAGTCTCAGCGGATATGATACGAAAACAGTAGAATATGAGATTGATTCTTCTATGGTTGTTGACGGGAAGGTGCAGCTGAAAGATGTTTCCCTCTCGCGGACAAAGCAGGTAGTGACGGACACGTCTTATGCTTCGAGCGTCGTGTCCTTTGAGTCGGGGGATCCCTGGACATCCATGTCGGATGCCATGAATCCGGCGGATGCGCTGGGAGAACCGGACTACAGCGATTATAAAAATGCCGTGACGCTCGGCGCGGGCGGTGTGCTGGTTTTGGGATTCGATGTGGACTTCTGCAACGGCGACGGAATCGACATTTACATTTACGAAGTTGGCGACGATGTGGAAACGACGCTGGTGGAAGTGAGCAAAGACGGCGAAAACTGGGTAAATGTCGGAACCGTGGACGGTTCCACAAGCGGAATTGATATTGAGGATAAAGTGTCCGCAAGTTCCACGTTCCGTTATATCCGGCTGACGGACCTGGGTTCCCACACCGGCGGCTGGTGGCCCGGGGCGGACATCGACGCGGTGGCGGTGACGCACCATATGCAATAATTTGTTACTCACAGTGTGAATAGACAATAAATTTAACGGGTGAAAAAATGTTTAATATTGTACTGTATCAGCCAGAGATTCCGGCGAACACCGGAAATATCGGCAGAACCTGTGTGGCAACCGGTTCCCGGCTGCACCTGATCGGCCCCCTGGGTTTTCAGATCACGGACAAACAGATCAAGCGGGCCGGGCTGGACTACTGGCCGCATCTTGATTATATCGAATACGACGGCTGGAAAGATTTTCAGGAGAAAAATGCGGGTGTAAAGATCTACATGGCGACGACAAAAGGCCCGCGCCGCTACTGCGACGTGCATTTTGAGCCGGACAGCTACATTATGTTTGGCAGGGAGAGCGCCGGAATTCCGGAGAAAATCCTGTACGAATACCGGGATACGGCGATCCGTATCCCGATGAACCCGGAAATCCGCTCACTGAACCTGGGAAACTCCGTCGCCATTGTGCTCTATGAAGCATTGAGGCAGAACGGGTTCCGTGGGATGCAGTTCGCGGGGAAAATGGCGGAAGAGGGCTGGATACCGAACTGACGAATTGTGATGTTGCCGGTTCGAAATGAAAAGAGGAGCAGTTTCCATCGCCCCTCCTTTTTTGATGTGCGTCGGGTTGTATTGGGATAATATGACACCGGCATCATAAAATGTTTACCTGGAAACGACCGGAAGTTTCTGCTTCGCTTTCGTCATGGTAAAGATAAACTCCGTCCCGACACCCTCGGTGCTGACGACATCGATCTGTTCCTTGTGCGCCTGCACAATCTCTTTTACGATGGCGAGCCCCAGGCCGGAACCCGTGCGGTCGCGTCCACGGCTGTTATCGGCCTTGTAAAAGCGATCCCAGATTTTGGCGATCGCCTGCTTCGGAATGCCGATGCCGTGATCCTTGACAGAGACAAAAACTTTCTCCCCCTTCTCGCTGACGTCCAGATAGATTGTACCGTTCTGGGGGCTGAACTTGATGGCGTTATCCATCAGATTGTAAATCACCTGGCGAATCTTTTCCAGATCCGCGTGTACGAGAACCTCCGCGGCGTAACAGGTGAAATCAATCACGATATGTTTCGAAAGGCAGGCATGTTCAAAGGAGGCGAGCGTCGTCTTGATGACCTTGCGCAGGTCAAAATCCGAACACATGAGTTTCATGCCGGTACCGTCCCAGGAATTTAAGGCGATCAGACCGTTCGCCATTTTTGTGAGACGGTCCGTTTCCGACAGGATAATGTTCAGATACCGGGCCTGGTTCTCCGGCGGGATGGTTCCGTCCAGCATGGCACCCGCGTAGCCGCGGATGGAGGTGAGCGGCGACCGGAAATCGTGTGACACGTTGGAAATGAATTTCCTCTGGTATTCTTCCATATCCGTAAAACGGTCCGCCATAATCCGCATGGAATCCGCGAGTTCCTGATATTCCTTCAGGTAGCGCGGATGTTTTTTTAACTCTTCACAGGAAAAATTTCCTCTGGCGAGCTCTCTGGAAGCGCGTGTCAGCAAACGTACCGGCGGCAGAATGCGAGAAAACAGCAGAATCAGAAACAGGACGACAACCGCGTAGATCACGGCATAGGTCGCGTAGATCATGTTCATGATTTCCTGGCATTCCAGCGTGATCGTCTCCGTGGACTCGCAGGTCATGATATAGGCTACGGTGCGATAATTCTGGTTGACCGGGTACATGACGGCGAGCACTTCTGTCTCGGTGCCGACCATCAGGTTTGTCACCATGTAGTAGGAGCTTCCGAACTGTTCAAAATCCAGAGCAGTCAGAAACAGCTGCGCGATGCCGGAATTGCTCGCCAGAATAATCCTGCCATCGGCATCCACCAGAGCGATCGTGGTGCCGCTGCCGGAGGCATATTCTGTCAGGGTGGACTGGATTTCCGAGAACCGTTCCGTGTATGCGGTAAGCTCCGGGTCGGTGTCATCGTTGTCGGAGGAATCGGAAGAGTTTGATGAATCCGATGCATCGGTTGTTGTGGCGGTATCAGAACCGGAAGGAACTTCAGACTCTGACGAAATACCGAACTCTGCAGAGGATTCAGAATCGGAAAAATCATCAGAGTCGGTTGTACTTCCGGAAGAATCATCGGAAACAGATGAACCGCCGGAAACCGCAGAGTTCTCGGATGCAGATGAATCATCGGAAATCGAAGATGTTTCCGAAAGGGATTCATCCGCGTCCGTAGAGGATGCGTCCGAAGAAGTTTCATCATCTTTCAATTCACTTTCCGCCGCCCGCTCGGCTTTCAGCGCTTCGTAGTATGTGAAAAACTCCCCGTACTCATCGTCGGAGTAGAGGAGTGCCAGATAGTTGGTCATGAGGTAGCGGCCATCCGCCTCCTGTGTCACTTCCAGATTCCAGATGACATCTCTCACAATAAAATGAATGGCGAAAATGCCGATGATCAGAACCGCGAGAAGGGACAGGATCAGACGGCTTAACAGGGTTTGTCGCATGGTTGTGTTTTACAGACCTCAGCTTTCTAAGTTAGGAACTGTCGTGAAATAATCTGTTCAGATTGAGACAGGTCCTTACTTCATGTGCAGTGTGAAAACGGTTTTTCGTTCACTGCTGATATCGTACCTCAAATTTGTAACCGATTCCCCACACCGTAGCGAGCGCCCAGTCGCCGTGGTCACCGATTTTCTCGCGGATACGTTTGACATGGACATCCACCGTGCGCGTATCGCCGACGTAATCGTAACCCCAGATATTTTCCAGCAGCTGCTCGCGGGTGAACACCTGGTTCGGCGACTTCGCAAGAAAATAGAGGAGCTCAAGCTCCTTCGGCGGCATATCCAGCTTCCTGCCATAGTAGATGACCGTATAGTCTTTCAGATTCACTGTCAGATCCGGGTAGGAGACGGACGGATCCTGTACCTCGTCCGCGGACGACGGTTTTGGAGCGAGGTTCACGCGGCGCAGGAGCGCTTTTACACGCGCCACCAGTTCCTTCGAGTCAAACGGTTTGATGATGTAATCGTCCGCGCCCAGCTCCAGTCCCAGCACCTTGTCGAAAACCTCGCCTTTTGCGGAGAGGATAATGATCGGCACATCGCTCTGCTTGCGGAGTTCCCGGCAGACCTGGTAGCCGTCGACGCCCGGCAGCATCAGATCCAGCAGAATCAGATCCGGTGCGAACAGCGGAAATTCCGACAGAGCCAGGGATCCGTCCGTTACAATTTTTGTTTCATAGCATTCCTTTGTGAGATAGAGAGAAATCAGCTCCGCGATATTCTCGTCATCGTCCACAATCATGATTTTTTGCCTGGTCATATCGTTCTCCCTCCTTGTGTGAAGATGATTCGAGGTGTCTGGTAAGTTACTATTCGCGGTCGCTTGTTATACAAAGTTCGCGATGGTGACTCCGTTTTCGCCTTCCCCGTACACGCCGTTTCGGTAAGATTTCACATATTTGCACTTGCGCAGTTTGTTCTGTACGGCCTGGCGAAGTTTTCCGGTTCCTTTGCCGTGGACGATGCGCACGGACGGAAGGTGGGCGAGGTAGGCGTCGTCGAGGTATTTGTCCAGTTCCAACAGGGCCTCATCGACCGTCATGCCGATGAGGTTGATTTCGGCAGAGATGTCGGAAGATTTGGACATGAGAATTTTGCCGGAACCGTCCGCGGAACCGGCATTTGCGGGGCGCCAGTCACCGTCGCCACGGCTGCGGGAGGTCGATCGCCCGCCCTTCTTTGGCCCGTTCGAGTAGCCGGGACCGGTAATGTCGGCTTCCTCCACCGGGACCGCGTCGCGGACAGAGGTTTTCATGGTTAAAATACCGCACTGAGCGAAGAATTCGCCTTTCGCATCCGGCACACTCGACACAGTGCCTTCCAGATTCAGCGATAAGATGCGGATGCGGTCGCCTAAGTGGAAATCCGCCGCAGTGAAGTTCTTTTTCGGAGACAGACGCGTCATCGTGTCGTCCTCTTCCCGGGAAGATTTGATCTTGTCGCCCAGTGCGCGGCGGGAGCGCTCCATATCTTTCACGGAGCCGGTCTGCTTTGCCTGGTTGATTTCGCGGATGGAGCTGTCGGCGAATTCCTTCGCCTCGGCGAGGATCGCTTCGGCCTCTGCGTTCGCTTTGGCGATTATGCGCTCTTTCGCCGCGTCAATTTTCTCATTTTTCTGCTGCAGCTTTGCCTTCAGATCTTCCAGCTCCGCCTTGTAGGCGGCCACTTTCGCTTCCTCAGCCTCCACCTGACGGCGGCTGTCCTCGAGACTGGTCAGCATGTCCTCGAACGCGATGTCGTTTGCGGTAAGCTGTTCTTTTGCTTCTTCTATAATATAATCCGCCAGTCCCAGTTTTCCGGAGATGGCGAAGGCGTTGCTCTTCCCGGGCACACCCACCAGCAGCCGGTAGGTGGGCCGGAGCGTTGCGATGTCAAACTCGCAGCTGGCATTCTCTACGCCTTCGGTGGTCATTGCGTAGATTTTCAGCTCGCTGTAGTGCGTGGTCGCCATGGTGCGGGCCTGCATGCGGAGCAGAAAATTTAAGATGGCGATGGCCAGCGCCGCGCCCTCGGTGGGGTCGGTGCCGGCGCAGAGCTCATCCAACAGCACCAGAGAATCCGGCCCTGCCTGGTCCAGAATGCGCACAATGTTGGTCATGTGGGAGGAAAAGGTGCTTAAAGACTGCTCGATGCTCTGTTCATCGCCGATGTCGGCGAACACTTCCTTAAAGACGGCGATCTTTGAGCCCTCAAACACCGGGATCAGCATGCCGGCCTGCGCCATCAGCGTGAGCAGCCCCACGGTCTTTAAGGAAACCGTCTTGCCGCCCGTGTTCGGGCCGGTGACGATGAGAGAAGAAAACTCGCTCCCGAGGGTTAAGTCGATGGGCACAACCTTATTTTTATCAAGCAATGGGTGGCGCGCCTGCTTTAACTGAATGAGACCGTTCTCGTCCAACTCCGGGCAGGAGCAGCGGTGCGCCTTGCCCCAGGCTGCCTTTGCAAAGATAAAATCCAGCTCGCATAGGAGCGTAAAATCTTCCTCCAGCTCTGTGAGATGCTCCGCAGCCTGGGTGCTTAAATCCGCCAGAACCTGTTCCACCGCCTTCAGCTCGGCGATTTCCAGCTCGCGCAGGTCATTATTTAACTTCACCACCGCCATGGGCTCGACGAACAGGGTGGAGCCGGTGGAGGACTGGTCGTGAATCATGCCGGGCACCTGCCCGCGGTATTCATTTTTCACCGGCACGCAGTAGCGGCCGTTGCGCATGGTGATGAGCGCGTCCTGTAAATACGTGCGCGTCGTCTGTGAGGAAATAAAATTACCCAGTTCGCTGTGGATCTGCTCGTTGGTGCGCTTAATTTTGCGACGGATGCTTTTCAGTTCCGCGCTGGCATCGTCCGCCATCACATCTTCCGCGAGAATGCACCGCTCAATCTCCAGGCGCAGCGGCGCGAGCACGGTGAGGGCGGCGAAGCGTTTCGTCAGGGAATCCGGTGTATCCTCCTGCGGCTTCACGCGCGATACCACTTTTAAAACCGACGCGATATCCAGAAGCTCGCTCATGCCCAGGGAGCCGCCGACGGCGAGGCGCTTCAGGGAAGCGCGGATATCCCGGGTGCCGGAAAAGCTGATGCTTCCCTGCTTGTAGATGCGAAGCATGGCATCGGAGGTCTCGCGGAGCGCCTCCCGGATGTCCGCGGTCTCTGTCATCGGGACGAGGGAAAGGCAGCGCTCCTTCCCGACCGGTGAGGAGGCGTAATCCGCCAGGGAGGCGGTGATTTTATCAAATTCAAGGGTTTTTAAAACTTTTTCATTCATTTTTTTATCCAGCGTGTTACTGTTCGCAGCCGCTCATTTGAAGTATAAAAATGTACCGTTGAACTTGTTCGTAAGGGACAACTTATACTTCAAACGGAGGACTGTAAATAGTAACATTCTATTACATCCAATCTTGCATTTGAAGACATTTTAACGTATAATGAGCCAATCTGCAACCTTTTTTATGAAAGAGACTGCAGCGAAGAAACTTTGGCTTATTTACAAGGATACGACGGAGGAGAACTTTGAGCGATCGCTTCGAGCCTGAAGAAAACAAAAAAGCAGAATCAGAGGAAGAAATATTGCCTGTGGCAGAAAAACCGGAAGAAGGCAGAGGAGTGCTTGCGGAGGATAATTCGGCAGGAGCCGAAGGAGCACCTGCGGAGGATAATTCGGCAGGAGCCGAGGGAGCGCCTGCGGGGGATAATTCGGCAGGAGCCGAGGGAGCACCTGCGGGGGATAATTCGGCAGGAGCCGAGGGAGCACCTGCGGGGGATAATTCGG
>JAJQBQ010000006.1:0-9083 GCA_021203205.1 Lachnospiraceae bacterium | reverse complement strand
CCTGCGGGGGATAATTCGGCAGGAGCCGAGGGAGCACCTGCGGGGGATAATTCGGCAGGAGCCGAGGGAGCACCTGTGGAGGAAAAACCGGAAGAAGCCGGAACGATGCCTGCGGGAGAACATTCGCCATATGAAGGTAAGTCACCGGAGAAAGAGGGTGGAGATTCCATCGAGGCAGAGAAGATATCTCCCGGTGAAGTAGACGAGAGGATTTCTTCCTATGTAAAAGAGCATATACGAAATGGCGGCAGGCGGCGAAAAATCTCCGCTTTTCGTATATTGTTTTTTGCTGTTCTGATTACTATCGTCATATTCTTTTTTGTAGACTATGTGCTGATGAAGAAGCAGATCGTGAGCGGCTGGTTTTCGCAGGACAGCACGGCGGATAAGGACGGTAGCGGGAGTGACAGATCGGAAGATGGGGAAAACGACACTGCTGCTGCAGATGACGGCCAGACGGAGTCGACGCCGCAGGCGGCGGGGGAAAACACGACAGCTTCAAACGAAAGTGACCCGGAGGGACGCAGCGGGGAGGCGCAGAGCGGAGACGGGAATACTCAGACTTTGGAAGACGGTGAAGAAAGTTCGCCAGGGGAAAAATCGGAGACAGGGGAAGGGCTTGGTGAAACGGATACTTCCGCTGAACAGGAAATGACGGCGGATCCGGCAGAGACAGTGGTACAGTATCTTGTGTATATAGAAGTTACGGAACTGTCCGGGCAGCAAAATCTGACAGAGGATTCTCCGGAGACAACGACGGCGGGGAATACCGGGCAGGACGAGGAGGAAACGCATGAAACAGCGGGTGTTATCGTGGAGATCGGTCAGTCTGCGGTTCGGGTTCTGACAGACTACAGTTCGGTCGAATTTGCGGAAAACATCGAAATTACGTTCAACGGCGGTGAGACAGCCGTGGCGCAGGTAGAAACGGCGGATTCAAACACCGGTCTGGCATTGCTGGCGGTTTCCGTGACGGATCTTTCCAATGAAACACTGAAAGAAATTCGCATGGCAACCTGGGGCGACACCGCGGAGATTGGCGTCGGAACAGGACTTCTGTTGGCAACGGCGGGGGGAAAAGGCAGAACTGTGGAAAGCAGTGGAGCCGTGGAAAGCGGAGAAGTTGGGGAAAACAGTGGGATCGTGGATAACGGTGGAGCCGTGGAAAGCGACGGAACCGGGGAAAGCGGTGAGACCGGGAAAAACAGTGAAGCCGGGGGAAATGATGAGACCGTGGAAAGCAGTAGAACCGAGGAAAGCGGCGAGACCGTGGAAAACGGCGAAGCAGGTGAAAATTCGGAAATAGAATCGACCGGGGAAAAATTGCAGGCGGATTCTGAGCTGCCTGTGTTATTGGCGGAAATAAAGATTCTCGCGATCGGCGAAAAAAAGCAGCCGGACACGGTATTTACCACATATTCCTTTGATACGGATGTGGAAGGATGCCGGATTCTGGTGGATGAAAACGGCGACATTGTGGCGATCAGTACCGGCGCGGCAGACGGAACTGCCGGGGGAACAGAAACAGCGAGCGGCGGGGAAACAGCTGTCGCGTACTGCGCCGATGACCTGAGAGGTTACATTGAAAAAATGGTTGACGGCGTGGATATTCCGTATGTTGGCATCACCGGGGTCACAGTGACGGACGAGATTAAGGAGAGCGTATCGCTTGACATGCCTTACGGCGTCTATGTGTGGCTGGCGGACACCGGATCCCCGGCTTACCAGGCGGGAATTCTGAACGGAGACATCATCACGGCCATCAACGGCGTGGAAATCACCACGGTACAGGAAATGCGCGATGCCATTCTGGGGCTTGAAGCCGGAGTGGAGGCATCTTTTACGCTGATGCGCCAGGGCGGTAAGACGTATCGGGAGTACACGATTGAGGTTACGCCGGAGGTGGCGGAAACCGTGTTAAACCCGGAGATGACGAATTGATGTCTGAAAAATAAAATGATGTTGGGCTCAAAAGCCATGCCACCACAGGTCCCAAATCCGTGGTGTCATGACTTTTGCCCCCCAACATCATAAAATTGTGGGCGGGAAAAGAAAGCTCGTGGCGAAAAATTAATGTAATCGCTAGGCAGATTGTCCGAAAACTCGAAACAGTCTCTCTGTTTTTACAACATATGGTATTCCGGAAGAGCCCGGAAGGCTACATGTTGTGTCCGAAGAGATAGAAAAATGAGTTTTCGGACGGTCTGGGAGTTGGTACAGCGACCAGTAAGGAGGAAACTCAAATGAAATATATCGAACAATTTCGCGAGGGTGACCGCATCGCCGGCATTTATCTCTGCAAAACGAAGGGGAATTTTGTCACGAAAAACGGTAAACCTTACATCTCATGCACCCTGCAGGACAAGACCGGCACCATCGACGGGAAAATCTGGGATATCAATTCCATGGGCGTCGAGGACTTCGATGCGCTCGATTACATCGATCTGATGGCGGATGTCACCAGTTTCAACAACACGCTGCAGATGAACATCAAGCGTGTCCGCCGGGCTCATGAGGGCAGCTACAACCCGGGCGATTACCTGCCGGTGAGCCGCTACGACATCGACGGCATGTATAAAGAGCTGCTCGCGCTGATCGACGAGGTGGAAAATCCGTACTTAAACCGGCTGCTGAAGAAATTTTTTGTGGAGGACGAGGAATTTATCCGCTCCTTCCGCAACCATTCCGCAGCCAAAAGTGTGCACCACGGCTTTGTGGGCGGCCTGCTGGAGCACACGCTTTCCGTTACAAAGCTCTGTCTGTTCTACACCACCCGCTATCCGGTGCTCAACAAGAGTCTGCTGCTGACGGCGGCCATGTTCCATGACATCGGAAAGACAAAAGAGCTCTCGCTCTTCCCCATGAATGATTACACCGACAGCGGCCAGCTTTTGGGGCATATCATCATCGGCTATGAGATGGTAAACCGGCGCATAGCTGAGATCCCGGATTTTCCGGAAAAACTGGCCAGGGAGCTGGGGCATTGCATTCTCGCGCATCACGGCGAGCTGGAGTATGGCTCCCCGAAAAAACCGGCTCTGGCGGAGGCGCTGGCCCTGTTCATGGCGGACAACACGGATGCGAAGATGGAGACCATCACGGAAATCATTGAAAATCACACCCCGCAGGAAGGAAATGAGTGGATTGGGTATAACAAATTCATGGAGTCGAACCTGCGAAAGAGCGGGGAGTGGTAAATATACTGTGAAAGCGTTGTCAGGCGGCTAAGTGAATCGAGCGTTTGCGTTCAGCTGTGCTGAACTTAAGTGACATTCCGCTTCGCGGAAATCGAACTTATAAGTACAGCCGCCAGGACATTTGACAACCAGGACAATATGCGCACGAGCTGTGCGAAGCGGGGCGGGAAGTGCGAACACCTGGGGGCGATGACAGGAGCCAAAGAAAATGCTTTGCATTTTTTTCGGGAGTCATCGGCTTTTATCCCTGGTGGTGTCCACGGAGCGGGCATGGGAGTTTACTATAGGAAGTTGGAAGAGAAATGGAAGCGCTTGAAAAGAATCAGGAACTGATTGTTAAAATAGAAGATACCGGGAGCAGTGGGGAAGGCATCGCCAAGGTAGATGGCTACCCGCTGTTTATCAAGGACGCGATCCGGGGCGATGTGGCGCGGGTGAAGGTGACGAAAGCACTGGCATCCTACGGCTATGCCAGGCTTATGGACATTCTGGAAGCCTCGCCGGACCGTGTCCCGCCCCGATGCCCGAACGCCAGGCGCTGCGGCGGGTGCCAGATTCAGGAAATGTCTTATGAGGCGCAGTTGAAATATAAGGAAAAGAAAGTGCTGGACGCCCTGGTGCGGATCGGGAAGATATCGCCGGAAAAAATTATCTTCGAGCCCATCATAGGCATGGAATCCCCCTGGTGTTACCGCAATAAGGCGCAGTTCCCGGTGGGACGCGACCCTGCGGACGGCACTGTTGCCACCGGCTTCTACGCGGAGCGGACTCACGCGCTCATGCCGGTAAATACATGTCTGTTAAACCATGAAAAGCTGGATCAGGCGGCAGCCGCCGTGCGGGACTACATGGAGCAGAGCGGTGCGACGCCCTACGATGAGATCACCGGAAAAGGCCTTGTTCGCCATGTGCTCACCCGTTACGGTTTTCATTCCGGGCAGCTCATGGTATGCCTGGTGATCAACGGGACAAATATCCCGAAGCCAGAGCTTCTGATCAGCCGATTAAAGCAGGTTGACGGCCTGACATCTGTATCCCTCAATATAAATAAGGAAAAAACCAATGTGATTCTCGGAAAAACCACCCGGCATATCTACGGCCCCGGCTATATCACGGACGAAATCGGCGGGGTGAAATTCCGGATATCGCCTCAGTCTTTTTACCAGGTAAACCCGGTGCAGACCGAGAAACTTTACGGAAAAGCCCTTGAATACGCCGGGCTTACCGGAAAAGAATGCGTCTGGGATCTCTACTGCGGCATCGGAACCATTTCCCTGTTCATGGCGAAGCAGGCAAGGAAGGTGTACGGGATAGAAATCGTTCCGCAGGCCATCGAGGACGCGAAGAAAAACGCGGTCTTAAACGGCATCACGAATGTGGAATTCTTTGTGGGGAAGGCGGAGGAAGAATTTGCAAGGATAGCGGAAAAACCAGATGTCGTCGTCGTCGACCCGCCGCGAAAGGGCTGCGACGAAAAGCTTCTCGCCGCCATCGTGAGCGTGCAGCCGGAGCGCGTGGTCTATGTCAGCTGCGACCCGGCGACGTTGGCAAGGGATGTGCGGTATCTGGAGGAGCACGGGTATGAATTAAAAAAGGCGCAGCCGGTGGATCAGTTTTGCCATAGTTTTCACGTCGAGACGATTGTTCAACTTTCCAAGGGAGAAATCAACTCAAAGAAAGTGAGGGTGGAGTTTTCTCTGGAGGATATGGATATGTCCGGATTCCAGAAAGGTGCTACATATGGCCAGATTAAGGAGTATGTGAAAGAGCATACCGGATTGTCGGTGTCCTCTCTGTACATCGCGCAGATCAAGCAGAAATACGGAATTATCGAGCGGGAATGCTACAATAAGCCGAAATCCGAGAATGCAAAGCAGCCGCAGTGTCCGCCGGAGAAAGAAGCGGCAATTACTGAGGCGCTGAAATATTTCAAGATGATTTGAAGCAACTGACCAAAACAATATTAAATTCCAATGTAGGGCAGATGACAGAGATGATGTTGTCTGCCCTATTTTTTTCTGTTCTTTTTTCCTGAGCTTTGTTTTGGAAAGCTGGCGGATTTCCCGCGCTGTCTGATGGCACTGGTCATGAGAGGAGACTTACGGCTGATCCGTGACAGTGCTTCCTGCTCATCCTGCGGAAGCTTATCATAGTCTACATGCAGCATTTCGCAGATCAGGTAAGCACGCTTTTGGTTGAGGGTTCCCTGATACTGGGTGGCTTTATCCAACATTTCCTGTACTTCTTCCACGGTTGCGGAAGCTTGCGTATCAGTATCAGCGGTTGTGTGATCCTGTTGATGGGCGGTACGAATATCTTTTACAATCGCGTCGAGGTCTTTATGGATAACATGGCTGTAAAAGATATCTTCACTGATTTGAGCCAGTTGGAGAGTTCTGGTGTGCAGGTCATTTTCATCGGGAGAGTATTTTTCAATGACGCTTTGCCGTGTCAGTTCCAAAACCTGATTCAGGTCATTAATACGCATATCTGCAATCCTGTCAACACAGATTTCAATATCAGTCAGTAGCTGAAGAAAATCAGGGTGGAGAACAAGTTCACAGAGCAGGCGGTTGTTGATCCGGCCGCTGCTTAATAATTCAACCATATCGTCATTCAGGTGCAGTGACTGAATGTCTGCATTTGGAGCGTGCTTATTTTCTGTCAGACCCAGCAGGTAGTCTGTTGTTACACCGTAAAACTGTGCGAGCGTCGCAAGGGCATACGGGCTGATGTCTTTAAAATCATTGGATTCATAATTACCAAGGGCAGAGCGTGACAGGCCGGTCTGTTCTGCCAACTGTTCCAGTGTCAGGTGTTTATCTATCACACGCAAATCTTTTAAACGTTCCTGTGTAGTCAGTTTTGCATACATTTTCGATGATTCCTTTCTATACAACATGGATGAATGAAATTATACCACGAATTCCATAAGAATGGAAATATCCGATTTGTTTTCACTTTTCCAACGTTTTGGATATACGGGAGAAAGGCGTTTTTTTCAGTAAGATAGGTTCACAAGAAAGATGAACCTTGACAACTGAACAGCCGGCTGTGAGAGGCATATGCTTCAAGGGAAAGTGACGCGATGAAATGAGCGCACCAGAGGGAGCAATACGTTGGGAAAAGCCCGGACAGGAAGATGGTAACAGAACCGGTGTGATTAAGATGGAACATTTAGAGAATATCAATTATGAATACGAAATACAGGAGGAATATTTATATGGCAAAGTTATCTAAGTATGAGAAAGAAACCCTTATCCATTTTAACGAGAGGGATAAGGAAGCAACGATTTACACATTTAATCCGGTACTGAAACGACGATTGGCGGAGTTTAGCAGAAAGTATCCCACACTGTGTTTTCTAAAACGCAGCACAGAGGATGGGAGTGTGACATACACAGTAGAAAAATCGCGGCTATCAATCCGGCTGATTCCGCCGTATAGCGAGGAGCGCCGGGCTGCGGCAAGGAAGCTTGCGAAGGAGCATGGGTTTCAGGTAGTTCATTCACTGGAAAAGGCATCATGACGGAAAATGAAGTGCTAACATGTTTGCTAAAATAGAGCTGATAATTATAAAAACATAAGGCGGTATGTTTTGTGATACCAGGTATCTTTCAGAATCGTACTTGTTTTGCTTTTTATCAGTGAGTATAATCAAAATAGGTTCAGAAAAAGGTACTGCAATAGAAAATTGAAGTACTTCTTGTAAATGAACTGGAAATATGATATAAAAAAGGAGCCGATAACTATGACGAATGCAGAAAAAATCAATGAGTTCTTAGACAAGGCAGGGGTATGGTTCTTCCTTACTACGGATGGCTCACAGCCGAAAGGCAGACCTTTCCGTTTCCACTTGCTCCAGAATGATACGCTTTATTTTGGGACAGGAACATTTAAGAAAGTCTTTGCACAGATGCAGGCGAACCCACATGTGGAGATACTTGCTGTAAACGACAATGAATTTCTCCGCTATGATGGCGATGTTGTATTTGAAAATACGGATACAATCGCTAACGCTGTACTGGAAAATGCTCCGCAGATGAAACAGGTTTATAACGAGCAGACAGGCTTTAAACTCGGTATCTTCCATTTGGAAAATGGCAAGGCGGAAATCTGCACGATGATGGGACAAAAGGAAGCTTTTGAAGTGTAATCTAAGAGCCATTGTGGAAAGGAATCACTATGGCACAGGATTTATATGGACGTTGTCCGTTTGCTACGACGCAACGGTTGATACAGGGAAAATGGGCTATACTGATTATGCATCATGTCAGCAATGGCCCAGTCCGGTTTAATGAGCTGCAGCGCCGGATGCCGAAAATGACCCATGCCACTCTTTCTAACCAATTAAAACAGCTTGAAGAAGATGGGCTGATCAGTCGAACTGAATACGCACAGATTCCTCCGAAAGTGGAATATTCTCTTACAGAGATAGGGAAAGAGTTTCAGCCTGTTCTTGACAGTATTCAGGAATTCGGGCTGAAATATATCCATTATATGGGGAATGAGGGTGCAGATGACTGACAATGATAAAACAGCTCTGCCGATCTGCTATCTTATTGATGTTTATATGAGAAGAGCAGGAACGGGAGGGCTGTTTCTATCGCATCCCATAAAATAATGCTATATCCGATTGAAAAGGAAACTTTAATGTGGTATCATGAAAGACAATAATCTCATGGACGGGGTAACGATGATAATGACTGATACGGAACAGAGAGCGGCTGCGAAAGCATTTGCCGAGCTGATGAAGCTGTATCAAAAAATGACAGAGTAGGATTTTGAAAATCGAAGAAACCAGATGAGCGCAATCTGGCGATTGTGTTCCGGTTTCTGCGAGCGGAAGTCCAGAGGGGCGCTAAACGTCCGGTGGACGTTTGCTTAGCGCGGACCGAAGCGGAGCGTAGAGCAATCTCTTTGGTCAGTGTCCAGAGGTGAAACCTTGGTCGGGAGTGCAGAGGGGTGCTAAACGTCCGGTGGACGTTTGCTTAGCACCGACCGGAGCGGAGCGTAGAGACAGCCTTTTGCGCTGGGTGCAGGGGTGCTGGATGTCCGGTGGACATCCGTTTAGCACCGACCGAAGCGAAGCGTAGACCGCGGCGTCCTGCGTAGGTCAAGGGCGACAGCCATTGCCGGGTCAAGGGTGGAACGCCTTGCCCAGCTAAGATTGATGCCCTGCGTCAATCTGTACTGGGTATTATCTGGCGCAAAAAGGCGCAAAATTTTAAGGCTTGTTGAGGCAGAGTTAAAGAAACAAATAAATCAGAAATGTAGGGAAAATTGTGGAATACAGGTGTAAGGTAACGGTTATTGATAAGAAGTTGTTTCCAGAACTTCAGGAGCAATATTGCGCTGTTCCTGACAGCGGAAAATGTCCTTGCTATAATGTAGGAGATGACTTTTTTCTCAAGAGGATTTGAAATGAAGAACTATCATAAATTATTTAACATCATCTACATTCTGCTAATTGTTGGTCTTATCATCTTTCTTATAATAGAAATTTATTGTGAAATAATGGGAACAAAATATGTATATATTAATAGCAGCAATGAAGCTGATATAACAGAAATACTTGAGGAAGAGGAAATCTCAATAAATGGGGAACTTAAATATGTCGCCTGGAAACAAGGATTGGGAGATTGGACTTTATATATTGGATATAAAGATGGAAACTGGGACAGTCATTTTTGGAACGATGGGATAGCCGGAAATATACAGGATTACATAATTGAAAATGGAGTAGTCGGTGGTATTAAAGGTAGAGCATCGAGAAATGGAATTGGATTATGTATTATATTTTTAGTTCCATTTTCACTATATAAGCTTTACTGTTGCTGATTTCATGAGCTGTCACAAATCTGACTTCATGAGTTGTCACAAACC
>JAJQBQ010000004.1:21715-60508 GCA_021203205.1 Lachnospiraceae bacterium | reverse complement strand
AATTTCACCCGACATATTAAGTTTTACCTGTATATATCCTCTTCCGTACTCGCACCCCGGCCCCGACCGACGCGATGATGTACCAGAAGTACTCTGTCATTTGAATCACACGCCGTTCGTGATGAATTTCTCTACCACGCTGGTAATTTTAGTTCCTGGCGGGGGAGAAATGCAATAGTTTTCTTTTTGTCGCCTAAAAATCTCTTTTCATTTCTGGATTATTCTTCCAGTTCCTCTTCCATTTCTAGTATGCCCATCTGCAGGAACGCCAGCGCTGCCCTCACCACAGTTTCCTCCGAAATCTTGTTCAGCTGAATATCTGTATTCTCTCCAATATATACTTTTACATCCTTCCCCAAAGAAAAGCGAAGCAGGTGAACGTCATTAAAACTCGATACGGTGTAACTCTCTATGCTCGGATAGCTTAAAAGCAACTGGCCTGCCTTATAACCGTCTTCATTATCATATGGATTGGCTAACATAGAAATATAGTTCTCAATCATGGCTGAATCTGTATTAGATCCCGGATCACGGTCAAACAGGTAATAAATCGCTGACTGATCCACAGGAAACTGATACTGTTCGCGCAGCACATCAAACAAATCATCAAGATATGTTTCGTTCTCACTGATATCGCGAATATTACTCTCACGAGTGTTAATGACCGCTACCTGTGAATAACGATCTTGGCTGCTTATGAAGTAATCCGGCCTGTTTCTTCGTTTTTCGATATAACTGTACCCCATCAAATTGCAGAAAATGCGTCTGAGAATAGCAAACTCCGTCCGGCTTCCTTCAACGATAAACAGCACTCTGCCGATATGCTTTTCCCTATTAAGCTTCATCGCTTGCCTTTCTGTAATCAGGGAGCCCCCCAAAGACTCCACTGACATACATTTTTTCTACATTTTGCGCAGATCTCGGTTGTTCGGATGAAAACCGCTTTACCGAACTTCCTTCTTCCCGGCAGAATTCAACCGAGTATTCCTGGTCTGGACGGAGGATGGAATTGCTCAACAAGTTTGTAGAATGGGAAACAAACAGCATCTGTGCCCGGTCTGCCTTTTCCATAAAATAACGCACCAGGAGGTTTTCAAGATCATTATGGAATCCGCTTGAGAACTCATCAATTAACAACATCCCTCCACTCTCAATCACGCTGAGGAACGCTGGAAGAATGCGAAGCAAATTCTGATTTCCGAGAGATTCTTCCCTAAATGGAATCGGGACTTCAATTCCCCTACGTTTGAAAAATATTCCCTTCTCACTGTCATCATTGCCAACAATCAGACGAACACGTCCACCTGAACTGCTATGATCATACTCAATGTTCTGTTCAAAATTGTATTCGTTGAAGAAATCATTAATGGGCTGGCACCCACCCCTGTCCAGATAGCGGGTAACAGAAACGTCCACTTTTCCGTAAGATATGATCGTTTTGTCAAACATATTGATATAAATTGATTTCTTCAAAAACTCCATCCAAGCTTTCAGAACATCGTTGGATGCAAATTTCGTATTAAAATAGAGCGTCCTCAAAAACAGGGTATCTTTTCCGACATCTGTTTCGTCATAGTTTATACCATTCGGCTCTGCAATATAAGATTTTGCCGATAGCCCCATTCTTTCCAGCATCAGTTTGCGTGCAACAAACAGTTTTTCAGAAATCATATTTTTCCTTGTGTCAACTTCATAGGAGTATTCAATATTTTTTCCGTCGATCAAAAATTCATAGGAAAGTGAATAACAGGGACTGTCTCCAAACATGCAGACAAAGATGCCGGAATTCAGATTTCTCTCTGAAAACAGGAAATCCAGGAGCAGTTTTACCCCAAGTACAATCGTAGATTTCCCAGATGCATTTGCTCCAACAAAAATGCAGCCCTTCAGCACTCCATTATCCGCAACATTTTGCGGCAATATAGAATAATTTGTTTTCATCAAATCCACCGTCACCGTATTCTTAAAGGATTTGAAATTCTTCATTGTGATTTTTGTCAGCATAAAATGACCTCCATAATCGATCACGTTTTTTGTATAACGATTATAGCGCAGTTTTCTATGTATTGCAAGTTTTTTTCGTATCGTTTTATTCTTCTCGTAATTTTATTACGATGTAGCCAGCTTGACAAAAAAACGAGACAACAAGGCAACATCCTCATGTTTTACAGAGCCCAAATCCATGAATATGTTCCTGGTGACGATTTATTTTTTTCTCATAGCTGTCATCATGGTCACCGCCACGATCTACATCTTGTTCACTATCTTGTTCACTATCTTGTTCACTATCTTGTTCACTGAACATGTTCTTATCACCGTGTACTATACTTTATAGCGGGCATCATGTGCGGTTTCATGCATGGATACATGTTCACCATCCATGTTTTTATCGTCATTACTGCTTTCCGCCACCTCCAATATTTATAACATGCTCTATCCTGGCAATCAAATATCTATATATCTTCACTCTCAGGTCAAAAGAGCGGCCTTAAAACCATATGTTCTCCGGTTGTACTTATTATAACAACAGCCCCCTCTCACTCCCCCGTATACCTCTCCGCCCGATACCGGAACGTGGACACCGGCATGCCGCAGTCCCGGGCGGCACCGGCGCAGCTGATTTCTCCAGCCTTCCACTGGCGGTAACATTCGCCGAAGTTTTCCGGCAGCGGGGCCGGGAATCTGCCGCACCAGACGCCCCGGGCTTTTGCGGCGGCGATGCCCTCGGCCTGGCGCTGGCGGATGTTTGTCCGCTCGTTTTCGGCTACGAAGGAGAGCACCTGCAGCACGATGTCCGACACGAAGGTGCCCACCAGGTCTTTTCCCCGGCGGGTGTCCAGCAGCGGCATGTCGATGACGCAGATGTCGATGCCTTTTTCTTTCGTGAGGATGCGCCACTGTTCCTGTATTTCCACGTAGTTGCGGCCGAGACGGTCGATGCTTTTTATGTAGAGAAGATCGCCTTCTTTTATTTTTTTTACCAATTTCTGATACATGGGGCGCTCAAAGTCTTTTCCGCTCTGCTTGTCCAACAGGATATTTTTCTCCGGCACCTGCTGTTCGCGCATGGCGATCATCTGCCTGTCCTCATTCTGTTCCTTCGTGCTGACGCGCACGTAACCGTATACAGTCATAGTCATTTTTCCTCCAGTCCTCGATATTGTCATTCCGTTTTCTGGCCCACCGCCTCGAAAACAGCGGCAGTTTTTCTTTTTTCCTATAATAGCAGTAATCTTTTATCACTCAAAAGTGACGATTTACATTTTTTTCTGTCACGAAAAACAGTGATTCGCATTCTTTTTCCGCCGCAAAAACTGTGATTCACATTCCTTTTCTGCCGCAAAAACTGTGATTCACATTCTTTTTCCGCCGCAAAAACTGTGATTCATATCCTTTTCCTCCACAAAAAAAACGGCGGCAGACAAAAAACTGTCCGCCGCCGTTATCGTCGTACTTATATTAACCAGGAATACATTTTTTACTGACGCTGATCGTTCGCTTCACGCCCCCACTGCCTGCCCGCCGCGCCAATGGCACTCGGTCTTTCGCATGGCATCCAGATAAAACTGCAGGATGTCCTGCCTGCGCACGATGCCGATGAAGATTTCGTTGTCATCTACCACGGGCACAAAGTTCTGGTGCAGCGCCCGCTCAAGCATCTCATCAATCTGCGCGTCAATATGTACCGGCTGTAGATCGTGCCTGCGCGGGATATCCCGCAGCATGGTGTGATCCAGATCGTGGATTTCGCCCTGGAACCTGTCCATCAGCCCCCAGAGGAAATCGCCCTCCGCGATGGTTCCCGCGTAGTGGCCTTTTCCGTCCACCAGCGGGATCGCCGAGTAACCGTAGAACCGCATCTTCTCCAGTGCCTGCCGCACTGTGGAATCCGCATTTAAAAATGCCGTCTCACTTTTTGGTGTGAGAAAATATAAAATGTTCACTTAAAAACCACCCCCTGAAATTCCCTGTGCCGGGAATCTGTTTCCTTGTATCTCTTTCGCTTATACGCTGTTATCCACAAACTTCCTCTTTCATCATCTCCTCTCACCTTGCAAATACGTTCGCTGTAGATTTCTCAAAGAATGTATTTCCATTTCTGAATCCGCTCTGTATCTGTAACAATGCATTTCTCACCCCGAAACTGCTCTGTTCTGTGAAACGTACATTTTCTTTTCTGAAATCATTCCGTGTCTGTTCATTTTCTTTTGTTCATTATACATCTTTTCCCGGATTTGAAAAGGGGAAAACGCCAGTTTACAAAAGTTTCATTTTTATGTGCAAACGGAAATAACCACTCTCCGATACTGCGATCACTTCACCACTATCATCCGATTGCACTTTTCCATACAATCAAAAATAACAGCTCTCTCATCTTCCTGACGTTAGCGAAAAAATTTTCCGTTCAACAGTTTCTCCGGACACACCATCCCCCACCCCTGCTTTTCCTTCGGCAGACCCAGGTCTGCGGATGTCTCAAAGAGCAGCTTTTTAACCTCCTTCGGAGTCAGCTCCGGCCGCTGCCCCAGCAGCAGCGCGATGACCCCTGCCACGATGGGCGCGGCCATGGAAGTGCCGCTTTTGGCGGTGTAGCCCTGGTAGCGGTGAGCGAGGCTCATGATACGGCCCCCGGGGGCCACCACCTCCGGTTTTATCACGCAGGTGTCCGGCACCGGCCCGCAGCCGGAATAGCCCTCCCGGCGGCGGCCGCCCATCCAGACGGGCGTGGCGTCGTCCGACGCGCCCACGGTGATGATGCGGCGGCTGCTCCCGGGGACGGTGACCGTGCCCGCCCCCGGCCCGTTGTTGCCTGCGGCGGCTGTCACCACGATGCCCGCGTCCCACAGGGCTTCCACGCCGCGGATCAGCCGCGCCTCCTCCGGGGCACCCTCGGGCCTGGCGCCGATGGAGATATTGGCGATGCGGATTCCGTATTTTTCACGGTTTTTCAGCACCCATTCCATGCCGGCCATAAGGTCTGCCGCCTTGCCCAGGCCGTCCTTCCGCAGCACCTTTACGGCGATGATACGGGCCCCGGGCGCGATGCCGCGCCATTTCCCATGGCTTAAAAACCCGTCCCCGGCGATAATCCCGGCGACGTGCGTGCCGTGGCCGTTATCGTCCTCTGCTCTCCCAAAGTCGTGCTTGCTGTAGATGTTGTCATCTTTGCCCATCCCGCAGCCGTGCCCGCTGTAAATGTTGTCATCTTCTGCTCTCCCAAAGCCGTGCTTGCTGTAGATGTTGTCATCTTTGCCCATCCCGCAGCCGTTAACATGGCTGTCTCCTCGGAAATCGGAATCGCTGCCATTTTGTTTTTTGTCCGACACATCGTAAGATGCGGCGATTCTCCCCCGCAGATCCGCATGGGCAAAGATGCCGGAATCCAGCACGGCGACTCCCACTCCGGCCCCGGTGATACCGGCACGGTGCAGAGAGTCGATTTTTAACAGTTCACGGACACGGTTCATGAGGCCTCCTGGTTCTGCCAAATAAAAAACTGCATGAAAACAGTATATTTACAGGACAATCTGTTCTCATGCATGCAGCCACAGCGAAACGGAACGTATGTATTTTCGATACAAATATCCGTTTTCTGTTCCGGGCAGTAAATTGGAGCGACAATTTCTTACCTTATTTTATGTGTTACGACGTTTCCCGTGATTTCATTTCTTACAATGAGAATGCGGAGCGTCGCGTTTCTTATTTCACCCAACCGAATCTGTGTTGCTTCGTTTCTCACACGAATACAGTGTTTTTCTGTCACAAAATATGGAAACTGGACACGCCGTCCCGCATAAGATACACTGTATTAACCAACCGGAGATTTTCTCCGAAGCGAAAGGACTCTGATATGAGCGATTTAGCTGCTACAAACTGTGGATGCGGATGCGATGACAACTCCTGCTCCAACACCCTGCTGATTCTCCTGCTTCTGTTCGCCTTCTGCGGCAGCGGCAACGGTATTTTCGGCGGCTGCGGAAACGGGAGCAGCTGCGACAGCCTGCTCTGGATTCTTCTCATCTGCCTTGCCTGCGGCAACGGCGGCGGGATCTTCGGCGGCTGCGGCTGCTAAGAAACACTTCCTCTGCAGCTGTGACTGTGGGAAACACCGTCAGCTCTGACTGCCGGGAATATCGTCGGCTCTGACTACCGGAAATACCGTCAGCTCTGACTGCCGGGAATATCGTCGGCTCTGAGCGGCGCCGTGACATCTGTCAGGAGCTATCGGTCTCCTTCGGCTCCGGCGCTGCCGTATAGCTGCGCGGAAGGATTGCAAATGATACCGGCCGGCATGGGAAGCCATGCCGGCAATTATCTTCGGTGCCGTGAATCATGCAGACATACAGAAAACGGGGAAGCAAGTATGACAGATTATTATATGCGGGATGGGAGGTATTTCGGGGAAGATACTTCCTTCTATGAATTTGACAAAGACTGTCTGGATCGAAAAGGCGGATGGGAGCCGGAAAATAAAAATATGCAGGGGACTGACCATATGGAAACAAGTGATCATGGGTATGACGCAGAACATAGCGAAGCCCGTAAGGATTCGCCTGTTTCCGGCCTGTCCGGAAATTCCGGTCATGATTTTGTCTCTGACCCGACGAAAGCTTCCCGTCATGCTTCCGACCCCGAGTACGGCGCCTGCTCCTGCGAATCCGGTTCGCCGGAAAGCGCGGCGAAGGGCGCAGTAAACGACAAAGCAAACGGCACAGCGAAGGACGCATCGAACGGCGCAGCAAACGGCACGGCGAGGAACGCATCGAACGGCGCAGCAAACGGCACAGCGAGGGACGCATCGAACGGCGCAGCAAACGGCACAGCGAGGGACGCATCGAACGGCGCAGCAAACGGCACGGATCCGCCGGAGAATTTTGACCGGCTTTTCACAAACCGAAAACTTGACATGTTAAAAACCGCCATCCCGTTTCTTCCCGCCCGCCGGCAGAAGGTTTTCTCCTGCGCAGTGAAGCTGGCAGAGTTTCGGAATCTCATAGGGTTCTTCGGACAGCAACAGCCGACGCTTCTGGGCGCGTGCTCGGATGGGGATCCCGGGATGCGCATGGCGGATATGCTGGACGCGCTGCGCGGCTACTGCTCCCCCGCCGAACAGGAGCAGATCGACTCGCTGTTTCAGGTGCTCATGACGGTGCAGATGATGCGGGACGGAATCTAATCCCGCGTTTTCACTCAGACGCACGAAAACGGATGTGTTTTTACTCGGTCGCATCAACAGATGTAATTTTCTCGGTCGCATCAAAACAGATGTGCTTTTACCCGGTCGCACCAAAATGAAAACCCGTGGTGAAAAATCAGTGAAATCGCTGTGGGGTTTTGGTACAGCGTCTGCAATAGGAGGTAACATGAACGAATCAAATCATTCTTCTGATATGCAAAATATGGATGACCTGCTGAAGTCAAACGGCTTTTCACCGGAGAAGATTGCTTTTCTGGAAGGTCTGACCGGGCAGGCGAACGGAAAATCGCCCAGACAGCTGCTGCCGCTTCTGATGCAGGCGACCACCCTGGCAAAATCTTCCGGGATTGATTTCACGGATGATGAGACCGCCCTGCTGATTCATACACTGATGCCGGACATGACACCGGAGGATCAGAAGCGATTGAATATGATGCGCATGATCGCCGCGCGGATGGCGGGCAGCGGGCGATCCTCGTGAGATATTGATATCGGGAAATCGTTTTCCTGAACCATACGAATTGCGATCGATCGCGGTCTTTGAATTACATGGATTGCGGAAAACGCGTTCTTTGGATTACATGAATTGCGGACAAACGCGTTCTTTGAATTACGTGGATTACGGACAAACGCGTTCTTTGAATTACGTGGATTACGGACAAACGCGTTCTTTGAATTACGTGGATTACGGACAAACGCGTTCTTCGAGGAACAAAAATTGCAAACGATCACGTTCTTCGGAGTACTCGGGAATTACTCTTTTAACAAGTCCCGGTAAAATTCCTTTCTTCTGTCCTGTCGCACGGGAAAAGCCTCGCGCACCTGCCTCACCCGCTCTTCATCCGGTTCCGCAAACAGGATGCCTTCCGGTGAGGCTTTTTCCGAATGAATATCAAACCACCTTCCCGGAATGCTCTCCCCGTCCGGGCCGATCACCCGGCTGTCACCCTGATAATACTGTCCGTCCATGTCCCCGACACAGTTGACAGCTGCGATATAACACTGCGTCTCAATGGCCCGGGCCTTTGTGAGTGCATTCCAGTGCTCCGCCCGCTTTGCAGGCCAGTTTGCGGCGACGATAATGACATCGCAGGTGTCGGCATAGGCCTGATAGATTTCCGGGAAGCGCAGATCGTAGCAGACGGTGATGCCGATGCGGACGCCGTTCAGCGTGAATGTGCTCAGGGAATTTCCCGGACTGTAGTGCATGTCTTCACCCGCATAGGAGAACGGGTGAAGCTTCGCGTAATCCGCGATCAACCGGCCATCCTTATCTATAATAAGATAAGTATTCTTCGGATACTTCCTTAACGGATCTGTTTTTTCGGATTCATTTTCTGCTTTTTCCAAAGTACTCACCTCTGTGAAATCCGTTTCCGCAGGTTGTAAATCCGTCTCTCCGTTTCCGAAATCCAATTCTCTGCTCCGCGCGTCTGACTCCTCACTCTCAAAATCCGGTTCCGGGCTTTGTGAGTCCGCCTCCCCGATCACGCACCCAAATCCGATCGCCGTCTCATACCGCACAGCCAGTTTGCGAACGCGCTCTATCATCTCCGAATCGCGCTCCAAAGCAAACTCCCTGCTCTTCATGGTAAATCCGGTGAGCGTGAGCTCCGGGAACAGCAGCAGGTCCGGTTTAGAGGACGGCATCTTTTCTCCGCATCCCTGTGTGATGAAACCGGAGGCTCCCTGTTCGTCTTCTACTCGCCCGCAGGAGACATTTTTTTCTTCGCTTCCCTGCGTATATAAAAGGAACCTCTCCATCATGGCGAGGTTCTCTTCCGGCTGTTCAAACGATAATTTACACTGGCACAGACCGATCCTGATCATAATACTTTTCCTCACTGGCCCCGCTTTTCGATCGCGGGGAACACAGCCAATTATTTAAATATGAAAACCCGCACCGTCTCTCCTGTTTAACGGAACGTGACTGCCAAACTTTGACTGTAAAATCTGCCCGGATCCTGTCCGCGCTCTTTTCAAAACCATTCGGATCCTGTCTTGCTTTCCGGATAACCTTAGATGCAGAACCCTCTTGTCCCGCAGCAGCAGTTCAGCATCAGGTTAATTGCGCAAAGCCGCAGGCACCAGTCGTCCGCGTAGTTCATGGGGCTGCCGTACTGTCTGCCGCGCTGCTGATACCACTGTCCCTGGTTCTGCAGCTGCTGGTAGAGGCTGCGGAACTGGGCGTTATCCGGTTCCATCTCCACCGCGGTGCGGGCGTGCTCCAAAGCCGTGGACTGGTTTCTGGCGGCGGAGTTCGCCATGGCACTGTAAAAATACCAGGCCGCCGTGCGGTCTTTTGCCTCCATGGAATTTAACACGTTTAACGCTTCATTATAATAACCGGAATTGATGTAGCGGTAGGCCGCCTGAAGCTTCGGGTCGTCCGTCGTGTATTCCTGGCTGCCGCCGTAGCTTCCGCCATATCCGCTGTTTCCGTAGCCGTAGCCTCCGTACCCGTTTCCGCCGGCGCTTCCCGAACCGCCGTAGCCGTAATTTCCGCTGCCGCCGTAGCCGTGGCTTCCGTTTCCGTAACCATAGCTGCCGGAGCCTCCGTAGCTTCCGTTTCCGTAACTGCCCGAGGTTTTGCCGTTGCGCTGATCCTCGCGCTCCTGCATGATCTGCTCGTAGGCCTGTTGGACTTCCTTAAACTTCTCCTCGGCCGCCGCCTTGTTCGGATTATTGATATTCGCGTCCGGATGGTATTTCCGGCTCAGCGTTCGATATGCTTTTTTTACCTCATCATCGGTCGCGTCCGGAGACACGCCCAACACGTCATATGGACGATTCATAGTTTACCTCATAATTACGATTCACATCCGATTCGAGACAATCCCGCACAAAAAACAATTCTGTTTTTCCACCGAAAGCTAACCATAACAGTCCGTGAATCGCAACATCTCACTTTATAATCTAAAGTATTTACTCTTCCGCACTTTTTTCTGTTTTTTCTCTTTCCTTTTCGCGCCTGTCGCGGATGGTAACATACTTGCACCAGACGCCCGAGTACATGATATTGCGCAGGATCTCCGCGTCTTTGATGACCGGCAGACGCTCAAAAACTTTCGTGCCCTCTGATATTATCACAGGAAACAAATTATAGCAATAGAGTTCGAGGTCTTCATCGGAAAGTTTTTTCAAATTTAACACATTGTAGGCATTCTTTTTCCGGTCTTTTTCCAGATCTTCGTAGGCATCCACCAGGTAGATGAACTTTCCCAGATAAAAGCCGATATCCCGCAGGTCATTCGCCCACTCATCCTCTTTCCAGGCAAAGATTTCCGTGAGCATCTTTCCGGAAAGGTTCGCCACCGTGTCCACATCCGTCTCGCCGCGCTGCTCCGCCTCCCGGAGCTCGGCGATGCTCTTTTCCAGCATGTCCGCCTGTCTGGGATAGTTCTCCCGGATCTTCTGGTAGCGTTTCTTTAGGAAGGTGGTGGCGCCTCCCATCAGCGGGTTTTTGTCGTCCACATAGTCGTCCCGCATCTTTTGCCAGGACAGAAGCACCGTCATATCCGCCACATACTGTGTGCACTCGTTTTTCACATAAATTTTCTTCTGAAACGGGTGCAGCGGACAGCGGAAGTCCACCGCTTCTTCCTTCGGCTCGTAAAGCCCCGACAGGAGGATATCCAGAAAGGTCATGTCATAATTTAACAGGAGCTGACCCTTGTAGCCGCTCTGCCGGTGCAGGCATTTGCACAGGCCGCAGTAATATGCCTGATAGCGCTGGTAGTCTTTTAATTTCAGCTCATTTTCATTTACACAGATATACCCAAACATACATACCCCCGGATGTAACAAGTTAGCTGTTCTTCTCAAACGATGTCTGACACTTCGGGCAGGTAATGCGGATATGCCCCTTGCCCTTCGGAATGCGAATCTTCTGCTTGCAGTTCGGACACGTATAAATGTGGTGCGTCTTGCGCGTCTTCATGCGGCTCCAAAACCCGCGCCATTTTTTCCGTATGCCTTCCGTTTTGGCGAGGTAAACCTCGTTCTCATGCGCTCTGGCGTATGTCTTCTTTGAAAACATGCGGTAGTAGGAATAAATCAGCACGGCAAATGCCAGTATGGTAAATATCCCTGATAAAAACATACCCAAAATCAGCAAAACCAATGCGGTTCCCAGCAGAAAATTGCTGAAATTGTCGCTTCCGTAACGTCCGTACATAAAATTTTGAAATCTCTGTTTCATAGTCCACTGTCCCTTTCCTTAAACCGTAAAATTCATACCTGATGTCAAAATTCATGACACTGCGGATCGCTCCCGAAGAAAATGTGAAGAGCTTTCTGCATTCATGTGAAGCTTTTTCTTCATTAACGCAAAGCTTTCACGCTGGCTTCCGCAATCCTGGTATCTTAATTAACGCGAAACATTTATTAATCCGACAAATGTATCCGACTTGTGGAATTCATGCGTTATTTTAACTCGTTTTTGCGTCCTGTCAATGACCCGAAACACGATTTAAGAAAAGTTTAAGGATATTCAAAATTACATTACAGAATCATAATGATATTACGAATACCGGGGGCACAAACCGACTCCGTTAACCTTTCTGCCCGGGCAAAATGGCCCTGTCGCTGCAGGAGTTATCCGCTACACATTTAGAAATTCTTCTGTCCTATGAAAATAGCTCCCGGTAAAATCACCGGGAGCTGATGTTCATACAGGTCTGATGGGTATCTGGAAAGTGTCATAAATTTTACGGTTCCGCAAAATCGAACGACACTGACATGCAGATTCTTCGACATTTCTTACCCAAACAGCAGATTCTGTTCCGTCGTCGGGTCGAAGAAGTGCATCACCTTCCCTTCGAAAGTGATGTGGAGCTTTGCTCCCGCCACCAGAGAATTTCTCTCCTCCATGGAAAGGTTCAGCGTCTGGACGCGCACCACGATACGTGTCTCATCCTCCGTGTACACATGCAGGTGCAGCTCGCTGCCCATCATCTCGTTGACTTCCAGCGTGCACGGGATCGCGTGCTCGCCGGGGCCGCTTAAGACGATATGCTCCGGGCGCACGCCCAGGGTGACCTCTCCGGTGGGGACGCGCTTTTCTGCCAGCATCTTCCCCTTCTCGCCGTCCACCTCGATCTTTGTGCCAAACGGCGTGACGTAGAAGCGGTTTCCGTCTCTCACAAGCTGCGTTTTAAAGATATTCATCTTCGGCGCACCGATGAATTCAGCGACGAACAGGTTCTGCGGCCGCTCGAACACCTCCGTCGGCGTGCCCACCTGCTGGATAAAACCGTCCTTCATGATGACGATGCGGTCGCCCAGGGTCATGGCCTCGGTCTGGTCGTGGGTCACGTAGATGAAAGTAGTATCCAGTTTCTTCCTTAACAGAATGATCTCTGCGCGCATCTGGTTGCGGAGCTTGGCATCCAGGTTACTCAAAGGCTCGTCCATCAGGAACACCTTCGCGTTGCGCACCATGGCGCGGCCGATGGCCACACGCTGGCGCTGCCCGCCGGACAGTTCTCTGGGCTTTCTTAACAGGTAATCCGTGATGCCGAGGATCTCGGCCGCGTTTGTGACCTTCTCGTATACCTGATCCTCCGGCACTTTTTTTAAGCGCAGGGAAAAGGCGATGTTATCGTACACCGACATGTGCGGGTACAGTGCGTAGTTCTGGAACACCATGGCGATATCGCGGTCCTTGGGCTGAAGGTCGTTCACCTCCACGCCGTCGATCTCGATGGTGCCCTCGCTGATATCTTCCAGGCCGGCGATCATGCGCAGCGTCGTGCTCTTGCCGCAGCCCGAGGGGCCGACGAACACGATAAACTCCTTATCGGCGATGTCCAGATTAAAATCATGCACCGCTACGACCTTGCCGCCGTAGATTTTTTTCACATTTTTTAATACGACAGTAGCCATACTCTTATCTCCTTCTTATGTTACCATTTTACAATTGCCATCACCCACGGCACTTTCCATTCCGAAGCTTTCACTCCCGGAGAGTTTTCAATTTTAAGGTCACACAATAGACATGAACTCATCTCATCCATTCTGTTCCTCTCCTGTAGTCACTGTACCAAAACCCCACAGCGACTACAGCTCGCACTTAATTTTTCACCGCGAATTTTCATAGAATCTTAAAATCTCCTGTCCGTATGAATAATCAGGCAATATACACAGTAACTGTCTCGTTATAAATCCGTCTTTATCCCTTCACCGCGCCGCCGGTAACACCTTCCACGTAGTACTTCTGCAGACACAGGAAGAGGATGGTGACCGGTATGGCGACCACAACGCCGCCCGCGCAGAACATGGTGTAGCGGGAATTGATCTGATCCTGACTGAGCCATCCGAACATACCCACCGCCACGTTCATGCCGGAGGATGTGCCCATGGACACGTAGCGGGCAAACACATAGTCACCCCAGGGTGCCATGAAGGAGGTCAGGATGGTATAGATGACGATGGGCTTCGCCAGCGGCAGGATGATCTTGTAGAGTACCTGCGCCCTGGTGGCCCCGTCCACACGGGCCGCCTCGTCCAGCGACTTGGGAATGGTGTCAAAGAAGCCCTTGGATACGTAGTAGCCCATGCCGGAGGAGGCAATATACACCAGGATCAGTCCCGGCACCGAGTTGGCCTGAGTCATGCCCAGATCCTTCAGCACGCGGTAAAGGATGATCATGGTAAGCATGCCCGGGAACATGCCAAGGATCAGCATGAAGCGCATCAGGAACGTGCGCATCTTAAAGCGGAAGCGGGAGAGCGTATAGCTCATGCACAGCACGATAATCGTCTGGAACACCGCAGAAAACAGCGCAATCACAAAGGTGTTGATGTACCACTGTTTGAAATCCGAATTCAGCAGGTTCAGATAATTGTCCAGCCCCCACTGTCTGGGGATGACATACCCCACCTGGTAGGTAGATTCCACGCGGAAGGACTGAAGTAAAATGCAGACGAAGGGGATCAGCCAGATGATGCTGATCAAAATGAGGATAATGTAGACGGCCGTGTTGCTGAGCCTGTTCGCCGCCTGGATCCCCATATGTTTTTTGGTTTTCTTTGTATTCGCCATTATTGGAAATCCTCCTCATTCCTGACCGAGGGCAGCAGTCCGTACACCACCAGCGAGATCACCGCCACGACAATGAAGATCAGAATACCGACCACCGAAGCCATGTAGTACGAAGATTCCGCGCCCGTAGTCATATTAAACAGCCAGGTTACCAGCAGGTCGGTGTAACCCACCGCGGTGGCGCCTGACCACAGGTTCGGGTTTGTGGGCAAACCCGTTGTCAGCAGGTAAATTACGTTGAAGTTGTTCATGTTGCCGGTGAAAGAGGTCAGCAGATACGGGCCCGTGATGAAGAGCATGTACGGAAGTGTGATCTTCGTGTACTGCTTCCAGGCGCTGGCGCCGTCGATCTTTGCCGACTCGTACAGATCCGCCGGAATATTCATGAGAATACCGGTGGCGATCAGCATCAGGTACGGGATACCGATCCAGATGTTCACCAGGATCACCATGACTCTGGCCCAGGTTCCCTCCGTCCAGAACGGCAGGGCCTCAGAAATCAGGTGGATGTCCATCAGCATGCCGTTCACGATGCCGTTTTTCGCGAACATCTTGGAAACATACAGCAGGGAAATGAACTGGGGGATGGCGATGGTCAGCACCAGGATGGTGCGGAAGCCCTTTTTAAACCGAATCCCCTTCTTGTTGATGGCCATGGCCACCAGCATGCCAAGAAAATAGCAGGTGAAGGTGGCGAAAAACGCCCAGATCAGGGTCCAGGTGAGTACCTCTCCGAACGTAGTGGCGTAGGAAAGCGAACTATCCCCGCCTGTTCCCAGCATGGTGTTAAAGTTGTCCAGCCCCACCCAGTGGAACAGGTTATTGTTGTAGCCGTCGTGGGTGCCGTCATAGTTCGTGAATGCCACGAGGATCATGAACACGATCGGCAGGACGGTAAATACGGTGATGCCGATGGTCGGCAGCGCCAGCAGCGTCTTGTGGAACTGGTCGTCCACCAGAGAGCGCAGGTCGTCTTTGCCGCTCTTTAACTTCTTGCCGCTTTTCAGGATCTGCTCGGCGATGCGGTTCTGCTTTACATTCACATACCAGGTGTAGCAGAAGGCCGCGATAAAGAAAATCGTCAGCACACCGTAAAGCAAGATCTTAAAGGAGTTGTCGCCGTACACCATGGTGTAGGTGTCCAGCACAACATCGTATACTTCGTGAGGTCCCGTCTTGCCGAGAGACGGGAGCATGGACAGCCAGTAGCTGCCGGTAAATATCATGTAAATGATGAAAACTACCTCAAAGAGAAAAAACAGCAGTCCGCGAAGGATCTGCCCCCTCGCCAGATTCCCGAAACCCATGACCACGTAGGATATCTTTGTCTTCCAGTCGCCGTGGACAAAGGTCAGCACCAGATCCCGGAAAAAGTGGGCGATGCCAAGGCCGACCATCTTGAAAAAACGGCCGATGGCCTTCACCCCGTTTACAATTCCGCCCGGAATGGACGTAAAGAAGCTGGCGATCTTATACAGGAATCTTTTCCATTTTGGCAGTTTTAAATATTCCAGATCACTGTATTTTGCCATACATATTCTCCATTCTGTCATCCGCGAGGACGGATGACTTATGACTATACATCTTTTTTAAAAAGGCGGAGCCAATGTTTGACTCCGCCCTGAATCAAGTCTTCTTTCGATTCTTATATAATTCCTGCGATACCGCGAATTTCTCCGGAGTCAGCGTAAGTCATGAACTCTGTTTCCACAAAACCAGCGATATCCGTAAATATCTCTCATCGGATTACTCTGCCGCGATCAGGCTGACCTCACCTGTGGAAGCATCCAGCTGGATGTAGTAGGTACCCGCAGTCTCAACCACGTAGTTGTCAGCCGGATAAGCCTCATCCCAGCTTAAGCCCTTGCGGACCTTAAACTCATCGCCCTCTACCAGGTCGTAGGCCTCATCTGTGGTCCAGATGTCGCCGTCCGCCGTCATGGCAAGGTCTGTAGCCCAGCTGTCGCCGTTGACGGTGCCGATCACTGTGAAGGCGTTTGCCGTCTCGTCGGACATGGTGAAGAGGGAAGCGATCTTGTCTTCATAGTTCTGCAGTGCCTGCTTTAAGTCGTCTTCCGTCTCAGCCGCCTTGATGTCGTCCGCGATGACCTTCGCGATATCCCACCAGGAGCCGTGGATCTGACCCTGCGGGGTAGCATATTCGTTCTGCTCTAACAGAGCTGCAAGGCCCGGGTTCGCCTGAACCTCTTCGGACTCCTGAGCCTCTACATTCGACGGACCCCAGGACAGAGCCTCGAAGCGCTCCATCTGGCATTCATAGCTGGTCAGGTACTGAGCCAGCTGATGCAGAACCGCCTGGCGAACCGCATCGGTCTGCGGCTTCACGCCGATGAGCTTGTATCCGCTGTAAGAGCCGAGGTGATAGGATGTGCCGTCAACCTCGAAGGACGGGAGATCCGCAACACCCATGTTGTCGCCCAGCTGCTCACTGATGGTGGAATAGTTCCAGATACCGGTAATGCACACTGCCGCGCCGCTCTCGAACTCAGCTGCGGAGGAGCTTAAGCTTGCGGAAGAAGTCACGAGCTTCTGGATGCCCTTTGCGGCAATCAGGCCGGCATCGGAATTGAAGGTGTCATTGATGGAGATAAAGGAGCCGTCGTCATCAGTGGTCCACTCGGATACGCATCCGGTAGCGAAGAAGAACGCTGCCAGATACCAGGCGGAGGTGTTGGTCTCCATGGCGAAATACTTGCCGGCCGCTTCGCAGTCCGCGATCAGGGCTTCAAGGCTGTCGACGTCCTCCTCCGGGATAACGGACTTGTCATAGTACATGAAATAGCCGTTATCCGCGGTCATCGGGTAAGCATAAATTTCAGAGCCTGTGGTAACTGCCGCTACCGCGTCTACGCTGTTGTTCTCCGTCACAAAGGAAGAAGCCGCCGTGCCGAGCTTTGCCAGAGCGCCTGCTTCTACCAGACGGTTGAACTGATCCTGCGCGAAGCAGTAAAGATCCGCGCCTGCTTCTACGTCGGTGATCATGTTGGTGCCCGCATCCGCCTCGCTGACCGCCTCGATGGTGGCATTGATGGTGATGCCGTACTCATTGCTCTCGTTGAACGCGTCAACCTGGCTCTGAGTCAGCTCCTGCGCTTCCTCGGCTGCCCAGATGGTGATGTCGTAGGTGCCTGCCAGGGATGTGTCAGAGCTGCCGCTGTCGTCGCTGCTACTTCCACTGTCGTCACTGCTGCCGCCGCTGCTGGCCGTCGTGGTCTCGTCCTCGTCGCTGCCGCTGCCGCAGGATGCGAATGAAAGCAGGGACAGAACCATAATCAGCGCCATTGCGAGGGCCAGGATTCTCTTCATTTTTCTCATTTCATTTTCCTCCTTGTTTGTTTTGAAATGAATACATGGGTTTATGAGTTACAGGTATATGCCTTTGTGGTTTCCGGCTGACCGGTTCATCAGAAAACCGTATCCCGGAGTTTCCACTGGCATATAGCTATTCTGACAGGTATTGCCGATTGCGACTGTTATGAAAGCCGAAACCTCACGCCCCCGGGTTTTCACACATGCCCCGCGCAGATACCTGAAAGATTACAAAGAAAGAAGATTTTGGTGTTACCTTAGCGGTAACACCAGAAGACCTCATGAGGTCTTCTGCCTCGCAACTTATTGATTATATATTGGAAGTCGCATTTTCATCTTTCACACGCAAATGATATCAGAAACAAATGTCACGGCATCACAAATCTCAAATTCACAGACTTCCTGGCCCTCATGTCATGAAAATCGGATTCTCCGCGCATGAGCCACATCTCATAATACAATCCTCATTCTGCCGCCGAATTCAACAGCGCATCGTCGATCTTCCCCCAGGCGCCGCTCCCGGTTCCCTGGCAGCGGACGTGAATGCCCACCGTGATCTCCTGTCCTTCCTCATAAGTGATATCTTCAATGGTTCCCGTGTCCCACTCCCCGTAGGAGGTGATGGTCATGGGAGCCGTGGCGACGATCTCGCCGTCGATCTTCACATAGGCGTACACTTCCTGGTCATCCCCGGCGTCGCCGCCCATGATGGAGATGCTGTATTTATAGGTACCGGTAGGAAGCTCCTCCACGGTCTGTTCCAGATCAAAGTCGACAGTGTTCTGCGCCTCGCTCCAGAAGTGCATGTGGCAGGTCCCTGTCAGGGAGTCGGTCACCTTGTCCTCCACGTAGAGCTCGTCCGCCGCGGCATTGTCTGTCACCGACCAGCCGGTCAGATCGCCGTCCTCGAAGCTGTAGTTGGTGAGGAAATTGTACTCGATCATGGCCACATAACAGGTAGCTGTCATACCGGCCGCTTCGCCGGTGACGGTGTAGGTGTTGACACCGCCGGCGTACATCGCCTCAATCTCCTCATCCGTGATATCCCAAGTCACCTCTACTGCCTGACGGGAATTGTCCGTCATGACGGCGTCCACCGTCTCCGGCAGCTCGACGGTGCCGTTTAAATCCACGTAAAGCGTCACATCGTCGATGGCGTCCGCCTTCAGCTCCACCTCATTGCCGTAGCGCACCAGGTTAAAGATGCGAAGCGACTCGAAGGGGTTGCCGTCCGTGTCGAAAAATGCCTGATTGTCCACGGCGCAGCCGCCGTAGTATTTGCCCGCGTCGTCCGGGTCATACACTGCCGCGTAGCTGGATGCCCAGCCGCTGCCGTACTTTTCCCACAGGGCGCTGTTTTCCTCCCAGCTGGAACCGCCCACGCTGATCCATGTACCTTCCCAGTACACCACGCCGATGCCGTTCGTGGTCTCGTTGGCGATGGTGTCCACCACATCCCGGAAGGAATTGGCCTGTCCCTGCACGGAGAAGGGGTAATCCTTCACAATGGTGGTGCTGTCGTCGGAAATGGTGTTCCCGCTGAAGTCGTAATCCTCGCCGGAGAAGGCGTAGGATGTCTCCATGACCATGACCTTCTTGCCGTAGGTCTCGGCTACCTCGGAGAGCACCTCCGCCAGATTCTCCAGCGTCCCGTGCCAGAACGGGTAGTAGGAAGACGCGAAAATATCGTAATCTACATCATAATAGTCCAGTTTCTTTGCGTAATCCGCGTAGCGCCCGGCCGTCTCCGGGTTCGCGAAGTGGAGCGCCACCATGGCATCCGGGAAAACCTCTCTGGTGGCCTTTGAGCCCGCCTGCATCAGGTACTGAATGTTGAACCAGATGGTCTCGCCGCACATGGCGCCGTTGGTCTCATTCCCCACCTGCACGATGTCCACGTCCACGCCTGCCTCCTTCATGGCGGTCAGCGCCTCAGTGGTAAACTCGTACACGGCCTCGGTCTTCTCCTCGATCTCCATGTCCTCCCAGGCCCTGGGCGCCATCTGCTTGTTGGGATCCGCCCAGAAGTCGGAATAGTGGAAATCGATGATGAGCTTCATGCCCACCTGCGTGGCACGTTTGCCGATCTCGATGGCCGTGTCCACGTCGCAGTTGCCGCCGCCGAAGCCGTTGCCGTCCTCGTCGTACGGGTCGTTCCACACACGCACGCGGATGTGGGTCACACCGTTTTCGGCCAGGATCTGAAAGACATCCTCCTCCTCGCCGTCAAAATTCCGGTAGGTCACGCCGCTGTTTTCCAGCGAGATGACGCTGGAGGCATCCATGCCGAGGATGAAGTCATCTGCCAAGTTTTCGACCTTCTCCACGTACAGGGTGCTGCCCTCGATTTTTTCCGTGGGTATGTAATTCACTGTCGCTATCGTATTCACGCTGTCAGCCTCATCTTCCCCGTCCCCAGTTTCTTCTTTGGTTGCCGAACCGCAGCCCGCGAGCGCGGTCATGGCCATCAGCAGAGCCAGACACAGCGCCGCGATGCTCCATCTTCCACGAACAGATAATCCCAGGCGGCCGGTGCTCCTCTTATTTCTGTCTGAATTCCTTCTCATCTTTTTCATACTTTTTCCCCATTTTTCTGTATTTCGATATTTTCCTGCGTTCGTAAATACTTCTCTCTGGTTTGATGTATTTACATCTGCAAATACTTCTCTCCGTTTTGATGATTTTCACGCCCGCAAATACTTCTCTGGTTTGATGTTTTTACATCCGTAAATACTTCTCTCCGTTTTGATGATTTTCACGTCCGCAAATACTTCTTTGGTTTGATGTTTTATACGCCCGCAAATGCCTCTTCCTCTTCTGTCCGTTTTGATTTCTATTTTCCGTGCGAATCTCTTCGCTTCCTTTTCTTAAACTCACTGCATCCCCAGCAGCCTCTCCGCCATCTCAAACGCGGCCTCGTCGTCCGAGCCGTTTAAGTCCCCCAGATGTACGGAATCCGCCAGAAACACCAGATAAAAATCCTGCGCGTCCTCGCCGGGCTTTAACCAGGTCACATAATCCTGCAAAATACCCTCGCCGGTTTCGCCGTCAAATATTTTAATGCCGTAGGCCTCGCCTTCCACGTCATATGTCTCGTATTCCGGCCACCCCTGTGCCGCCAGCTCCGTGATGGGCTGCAACACCTCCAGGTAACCTTCCAGATCCGATTCTCTTATAATGAAAATGTCACCCATCAGCATGGTCGCGTCGTCAAAGACCACATAGTCGAAGGAGTGAACCTTCACCTTTTTGATGCCCTCCGGCATGTCCTCCTCCAGCTCCAACGTCAGGTCCATCTCCTCCAGCGACGCACAGTCGATGTAGATGGATATTTTATGGTATGTTGTCGTATCGTTTACCATCCCGAAGATCCAGCCCCAGAGAAAATAAGAGAGGATCAGCCAGATGACATACATATAAAAGTGAGAAAATATATTTTTTATTGCTCTCATTTACAGCCCTCATGAGCCTTCCCGCGCATCTGTCCAACTTCGCCTGATTCTCACCCAAACCCTCCATACCCGCTTCGCGGGCACTACCTTAAGATAAAAGCTCATCGTTCTGCGCTTCGCGCTCCCAGGATTGCCCCGGAGCTTCCCAGTAACTATATAGATGAACTCCGGGATTTTTATTCCGGCAGAAAAAGCTTCCGTTTGCTTCTTTCATGCCCTCCCGGTCTCTTCAAACGCCGCGATATACCCGTACACAGTATAAAGTATCAGGTTCTGTCCGTCACGCTCTTTTAAAAGCTTTGCCTTATCTGCCCTGATACTTAATCTTTTTTTCTCTGTCCCGGTATCGACCACCACCTTGCAGATGGCGATACTCTTGGGGATCTGCAGCACCTCCGGCTCCACCGTGATGATGCCGGTGTCCATTGCCCGCTCACCCTCCAGCACATTCGCCTCGTGCTGTGCCTGACGCCTGTTCGGGAGGATCTGCGCCGTGACAGCGAAAATGACGAACCAGCCGCCAAGTGTCGACAGGATAGTAGCCGTCTGCATCATCTGCTCCGCCGTAGCGGTGGTCGTGAGGACGCAACAGACAATACAGCCGACCAGCGAAGCTCCGGCGATCACTTCCGCCGCCACTGTCCAGGCTTTCGCTTTTGTCTTTTGATGCTGTTCCTGTTCCTCGCTGTATAGTTCCAATACCTATCGGCCTCCTGTGCTTCGTTTTTGTGGATTATAAACGACTCCACCCTATTTTGCAACCGTTTTTTGTGCATTTCGACGCATTTCGTGATTTTTTTGTGTCCTTCTTATGTCATTTTTGCAATATAAAGATTTTATCGCTGTTATGCTGATCCATCATCTGCGTAACTTTTCATATCCATCGTCATCCGGACAGCATGTTACGGAGCTGCTTTCTTTTTGCAATTTGTTATTCCATCATCTGCGCAACGCGTTCATATTCATCATCCGGGCAGTATTTTGCAGAGTTGTTTTCTTTCCGCATTCTGTTGCTCCATCATCTGCGTAACCTTTTCTAAGCTCATCATTCTGATAGCATTTTTCAGAGTTGCATCCTTTCCACGATCTGTTCCATTACCTGCGTTTATTATACGCTCCAAAAGAAAGTTCTGAAATAGCCAAATCTCAGTCTTTTTATGCCAGAATTCCTGCTGCGAACTTCGGATGGCATAAGATGTCGCCGGATGGCATGTTTGTGTCAAAATCAGTCTTGACTTTTTTTCACGATTCCTTTAGGATTTCCGAAAAAAAAGGAGGAAATGTGCGAAAACGGTTCTTTCTTCGCACAAAACAGGTGTATGAAGTATCATTTTCCATCTCTGTCCCGTTTCCTGGCAGTGGCCCTGATCTTTCCGCTGCTTCTTAACTTTGCGGCCTGCGGCCTGACCGAATCGGGTTCCGGAACTTCCGGCTCCACGCAGGGAAGCTCATCGGAGGAGGCGACCACCGCGGACGATTCCGCAGCAGCCCTGGACACTACCGGCACTTATCTTTTAAGCGATTCCGGCGAAGCTGTCATCTCCGACGTGGACTTCACTTATCTCACGGAGACGGACGACAATTACCGGGTCTTCTATGAGATTTTCGTCGGTTCCTTCTCGGATTCCGACGGCGACGGCATCGGCGACCTGCGGGGCATCATAAACCGCATGGATTACTTAAACGACGGCGATCCGGAGTCCGGCGAGAGCCTGGGCGTGGAGGGCATCTGGCTGACGCCGATTTTTAAATCCCCGTCCTACCACAAGTACGATGTAGCCGACTATTACGAGATCGACGAGGATTTCGGCACCATGGAGGATCTGCAGGAGCTGATCGACCTGTGCCACGAGCGCGGCGTGAAAATCATCATCGACCTGCCGATCAACCATACCAGCACCTCCAACAGCATGTACACCAGCTTCGTGCTGGCCCACCGGCAGGAGGATACGGAAAGCGAATATTACGATTTCTATTCGTATTATACGGAGGGTGAGACCGCGCCTGCCGGGAAGACGTATTCTGCGATCGCCGGCACCGATATCTACTATGAGTGCAATTTTTCCACCGACATGCCGGAGTTAAATTTTGACAATGAGGCTGTGCGGGAAGAGGTCGTGAACATTGCCTCTTTCTATCTGGAGATGGGCATCGACGGCTTCCGCTTTGACGCGGCGAAATATATTTATTACGACGACAATGCCGCCAGCGCCGAGTTCTGGACCTGGTACATGGATGAGTTAAAGGCCATCGATCCGGACATCTACACGGTGGCCGAGGTGTGGGACAGCGATGCCGTTACCGACCAATACTACGGGGCGCTGAACTGTTTTAACTTTACCACCTCCCAGGCTACCGGCCTGATCGCCGAAGCGGCGAAGGCAGGCAATGTAAACAGCTATACCTCCTATGTGGAAAGCTATCTGGATAAGATTTTATCGCTGAACGCGGACGCCATGATGGTGCCGTTCATCGCCAACCACGACACGGACCGGGCGGCCGGCTACCTGACCGTGGCCAGCGGGCGCATGATGATGGCGGCGAATCTCTACATCTTAAATACCGGCTCGCCCTTCATCTACTATGGCGAGGAGATCGGCATGCGGGGCTCCCGTGGCGGCTCGAACACGGATGCCAACCGCAGGCTTGCGATGCTCTGGGGCGACGGCGACACGGTCGAAGACCCGGAGGGCACCGACTACGACAGCGAAAACCAGGTGGATTCCAGCGTGGCCGCGCAGCTCGGCGACGGCAGCGCGCTGTACAACTACTACAAGCGGCTGATCATGATCCGCCAGGCAAACCCGGAGATCGCCCGGGGCGAATACCACGCCCTGTCCCTGGATGACAAGATGGGCGGCTTTACTGCCACATGGAACGGCAGTACCGTGTGCGTGCTGCACAACACGACAACGCGCTCTATCAGCGTGGATTTGTCGGAGCTGGGAGATTTCACGTACATCGCGGCCTCCATCGGCGTGGAGAATGCCGAGATCGACGGGACGACGCTGACGGTCGGCGGGCAGACCAGCGTGGTGCTGAGATAAATGCTTATTCTCTTCGGTAACGAAGGCCGGACACTTGCACAGTTTTGCCTGACAACCAGACGATTTCTCAGGATTTTTGAGTACAGAAAAAGGAGAATCTTTCTGCAGATGCTTCTGCGAAAGATTCTCCTGTATTCTTTTCTCTATGACCAAACCATTTCAGGCTCTTCCGGCACAAAAGATGGAAGAACCAATGCATGCTTTCCAGTGATATCATCAGACATATTTCCAAATCTTTTTGACGCAAAAAGAGCCATGGAAACCAGAACATTGGTATCCATCATTATTCGCATACATAGTTACTCCTTCTTTCTGCACGTATCTCTTTTACCATGTCCACCACGTCCTGTTCATCTTTGATTTCCAGTTCGTCAGCAACGCCTTGAAACGAGTCCTGAATTTCAGTCAAAGCATCTGCGGATACATTCATCGTAACCACTTTATTTCCACTTTCTCACGAAAACGTACAGTATTGGTTTAAGACATCACTTCACCGTCTTCTCAAAGATCTCCGCCGCCTGCTTCATGAGCTCCTGTACACCGTCCGGGTTCTTGCCGCCGGCCTGGGCCATGTTCGGTCTTCCGCCGCCGCCACCGCCAACCAGCGGTGCCGCAGCCTTCACGAGGTTTCCGGCGTGTGCGCCCTTCCTGATGGCGCCGTCCGTGGCCATGGCGATGAGGCTCACCTTACCGTCCGTCACGGAAACGATCAGCACGACACCTTCGCCGATCTTCTGCTTTAACTCGTCGCCAAGATTGCGCAGGCCTCCCATGTCCATGTTTTCCACGGACACTGCGAGGAATTTGATGCCCTTCACCTCCGTGACAGCATCTTCCACATTGCCCACGGATTCGTTGGCAAGCTTTGCTTTGAGCTGCTCGTTCTCCTGGCGGAGTGCCTTGATCTCCTCCTGCAGGGAGAGGATCTTCTTCGCAAGGCCCGCCGCGTCGGTCTTTGCTGCCTTCGCTGCCTCGAAGAGCTCCGCTTCCTCCTCCTCGTAGCGCTTCGTCACACCGGTCGCCGTGAGGGCTTCGATGCGGCGTACTCCGGCCGCAATGCCGGCTTCGCTGGTGATCTTAAAGGAAGAAATTCTGCCTGTATTGTCAATATGCGTGCCGCCGCAGAGCTCCACAGAGAAGTCCCCCATGGAAACCACGCGCACGGTGTCGCCGTACTTTTCGCCGAACAGCGCCATGGCGCCGGTCTTCTTCGCGTCCTCGAGGCTCATCTCGCGGGTCACCACCGGCAGCGCCGCCTCGATCTCTTCATTTACAATTGCCTCTGCCTTCGCGATCTCCTCCGGCGTCATAGCCTGGAAGTGGGTGAAATCGAAACGCAGGTGATCCTTATCTACCAGGGAGCCTGCCTGCTCCACGTGGGTGCCCAACACCATGCGAAGCGCCTTCTGCAGCAGATGGGTGGCGCTGTGGTTCTTCGCCGTGGCAGTTCTGCGCTCCGGGTCAACGGTAAGGGTGACCTTGCCGCCGTTTGCGAACATGCCCTTCGTCACATGGCCGATATGGGCGATCTTTCCGCCCGCCACTTTCTGCACATCCTCCACCACGAATTCGGAGCCGTCCGCAGCCGTGATGATGCCCGCGTCCGCCACCTGTCCGCCCATGGTGGCGTAGAACGGGGTTTCCGCCGTGATGACAGAGCCCTCATCGCCGTCCGCCAGGGCCTCGGTCACCTCCTCGCTGGTGGTAAGCGCCAGGATGGTGCTCTCCGCGGTGAGGCGGTCGTAGCCGATGAAGCTCGATGTCATAGCCGGGTCGAGGGACTCATAAACTGTGGCATCCGCGCCCATGTAGTTCGTGGTCTTCCTGGCCTTCCGGGCCGTGGTGCGCTGGTGCTCCATGGCCTCGCGGAAGCCCTCCTCATCCACCTCATAGCCCTTCTCCTCCAGAATCTCCTTCGTCAGATCCAGCGGGAAGCCGTAGGTGTCGTAGAGCTTGAAGGCATCCGCACCGGCGAGACACTTCTCGCCCCTTTCTTCCATCTCCTGCTCATAATCCGCCAGGATCGCCAGACCCTGGTCGATGGTGCGGTTAAACTTGTTCTCCTCCTCGGTCAGCACCTTGAAGATCATCTCCCGCTTCTCGTAAAGCTCCGGGTAACCGTCCTTCGAGGTCTCAATGACTACCTCACTTAAGGAAGCCAGGAACTTTCCCTCGATGCCCAACAGCCTTCCGTGGCGCGCCGCGCGGCGGATCAGGCGGCGGAGCACATAGCCTCTGCCCTCGTTGGAAGGCATGATGCCGTCCGATGTCATGAAGGTAGCCGAGCGGATGTGGTCGGTGATCAGGCGGATGGAGACATCCTTCTCTGGGTCCGTCTCGTACTCCACGTGGGCCAGTTCGCACACCCGGTCGCGCAACGCGCGCACCGTGTCAATATCGAAGATCGAATCCACGTCCTGCACCGCCACCGCCAGGCGCTCCAGCCCCATGCCGGTGTCGATATTTTTCTGGATCAGGTCGGAATAATTTCCGTGACCGTCGTTGTCAAACTGGGAAAATACGTCGTTCCAGACCTCCATGTAGCGGTCACAGTCGCAGCCCACCGTGCAGCCGGGCTTTCCGCAGCCGTACTTCTCCCCACGGTCGTAATAGATCTCAGAACATGGTCCGCAGGGGCCCGCGCCGTGCTCCCAGAAGTTGTCCTCTTTGCCAAAGCGGAAGATGCGCTCCGGCGCGATGCCGATCTCATCCCGCCAGATGGCAAATGCCTCGTCGTCGTCCTGATATACGGACGGATAAAGTCTGTCCTTATCCAGGCCCACCACCTCGGTCAGGAATTCCCAGGACCAGTGGATGGCCTCGCTCTTAAAATAGTCGCCGAAGGAGAAATTTCCCAGCATCTCAAAAAACGTGCCGTGGCGCGCGGTCTTGCCCACGTTCTCGATATCGCCCGTGCGGATGCACTTCTGGCAGGTGGTCACGCGCCTGCGGGGCGGAATCTCCTGGCCCGTAAAGTAGGGCTTTAACGGCGCCATGCCGGAATTGATCAGCAGCAGGCTGTTGTCATTGTGCGGGACGAGCGAAAAGCTCTTCATCCGCAGATGATCCTTCGATTCAAAGTAAGAGAGAAACATCTCTCTGAGTTCGTTTACACCGTATTTTTTCATGATACTTCATATCCTCCAAAACCATTACTTATGGTAACTTTGTCCAAGGCGTGATACTAGCACAGACGCGCGGATTTGACAAGAGTTGAAATAAAATTCTTACAGTCATACCCTTCTTTCGTCTCCTGCGTCATATAAAAGAATCCCCTTTCTGTAAACTTCATTTTCTACCGACGGTATTTTTTTTCTTGCCTCAAACCTTGACTTTGTACCAATGATAATATCAACCGGTCTTTTCTTTACTCTTCGGACTGCCCTGTAAGCTTTCGCTGTTTCAGCAACCATATCACGGATATTATCATCCACAATTATATAAAAGTCAAAATCGCTGTCCTCTGTATAACTGTTATTCGCAAAAGATCCAAATAAATATATTTTTGACGGAACAAGCTGATCTACAAACTGTTTTTTTAATTCCTCAATTTCCTGCGTCGGCACAAGGATCACTTCCTTTCTGCCTGAATTGTCATATTTTAAACTCATTTTTACCGTTATTCTTAAGAATATTCTTTTTGTTTGAACGGAATTGTAGCAAAACCAAAGAGAAATTACAACCCTTTCATCTCTACTTGTTTTACTCCCACACCCCATCCTTTAAAAACTTCTCTGCCGCTTCTTCTGCCTTCCGCACGGCTTCCTCCGGATACCCCATGGATTTCAGAAGCCGGATGGCGTTTCTGGTGGATGCCTGGCCCTCCCGCAGGCGGTAATCGAAGACGATTTCTCCGTCCTGAATTTCCTCCTGAAAATGATAATTTTCATAAGGCCCGTCCAGCAGCCGCGTCAGTTCAATGTCGTGTGTGGCCGCGAAACAGAGGATCCCCTGGTCGGCAATTGCCTTTAATATCTCTTTCGATGCCGCAACGCGCTCCACCGTGTTTGTCCCGCGCAGCACCTCGTCGATGAAGCAGAGGATGTGTTCGCCCTCCGCCGCCCGATCCAGAATGCGCTTTAAGGAGCGAATCTCCACCACGAAGTAGCTCTCGCCGCCGGTGATGTTGTCGCGCAGCGCCATGGAAGTATAGATGCTGTAAAATGGCGCACGGTACTCCTCTGCCGCCACGGTGCAGATCGTCTGCGCGAGAATAGCGTTCAGCGCACAGGTCTTTAAGAAGGTGGACTTTCCGGAGGCGTTGGAGCCGGTCAGGAGGATGCAACCGTCCGTCCGGATGTTGTTGCACACCGGGGCGGACAGGAGCGGGTGGTAGAGTTCTCTTGCTTCGAAGAAGTTTCTTCTTTCACTCTTGTTCTCATCTGCAGTTTTCTTTTCGTCAGTCGAATCTTCCTTCTTTCTTTTAGCAGTTTCCGTTGTCAGATTCTTGTATTTTTCTCTGGCTGTGCCGACAGTCGGATTTCCGTCCTTCCCTCTGACAAAGCTTTCATCTTCCATCATCTCCGGCACACACGAAAAATACAGCGCCTCCCGGAAGGACGCAGCCGCCACCATGCTTTCCACATAACCCAGGCAGTAAAAAAGCCGCAGGGTATCATCCTGTGAATCCACCGCCAGTCGGGCCATCTTTTTAAAGTGGATCAGGTCCAGGTGCGTGAGGAAATAGACGTAGCTCATGAACAGAGACGCAACGGTGTCGTTTACATTCTGGCTTTCCAGAAAACGACCGGATTTTTTTAAGGGTTTCAGCTTCTCTGTATAGGAAAGGATTTCATCTGCGAGTTCGCCGCAGAGGGATGATGTCTCGTTTTTCAGCAGTTTCCCGACCATCTCTCCCTGACAAATCAGCGCACTGATATAACGGAAGTTGATAAAATACGATTCCACCCTCGCCTTCTGGGAGAAATATTGAAAGACATTGTAGCCAATGATAAAAATTAATGGCAGAATTCCCACCGCCGGACGAATGCACACAAGGATGATGCAGAAGATCAGCGCACCAAGGCAGTAGTAAGACCGGCGGTTGCTTAAATTCCCCAGATCCTTCAGCCTTGTGATAAACTCACAGAAAGAGATGGACTTCGTCCGCCCCAGTCCCGCAAAAAGTTCTTTCAGCGAGAAATCCAGCTCCCGGTGTTCGGCGAGCCACGCGATCAGGTCGCGGCGCTTTTCAAAGGTTTCCATGTCCGTAACCGGGTGGCGCAGCAGGTCGTAGAGAACCTCCTCGCCGGGGGACGACTCCGTGGTGTTCAGTACTGCAAAGACGTCATCCATGTCGAGATCGTTCCAGGTGATGTCGTCGATCGCACTCACACCGGGATGCTTTCTGACACTTTCGGCGCCATCCATCGCACTCGCGTTGAGGTGCTTTCCGACACTTTCGGCGCCATCCATCGCACTCGCGTTGAGGTGCTTTCCGACACTTTCGGCGCCGTCCATCGCACTCGCGTCGGAATGCTTTCCAATGCTTTCGGCAAATTCGCTGTCAGGAATCTTAGCTCCACCCGAATCTGCGCGAAGCCCTTCATGTTCTTTCGCATATTCATAGAAAAACGGGATCCGCGCAAATTCACCTTCTTTATATTCCCGCTCGGAGAACTTTCCCCAGGAATCCCGGATTCTTTTTTTTAAATTCCGCTCCCGGTCATGTTTACTCTTTACATACTGCCATACCGCCAGCACCACAATGGCTGCGGCCAGAGCCACATAAAAATACCACTCCATTTAATCTGATTCTCCCTGTCTTCATTGCGCCCAAACATTTTATTCAAACGATTCCTGCTGTATTTTCGCACAATCGGGCATTTCATTTTTCCAGTCCCTTGTACCTGCGGCCGGAGCCATATAAAATACCACTCCATTTCATTCCTTTTTTCCACAGTTTTCCCACATGGTGGCTGCACAAAATGTATCTCTACATAATTAAGAAGCCTTACAAATCTTCATCAACGTCCGGCTTTTCCTTTCCCCACAGCCCGCCGCCCGGCTTCGGGCAGCTCTGGGAGTTCTTTTTCGCTCTGGCAAGCACGAAGCAGCCACAGTAGGAGCAGGTCAGCCCGCCCACCAGCGCATCGCAGGTGCTGCACAGGTTCAGGCGCTGTTCATACACCGGATCTGAAACACACTGTTCCGGATCCAGCGCCTCGATATATTCGCGAATCTTCGCGTACATCATGTCCTGCTGAAGATTCCGCGGGATGTTGCAGTTGCAAATTCTTTCTTCCATCGTTAATCCCCAAATTTACACAAACCGACTTCGGCGCATGCCAGATGTCATAAATTATTGCGCTGGCATTCACCTGAGTCTGTGTGTTAGCATTCACTTTGAGTTAATGCGTTTACATTCACTTGAGTTAATGCGTTAGCATTCACTCATACGATCGCCTCCACCAGCGTCTTGTCACCTACTTTGACCTCATGTATGCCGATTTGCTTATTTTTGTTGAAGCAGAAGCTGAGCATATATCCTTTTTCCAGATGATAATAATCCAGGTACTCGCCAAGCTGCCTCTCGCCCCTCTCATTGTATTCATTGCCGCGCCACACTTTCATTTCTATAATGTATTGCACCCCGCGGTAATCAATTATCATGTCCGTCTGTTTCCGGTTTCTGGTGCGCGCCTCCACATAATAATTTCCTGTTCCATTAATAATAGGCTTCAGGAACAACATAAAGTAGCGCCTGCCCTCATCCTCAACGAATTTCTCGCCCTGATCACCGTAAATATCGTCAAAATATTCCACAAATTTTGCCAGCAAATGATCCATATCCAGCTGTCCGCCGCGAATAAACTGACTTTTTTCCTGCTCCGCCAGCTGAAACATCTCGATATCCGCCACTTCCGTTGCCATCAGGAAGTAATTGTACAGTCTGGTTTCAAAAATTCGGTTGGCGATCTGCATGCTCCCATTCACATTTTTTACAAATCCAAACATGGAAAGAAGTTCTGTCACGGGATCATCGACGTTGTAGGGAATCCGCTGGCCCTGGAACAGAAGCGTATAGATGCGATTTTTCATCTTCGGATAGCGGTTCAGTTTCTCCCACATGGAGCCGAACAGCGCGTTCTGTTCTGTCAGAAGAATTTTTACCGCCTCATCTACACCGGCTTTTGTCCATGCTGACTTTCCATCAGGAAAATTCTCCGTACCAGTTATATCTTCGTCAAGTATTTTACACAAATTCGATACAAGTACCGGATAACCGGAGGTATAATCATAGATTTTCTCCGACACTTCCTGAATATCCATGCCGTTATGATGATCGTTCTCGTAATCTTGCAGCATTCCTGCAATCTCATCCTTCCGGAAATACATGTCCACCTTAAACCTGGCCGCAATGTTCCACGGAGAATTCTCCTTATGCTGCTCGTCGGGTCGAATCTTTCTCTTAATGTTTTTTACATCATAAACCCCGGCCAGAATGACCGACTGAAACGTTGGCGTGACATCGCTGTCCAGATACGCTGCACGCAGCTGCGCCAGAAAATCCAGAAAAATCTGGTTGTTTGTCGCCGTGTCCACCTCGTCGATCATAAGGACAATCGGTCTTTCAGATTCACCACACCAGTCGGTCAGCACGTCAAATAAAATCTGAAGATTTTTCGCTGCTTCATTACTGTCCCTCAGCTTCATAAACTGCTTTCGAATATCTTCCGGGATAGTTTTCGCATACTTCAAAACAATTCTTGAAAAAGCCTCCACGAAAGATATCTCATTTTCATAAGCCTGTGAACCCAGCCGCTGAAAGTCAAGCGATAGCACTTCATATTCATCCGCCAGATATACAGCCAGCGCGCGCAGCGTGGTTGTCTTTCCGTACTGTCTGCCTCGGTTGATGGTAAAATAATCGCCGTTATCTACCATTTCTTTGATTGCCTCCAGACGAGAAGACAAGTCTACCATATAATGCCTGCCTGGGCGACAGGCGCCGTTTACGTTAAATCTTTTTGCCACGCAAATAATCTCCTCTCTTATTTTCAAAACAAAATCTGCCCATTGCATGTGATATTGCGTAATTCTCGAAAAAATATCACGAGAAATTTTCCATTTTTTTGTTTTGGTGTCATACGGCTTTTTGATGTTCCTTAGAATACCATAGAGTTCGTTTTAAAACAAGTAGCCATTTAATCCAATTCCGCGAAGCGAACACATATGGTCTGTTCACGGTCTGCCTCCTGAAACTATTCACGAATAGACACATGTTATAAATATTTAAGAAATATCCCCTTTTCTTTTCGCCGGATTTATATTAAAATAGCGTAGATTTTGTTCAAAGAATGTTGCTGTTTCCTTTCAGGCATGCATTGTAACAGCGGCAAATCAGTTCAGGGATGTTATTTCTAAGGAGGTACCATGAAAAAATTCAGCAAATTTCTCTCAACAGCGGTGGCCATCGTCGCCGGAGCAGCGTGTGGCTGCCTTATTTACCAAAAGATGAAGGAGAAACGTACGGCAGATGACGGCTTCGAGGATCTTGGAGACGACGAAGAGGCCGAAGAAGAAGTCAAAGAGGATGCCGAAAAAGATGAGGCGAAAGCGGATGTGACAGAGACACCGGCAGAAGAGTCCTGCACGGAGACGGAAGCTCAGGCAGGTGAATGTGAAGCCTGCGCGGAGACTCCGTCGGAAGCGGCAGACACCGATGCGTGTGCGGATGCCCCTGCAGAGGAAACCGACACCGATGCGTGTGCGGAGACTCCTGCGGAAAGTTGCGAAGCCGGTGCGGAAGAAGCAGCGGAATCGGAAAACGAATCCGGCTGCTGCTGTGAAAAGAGCGACGTGGAAGCTTCGGACGAAAGTTCCTGCGGATGCGTGGACGGGGAAGCTTCCACATCGGAAGATTCCTGTGAATGTGCGGACGAAGAAGGTTCCTGTGAGTGCTCCGAAGCAACGGCAGAAGAGCCGTCTCTCGACGAAGCGATCGATAAGGCCGTGGAGGATGATATCCGCTAATGAGTCTGACGCAAAGTGCCCGCTTTAAATCAATGCGAAGCACTTACCCGGAGTAAACGCACAGCGTTCACTCCATTCTTCGACTGTTATTTTTCCATAAGAAAAAACCGGACAGATTTCTGATTTCTCAGGATCTGTCCGGTTTTTCTTTGTATGTCAAACGAATATCCAGGCATCCGCTCTGTGCAACGAAATTATCGCTTCGTGATAAAGTTCGGCTCATGTTCGATTACATGACGAACTTTTATCGTATACGCTTACTTCGCCCCCGGCAGCTTAAACGAACTCTTCAGCGACACGATGCGGTTGAACACCGGTGCGCCCTCCTTCGAGTCCTTATAATCCACACAGAAATAGCCCTTGCGCACAAACTGGAACTTCTCCTCCGGCTTTGCATACTGTAACGAAGGCTCCAGCTTGCAGTTTGTAAGTACCGTCAGCGAGTTCGGATTCAGGTTCAGGGTACCGTCCGCGTTCAGCTTGCCCTTCTCCTCGTCCACGATATTCTCGTAGAGGCGAACCTCGGCGGTGTAGGCGTGGGCGGCATCCACCCAGTGGATGGTGCCCTTTACCTTGCGGCCCTCAAAACCCGAACCGCTCTTCGTCTCCGGGTCATAGGTACAGTGAACCACGGTCACGTTGCCGTCCGCGTCCTTCTCGCAGCCGGTGCATTTCACAAAATAAGCATTCATGAGACGCACTTCGTTGCCGGGGAACAGGCGGAAATACTTGCGCGGCGGCACTTCCATGAAGTCCTCCCGCTCGATATAGAGCTCCTTCGAGAACGGCACGGTGCGGGTTCCCAGTTCCGGATTCTCCAGGTTGTTATCCACCGTAAGTTCCTCGGTCACACCGTCCGGGTAGTTGTCGATCACCAGTTTTAACGGATCCAGCACGGCGAAAGCATGTTCCTTTTTCAGCTTTAAGTCCTCCCGGATGCAGTACTCCAGCATGGCGTAGTCCACGGAATTGTCCGCCTTGGAGATGCCCACCAGCTCCACGAACTTCTGGATGGATTCCGGCGTGAAGCCCCGACGGCGCAGCGCGGTGATGGTCACCAGGCGCGGGTCATCCCAGCCGTCCACAATGCCCTGCTCCACCAGCTGCTTGATATAGCGCTTTCCGGTCACCACGTTGGTGAGGTAAAGCTTCGCAAACTCGATCTGGCGGGGCGGCTGCGGGTATTCCAGCTCCCGCACAACCCAGTCGTACAGAGGCCGGTGATCCTCAAACTCCAGCGTACAGATGGAGTGGGTAACCCCCTCGATGGCATCCTCCACCGGGTGTGCGAAGTCGTACATCGGGTAAATACACCAGGTATCACCCGTATTATGGTGCGTCATGTGTGCCACCCGGTAGATGACCGGGTCGCGCATGTTGATGTTCGGGGATGACATGTCGATCTTCGCGCGAAGCACCCGGGAGCCGTCCTCGCAGCGCCCCTCTTTCATATCCTCGAAAAGCCTTAAGTTTTCCTCCACCGAACGGTTCCGGTACGGGCTCTCCTTCCCCGGCTCCGTCAGCGTACCGCGGTACTCTCTGATCTCCTCCGCGGAGAGATCGCACACAAACGCCTTTCCCTTTTTGATGAGCTTCACCGCCGCCTCGTACATCTGCGGGAAATAATTGGAAGCGAAATAGACCTCATCGCCGAAATCCGCGCCCAGCCAGCGCACATCCGCGATCTGGGACTCCACAAACTCCTCCTTCTCCTTTGTCGGGTTCGTGTCGTCAAAACGCATGTTAAACTTACCGCCGTACTCCTTCGCCAGCCCGTAATTTAACAGGATGGACTTCGCATGGCCGATATGCAGGTAGCCGTTCGGCTCCGGCGGGAAACGCGTCACCACATGGTCATACACGCCCTCGGCGAGATCCCTGTCGATCTCCTGCTCGATAAAGTTTCTTGTAGACTTTTCAGGGGTTTCCATAACAACTGTACCTCACAACTAATTAGTAATAAAATTTACACTATAACTCCTACCACCCAAGCAGCCCGTCATAAAGCTTCTCATACTTCCTGGCCGAAGTATTCCACGAAAAGTCCACCACCATCGCCCGGTCGATCATCTTGTTCCACTCGCGCTTCTTGTCGTAGTAGACATGCTCCGCATAGCGGACGGTGTTCAGCATTTCGTGGGCGTTGTAATTCACGAAGGAGAAGCCTGTACCAGTGCCCTCGTACTCATTATAAGGAACAACCGTGTCTTTTAAGCCGCCCGTCTCGCGCACGATCGGCAGCGTGCCGTAGCGCAGGCTCATGAGCTGGCTTAAGCCGCAGGGCTCGAAAAGCGACGGCATGAGGAACGCATCCGCCGAGCCGTAGATCTTGTGGGAGAGCGCATCGGAATAGTAGATATTCGCGGAAACGCTGTCGCCGTACTTCCAGTCATAGTGGCGGAACATGTTTTCGTACTTCGCGTCGCCGGTGCCCAGAATGACCAGCTGAACCGCGTCGGAGCAGATCTGCTCCATCACGCATTCGATGAGGTCGAAGCCCTTCTGATCCGTCAGACGGGACACGATGCCGATCATCATGACGTTCGGATCTTCCCGCAGGCCCAGCTCGCGCTGCAGCTCGGTCTTGTTTTTCTTCTTGTTATTGCGGAAATTCTTCACATTATATTTATAAGGAAGATTCTCGTCCGTCTCCGGGTTGTAATCGTCATAATCAATACCGTTCACGATACCCGTCAGGCAGTTGGAGCGGGCGGACATGAGCCCGTGCAGGCCCTCGCCGTAGAACGGCGTCTTGATCTCCTCCGCGTAGGTCTCCGAAACCGTCGTCACCGCGTCCGCATAGACGATACCGCCCTTTAAATAATTGCCGTTGTCATAATCCTTGAGCTTATCCGGCGTGAAGTAATAATCCGACAGGCCGGAATAATCCTGAATGGTCTTCACATCCCAGACGCCCTGGAACTTCAGATTGTGGATGGTCATGACGGACTTCATGTTGCGGTAGAAATCGCCGCCGTGGAACGTGTCCTTTAAATACACCGGAATCAGGCCCGTCTGCCAGTCGTGGCAGTGCACCACATCCGGCTGGAAGCCGATGACCGGCAGCGCCGAGAGCACCGCGCGGGAGAAGAAGGCGAACTTCTCCAGATCCCACTTGCCGCCCGCGTAAGGCTTCGGCCCGTTGAAATAATACTCATTGTCTATAAAATAGAAAGTGACGCCCTCATACTCGATCCGGAAGATGCCCACATACTGGCTGCGCCAGCTGATATCCATGTAGAAATGGTTCAGATACTGCATCTGATTCTTCCACTTCTCCGGGATGCACTGGTACTTCGGCAGAATCACCCTGACGTCATAATTTTCTTTGTCAAAACACTTCGGAAGCGACCCGGCCACATCCGCCAGTCCTCCCGTCTTAATAAATGGTACGCACTCAGACGCTGCGAACAGAATTTTCTTCATGTTCTTTTACCTCCCTATACATTGAATGATTCCGCATGCCCGCCTCGCGGACATTTCCGGAGATGAAAGCCGTTTCCCGCCACAGAAAGAATTGACGAAAGTGCCGTTTTGAAACATCCTCAAAATAAAAGCTGTCTCCGCCGCAAAACCGACAGTTCATTTTTTAAGCAGCACCACGGCTCGCTATAGTCGTAATCACGAATAGCCGTATTGTATCATAAAAAGTATAGGTTTTCTACCCTCGTTTTTACCTAAATTTTCTCTGATTTTCTTTTTTTCGTGTGAAAGTATTACTATTCACCGCTTTTATACCATGTACTCCATCCGAATCCGATCCGCGATCATGGCGATAAACTCAGAATTTGTCGGCTTTCCGCGCACCGCGTCAACCGTGTAGCCGAAGATTTCCTCGATCGTATCCATATTTCCGCGGTTCCATGCCACCTCGATGGCATGACGGATGGCCCGCTCCACACGGCTCGCGGTCGTCTGATACTTTTTGGCTATCGTCGGATAGAGGATTTTCGTGATGGAGCTCAGCATCTCCGTGTCTTCCACCGACATGAGAATCGCTTCGCGTAAGTACTGGTAGCCTTTGATATGTGCCGGCACGCCCACCTCGTGAATGATATTCGTGATGTCGCGCTCCATGCTGCGGCGCACATGTTCCCCGGCTGATTCACCGGTCAGCGCTTCTCTGGGCGGTTTTGATGTGCTCCCCCTCTTTTCCCGCCGTCCCGCAAATTTGATGCGGCTGATCACAATATCGTCGTCCACCGGCTTGATGAGGTAGTAGCTCGCGCCCATGCGAAACGCATCCTCCGTCAGCCGATCCTCACTCACCGCCGAGAGGATAAAGAAGTCGGGCGCCTTGCGGATCGCGCTGTCGTTCTTCACCTTTTCCATGACGGCCAGGCCGTCCATTTTCGGCATCACTATGTCCAGCAGCACCACATCCGGCTGTTTTTCCCGGATGATCGTGTAGGCTTCCTCCCCGTCTTTCGCCTTTCCGACCACCGCGATCTCGCTGTCGCGCCGCAGCACCTCGTCCATGTGCGCCAGTGCCCTCTCGTTATCATCCGCAATCGCCACTCTGATTTTATCCATTCCCCCTGAAACCTCCTGTCTTTCTACTGTGTCTGTTTTCGCCGTGCAGGATCCGCTTCGTCAATAACTGACGTGCAAAAAATGATCCGACAGTGCAGCCTGAACCATTCGTTCATCTCCGTACAGAACTTTTAAATTCTCTGTACCATACACCCGACCCGAATGGTTTGTCACAATCTTTCGATCATTTGTCGATCCTCTTTCGCAGGCCCTGCAGCTTTTGGAAAAGTATACCTGTATCCTACAAGATTCGCAAGGAAAAGTGTTCGATAAAAATTTACATTATTTAAAAATATTTGACATTTTCCACCATTTTTAGAAAATTTTCGTCAATTCTCGTCAGAAATAATGTCGAATCTGGTTTTCTACGGCGCCAGCTCCTCCAGCATATCTTCAATAAATATTCCGTACCCTTTTGTGGCATCCTGCACAAAGACATGGGTAACCGCGCCGATGAGGCGGCCGTTCTGGATGATCGGGCTTCCGCTCATTCCCTGGATAATGCCGCCGGTCAGCTCCAGCAGCTGCTCATCGGTCACTTCGATGATCAGCCCCTTGTGGTCATTATCCTCGGAATAGTTCACACCGATGATGCGGATGTCGTAGGCTTTGGCCTCACCCTCGATATTGACATAGACGGATGCTGCGCCGACCGCCACTTCCTGCTTGTAGCCGATCTCGATGGCTTCGCCTGCGTATTCGGCAAGCATCGTTTCGTTCGCGTTGCCGTAGATGCCGGTGTCCGTATTTTTCAGGATGGTGCCCAGTTCATTTTTTTCTTCATAATAAATCATGCCGCAGAGACCGCCCGGCGTTCCCGGAATGCCTTTGATGATGCCCCAGATGTTCGCGATATAGAGGGTGCCGCCGCGCGACGCGAAGAGTTCGCCGGTGTCCACGTCGCTGATGCCGTGGCCCAGCGCGCCGTAGGCGCCCTCCGCGGTGATAAAGGTCAGTGTGCCGATGCCCTGCGTGTCGTCGCGCACCCAGAGTCCCAGCTTATATTCGCCGTTCGCATCCTTCACGGGCTGTATGACGATTTCGCGCGTACTCGTGTTTCCGCTGTCCGCAGTACCGCTTTTCACGACAGCGCTGTCTCCGCTGTCCGCAGTACTGCCTTTCCCGGCAGCGCTGTTTCCGCTGTCTGCGGTACTGCCTTTCCCGGCAGCGCTGTCTCCACTGTCCGCGGTACTGCTTTTCCCGGCAGCGCTG
>JAJQBQ010000004.1:0-21615 GCA_021203205.1 Lachnospiraceae bacterium | reverse complement strand
TTTCCCGGCAGCGCTGTCTCCACTGTCCGCGGTACTGCTTTTCCCGGCAGCGCTGCCTTCACCGTTTCCGTCATCCGCACTGCTCCCGCCATCCGCACTGCTTCCGCCGGTCATGGCGGTTTCGCCGGCAGAACTGTTCATGTCCTCGCCGTCGGAACCGCTCATGTCCCCGCCTTCGGAAAGCTCCAGCCGGATCGGTTCATTTCCGTACTTCTGCACCAGGTACACCAGCTGATCCTTGCTCTTAATCGGTACGTCGTTCAGCTTCACGATGTAGTCTCCGGCCTCCGCCAGCCCGGCCGCCGGATCCCACACGGTGCCGTCCGCGTCCGTCACCTCGCCGGTGCCCACGACCATCACGCCGGAAGTCTCCAGATACAGGCCGACAGGCTCGCCGCCCAGGTACACGACCGGCCGCTCCGAAACGCTGACCTCTATGGTCTTCAGCGGTACGATGCCCAGCAGTTTTACACGAATTTCGTAGGTGCCGGGGACGGTCGATGAAATGTTGTCGAACGTGACCGTCACCTCATCCGCCTCCGCCGAAAAGGAAGCAAATGTCGGCATGGAAAGAGTGCCGGAAGCGGCATCCTCACTGGAGATGTGCATGGAATCCGGGATTTTTTCGTCATAATAATGAAAGAGCATCCCGATGCTGCCTGCCAAAAGCACGATAAACAGGGCGATCAGGAAACGGCGGTAGGTTTTTCTGCGGTTATGATATTGATACATGGCATCCTCCGGGCTGATAAATCATCGGGCAGGAAATCTGTTTTCTGCCCGCCTGCGCCGGGCCGCGTTCGACGTAAGCCGAAAAATTTTCAAAGTTTCGCCGTCAGGCGACACTTTTATGCGGTCCGTGTGCATAAAAAAAGGAAGAGTGTTCAACTCTCCCTTTAGTATGGTTCAACATGAAAATTTCATGCTCAGCTTTTATGTACCTGTTTTTAGTCTCGCGGCCATCTTTTTCAAATCATTTTCTGTTTTTTCTCCCGCGCCAGCTCCTTCATTTCTTTTGCGTTTTTCAGCACGGAATCCGTGATCTCCACGCCGCCCAGCATGCGGGCCAGCTCCACCGCCGATTCTTCCTCCGAAAGCCTGCGAAGCTCGGTGAGGGTGCGGTCGTCGTACTGATTTTTTTCGATATAATAGTGCGTGTCGGCCATCGCCGCGATCTGGGGCAGATGCGTGATGCACAGTACCTGATGACGGCGCGCCACGGCGGCCATCTTTTCCGCCACCATCTGCGCGGTGCGGCCGCTGATCCCGGTGTCGATCTCATCGAAGATGAGGGTGTCGATGTCGTCCGTTTCCGCCATGATGGTCTTGATGGCGAGCATAATTCGGGACATTTCACCGCCGGAGGCCACTTCTTTTAACGGCCGCACCGGCTCGCCCGGGTTGGTGGAGATGAGAAACTCCACCCGGTCGGACCCCTTCGCGGAGCGGCCTGCCGGCGTGACGGCGATCTCAAACTGCACTTTTAAAAAGTTCAGATCTTCCAGCGCCGCTGTGATGGACTTTTCCAGGGTTTTTGCCGTCAGTCCGCGCTGCCTGGTCAGTTCTGCGGCTTCCTGCTCGTATGCCGCCTCCGCCTTCCGCAGTGCCTTCGCCGCGCGGCTGCGCATCTCATCATAGTGCGTCAGCTTATCCCGCTGTTCTTTCTTTTCTTTGAGGTAGGAAAGCACTTTCTCCACGGAATTTCCGTACTTGCCCTTCAGGCGGTAAATCACATCCAGCCGGTTCTCGATTTCGGCCAGTGTCCCCTCGTCGAAGGACATCTCGTCCACATAGGATTCGATCTCCCCGAAGATGTTCGCGGCGATGCTCTCAAGGTCGGACAACTCCTGATAAATGTCCGCGAGAGCATCGTCGTACCCTGTCAGTTTGCCGAGCGTGCGCACCGCGCGCCCGACGGATTCGGAGACGCCCTCGGATGAGCCGTCCCCCGCGAAAATGCCGTTCACCTCGCTTAATCCCTCGGCAATCATGCGGGCGTTGGCAAACTTTTTGTGCTGCGCGGACAGCTCCTCTTCCTCGCCTGGCTTTAAGTTTGCGCCCTCGATCTCATCGATCTCATAAAGGCACAGGTCCAGCTCCCGCAGGCGCTTCTCCTCATCGAGCGAGAAGGAATCCGCCTCCTTCTGTGCCGCCCGCAGCGCGGTGAAGGCTGCTTCCACCCGGCGCCTCGCATCCTTCAGCGCACTTCCGCCGCAGCCGTCCAGAATCTCCATCTGTTTTGTGAGATTCGTCAGCGACTGGTGTTCGTGCTGCCCGTAAATGTCGATCAGCAGCGCGGAGGCCTCGCGCAGAGTCGCCATGGACACGGTCTCCCCGTTAATCTTCACACTGCTCTTGCCGTCGCGGATGCGCCTGGACAGCACAATCCGGCCGTCCTCCGGGTAAATATCCAGGGCTGCGAGACGGTCCGTGGGGACTTCAAAGGTAAGCTCCACCAGCGCCGGACGGTTTTTATCGCGCACGATGTCCTTCGGCACTTTTCCGCCCAGCGCGATGCCTATGGAGCCCAGCAGCACGGATTTTCCCGCGCCGGTCTCACCGGTCAGGATATTCAGCCCGCCCTCGAAATCTATCTCAGCCTCGTCGATCAGGGCGAGGTTTCTCACGTATAGGTTTTTCAGCAAATTTTCTTCTCCTTTCTTTCCCGTTTCTCCGCTTTTCTTATTTCCTTTCGTTTTTTTCGTTTTTCCCTTTTATCGTCTTTCTTTTTCTCTCCGCTTTACCGGATCTGCTTCTTTCAAAAACCCATTTTCGTGATTTCGAAAATGGATGTTGGGCGTGCAAACTATGACACCCCGGATTGCTCCCGCAGAAAACGCAAGGCATTGTCTTCCGTAACACGAAACATTCCCGCCGGAGCGCCGCTTACAGCAGCTCCTTCATCTGCTTCATCAGCCCTGCCGCGTTCTGCACACTCTTCGTGGCGCACATGATGGTGTCGTCCCCCGCGATGCAGCCCACCACGCCTTCCAACGGCAGGTGGTCCAACGCCGCGGCCACCGCCATCGCCATGCCGGGCACCGTGCGGATGACCACCAGATTCATGGCCTGATCCATGGACAGGTAGCCGTTTTTCAGCACCTGGATGTATTTCTCGTCCGTTGCAGGTTCATCCGCCTGCTGCACATATTTCTGCCGTCCGTCCGGCAGGGTCACCTTCTTTAAATTTAATCTCTTCAGATCGCGGCTGATGGTGGCCTGCGCCGCGTGACAGCCCACCTCATCCAGGCGCTGTTCCAGCTCGTGCTGGGTGCCGATCTCATACTTTTGTATCAGTTCCAGAATACATTTCTGCCTGCTGTCTTTCATCGCTGATTCATCTTCCTTTGCAATACATCCAGAAAACTGCGTGTGCGGATTTTCGCGAGACGGATCGTCGTACTCGCCTTCGTGACGATGAGTTTATCCCCGCCGATGAGCTCCACGTCCCGCGTGCCGTCAAACGACAGATAGCGGCGCACTTCTTCGCCGCGCCGCTCCCGCTCAGGCATCGTGAGAACGATCTCATCCTCCTTCGAAAAAATAATGCTGCGATTATTTAAGGTGTGCGGACAGATCGGCGTGAGGAGGATCAGTTCCGCCTGGGGCTCCACGATCGGGCCGCCCGCCGACATGTTGTAGGCCGTAGAGCCGGTGGGCGTAGACAGCAGAATGCCGTCCGCCAGATATGTGGTAAGTACGCTGCCGTTTACGCGGATCGGAAATTCCAGCACCTTCGGCAGGCCGGATTTTGTGACGACGATATCATTTAACGCCACATTTTCCGCGAGCACCTGCCCGCCCCGGATCACGCGGCCGCGAAGCATCATGCGCTCTTCCGTGGAATATCTGTCCGCCATCAGCCGGTCGACCATGCCGTCCACATGGGCCCGGTCGATCTCGGCCAGATACCCCAGCGTGCCGTAATTCACCCCGATAAACGGTATATGGAGCCCGTACAGGTCGCCCGCAGCCTGCAGGAGCGTACCGTCGCCGCCCACGACGATAATGCACTCCGTATCCCGCGGCACCTGCGCCGGATCCGTGTAGAGATAAGTCCCGCCGACCGCGGCCTCCCGGAAACTTAAGACGGAATTTCCGCCGCGCTCACCGATATAGGCCGCCACCTGTTCGGCCGCCGCGACCGACTCCCCCTTCTCCGGGTTCGCAATGATAAAAAAATGATTCACACCGTCCTCTTTCCTTTTTAAGCCTATCCCTTATCCAGCGCCATGTGAGATAACTCCACCACCTCTTCGGGAGCCGTTTCCGATAACCCTTCCCCGCTTATCGGAGCTCCGGACCCCTCCGGCTGTTTCTCATCCCCACCTGAGATACCGGATTTTTCCGAACGTTTCTCATTTTTCGTCGCGGAACCGGACTCCTCCGGCTGTTTCTCATTTTCCTCCGGGGCGCCGGATTTCTCCGGCACGTTTTCCGCACTTTTTCTCAGATGCAGCAGATATTCTATATTCCCCTCCGGTCCCTTCACCGGGGAATAATCCAGGTGCAGGGGCCAAAAACCGTTCGCCGAAGCATAGGCGATCACCCCGCGGATCACCTCCAGATGAACCGCCTTATCCCGGACGACACCCTTTTTCCCGACCTTCTCCCGCCCGGCCTCAAACTGGGGCTTGATCAGGCAGACGACCTCGCCGTTCGGCGTCATGAGCTCCCGCACCGGCCCCAGCACCTTTGTCAGGGAGATAAAGGAAACGTCGATGGAGACAAATTCTGCGGGCTCCTCGATCTGCTCCGCCGTTACGTAGCGGATATTTGTCTTTTCCATGCAGACGACCCGCGGATCCTGCCGCAGCTTCCAGGCCAGCTGCCCGTAGCCGACGTCCACCGCGTATACCTTTTTTGCGCCGTTCATCAGCATGCAGTCCGTGAACCCGCCCGTCGACGCGCCCACATCCATGCAGACCTTATCCCGCAAATCCAGCGCAAACGCGGACATCGCCTTTTCCAGCTTTAAACCGCCGCGGCTCACATATTTTAAAGTCTGGCCGCGCACCTCGATCTGGGCATTTTCATCGAACATCGCCCCGGCTTTATCCTCGCGCTGCCCGGCGACAAACACGATACCGCTCATGATCGTCGCCTTCGCCTGCTCTCTGGATGGCGCGAGACCCTTTTTCACCAGCAGAACATCCAACCGTTCTTTCATCTGTTTCCACTCCACATGCCGTACAACAGTATCTCCTTTTTTCCTGGTATGCATCCTGTACAGAGCTGTCTGCAACCCTCACGCAATGAAATCCTGTACGGCATTTTCTCCGGTTTTCCTGATACACATCCTGTACAGCGCTGTCTGCAACCCTCACGCAATGAAATCCTGTACGGCATTTTCTCCGGTTTTCCCGCGTCAAAATCCTGTACAATCTTTTACTTTTCCCTCACCCGTTCCAGCACACGCTTTGTCACGCTCTCCGGGTCGATCCCGGTGACCTTTTTCAGAACACCGGTCGCCCCGTGCTCCACAAACATATTCGGGATGGCAACCGGCAGCACTTCCACCGCCAGTCTGCCGCTCTGCACAAACCTGGCAACGCCCTCGCCGAATCCGCCGTTGTAGACGTTCTCCTCCATCGTCACGAACAGCGTGTGTGTCCCGGCGAGTTCCGTGAAGAGTTCCTCGTCGAAGGGTTTTACAAAGCGTACGTTGACCAGCGTCGCGCGGATGCCCTCCGCCGCCAGGTTCTGCCTGACACGTTCCGCCGTCTCCACCATACTGCCCACTGCGAGCAGGGCAACGTCCCGGCCGGCGTAGAGTACCTCGGCTCTGCCAAATTCAATCTCCGCGGTTTCCTCCTCAAAACAGCGGGAAACTGCGCCTCTCGGGTAGCGGATGGCGATCGGGCCCGCGAAATCCACGGCAAACATCAGCGCCCGCTTCAATTCCTCCCCGTTTTTCGGGGCGAAAATGTTCATATTCGGGATGGAACGCAGGAAGGAAAGGTCAAATACCCCCTGGTGTGTCTCCCCGTCTTCGCCCACCAGCCCCGCGCGGTCCACCGCGAAGATGACCGGCAGGTTCTGGATGCAGACATCGTGCAGAATTTCATCGTAGGCACGCTGCAAAAAAGAGGAATAGATGGCCACCACCGGGTGCATTCCCGCCGCCGCAAGGCCCGCGGCAAAGGTCACTGCGTGCTCCTCGGCGATACCGACGTCATAAAACCGCTCCGGAAATTCCTTCGCAAACTTTTTTAAGCCCGTTCCATCGGGCATGGCCGCGGTGATGGCTGCCAGCTCCGGGTGCTTTATCCCCAGCGCAAGCAGCTTCTCCGAAAAAACCTCCGTATAGGTCAGATCCTTTTTCGGCTTTGCGGGGGCGCCGGTTTTTACGTCAAACGCCTCCACACCGTGAAATTTATCCGGCCGCTCTTCCGCGTACTTATACCCGCGGCCCTTTTCCGTAATCACATGTACCAGCACCGGGTGGTCGATGTTTTTCGCGGAGGAAAAGATGCGCGTCATGCCCGCGACATCATGCCCGTCAATCGGGCCCAGGTAAGTAATGCCCAGATCCTCAAAAAACATCCCGGGGACAAACATTTTTTTCAGGTTATCCTTCATGCGCTTGAGCTGGCGCACCATCCTGTCGCCGTACTTCGGAATCCCGTGAAGTTTGTTTTCCACGCCCACCTTCAGGTCATTGTACGCAGTACTTCCGCGAAGGTTGCTTAAGTAACGGGAGAGACCGCCCACATTTTTTGCGATGGACATCTTATTGTCATTTAACACAATCAGGAACGGGCCCTTGTGCTCGGACACATTGTTCAGCGCCTCCAGCGCCAGGCCGCCGGTCAGGGCCCCGTCGCCGATCACCACCGCCACCAGGCCGTCACGGTCCGCCAGTCTGTCCCCCTCGGCCAGCCCCAGCCCCGCCGAAATGGACGTGGAACTGTGGCCGACATTGAAACTGTCGCACTCGCTCTCCCGCCGCTTCGGGAAACCGCTCATACCGCCGTAAGAACGCAGGTGCTCAAAACCTTCCCTGCGCCCGGTAAGCAGCTTGTGGGTGTAGGCCTGATGCCCCACATCCCATACAATCTTATCCTCCGGCAGCGTCAGCGCCAGGTGCAGTGCCATCGTCAGTTCTACCGCGCCCAGGTTTGAGGCCAGATGTCCGCCGGTCGCGCTGATCTTCTCCGTCAGAAACGTGCGAATCTCCGCAGCCAGCCGGTCGTAATTCTCCGGGGCTATCTTCTTTATGTCATTTTCTTTCTTAATCTCATCTAATAACATACTTTTTCCATGCATTTTTTCATAACAGCTGCCCAAACATGTCGGAAGCGCTGTCAGAATTTATATCGAAATATTTCAACTTCGAACTCGTTATTTTCTCATTTCTCATGCATACATTTCCATCGGGAATCCATCCCGTGAACTGCTTTCCTTTATCATCCGTTCAGAATCTGAAGGAAACCACAGAAGTTCTGTCAGCGGTCGCGGTTCACAAGGCTCCGCAGCAGCTCCTCCAGAAATCCGTCCGGCTCCCGCCTGAAATTGCAGCTCTGCAGGATGCGGATCGCCTCCTCCGAGAGCTCCGCCACCATGCGTCCGCACTCTTCGAGACCGTAGATGCGCACATAAGTGTTTTTATCATTTTTGTCGTCGCTTCCCACGGGCTTTCCCAGGTCAGCGGCATTTCCCGTCACGTCGAGGATATCGTCCTCGATCTGAAAGGCCTGGCCGATCATGGAAGCCGCCCGCCCGATGTTTCCGACCGAGGCGTCGTCCGCGCCGCCCAGAATGGCACCGGCCATCATGGAGGCCTCGATCAGCGCCGATGTTTTCAGTTCATTGATATTTTTCACCTGCTCCGCCGTCATATCCGTGCCGACATTCTGCACATCGATGACCTGTCCGCCGACCATGCCATATACGCCGGCCTTCTTCGCGATCAGGGACATGGCGCGGATTTTCGCGGCGGCGCGGGCCATGCGCCCTTCGACCAAAGCCGCGTTTTCCGCCGACGATCCCGCATTCTCCCGGGTTTGTTCCGCGTCTTTCGCCCCCGGTTCCGCAGACTGTCCTGGCCGGACAGGCAATGCCGCTTCCGACTCCTGTCCCGCCGCGTCCGCCATGATCTCGAACGCGTACGTGAGCAGCGCGTCTCCCGCAAGGATTCCCATACTCGCGCCGTATTTCCAGGATTCACCTGCGCTGTCCCGCCCCGCTTCTTCGGCATGCCGGGTCGAAAACATCTCCCGGTATTTTGCGTGGATCGTCGGTCTTCCGCGGCGTTCATCGTCATCATCCATGATATCATCGTGAATCAGCGAATAGGTGTGGATCATCTCAATGGCCGCCATGAAAGGCTCCGCCACGGATGTGTCCTCCGCAAACAGGGCACACGTCTCCCGCATCAGCATCGGCCGCAGCCGCTTCCCGCCGCCGAGTACGCTGTAAGCCATATCCTCCATGCACACCGCCTGATCTCCGGCAGGCGCAGGCAGATACCGGCGCAGAATATCATCTATTTCCTTCGCTTTTTTTCGCTGTAATTCTTTAAATTCCATTTTCCTGCTTTCTGTCATTCATCCACGCTGTCGGCCGCCTGATTGATCACCGTCAGCTTCTGCTCCACTTTTTTCAGTTTCCCGTCAGCCGCGGCCACCATCTTCATGCCCTTTTCATAGAGGGAAAACGCTTCCTCCAGGGGAATGTCCGGCGAATCCATCTTCGCGAGTGTCTCCTCGAGATGATCAAAAATCTCTTCCAGGGAGGCATCCGCATAAGGGTCGTCCGATACGGCCGGGCCGCGCGAATTTTCCGCCTCCGCTTCCGGTAAATTATCCTTCTTTTCCTCTTTCACCGGTTCCGAAACCGGACTTTTCTTAGCCATCCAAACTCCTCCTGTCTCCCGTATCCTGACTTTTTAACGCAACACGGCATACCCGATTCATAATTTATCTTCTGAATATACGTCCACTTCTTCCACCCTCGCCAGCGCGGTTCCGTCCTTAAAATAAATCTTCAGCTCGTCCTCCGGTGCCAGCGCAAGCGTGCTTCCCACGGGTTTTCCGTCCCGGTCTTCCGCGAAGACGTAGCCCTGACTCAGGCGCTTCAGTGGGGACAGGTCGTCCAGCTTCTGAGCGTCCAACAGCAGGCGCTGCCTTTTTTCGCTGATCATCTCCCGGATTCTGTCTTCAAACTCTTCGGCCAGCACATCCAGCTGCTGCGTGCGGACATCGATCTGATACTGCGGGCTTACGCCCATAAGCCGCATCCTTAACGTGTCCAGCTGCTGTCTGCGCTCCCGGATAATGTAGATGGGACTTAGTGCCCCAAGCCTTGCCGCGAGCGTGTCCAGGTACTGCCTGCGGGCCGCCAGCTGGTGCGCCGGATTTCTCGCCGCCAGCCTGGCGCCAAGCGCATCCGCACGGGCCCGCGAAAGATTCACAGACCGCCGCAGCCCGGCGGAAAGCTTCCGCTCCGCCTCCGCAAGCCGTTCGGCAAACTTTTCATATTCAAACACCGCCAGTTCCGCCGCGGCCGACGGAGTCGGCGCACGTCTGTCCGCCACAAAATCGGCGATCGTCACGTCCGTCTCGTGCCCGACTGCGGAGATCACCGGCGTCCCGCAGCCGAAGATGGCGTAAGCCACCTCTTCCTCGTTGAACGCCCACAAATCCTCTGCGGACCCGCCGCCCCGGCCCACAATCAGCACGTCCAAATGCATCGCGTCCAGCGCACGGATGCCCTTCGCCACGCTGGCCGCCGCGCCCTCGCCCTGCACCAGAGCATTATAGAGATACAGTTCCACGTACGGATTCCGCCTGGCCGCGATATTGCAGATATCCTGGATCGCCGCCCCCGTTGCCGCCGTCACGATGCCGATTTTTGTCGCGTACTTCGGGATCGGCTTCTTATAAATATCCTCAAACAGGCCGATCTCGGCCAGCTTTGCCTTTCTTTCCTCAAACTGACGATAGAGATCGCCTCCCCCGTCGGAAACGATCTCTCTCGCGTAAAGCTGATATTTTCCATCCCTCTCATACACCCGGATGGAGCCGGACACGGACACGCTCTGTCCGTTCTCCATGCGAAAATTCAGGCCCTTCCTGTCTCTCGCAAACATGACACAGGCCAGAACGCCGCTCTCATCCTTCAGGGAGAAATAGATATGTCCGGAGGTGTGGTATTTTAAATTGCTCACCTCGCCCTTCACGCAGACCCTCGCAAGCACAAAATCCTGCGTGAACATATACTGGATGTAGGAATTAATCTGTTTGACTGTATATACGCTCGCCATATGTGTCCCCGCTCCGGCCGGTCGCTCTTTTCAATTGCCTTCAATTCCCGACGATCGTTTTCCGGTCAGCGTACGCGCCGACTGATACCGCCTCTCCGTCAGCATCCGGCGATTTGACCACGGTCACCCTTTTTCGGTCACCGTCCGCTCCGACCGATACCGCCTGAGTTTCGCACCGTATCCTGCCGTCACTGCTTTTATGCCTGTACCGTCTTAAGTATCCGCCTGACTTTTCTGTTCGAGCTGCTGCATCAGGTTCGACAGCACCCCGTTGATAAATGCCGGGGAGTTGTCCTGCCCGTATTTTTTCGCCAGCTCCACCGCCTCGTTCACGGCAACCTTCGCGGGGACGGTCTCGTCCATCGCCATCTCGTAGTAAGCCAGCCTTAAAATGACCAGGTCGATCCGGTCGATCCGGTCGATGGTCCACTTGCGCGATGCCTGAGATATGGCCGCGTCGATCACGCGTGTCTGCTCGCCGATCCCGCGGATTTTCCTTTCGATCTCTTCCCTGTCCGCCTCTTCCATGGCCGCAAAAAGCGGCGGTTCATCCCCGATGGCGGCGGAAAAATGATCGAGGAACAGTTCCATCTGCTCCTCAAACTCCGCAGCCGGGTAGAACTGACGGCAATATAGGAGGCAGAAAACTGCCTCCCGTAACTTTCTTCGGTTCATAATCTTCCTCGTTTCGCGCCTATTTGTCCTTAACTTCTACGCTGGCCACCTTCACGTTGACTTCCTTCACCGTGATGCCGGTCATGGTCTCAATCGCGCTTTTTACTTTTTCCTGTACCTTTCCGGCTACATTTACGATGCTGTAGCCGTAATTTAAGATGAGCGTAAGGTCCACGCTGACCGAATCATCGGTCATGTCGATGCGAATGCCTCTGGACAGGTTCTTCATGCCGAGCTTCGCAACCAGATCCGCCGTGACATTTCCCGGCAGGGCCGCCACGCCTTCCACTTCCATGGCCGCAAGCCCCGCGATGACGGCGACCACATCGTCCGCGATGCGCACCTCACCTACGTTTCCTTCTTCGTATATTTTATGTGTACTTCTCTCTTCCATCCGAATATCCTCCTGTTTCGCGCCCCCGCAGTCTCACGTTGGCCGGCTGTTCGCGTGTCCGATCTGTCGTATGTCCGGCGTTTCAGACGTGTCATTCTTCACATCCGGTTTTCATACGTCCGGTTCTTCGCTCACCCGGTTTTCACGCGTCCGGTTCTTCACACACCCGGTTTTCACGCGTCCGGTTCTTCACATCCGGTTCTCACGCGTCTGATTTCCGTGCCGTTTTTATTGTTACCTGCGGCGGAATGATTTTTCGGTATTATAACGAAATTCGCTTCTCTTTGCAACGGGTTTTTTATTCTTCGCTCTCTCTTAACGGCACAATCGTGATATTTGTCACGCTGATGCCCGTTTTCTGTGTGATAATGTCTTCAATCTGCGCGCGCTCACTGTCCGAGAGCTGTTCCGCGTTCACAATGACATCCACGGAATCCGACTGAATGGTGACGACGGCGTTTGTGAATCCCTTCGCCGCAAGAAGTGTTTCCGTGGCGGCCTCCATGGAGGCGATCTCGGAAAGCTCTACCATAGCATCGATGGCGCTCTGCTTCGCGCTTTCGGAGAGCGCATCGTTATCCACGATTTCCAGGAGCGTTTCCTTGGATTTCGCGCGGGCCTGTTCTCTGGAGAGTTTGGCCTCCGCCACAAAGGTGAGCACGCCGGTGCTGCTCACGAACAGACTTTCGCCGACATTGGAGCTGGCGGCGTCCGCCCCGTCCGCGGTGTCGGTCCCGGCTGCGCTTCCGTCCGCGTTCGCCGTGTCCGTCCCGGCTGCGGTTCCGTCCGCGTTCGCCGTGTCCGTCCCGGCCGTGGTTCCCTCCGCGTTCGCCGTATTCTCTCCGCCGGATTCGTCTGTCGATGTATCGCCGGATTCTCCCGCTTCGTTTTCTCCCGCTTCTTCAGACGTTCCTGTCCCCGTTTCATCCGTTTCCCCGGATTCTGTGCCTGTACCGTCCTTGTCTCCCGCGGTTTCCGTTTCGGTGACCTCTTCCAGCAGGTCATCCTCCGAGAGCACCAGATCGTAATCCACGTCCAGGCTTTCGATGTCCCCGTCCGAACCGAGCAGTGTGTCATCCCCATAAACGGCATCGGCAGCCGCGTTCGCCGCCTCCGAATCCTCCGTCTGTGCCCCCTGCGTGCTGTCGATGCGATCCGCGTAATTGAGATAACCTGCCACGGCGATCATGATCGCAAACGCCGTGATGATCATGCGGTTCCTGCGAAGTTTTCTCCCAATCTTCCCACCGGAAGGCTTTTTTTCTTCCTCCCCGGCACTGTTTTTTTCTTTTTTCTGAAACACTGTGGATATTTTCATGTTTCACCTCATCCCGGCGCTTTCGCGCGTTTTCTTTATAGTTTCCTGTTTTATTTCTTTTTATTCTATGAGGGTCGCGAAGAAAGTATGACATCAGAGTCACCTCATCCCCGCCACCAGGATCTGCGTTACTTCATTTCTGCCACAGAGATCTGTGTCAGTTCATCCCCGCCACCGAGATCTGCGTCACGTCAATGCCAAACAGCGCTGCCACAAGCTCCGTTATTTCGGCGACAATGCCCGCGTCGCTGCCGCCCTCGGCCACCACCGCCACCCCGGTGATCTCCGGCGCGAGATATTTCAGCACATAGGGAGTCTGCGCGGATGAGCCTTCCGCGCTGTCCATAACCGTGTCTTCCGACTGGTCAAAACTTACGCTCTGCCTGCTCCCGCCGGCGCTGTCGGCTTCCGTCACTTCATCCTTCGATGATGTCTCGTCTTTCAGAATATCCTTCCCCACGCCGGAAGAAAGTACGATCATCACCTCCGTCTCGCCCACCCCGGCAATCTGCGAGAGAAGCCCGGCAAGGCGTTCCTCCAGCCGCGCTTCCAGCTCCTGCATGCTTAATGACTCTTCCGCGGCGGCATCATAAATATCCGTAAGTGCCGATTCGCTGACCGATGTTCCATCCACCCCCGCCGTACCGGCCGTGCCCGAGGTGCCGCCTGTGCCCCCGGTTCCGCCCGAACCGGACGAATCCGTACCCGAAGACTGGCCTGCGGCATCCGCTTCGCCGCTCTGATTCGTCTGGTTTTCCGTATTATCCGAAAAAATGCTGCCGAAATCCAGCGAGCATAAAATAAGAACCACCCCGGCAGCGCCGATCAGAAGCAGCCTCCCGATTCCGATTTTTCTGCAAATATCCCGGATTGAATCTTTGAATGACACGTTCTTCCTGCCCCCATCCTGTTCTATGATTCCATGTTTACTTCCGCTCCCATGATCCCAGCTTCACTTCCGCTCCTGTAATCTCGTTTTCATCTCCGCTCCTTTTATCCCATTCTCTCTCCTGCTCCTGTAATCTCATTTTCACCTCCGCTCATGTGATCCCTATTTCTCCTTTGCTCCTGCGATCCCATTTTCTCCTCTGTTCCCGCGATCCCATTTTCTCCTCCGCTCCTATAATCCCATTTTCGCCTCTGTTCCTGTGATCCCAACTTCACTTCCGTTCCTGTGATTCCATGATCACTTCCACAAAATTCTCAGAGATTCCACAATATTCGGCGATTCTCGTCCGGACAAGTTCTGCGATTCCGCTGTCGGACAGCGTCCCTCCCTTACCTTGGGCTTCCGCATCGGATTCGTTTCCATTTCCTGTGCCGTTTTTCATTTCATTTTCACTGCGATCTACATTTTCTTCCACGGCCCCCGCGAAAACAGAAATCACGGGGATCTCAATTCTCACTGCCGCCGTATCCCCCTCTGCCGCATTTTTGCCTTCATCTGACGTTTCCCCGTACATCCCGGATCCATCTGTACTGCCGTTTGCGCCGTTTTCCGTTGCGGATGCACCGGTTCCTCCGTCTACACTGTTTCCTGTTGCGGATGCGCCGGTTCCCCCGTCTACACTGTTTCCTGTTGCGGATGCGCCGGTTCCCCCGTCTACACTGTTTTCTGTTGCGGATGCGCCCGCGCCTCCGTTTGCTCCGCTCTCCGTTGCGGATAAACCTGTGCCTCCACTCGCTTCACTCCCCGTTTTTATTATTTTAAATGTGAGAATTTCTCCGCTGCTGTCCACGGAAATGTCGGTCACACAAACTCCAAGGTCTGTGATCTGACCGTCGATCATTTCCTGTATTTCCCCCTGATACGCCGCCAGGACAGTCTCCCACTCCCCACCGGAGGAAATCCCAATGCCATCTTCTAAATCCCCGCCGAATGCTTCCGCGCTCATATTCAGCACTTCCGCAAACAGATCCTCCGAAGACAGTGCGGACACGAGAGGCCGCAAAAGCGAAATCACCAGCAGCAGTCCCAAGAAAAAGCGCAGATATCGCGCGTATGATTCTCCCGGCAAAAGCCGCAATAAAACCGTCGACAGCACAAAAAACGCCGCCAGATTTCGGATTGTCTCCCTGATGCCGTCCATAAATTCTTCCCCTCACCCGGTGCTCATACAGATGATCGCGATCGTGACCATAAAAAGCAGGATTGCCGATACCAGCACCCGGATCACCAGGCCGCAGCCCTCCGCCACGGACTGCAGGCAGCCGGTAAAGCGTGGTTCCGCGATGGGCTGCAGAAAAGCCGCCATCACCAAATAAAGGAAATAGCACAGGCACAGTTTCAGCACCGGAACCAGCGCGATCGCCACAAGCAGAATCAGCGCCACGCCGCCGATCCCGTTTTTTATCACCCGGCCGGCGCCCATAAAGATTTCCGTGACCGTCTCGGCCCCCGCGCCGATCCCCGGGATCATCCCCACCAGCTTCTGAACCACGGACACAGCCTGGCTGTCCGCGGAAGAAAGCACCAGCCCCTGGATCGCGTTTAGGCCCGTGGCCGCAGCGAACAAAATCCTGGAAGTCCACTCGATAACCGTCCGCAAAAGCCCCGCAAAACGCGACAGCGCATCCTCCTCCGCCAGGGCGTTGACCAGCGCGATCATCAGGTACAGGTTCACCGCCGGCAGGAGAAAATTCTGAAAAATCCACTCCACAAACGCGATGACCCCGATCGTGAGTTCATAAAAAGCCACCGCCTGAGTCTGTCCGCCGGAAAGACCGACCGCCAGAAAATACGTCGGAAGCAGCACCTTAAGAAAACTCAGAATTGCTTCCAGCACATTCTCCCCGATCTGCGAAATCACGGAAAATGCGCCAAGCAAAACCGTGACCAGCATCAGGTAAGTGAGAAAAAATCCCGTGTCGGCGACCTGACTTCCGCCAAAGATGTCCGCCAGAATCGCAAACAGCGCCGCCGTGATCCCCAGAAACAGAATTTTCATGGCTGTCATCCGTTGCGTATCCATGTCCGACAGGGCGCTGCGCAATGCCTTCTTTGCATAATCCCCCAGCACCTTCGTCCCGCCCCCGGAAATCAGCTCCGACAGAAGCCCGGCAAAAGAGAAATCCTCCTCCGTGAAATTATCCCCCAGGAACTCGTCCAGACCGGAAAAATCGAATTCGTCGACAATCGTATCATAGGCGGATTCCTCCGCATCGGAGTAGGAAATATTGAGATCAAAAATATCCTGGTCGGTAATCTCGAGTTTGGAAATATCAAGGGTAGAAATCTCGATATCGGTAATCTCGAGGCCGGATATCTCGAGATCGGATATTCCGAGATCGGAAATACCGAGGTCGAAAATCTCAAGATCGGATATCTCGAGGTCGGATATCTCGAGGTCGGATATCTCGTAAGAATTTTCTGTGGCACGGCAGACGGACGGAGACAGGAATATTACAAGAAAGACAAGCAGACACCATTCTGTTCTTCGAAAGACGTACCGCATCTTCACAACCCCTCCTGTTCTGTCCGGCGATTTTCTGTCGGGAAAACTTTTCTTTTCGATAATACAAGCCTTCCGTCCAATGATCCTCTCCAATGATCCTCTCCAATTATCCTCTCCGATTATCCTCCTTTGGTCTTTTTTACCTCTTTCTTTTCCCTGTTTCTTAACCTCTTTCCGTTACCCTATGTTTTGAATCTCAACTTTCCGCCCCGTTTTCTCGCGCCTCTTTTCCGGCTCTATCTGATGTTTTATCTCTCTTACCCGAACGTCTGGATCAGTTCCAGCAGTGCCATGAGGATCGGCGTGCTGACCGCCAGAATCGTGAGCTTCGCGAAAATCTGAATCTGCCCGGCGATCGCCCCGTACCCCGCGTCGCGGCAGATTTCCGCGGAAAATTCCGTCAGATACGCGATGCCTGTGATCTTTAAAATGATCGTAAGGTAAGCGCTGTCCATTCCCGCGGCACTCACAAATTCACCGATCATTTCGATCACCGCCTGTACCCGGTCCAGCGACCAGGCAAAAATGAGCACGCCGCAGGCGACACTTAAGTACACGCCGTACTCCGGCCGGACGCCGGAAAGCTGAACCGCCAACAGCACGGCGGCCACGCCGAGAATTGAAATCTGAAAAACACTCATCTGTCACCGGGTCCTCTTTCTATCCGCATACGGATACCTGGGTAAAAATCCCCGACACCACGCCTCACTGTTACGTGAAGCGTTCACCCTGGAACTTTCTGACACCTGTGTCACACGATCGTCCTACAGCGAAAACATGGATTGAATCTCCTCAAACAGTTCATTGATATAGGGAACAATCCAGAACAACACCAGCAACAGCCCGGCGAGGGCCACCAGAAACGCGTGTTCCTCCCGCCCGCTCTGCCTCAGAACCTGCGAAATCACGGAAACCAGAATTCCGACTGCCGCGATCTTAAAGATCAGATTTACATCCATGTTTCCCCCGTCACATGATTTAAACTTCCAAAAATCCTGACATACACATTTTCCCGGAATCCAGGTAAAGCTACTCCAACCCCCGTAAATTTCTGAAACCCCCATGCCCGCTTCGCGGGTACCACCAGAGATAAAAGCCGATGATTCCGCTCATTTTCCTGTTTTGCGGGTTCCAAATCCTGCCCCCGGCGTCATCATATCAAAAGCAACACGACAAACAGGCCGCCTGCAACTCCCAGACATTGGCAGAGCCGCTTTTGCTCCTTTAAGTGACCCTCCGCCTCCCGGAGATCCGCTTCCAGCTGCTCCAGATAAAAATCCATGGTGGCCAGCTGCATCCCGATATCCAGATAGCCGAGATTCTCACCCAGTCCGCAGAGCTTTTCCAGATCCGCGCGGTTCAGATCCGAATCCGTACCCAGTTTCTTTTCCACGGACTCCTCAAACAGTTCCTGCAGCGTACGTCCGTCCCGCTTTCGCAGAAGTTCACACAGAAACTCCAGCCAGCCTCGAAAAACATCCCCCGGATTCAGTCGCCCGGAAATCACCGCGAAAGCCTCGGTGAGGTCCGAGTGATTGTGCTTCACCTCGCCGCGCAGCATAATAACGATGCGCTTCAGAGTGCCAAGCTGCGCACAGCGGCTGGTGAGCAGCCTGCTCATGCGAAAACCCGCACCGCAGCAGGCGCAGAAAATAAGTATCAGTCCCGCCTGTTTCAACTCTATAAAACCTCCTTATGTAGTCACTGTCCCAAAACCCTGCAGCGACTACACTAATTTTCCCCACGGGTTTTCTCGTCCAAAAGGCTTCACCCGGTTTGATCAACTCACACCCGAACATTTACAGAATTACAGCCGTTCAGCAGACACACCCAAACATCTACAGAATTACAGCCGTTCAGCAGACACACCCAAACATCTATAGAATTACAATCATTCAGCAGATACACCCAAACATCTATAGAATTACAACCGTTCAGCAAAACAACCGATTTGCGTCAAAATTATAATATCCACGCCCCCGCTTCGTCCGCCACCCGCCAGGCTCCTCTGTGCCCGACCGGCACCGCGGGGATGCGCACAAGAAAACGCTCAAACGTTTTTTGCTCCCGCATTTCCTTAAACAGCGGTTTCGCCCGGAGATCTTCCAGGCCATTCGCGTGTATCGTGGCAAGGATCCGGCACCCGCAGGCGGTTACTTCGGATAACGCCTCCAGATCTTCCCTGCCTCCCAGCTCATCCACCGCCAGGATGTCCGGTGCAAGACTTCGCAGCGCCATCCTGCAGCCGACCGCCTTCGGGCAACCGTCGAGCACATCCGTCCGGGGCCCGAGGTCATTTTCCGGCACACCCTGATAGCAGGCCGCGATCTCGGAGCGCTCGTCGATCACGGAAACATTTTTCCCCGCATAACTCAAAAGACGCACCAGATCGCGCAGCAGCGTCGTCTTCCCGCCGCCCGGGCCGGATAGGATAAGCGTATGACAAGTATCCGAAAGATTTTTCTTACCCTCTGTGACGATTCCTCCGTCCGCATTCGATTTTCGGCGCTGCTCCGAAAAATCACATCCGCACGGAGTTACGCCCTGTCGTCGAGTTCTGTGACCATAATCATCCTCCGGGGAATCACATCCATATGGAGTTGCACTGCTGCAATTCATTACCGTTCTTTTTATAATATATGGAAGAAACTCCTCCGCACACCCCCGCACCTCGTGGGAAACCCGAATATTCAAAAAGGAAATATTCCTAAGCGCTGCCACACGCTCCCCGTCCAGCACAACCCTCCCCGCAATACCGACCCGGTGTCCGCCCGGCACCGTGAGAAAGCCACGCTTCACATCTTCCTCGAACGCGTAGAGCGAATGGCGGCTGATCAGTTCCACCGTATCCCGGATATCCTGCGCCGTCACGCGCAAAGGAGCTTTCGCCCTTTCGGCCAGAAACATTTCTCCGCCCTGCCCTGTCCGAAGCATCACCGGCTGATTCACCCGCAGGCGAATCTCGCTAAGTTTGTCGAAATCAATCTCCGCGGCTGACAGCAAATCCCGAACTTTTAAAGGAAACAGCGGCAGAATCTCATCCCGTTTTGACATAAAATATCCTGAAGGTTTGTCCGTGAATGATTTATCCTAGTTTATGTTGCTAAGTATGGGATTAGAACAGGGAAATGGGTACGGCTTGTCAGGACAAAAAAACCTCTGTTGGAAACATCCGGTTCACATCCCGGAAATCTCCCACAGAGGTCTTTTTCAATTTTTATCATATTTTTCAAACAGCTGCGTTTTCCGCCGACAGTTAAGAATCCGATCTGTCAGGTTTGATGCTCCATTCGCTCTCCCCATGACCCATTGATATAAGAGCCATGACAGAGGCACTATTATCTTCATAACGGACTATGTCCATTTCATGCTTCTGGTACATAATAATTTCTTACTATCAGTCATCATCCGGCAAAACCGGTACCGGCCCTACTTCGACAGAACCTTCATCCACTCCGCTGACAATAACATAGGCATTCTCTTCATAACGGACTATATCCATCTCATGTTTTCCGTACATAATTAGTTATCACCATCCTCTTCGTCTGGCCATCCCAGTTCTTCCTCTTCTCCAACAGACAATGTAGGGCCTTCAACTCCCGCCCACACACTGTTATTCTCGAATCTTATAAACTCTATTTTGTGTTTCTCATACATAGTTTTCTCCCTCATCACTCGTCATCTTCTAAAACCGGAAGATCCGGCCCTTCAACCGCGCCTTCGTCCAAACCGCTGACGACAATAAAATCATTCTCACAATACTGCACGATTTCCATCGTATATTTTATATACATCTTGCCGCCTCCATATTATGAATCTGACCGGTCTGGTTTAAGACTCCATTGATCCTCTGTATCCCCATCAATAATGCTTCCATCCCAGCAACCAGTGAATTCGTCATTCTCATTAAACGCTGTTATATTCATTTCGTGCTTTGTATACATATTATTCAGCCTTTCACTTGTCGCCGGTCTCCGGAGTAACGGAATGTTCCACGACTCCGCCCTCTGGTCCACCACTCACATCAAGATCCGCAAACACGCAGCTTTCCTCAAAAGCAACAACATTCATCTCATGTTTCTCGTACATAATCTATCATCCTCACATATCATACTTCGGTTCCTCGTAATCGTGAGTATCGCTCTCCGATACGGTGGGAGTTATGAAGGCAAACACTTCTTTATTGTCAAAGGACACAACGTTCATTTTATATTTTTCGTAGTACATTGCAAATATCTCCTATGAATCTGATCTATCCGGCTTAATATCAAAATAAGACTCTCCCGGATTGTCTGAACCGTCATTTGCTGTAAATACACAGTTTTCTTCGAACGGAATGACTTCCGCCTCATGCTCAACATACATGATTTTTTCTCTCTCCTATTTATCCGAGTAATGCGGGCGAATTGAATACTCATCTTCCCCGTTCTCACCTTCAGATGCGAATTCAAGATCGGCAAAAACATCTATTGTATCAAAATCCACTGCTTTCATTTCATGTTCTGTGTACATTGTTCCTTCCTCCAATCAAAAGACGCACTAATACAATTCTTATTGTACTTCCGTACCGTGCGGTTTGTCAATATTTTAATTTGCATTTTGATGTTGTAATAGGGGTTTATGGTCACTATTCACTACCAATGTCGTTTAGTTAATTCGGCTATCCTCCCTACGCAAAGGGGAGTAGCTCAAAATTTATAAAAAATTAACAATATTGCAATTGACAAATACCTCAAAATGTGCGGCCGTTTTTCGTTGATATATCAACAAAAAACGGCCCTTGAATTTGGAAATATAACCCCATTCCAATTCAAGGAGGTCACACATGAGTTATGCAGATCAAGTAAAGAGTTCTCTCCTGGCCGAGATAAACTCTGCCGCACAATCCCCGCAGAACTGCGGGCTTTCCACGGGCGACTTTTCAAGAGAACGAAAATTTCCTCTGGAAAAGTTGCTTCAATTCCTTATCTCCATGGGCACTTCCAGTCTCCATCAGGAAGTTGCGAAACAGTTTTCTTTCGATGTGGATGCAAAACTTCTGGATAAATCGGAAGAAATGCTGAATATGCGCTCATAAAAAGCCCCAATCAAGGAATCAAATAATTCCTGATTGGAGCTTTTAAATCTGCTTAACTAAATTTTCTTAGGAAAGAAACCTCTTAAAATCTCGGTGCAATCATATCTCGATCACTATCGGAAACATCCAACACGCCCATTGCCTGTTCAGCGGTCAATCCCATATTCTTCATCAAATTTCTGATGTTCTGAACAAGATTTTCAATTCGTCCGGTCTCTCGTCCCTTTTCCTCTGCTCGCTGATTAAGCGTCTGAATTGCCTGGCACACGTTTAATTCCACCTCGCTTTCACCCATCGTCAAACTTGCATTCACGCAAGCGTTCAATGATTGTAATCGTTGGCTGTTTCCCCTGCTTACAGGTTATAATTTATGATGGCGTTGACCCAACCCATTCTTTCACCTGTTCTATGCTCACATTTAATGTATCT
>JAJQBQ010000050.1 GCA_021203205.1 Lachnospiraceae bacterium | reverse complement strand
GGGGAGGAACCCGCCGGGAACCGGGAGAGCGATGCGGCGCCGGAAAGAACGTATCGCCCCCGGAGAACCTACGGGGCGGAAAACACCGGAAGCCGGGAGGGCGACGCGCCCCAGGAAAGAACCTGGCGCCCCCGAAGACCGTATGGGACGGACAATGCCCGAAGTTCGGAAAATGACGGGACCGCGGAAAGAACGTATCGTCCCCGGAGGCAGTACGAGAGAAGAACTCCGGAATACAGGACGCGCGGCGTGATCGAGGAAGGTCCCCGGGAAAGCTACCGTGAAAAAGAGGATGAGGTGGATGTTTACGCTCCCGTAGAAGAACTGCACCAGGAGTATACGGATCCTGCGGAGGAGCTTCAGAAAAGCTATGCGGCGACCGCGGAAGAAGAGCCCGAGGAAGCCGACGAAGAAGCGGCAGACTACGAGGGCGGCGAATTTGAAGAAAGCGGTTCGGAAGAGACGGGCGAATCCGCCGGAGCAGGGGATGAATCGGCTGCCCGGAGTGCCGGGGACTACGCGCAGGAGGCCGGGAGTGAGACGAAAGAGAGCGGTGAAACTCCGCCCCGCCGCACCCGCACATTTTCCTATGAGAGCGATGAGGAAACCTGCGGTATTCTCGAAATTATGCCGGACGGCTACGGATTTATCCGCTGTCACAATTATCTTCCGGGCGAGGAGGATGTCTATGTCGCCCCGTCTCAGATTCGAAAATTCAATCTTCAGACAGGCGATTTTCTGCGGGGTAAGCTTCGCGTCCGCAGGGAGGGAGAACGCTTCGGCGCTCTTGCATTTCTGGAGGAGGTGAACAATGCCTCACTGGCAGAGACCGCACACAGAACCCATTTTGAAGATCTGACGCCGATCTTCCCGAACGAGAGAATTTACCTGGAGACCAGCCGCAGAAATCTTGCCATGCGCATCGTGGATGTCGTGTCACCGGTGGGAAAAGGGCAGCGCGGCATGATCGTATCTCCGCCGAAGGCCGGAAAGACTACACTTTTAAAGGAAATCGCCCGGTCGGTCACTGTCAATTACCCGGATATTCATCTGATCATTCTGCTGATCGACGAGCGACCGGAGGAAGTGACCGATATCAAAGAAGCAATCCAGGGGGAAAATGTGGAAGTCGTCTACTCGACTTTTGACGAGCTGCCAGAACATCACAAGCGGGTGTCCGAGATGACGATTGAGAGGGCGAAGCGTCTGGTGGAGCAGAAGAAAGATGTCATGGTGCTTCTCGACTCGATCACGAGACTTGCGAGAGCCTATAACCTGACGATTGCCCCCAGCGGACGCACACTTTCCGGCGGCCTGGATCCGGCGGCTTTGTACATGCCGAAAAAATTCTTCGGCGCTGCCAGAAATATCCGGGAAGGCGGAAGCCTCACGATCCTGGCGACGGCACTGACTGAGACAGGCAGCCGTATGGACGACATGATTTTTGAGGAATTCAAGGGCACCGGCAATATGGAGCTGGTGCTTGACCGGAAGCTTAGCGAGCGGCGTGTTTTTCCGGCAATTGATCTCTTAAAATCCGGCACCAGACGGGAAGATCTGATCATGACACGGGAGGAAAACGAGGCATCCGACATCATCCGCAGGCTGTCAAATTCCAGCCGTCAGGACGATATGCTCGAGACCGTGATGAACCTCTTCTACCAGACCAGAGATAACCAGGAATTTATAAGAAAAATTAAGGTGACAAGGCTGTAAAGCCCTGCCACCTCCGGTTATTATTTACGGTCGGCCTTAAGTGAATCGAAAAGTCTGCGTCGGAAGACAAATCGCGAAGCGATTTCTCTTCATTGCTCAGCAAGGTTTTTTTCGACTCACGAAGGATGTCTGTGAATAATACCACCCTTTGAAAGCCCCCGGGTCTGCTTTCGCGCACCCGGGGGCTTTCCGAATCGTTTGTGCCTGCTTCGATGGCGTATTCTCCGCCTCTGCTTCTGTGAGCCGGAGCTTTCCGAATATCAGCTTTCTGCAGAGAAGAATTCCGCAAGCGTGATGCCGAGTGCGTCACACATCCGCTCGATGTTGCTGATCGTGGGAATATGCTTCCCGCTGATGTTGTTCGCCAGAGCGGTCTGGTCGATGCCCGTCAGTTTTGAGAGACGGTACTTGGACATGTGGTGTGCGTCCAGCAAATCCTGAATCCGTCTGCCGATATCTATGGAAGTTACCGGGAAATCCGATGGATTGCTCTGCTCGGAAAGCTGTCTGTCGGCGACAGTGTTGTCAGCAGGTGTCTGATTTGTCATGAAATGACCTCCTTTCTGAATATGTCCGCAAAACGGGCTATTCGATGATCTGAAGGTTCGCCGTCGGTATGGAGACGGAAAACAAACCGCCAGATACTGTGAAGAGATTCTATCAATGGATATGAAAATTAATACTCTAAAAGTACGCGAGTATTGTGCGCAGAAAATAACAGAATATTCGTCTGCCTGCCGTCCGGTTTCCCGCGTTTGCTCTGTGCGGATTCGTGGAAAACTTTTTTCATCGGGGGCTGTTAAAAATTTGCTTCCTGTGCTACAATGGCGACCGGCAGAAAACGGAGGCTGGTAAAATATGATTCGAAGAGTGAGAGCGGCATGTTTCACCGCGCTTTGGATTGCGGTGATGGTGGTTATTTTTCTGTTTTCCAATGATAATGCGGAAGCGTCAAGCGAAAAAAGCAGCGCGGTGGTTGCGATCGTAGAGACCGTCGAGGAAGTGCTGGATCTGACGCCGACGCAGGAAATTCGCGACATGACAGAGCTGATTGTGCGCAAATGTGCGCATGTTTTTTTGTACACCTGTCTGGGAATTACCGGTACGCTCGCAGTGAGTGAGTATGCGGGGGAGATCTTATCGAATATTCAACGGAAAAAGAGTCCGGCTACCCGGTTAAAAACAGTGGAGTATGACGGGACAGAAGAAAAAAAGTGTGCGGCTGCAGCAAATCCTGTGAAAAACGGAATGGGAAAAATACGGCTGGTTATTGCCTTTGTCACATATATGCTTTGCTTTTTCTACGCCTGTACGGACGAATGGCATCAGACCTTTCGCAGCGGCAGGAGCGGAAGTTTCCGGGATGTGATGATTGACTCCATCGGCATGGTTCTGGGGATCGGGCTGGTGACGCTGATTTCCGTGCTCTGGGACCGTTTTCATAAGAAAAGATTCGGTAAAAGCCAAGTACTGTGAAGGCAAAAAGGGCACAGGGACAGATGCTTCGCATGGATTCCTGCATGGGACGAGGATGTTATCGGTATATGGGAGGGAAAATGGTAAGGTTGATTGCACTGGACATGGATGGAACATTGCTGAGGGACAATAAGACGCTTCCCGAGGTGAACCGCAGGGCGGTGGCCGATGCCGTGCGCGCGGGTTTTCAGGTGATTGCGGTGACCGGAAGGCATTACGCGGGAGCGATGCGTGTGTTGAAAGATCTTCCGGAAATCCGACATGTGATCACCTGTAACGGAGCTGCACTGTATGAAATTCCGGAGAATAGTGTCCCCGCACAGGATCAGGCGGAGGAAACATCCGCGGCTTCCGGTCTTGCACAGCTGAAACTTGCGGATTATATGCTTACGCCGGAGAGCTTAAAGAGGATTCCGCGGGCCGGAAATCTTCTGACCGAGTATCCGTTTGAGGATGAAGTTATCTATCCCATGATGAGAAAGCTGGGGAATTTAAATATTATCGTAGATGCGTTCTGCAACGGGCAGGCATATGCGGACGTCAGGAGCTGGCAGTTGTTTATGGAACTTGACATTCCGGAGCCGGTGAAGGAATATATTTTAAGATCAAGAGTATATGTGGATCACCTGACAGACTACCTCATGGAACAGAAAATTCATGTCCACAAGCTGACAATTAATTTCCCCGGAGATGGCCACGGAGGTTATCTCGGACGGGAGAAGACCGAAGCGATTGCGAAGGAATACGGGCTTGCGCCTGTGTCCGGCGGCGTGGGAAACATGGAGCTGACACGCTTGGATGTGACAAAGGGCCGCATGCTGCTGGAGTTTGCGGAGCACGCCGACATTCGGCGGGAAGAAATCATGGCATTCGGCGACAGCGGAAACGACATCGCCATGCTGCAGGCGGCCGGAATCGGTATTGCCATGGGGAATGCGTCGCCGGATGTAAAACGCGCCGCCGACCGGGTAGCGAAAAGCAACGAGGAGGGCGGCGTGGCGGTGGAAATCCGGAATCTGATTCGGGATTACGCGTCATAGGGATTTTATTCGCGTTACTCACATGCTGTCAGAAGAAAATCAATCGGGATGTCGGCGGTATCTTCTTTGCGGGGAGAAGACGTTCCGCTTTTGTCTGCAGTGGAGATTCCGGAAGCTGTCCGGCGGATGCCGCCTGCCCCTTCCCCCGCGGTGAAGCAGACGTGATCTGTGAAGCCCAGCGGTTCGCCGTCCGTGTGTGTGCTGCGGAAGGTTTTGCTGAACACTTCCACCTTCTTACAATTTAACAGTGCGACCCCGCGTTTATAGCGGTGAAGACCAAACAGCGAGAGAAACAGCGCCCACGTGCAGGCCGGACGGCTCATACCGTAGAAGATGCAGACGGACAGGGAATCCGAGGCGGGATCCGCATCCGGCGCAAAGGGAAATCCGCCGCCCTCACAGCGCATTTTGTGGGCGGAAAGGAAAAAGAGTCGATCCGTTTTTAACTGCCTGCGGTCATCCACCACAATGCGGGCCGGCGCCTGCGGCTCCGTCAGGATCTGTCGGATGCCCAGAAGCAGGTAGGCGAGGGTCGAGAGGTGCAGCCGGTTCGCGAGACCTTTCAGAGGTGACATGGTGATCGCCTCTGTGACGGAGGAGTCGAAGCCCATGCCGCCGCTCACAAAAAATCCCTGCGAGACTCCCTGGGTGTGTCCACAGCCGTAGCGCAGACGGATCAGGGACGGGGACGGAACGCGCGGGTTTTTGCTGCCGGAAGAAGCGGCGGAATATTTCCCGGAGGTGTGAGTACGGCCGGAATGCTTTCCGGCGGTGCAGGAACGACCTGTGAATTTTCCGGCAGTACGGGAATGACCGAAAGAACGGCTTTCGGTTTTCTCCGAAAAGAATATCGAGAGAGCCCGCGCAAATTCCGCCGGGTCTTTTGTCAGGTGCAGTCCGCGCGCGAAGTCATTTCCCGATCCGCAGGGGAGAAACATGAGCGTCACAGGCACGGTTTCTTCTGCGGACGCATATTCGGTGCTGGCATCTGCTTTGGCGCTGTCAGAAACCTGCGCGTGCCCGGCAGGGCAGGCAGCCCGAATGCCCTCCAGTACCTCGTGCATCGTTCCGTCGCCGCCGAGCACGGCGATCTGCGGAGCTGTCAGGGTTCGGCAGAACTGTTCGGCTGCTTCCGATGCATGCCCGGGATACTGCGTAAACATAACGTCATAAGATAAATGATATCGGATCAGCTCCGGTTCCAGCTTTCGGAAGGTGCGTATCCCCCTGGAAGAACCGGCGCATGGATTTACGATAAAGTGTATCATGATCATTCCTCCCTTGTTTTTTTGAGTCTTCAGGAAACGGCAGTAAAACAACAGTGACGGCCTGCCTGTGTCAAATCACAGTGTTTCTCCGGGTAAGCAGGCCTTGTGTGTTGGCGGTATTATAGACAGAAATTTGACAATTTGCAATGTTTCATTGCTTCCAGTTTTGGTGAATAGTAACATGCATGGCTTTCAGGGAAAGACCAGCCGGCATTGCCTTTTTTGGCACTTTGGCCGGGGGTTGTCCTGTAACAGCATGCATCGGATACCGGGATTAAGGACGTACGATCAGTTTTGGAGAGGGAAAACGGCCGGAAAGCCGATTTTGGAAAGGAGAGACGGTTATATGCTGGAATCACTGTATGAATGGGGCTGGATATTTTTTATCTACGCATTTTTGGGTTGGGTCACAGAGGTGGCTTACGCGGCGTTAAAGACGGGAAAATTTGTAAACCGCGGGTTCTTAAACGGGCCGCTCTGCCCGATCTACGGGGTGGGCATGGGCGCGGTTGTGCTGCTTTTGACGCCCGTGCGCGACAATTTTCTGCTGCTGTTTCTGGGCGGAGCGTTCGTGACATCTCTGTTGGAATACCTGACCGGCCTGGTTCTGGAGAAAGTGTTTCACGACAAGTGGTGGGATTATTCCGGCCGCCGTTTCAATTTGCATGGGTATATTTGTCTCGAATTTTCATTGATGTGGGGCTTTGGCTGTGTACTGATCATGCAAAATGTGCATCCGCTGGTGGAAACACTGGTGGCCTGGCTTATGAAACCGGCCGGCGTTGTGGTATTCTGGGTCTTTGCGGCGGCCATGGCGGTGGATATCTGCGATACGGTGAGCACCATTCTAAAGCTGAACCGCAGAATCAAAGCGATCGACGACACCGCTGCGGCAATCCACCGGCTATCGGATGAGATCGGGGAGCGGGTGGCGACCGGCGCAATCAGCGCAAAGGGGTCGGCGGACGAACTGAAAGAAAAGAGCGGAGAGCTGAAGGAGAGGAGCGGAGAGCTTTATGCGGATATGAAGGAAAAGAGCGGAGAGTTTTATGCTGACATGAAGGAGAGGAGCGGAGAGCTTTATACCGATATGAAGGAAAAGAGCGATGAACTTCGCGCGGATATGAAAGAGAAGACCGATGAATTTCTGTCCGGCATGACTTTAAAGGGGGAAGAGTACAGAGCGGAATCCGCGGCGAGAAAAGAAAAGTTTTCGGGGAAAATGGACGAATATTCCGAGTCGTTCCTGCTTGAGCTTCAGAAAAAGCGCGAGGAATACGATCGCATGGCAGCCAGATATCAGAAGCTTCTGAGTGAGAAGACCCGGGGGCGCAGGCTGATGAAAGCCTTCCCGGGCGCTACTTCCGTGAGATATCAGGAGGCGCTGGAAAACTTAAAAGAATCCTGGAATGTGCGGAAAGAGGGAAAGAAAGAACAGGATGTCTCCGATGTTCCTTCTGCGGCGAAGGATTCGGAGGAAAACATTAAAAAATAAGAGTAAATCATAAAGTAAGGGCGGTATAGCCCTTATTTTATTTGGATATAATGTTACTGTTTACGGGCATTCATAAATGAACTTAAAATGAAATCGCTTCCCGATTTGATTTCTAAAATTCGCGAAATGTATCGTTCCCATGAAATTTGTGTCGAAGTTTTTGCAAATGCGGGAGAGATGTCCGTGAACAGGTGCGGTTATTTATAGCAGCGTTTGAAGTCACGCAGAGGGGGAATATGGCAAACGAAAATAACGAAAACAGAGATGATGCAAAGGAATCCATGGAGAGCATTGAAGATTACGGGCAGACGGTTCTGGAGCATTCGGGGGATGGCAGCCGCATTTTTCTGCTGAATATCATCGGCGAGATCGAGGGGCATGAAGCCTCGCCCGGCGGCATGAAGACGACACAGTACGACCACGTGCTGCCACAGCTGGCGCGTATCTCGGACGATGCACGCGTGGACGGCGTCCTTCTGATTTTAAATACGGTCGGCGGAGATGTCTCCTGCGGGCTGGCCCTGGCGGAGATGATCGCGACGATCGGCAAGCCCACCGTATCGCTGATCATCGGCGACAGCCATTCCATCGGCGTGCCGATTGCCGTGGCCACGGATTATGCGTTCATTGTCCCGTCGGCCACCATGATTATACACCCGGTGCGCATGAACGGAACGGTGATCGGCGCACAGCAGACTTACGATTATTTCAAGATACTGCAGGAGCGCATACTGAATTTTATTGCGGCTCACAGTCAGGCTTCGAAAGACCGGCTGGAATTTCTTATGATGAATACCGGCGTGCTCACGAAGGATCTGGGGACGATTCTTGTGGGAAAAGCGGCTGTCCGGGAAGGGCTTGTGCATGAGGTGGGCGGCATGCGGGAAGCCCTCGCAAAGCTGCACGCGATGATCCGGGAGGCGAAAACATGACACAAGGGACAAGAGGGTCAGAAGTGAACGCTTCGCGTTGACTTCGGAATCGAATGCCTGCATTCGAATTTATGAACCTGGGGGTCTGTGCGTCATGACCTTTTGTCGATCAATCATCATATAAGTATAACAGAATAGTATCCTGCCCGATCCGGAAATATTTCCGGAGAGCGGTATATTTTTTCGCCTTCCATGCCGCAGTTTTCCACCATCACGGCGGAGAGGTTCTTTTCGAGGAGCACATCGCGCACCTGTCCGGAAAAGCGGCCGCCTTTCATGAGGATCTTGCGCCCCGGGAGGGAGAGAGCGGAACACAGGGAGGAGGAATCTTCCGACCCGGAGAGGGAGGATTCTGCGGAAGTCTGCCCTTTTTCCTCTGAGCGGAGTACGGGGAAAATATGAATCTGCATATCATCCTCCCCGAGACTCTGACCTGCGGCGGCTGCCGCAGCCGCGAAGGACGGGATCCCCGGAACCGTTTCCGTCGGGTAGCCAGCGGCAGCCACCAGACGGCTCACGTAGGTATAGGTGGAGTAGATGGAAGGATCGCCGAGCACCGGAAAGGCCACGGTTTTTCCGGCGGCAAGATACGAAAGAAGCAGGGCCGCATTCGTCTGAAATGCCTTTTTTCTTTGCTCGGTATTTCTTGTCATCGGGAAAACGAGGCGGCAGGATTCTTTTTGCGTCAGCTCCGGCACGGCCCGGCATGCGATATCAAACGCGGTGCTGCCGTAATCGGAAGCCAAACCGCCGCGTTCGGAAGCCGAAGTGCCGGCCGCATCCGCCAAAATGCCGCGTTCGGAAGCCGAAGTGCCGGTCGCATCTGCCGAAATGCCGCGTTCGGAAGTCGAAATGCCGGTCGCATCTGCCAAACCGCCGCGTTCGGATACGGGGATGCCGATCACATCGGCGGCTTTCAGGATGCGGACGGCTTTTAAGGTCATAAGTTCCGGGTCACCGGGGCCGACCCCGATGCCGTAAAGTGTTGCTTTGTTCATAAAAATCTCCATTCCGCCAACAGGTCGGCGGCACAAATAGCAGGGAAAGTCCAGTTTCCTTTCACAGTAATAAATCTCCGGTTATTGCTGGCGGGGAGTATACCACAGCCGGGGCAAAAAGGCAAACAATAGAAATCTTTGTAACTGATTCGCGGCTTCCCCTCAGCTCATGAAAGGAGAGGTGACTGTTGCACAGTCATCCTCTGTGAGTCAGTAACAAAGATTTTATAAATTGAGGGGTTTTAAATCCCTCCTTTTTATGCTATTCTAAGGGGCAGATTCGCTGAATCTTAATACAAGAAGGGATACGGAATGATGAAACAGTTAAAAAGAATTCTATTAAAGCTCAGCGGGGAAGCCCTGGCGGGGGATAAGAAGACAGGGTTTGACGAGGCTGTTTGCGTGGACGTGGCGAAGCAGGTGAAGGTGCTCACCGAAGCCGGCATCCAGGTCGGCATCGTGACCGGCGGCGGAAACTTCTGGCGCGGGCGCACGAGCGAGAAGATTGACCGCACGAAGGCGGACGCGATCGGCATGCTGGCGACCGTCATGAACTGCATTTATGTTTCCGAGATTTTCCGCACGGAGGGCATGAAGACGAAGGTATTTACGCCGTTTGCCTGCGGGACATTCACGGAAATGTTTTCCAAAGACCGGGCCGTGGAAAGCCTGGAAGCCGGGGAGGTCTGCTTTTTTGCCGGCGGAACCGGACACCCGTACTTTTCCACCGACATGGGCATGGCGTTGCGCGCGGTCGAGATCGAGGCTGACTGCATTCTCGCGGCAAAGTCCATCGACGGCGTGTACGACAGCGACCCGGCGAAGAATCCGGACGCGAAAAAGTACGACACCTTGAGTATCAGCGAGGTGGTGGAAAAAGAGCTGGGCGTGATTGACCTGGCGGCCAGCGTGCTTTGCATGGAAAACCACATGCCGATGCGTATTTTCGGCCTGAACGAAAAGAACAGTATCGTGGAGGCGGTCGTGGGGCCGTTCCATGGGACGGATATAACGGTATAAGCCGTCCCGGAAATGGAAGTTTCGGTTTCGCAGGAACTTTCATTTTCTTACGTAAATTAAGAGAAAAAATACATATATATGGAGGTAAACTATCATGATGGAAGAACAGTTACTGGACTACGAAGAGCGTATGGAAAAGACGCTGAACAACCTGCTGGAGGAGTACAGCACCATCCGCGCAGGCCGTGCGAACCCGCATCTGCTCGACAAGCTGCGGGTGGATTACTACGGCGTGCCGACGCCGATTCAGCAGGTGGGAAATGTTTCCGTGCCGGAGGCACGCATGATCGTGATTCAGCCCTGGGATTCGAGCCTGATTAAGGCGATCGAGAAGGCGATTCTCGCTTCGGATCTCGGTCTGAACCCCAGCAATGACGGCAAGGTGATCCGCCTGGTGTTCCCGGAGCTCACGGAGGAGCGCCGCCGCGACCTGTCGAAGGACATTAAAAAGAAGGCCGAGGGCGCAAAGGTAGCCGTACGCAACATCCGCCGGGACGCGATGGACGATTTTAAGCGCGCAAAGAAAGACAGCGAGATCACCGAGGACGACCAGAAGATCCTGGAAAAGGAAATCCAGAAGACGACGGATGATTACTGTATGAAGATCGACCGGGAGATGGAGAAGAAGACGAAAGAGATCATGACGGTGTAGAAGCGGGTGAACCCCCGGATGAGTTGGAGTTGTTATGGGAAAAGAAACAGATGATCTTGCGGGACTGGTAATCCCGAATCATGTGGCGATTATTCTGGACGGAAACGGCAGGTGGGCGAAAAAGCGCTTTCTGCCGCGCAGTGCCGGCCATTCACAGGGCGCGAAAAACGTGGAGCAGATCTGTGACGACGCCGGGCACATGGGCATCCGCTACCTGACGGTCTATGCGTTTTCCACGGAAAACTGGAAGCGCAGCGACAGCGAGGTGGCGACGCTGATGAATCTGCTGCGCGATTACCTCAAAGACTGTATCCGCACCGCGGATAAGAACAACCTGCGCGTGCGGGTAATCGGGGAGCGTTCCCGCCTGGACGCGGATATGCAGGAGAGCATCGCAAGGCTTGAGGAAGCATCGGCGCACAATGACGGCCTGAATTTCACGATTGCGCTCAACTACGGCAGCCGGGATGAGATCCGGCGCGCCGTGACGCGCATGCTGGAGGACTGCCGTGACGGAAAGCTTACGCCGGAGGAGGTCACGGAGGAGAAGATTTCCTCCTATCTCGACACGGCGGGGCTTCCGGATCCGGATCTGTTGATTCGCACGAGCGGTGAGGAGCGCCTTTCGAACTACCTGCTCTGGCAGATCGCCTATTCGGAGCTATATTTTACGGATACGCTCTGGCCGGACTTTAAGCGGGCGGATCTTGTGGAAGCCATAAAGGCGTACAATCAGCGGGAGCGGCGTTTCGGAGGAAGGTGAAAAAAGTTCGATGGATCTGAAAAAATTACTCACGAAATCCTTTTTTGTGAGGCTGATGAGTTCGGTTGTACTGGTAGCGGTCGCCCTTGTCACGCTGATTGCGGGCGGGGATGTGCTGTATTTTACGCTGCTGGTCATTTCGCTGGTGGGCATGTTTGAATTTTACCGTGTCTTTGAGGTGCAGAACAAACTTCCGGGCATGGTGGGCTATGTCGGAATTCTGTTGTATTATATGTGCATGCGCATGGATTTGTCCGGCGCGTACCTCGAGCTGATTTTGCTGGTGCTGATGGCCCTGATGACCGTGTACGTGGTGACGTTTCCGAAATACCGCACGGAACAGATCATGTGCGTGCTCTTCGGCATGCTGTACGTCGGCGTGATGCTCTCCTGCATCTACAAGGTGCGGCAGATGGACGATGGCGTTTACCATGTCTGGCTGATCTTTTTGTGCTCATGGATTGCGGATACCTTTGCGTATCTGGTGGGCGTGACCATGGGAAAGCATCAGATGACACCGAACTTAAGCCCGAAGAAATCGGTCGAGGGTGCGGTGGGCGGCGTGGCGGGTGCCATGCTGGTGGGATTCCTGTTTGCGGTGGTTTTCCATGAGCATATGAATACGTCGCTGCACCCGTATATCCTTTACCCTGTGGTCTGCGGTATCGGCGCCGTCATCTCCATGATCGGTGACCTTGCGGCCTCGGCGGTGAAGCGCAACCACAACATCAAGGATTACGGAACGCTGATTCCGGGACACGGCGGCATTCTGGACCGGTTTGACAGCGTGATTTTTACCGCGCCGGTGGTCTGGATTCTGCTGACGGTGCTGGAAGAATTGCTGTGAAGCGTTGTCAGTCAGGCCGGTACCCGGCACGGGCGAGGCGAAGAATGCGAATAGAAAGAAAAGAACTGAAATTGTATGGAACAGGAAATATACGGAAGGGAATCTTCCCAAAGAAAGGCCGGGGAACCGGTAAAGGGGACGTGTAAAAGAATTGCGCTCCTCGGCTCGACCGGTTCGATCGGCACACAGACGCTGGATATCGTGCGGAACCATCCGGAGCGGCTGCAGGTGTTCGCGCTGACTGCCGGGAGCAATGTGGATTTATTGGAGGCGCAGGTTCTGGAATTTCATCCGAAGTTCGCGTGCCTGGCGACGGCGGAGGCTGCTTATGAGCTGGAGAGCCGGTTAAGCAGCAGCGACCGGCAGATGCGCGGGGAAGTCTGGACGGCTGAAGAATTGGATGCGGGCGAAAACCTGTGCCGCTGCCGCACGGAGACGGAAGTCCTCTACGGCATGGAGGGCCTGGTGGCCATCGCCGCGAGCGCGGACTACGATATGCTGGTCACGGCAGTCGTGGGCATGATGGGGATCCGCCCGACGCTGGCAGCCATCCGCGCCGGCAAGGATGTGGCCCTGGCAAATAAGGAAACCCTCGTTACGGCGGGGCATCTGGTTATGTCTGCCGCGCGGGAAAAGGGAGTATCCATCTTTCCGATCGACAGTGAGCACAGCGCCATCTTTCAGTGTCTGCACGGCGAAAACCGCAGTGAGGTGGAGCGGATTATTCTCACCGCTTCGGGCGGACCGTTTCGGGGGAAAACCCGGGCCGAGATGGAAAACATGACGGTGGAGGATGCCTTAAAGCACCCGAACTGGTCGATGGGACAGAAAATTACCATCGACAGCGCCACCATGGTCAACAAGGGGCTCGAGGTCATGGAGGCCGGCTGGCTCTTTGATGTGGGGCTGGATCAGATTGACGTGGTCATTCAGCCGCAGAGCCTGATTCACTCCATGGTGGAGTTCCGGGACGGCGCCATCAAAGCGCAGCTCGGCACGCCGGATATGCACATTCCGATCCAGTACGCGCTGCTGTATCCGGAACGCCCGGCGCTGGGCGGCGCTCGCGTGGATTTTAAGAAGATTCGGCAGATCACCTTTGAGGAGCCGGATCCGGTGAATTTCCACGGGTTTGCGCTGGCACTGGAAGCGGCGCGGGCGGGCGGCACCATGCCGACCGTGTTCAACGCGGCAAATGAGTACGCGGTGCAGCTGTTTCTGCAGCGCCATATCCGCTTTGGCGATATCACGGATTACATCGGCGAGGCTATGGCCGGTCACCGTGTGATACCGAATCCGGATGTGCCCCAGATTCTGGACGCGGAGCAGGAGGCGTACGAGTGCATCCGCAGGAAGCATCCTGGTGTTGAAGCAAACTCCCGTGTCCCCGGAGGTCACAGTGGAAAATAAAAGCTGTCAAATTTTCAGATGCCTGTGCGTTAGTTCCCGGAGTCAACGCCACAGAAATTTCACTGGACGTATTCTGCGGGATGGTCTATAATTTCGCCCGTTAAATGTCGACGGAAAGGAATCAATCTTAGCTTTGAGTATTATATTTGCAATTATTATTTTCAGTCTGTTAATTCTGATCCATGAATTTGGTCATTTCCTGATCGCGAAGAAGAATGGCGTCTGCGTCACCGAATTTTCTCTCGGCATGGGGCCGAGAATTCTGAAAAAGCAGGTGGGGGAGACGCTCTATTCGTGGAAGCTGTTTCCGTTCGGCGGCTCCTGCATGATGCTCGGCGAGGACGAGGAGGGCACGGAGGACGATCCACGCTCCTTCCAGTCGAAATCCGTCTGGGCCCGCATCGCGGTGGTAGCGGCGGGACCGGTATTTAACTTCCTGCTGGCCATCGTACTTTCCGTCGTGGTGATTGGCTGCGTGGGCATCGACAAGCCCACCGTGCTCTCCGTGACGGAGGGCATGCCGGCGTACGAAGCCGGGCTGCGGGAGGGAGATGTCGTCACGAGTTACGACGGTTCCGGCGTGTCTATCGGGCGCGAGATTTATCTGCAGGAAGTCGTGAACCCGATGTCGGATGAGACGATCATCATCACCTATAAGCGGGATGGGGTAAAGTATACGGCGGAGGTGACGCCTGAGCTGGTGCAGAAATACATGCTCGGCATGACCTACAGCACGGCGGACGACGCATCTGTCACGGTGTCGGAGGGCGGTGCCCTCGAGGCAGCGGGGCTGCAGGATGGCGATGTCATCACGGCGATTAACGGAACGGCCATCGCGGACGGCCTTGCCATGTCGGAATACCTTGCCGAAAACCCCATCGGGGCGGAGACCATGTCTGTTACTTACCTGCGCGACGGCGAGGAGACTACGGTGGAAGTGACGCCGGTTCTTACGGAATCTTATTCCATCGGCTGGAGCTACAACCTCTACCGGGAGAAGGTAGGCCCGCTTGCCACCATCGGATACAGCTTTCTTGAATTTAAATACGATGTGAAATCCGTGTTTAAGAGTCTTGGGATGCTCTTTACCGGGAAGCTTACGGCGAACGATGTCTCCGGGCCGGTGGGCATTGTCGACATGATCGGCGACACCTACGAGGAGACGAAATCGGACGGCTGGTACTATGTGCTGCTCACCATGGCGAACCTGACGGTGCTTTTGAGCGCGAACCTGGGCGTCATGAACCTGTTACCGATTCCGGCGCTCGACGGCGGACGGCTCGTGTTTCTGATTATTGAAGCGGTGGTCGGAAAACCGGTGCCGCGGGATAAGGAAGCGATCGTCCACATGATCGGCATGATTTTACTGCTGATTTTAATGGTGCTGATCATGTTTAATGATATCTGGAAGCTGTTCTCATAAAGTAAAACAGCAAAATATAAGCCGGAGCCAACATGGGGTGTTGACTCCGGCTGTTTACATGCCGGGTATCGTCCGGGACGATTCATGTGCGTTCCCGGGCGGCAGACTGTCCCAAAACTTAAAACAGTCTCTTTGACTCTGCAACATATGGTGCCAGGAGAAGCTATGGAATACTACATGTTCTGTCGAAAAACGGGAGGACAAGTTTTCGGACAGTCTGGCGAAGCATCCGAATATCGCCGTGAGAAAATTGTTCGGAGATTTATTCATACGCTGCCACAGCCATCTCGATGGCTTCCGTGATCAGCTCGGCGAATATTTGCACAGTTTCGTCGATATCCTTCGGGGTAACATCCATGCGCCCGATGGCCGGATGCAGCAGCTCCTGAATGAGACGGTATTTCTCCCCGGGGGAGAACGACAGAAACACGTGCGACATTCCGCGGAATCCTTCGAAACTGTTCCGGGTTTCTCTGTCTTTTGACGCCGCTTCCAGTTCCGCCAGCATCCGGTCCACCGCGTCGCTCACGATGGTGGCCGCATCGACAACCGTCGGAACGCCGATCGCCAGCACCGGAATCCCCAGCGTTTCCTGCGTAATGCCCGTGCGGTGGTTGCCCACCCCGGAGCCCGGGGCGATGCCGGAATCGGAGAGCTGAATCGTTGTCCGGAACCGTGAGGTGCTGCGCGAGGCCAGCGCGTCGATCACCAGCAGCAAATCCGGCTGTGTCTCCTTTACCACACCGCGGATGATATCCGCCGATTCCATTCCGGTCTGTGCCATCACGCCCGGAGCGAGAGTGCTCACGCCGATGCCGCGGCGTTCTTTTATGTGCCTGGTAGCGTTCAGAAATTCGGAAACTTTGGGACCCAGCGCATCCGCGGTGATCTCGCGGTTTCCGAGACCGATGATCAGGATGGAGCGGAGCCGGTGACCGGACGAACGGTGCGGCAGGGAATCTTTGTCAGAATCAGATTCTTCCGTTGACCTTTCTGCAGGTGCAGTGGAAAGGTCGGCAGATGCGCCAGCTGCCTTTTCCCCGGCATGCCGAAAGAAGAGCAGCAATTGTTTCGCCAGTTCTTTTGCGACAGCGTGCACAATATCGTCTTCCGGTTCACGAAGATCCTCGGCTTCCAGAGTCAGGTAAACGCCGACGGGCTTCCCAATTGCCTCCGCGGCTTCCGCTGTTTTGACTTCAACCCTTGTAATCAGAATTCGGTCGTTGAACCGGCGGTGCTTCGTCACCTCGATGCCGCGGAAACCCTGCCCTGCCTGTTTCGGGTCGGCGGAGGGGAACTGTTCCGTATCCTCGAGCGCGAGGTCGGTGTGGATGTGGATGGTGGGGGAATCAGAGTTATACATTGAATATACCTTTTGCTTTCATTGATATTACTATTCACGGTAACAAAATTTTCAAATATCCGGTTGACAGTTTCCCCAAAAAACGTTAAAATATGCGCCGTATGTGTAACGGAAGTTACTCTGGTTTTTGTGTCATGACGTCCGCATGTCTCTCTGGCACAAAATCAATCCCGCGGAAGCTGGCACTCTCTCAATCAGCGACGCGAACCAGATTAATGCATGCCGAAACGGCAGGGAAGAGGTTACATCATGGCAAATATTAAATCTGCAAAGAAAAGAATTCTTGTATCCAACAAGAGATACGAGAAAAACAAGGCGATTCGTTCACAGGTAAAGACAGCGATGAAGAAGGTTCATGCCGCCGTTGATGCGGGAGACAAGCAGGCTGCCAATGCAGCGCTTACTTCTGCGATTTCTACGATTGATAAGGCCTGCACAAAGGGCGTTTATCACAAGAACAACGCAGCGAGAAAGGTTTCTCATCTGACAAAAGCTGTGAATACGCTGTAAATTTTGTTGCTGTCTGCTATGGACGGCAGTGAGATCATTTTTGCGCACCGAAAACCGCCGCATCAGTCTTATCAACCGCTGATGCGGCGGTTTCTTTTTTTCGGACACGGATTCGGACGCAAATTTCCGGCAAAGCCGCCAAAATTCTTTCGAAGATTTTTATAATAAACAGGCTTTTCTTTTCCGATGAAATAGGGTACAATAACTTTTCGGTGAATGGAGCGTTTGTGCTGTGCCGAACCGGATGGTTATGAAAACAGAGAAAGTGTTTCCCGACAATATCTGCCAGCGCGAAAAACGGCGGTGTTTTGCTCCTGACACCGGAATTGTGGAAGATTTGGACGAGAATAAAAAGCTAATCATTTATATCAAGGAGGTTTTACATCATATGGAAGAAAAAGTAATGCGAATTCCATCGCAGGACAGCAAAAATGTCGTGCTCCGCGTGATTCCGGGGCACTTTGCCACCAGCCACTCCCACATCAATTATTTTGTGGACATGACATATCTGAAGGCGAGAAAGAGCGAGGCGGAGGCCGCGGCTGGGGTGCTCGCGAAATTCTACAGCTCCAACACGTACATCGACACCATCGTCTGCATGGACGGCTGCGAGATCATCGGCGCCTATCTGGCGGATGAACTGACAAGACACGGTTTCATGTCCATCAACGCGCACCACACTATCTATGTTGTGTCGCCGGAGCTGCACGGTGAAGGTCAGCTGATTTTCCGCGATAACATGCAGGGCATGATCCGCGGCAAACATGTGCTGCTGGTGCTGGCCACCGCGACGACCGGTATCACGGTGCGGCGCGCCATGGAGTGCATCCACTACTACGGCGGTTCCATCGAGGGGGCGGCGGCCCTTTTCTCGGCGGTAAAAGAGGTGGACGGCGTGCGCATCCGCTCATTGTTCCGCGTGCAGGATCTGCCGGATTACCAGACTTACTCCCCTCATGACTGTCCGATGTGCCGGGCCGGGAGGAAGATCGACGCGCTGGTGAACAACTTTGGATATTCGAAATTATAACAACAGGGGAAAAATACGTGAAACGGAAGTTTGCTTCCGATTTCCTGTACTTGAACCCTGCAAAACATGAGGATATTGCGAGAGGAGGTGTTTTATGTCAGCACTTGATCTCACGCAGGAAGTGATCGATAAGGCATCAAAAGAAGCGGTAGAGGGCGCGAAAAGGGTTATGAAATCTGATCTTGTGGAGGCGATTCTCTACGGTTCCTGTGCGAGAGGGGACTTTCATGCGGATTCCGATATTGATATTGCACTGATTACGAAGTGCGGGCGGACAGAGATTGATAAATATAATGATGCGCTTGCCTGGGTAGCAACAGAAATTATAGCGAAATATTTATCTGCAATCGTAAATTTTGCCTGTATACCGGAAGATGAGTATCGGGAGAAAAAAAGGTGGTATTTTTATTATAAAAATATTGATGTAGAAGGGAAAATAATCTATGGATGAGGAGTATTATATCACTCTTTCGAAGGTTCGTCTTGATCGTGCAGGAGAATTGCTGACAGAATCAAAAGAGATACTTGAGAAGGGGTATTACAAATCCGCCAATAACAGAGCCTTCTATGCGATGGAAAAAGCGGCGAGAGCATTATTAGCAAGAAGAATAAGAATACGAAATATAGTTACTTGAAAGGACAACCAATTTCATGAAAGTGAAGGACAGCAAATTTATTTTACAGAGCAGGCCGCTTCTGGAGGAGTTGCTTGCGAGACTCCTGAAAAGGTACCCGTCCGCGACCATCCTCGCCACGGACGCGAAGTCCATGCGTTACCGCGTCTCAAGGTTTATGACGTCGGCCGATGAGGATGATCTGTTCTCCTCCCGCGGCTTTGTGGTGCGGGTGTCGGACGGCGTACACAGCACCGAGTATTCGTTCAATCTGATCACGAAGGAGCTGCTGGACGACATCTGCCGTGAGATCGATGAGGCGGCTGCCATGGCGGGGGTCGTGCTCCCGGAGGGTATCACAGAGAGTGAGACCCACGCCGTGTACGGCAGTGAAGCGGGACAGGCGGGCGGCCTGACCGAGGCGGAAGCCGCCGCAGAGAAGACGGCAGCGGAGCTGGGAGACCTTAAGGTGGCAGACGGCAGGATTTATTTTACCGGCGCCTCAAACTGTGAGATTGATCCGGCGGAGGTTTCGGATGAGGAGATCCTTCAGAAACTCCGCGACATTTCCGGTCAGGGCTTAAGTCTGGACGAGAGAATTCTGGACTGCATCTGCGGGGCCAGCTGGCAGTGGTATACGAAGCTCTTCCTGTCAAAGGATCGTGACCTCATGGAAAGCATTCTCTGGACGAACGGTCAGGTGGTGACGGCTGCGGCCAGAGGGCAGGAAATTAAGACTTACTACAAGGGTTATTCGGGTCTTGGCGGCATGGAGTGCATTCAGGGCATGTCGGAGGGCGTGAAGGAGTGCGTGGACGCCACCATTGACCTGCTGTCTTCTGAGCCGATCGTTCCGGGCGAATATACCTGCATCTGCTCCCCGGAGGTGACGGGCATGATCGCCCACGAAGCCTTCGGCCACGGCGTGGAGATGGACATGTTCGTGAAGAAGCGCGCCCTGGCCGAGAAGTATGTGGGTGAATACGTTGCCTCGCCGATTCTCACCATGCACGACGGTGCGCTGGCGGCGCAGGAGAGCGGCAGCTACTTTTTCGACGATGAGGGCGAATTTGCGCACGATACCATTGTCATTGATCATGGGATCTTAAAGAGCGGCATCAGCGACAGCCGCTCGGCCGCAGCGCTGGGCACTGAGCCTACCGGCAACGGCCGCCGTGAAAGCTACAAACGCAAGACCTACACCCGTATGACGAACACCTATTTTGAGGCGGGTGACAGCACGCCGGAGGAGATGATCGCTTCCGTGGACTACGGCTTCCTGCTGGAAAATCCCTCCAGCGGCATGGAAGACCCGAAAAACTGGGGCATCCAGTGCATGGTGAATATCGCCCGCGAGATCAAAGACGGGAAGCTTACCGGGCGCGTCTTTTCCCCGATCGTGCTGACCGGTTACGTGCCGGACCTGTTAAAGTCCATCACCATGCTGGGCAACAAAGTCGAGCTTGGCGGAGGCGGCATGTGCGGCAAGGGCTATAAGGAGTGGGTGAAGGTATCCGACGGCGGCCCGTACATTAAGGCAACGGTAAGGCTGGGATAGATAAGAAAGGAAAAAGAGTTGATACAGGAGATTTTAAAGGCGCTTTCCGACTGCGCCATCAGCCGGTACAGCATCACCGAGACGAAGACCGACTCCATCGAGTGCTTTTTCATCCGCAGAAAGCTCGATATGAAGCGGCGCACCGATTTGCTGGAGTACAGTGTGACCGTATACCGCCCGTTTGAGCAGGACGGCACCGCCATGCTGGGACAGGCCACCGTCGGTGTTCATCCGGGCCAGTCGGAGGATGAAATAAAGAAAAGCCTCACGCAGGCATACCACAGCGCATCCTTCGTGTGCAATCCGGCCTATGAGCTTTATGCCGGAAAGACCGATCATGTGCGGAGCGAGAGCATGTTTGCGGAGGGGCCGCAGCAGGCCATGAAGAAAATGGCAGCGGCAATTTTTGAGAATGATACGGCGGAGGACGCATTTGTCAACTCCGCAGAGGTCTTTGTCGTAAGCAAGAGGAAGCACATCGTCAATTCTGCCGGCGTGGATGTGAGCTTCCACACGGAAAATATCAACGGTGAATATGTGATCCAGTGCGTTGTGCCGCAGGATGTGGAGACCCACCATCAGTTTTCCTACCGCAAGGTGGACGCGGAGGCGCTGGCGGCGGACGTAAAGGAATCGCTGGAACTGACGAGAGAGCGGGCAAAGGCGGTGGAAGCGCCGCAGGCGGGCAGCTATCGTCTGATCCTTTCGGGGCAGAATCTGCAGGAAGTTTTAAGCTTTTACGACAACCGCTCGGCCGCGTCGATGGTTTATCAGAAATATTCCGACTATGCGCCCGGCATGGCAGTGCAGGGCGAAGACATCGAGGGAGATGCCCTGACCATCGAGCTTAAGGCGGTCGAGCCTTACAGCCCGGAGGGCATTCCGATGGTGGATCGTATGCTGATGGAGAACGGTACCTTAAAAATGCTGCAGGCTCCGAAGCGTTTTGCAGACTATCTGGGGATCGAGCCTACCGGTTACTATGGCTGCAAATCTGTGCCGACCGGAAGCACTCCGTTCGCCGAGATGAAGAGCAGACCATATTTGTATGTCACGACTTTCTCGGATTTCCAGATGGATGCCATGAGCGGACATTTTGCAGGGGAAATCCGTCTGGGCTTCCTCTATGACGGCGAGAAGGTGACGCCGGTCACCGGCGGCTCCGTCAACGGAGATATTACACAGGCGCAGAAGAATTTCGTTTTTTCGAAGGAGCGCTTTGTGACCGCGAACTACGAAGGGCCGTACGCGGTGGCGATGGAAGACGTGGCAGTAGCCGGATGAAGAAAAGGGAGAAGAAGCAGCATGGAAAACAGGAAAGATTTATTTTCCCTGAACGGGAAGGTAGCCCTGGTCACCGGGGCGGCTTACGGGATCGGCTATGCCATGGCGAAGGCCCTGGCGGATGCCGGCGCAAAGATCGTGTTCAACTGCAGAAGCGAGCGCCACATGGAAGAGGCGCTGGCGCACTATAAAGAGGACGGCATCGAGGCGAAGGGTTATATCTGCGACGTGACGCACGAAGATGAGGTTCGGGCGATGGTGGCGGATATCGAAAAAAGCATCGGCACGGTGGATATTCTTGTGAACAATGCCGGTATCATCAAGCGGATCCCGATGCACGAGATGTCGGCGGACGAGTTCCGCGAGGTGGTGGATATCGATTTAAACGCCCCGTTCATCGTCTCGAAGGCGGTGATCCCCGGCATGATCGCGAAGGGACACGGCAAAATCATCAACGTCTGCTCCATGATGAGCGAGCTGGGGCGGGAGACTGTCTCCGCCTACGCTGCGGCGAAGGGAGGGTTAAAGATGCTCACAAAGAATATCGCCTCCGAGTACGGCGAGTACAATATTCAGTGCAATGGCATCGGTCCGGGGTACATTGCGACACCGCAGACCGCGCCTTTAAGGGAGCGGCAGGCGGACGGGAGCAGGCATCCCTTTGATTCCTTTATCGTGGCGAAGACCCCGGCTGGCCGCTGGGGCGACCCGGAGGACCTGGCGGGCCCGGCGGTATTTCTGGCATCGGATGCCTCAAATTTTGTGAACGGGCATATTCTGTATGTGGACGGCGGAATTCTCGCCTATATCGGGAAGCAGCCGTGACGGAAACATATCGGACATAAAAGCAGATGTTTTCGATGGAAGTTCGGAGGAAATGTTTTCGATCGGCCTTCGAAGGATATGTTTTACACGAACATCTTAAGGAAATATTGTTAGATTGAAATTTAGATAAACATTTCTATTGACGATGGAGAGAGACCACTTCGAGCAGAGAAATGTATGAATGTAAGAAAGGCAGAACAGATCATGAAAATCGCACTAATCAATGAAAACAGTCAGGCGGCAAAGAACGCTGTCATTTTAAACGCGTTAAAGAAGGTGGCAGAGCCCATGGGCCACACCGTGGACAACTACGGCATGTATGCGGCGGACGATGAGGCACAGCTGACCTATGTGCAGAACGGCATTCTGGCGGCGGTGCTGTTAAATTCCGGCGCGGCGGACTATGTCATCACCGGCTGCGGCACGGGCGAGGGCGCCATGCTTGCGCTGAACTCCTTCCCGGGCGTTATCTGCGGACATGTGGAGGACGCGCTGGACGCTTACACCTTTGCGCAGATCAACGACGGCAACGCCATCGCCATCCCCTTCGCGAAGGGCTTCGGCTGGGGCGGAGACCTGAATCTGGAGTACATCTTCGAGAAGCTTTTCTGCGAGGAGAGCGGTCAGGGCTACCCGAAGGAGAGGGCCGTGCCGGAAAAACGCAACAAAAAGATTCTGGACGATGTGAAAAAAGTGACTTACCGTGACCTTCCTTCCATCTTAAAAGAACTGGATCAGGATCTGGTGAAGGGCGCTCTGGCGGGCGAGCATTTTAAAGAGCTTTTCTACGCGAACTGCAAGGACGATACCATCGCCGCGGCGGTGCGCGAGCTGGTCGGGGAATAGAGGTAAGATCTTTTCACATCAAAAGTCCCGCTGCGGATGCGGTAAGAACCGGGGAGAGAATTTAAGATTCTCTCCTCAGTCATGATGTGTGAACATTCGCATAAGAATGCAGTGGGAATTGAGATTGAGACAGGAGACAGAAAGAAGAGAAATCCATGAAGATAAGAGATTTACTGGCAGACGGTCGGCCGACCCTCTCCTTTGAGGTCTTTCCGCCGAAGACGGACGATAAATACGCATCCGTGGAGGCGGCAGCCTTTGAGATTGCGAAGCTGAAACCGGATTTTATGAGCGTCACCTACGGCGCGGGCGGCGGCACAAGCGCCTATACCACCACGATCGCCCGGGACATTCAGAAGAAGTTTGGCGTGACGACGCTGGCACACATCACCTGCGTGTCATCGAGCCGCGAGACCGTGCTGGCTCAGGTGCAGCGGGTGAAAGAGGCCGGCATCGAGAACATTATGGCCCTGCGGGGTGACGTTCCAAAGGACGGCACATTGTCGGAGGATTATAAATACGCGTCACAGCTGATCCCGGACATTCGCGCCCAGGGGGATTTCTGCATCGGCGGGGCCTGCTACGTGGAGGGACATGTGGAATCCGCAAACTGGCGGGAAGACCTGCTCCATGTGAAGGAAAAGGTGGATGCGGGGTGCGATTTTCTCACCACGCAGATGTTTTTTGACAATAACCTGATGTACAATTACCTCTATCGCCTGCGGGAGCTGGGCGTGACCGTTCCGGTGGTGGCGGGCATTATGCCCATTACGAACGCGAAGCAGATTGACCGGTCCATCGCGCTTTCCGGCACGCGGCAGGTACCGCGCAAGTTTCTGGCGATCGTGGATCGTTACGGAAGCAACCCGGCGGCCATGAAACAGGCCGGCATCGCCTACGCCACAAATCAGATCATCGACCTGGTGGCAAACGGCGTAAACCATATCCATGTTTATACCATGAACAAGCCGGATGTGGCGGCGAAGATTCGCGAAAATCTGTCGGAGATCATTCCGGTGCGGGAGCAGGGAGCAGAAAATGGCAAAATATCTGGTGATCGTTGAGTCGCCCACGAAGGTGAAGACGATCAAAAAATTTCTTGGAAGTAAATACGAAGTGATCGCCTCCGGCGGGCATGTGCGGGATCTCCCGAAAAGCCGGATGGGGATCGACGTGGAAAATGATTTTGAACCGAAATATATTACCATCCGCGGCAAGGGAGAAACGCTGGCCGCCATGCGAAAGGATGCGAAGAAGGCGGAGAAAGTCTACCTCGCCACCGACCCGGATCGGGAGGGGGAGGCAATTTCCTGGCATCTGAAGGCGGCGCTGAATCTGGATGACGCGAAGGTTTCCCGCATTACCTTTAACGAAATCACGAAAACGGCGGTGAAGGCTTCCCTCGATGCGCCGCGGGAGATCAATATGAATCTGGTGGACGCGCAGCAGGCGAGGAGAATTCTCGACCGGCTTGTGGGCTACAAGATCAGCCCGCTGCTCTGGACGAAGGTGCGCCGGGGCTTAAGCGCCGGGCGTGTGCAGTCCGCGGCGCTTAAGCTGGTGTGCGACCGGGAAAAGGAAATCGAGGCGTTTGTGCCGGAAGAGTACTGGACGCTGGAGGCGGAGCTTCTGGCGGACGGCGGAAAAAATACGTCTCAAAGCTGCAACACCGGAGAAAATGGTTTAAACCGCGAAAACGGCAATGGCAATTCCGTGGCGGGAAACGGAGAAAAACATGCGGAAGCCGGACCGGCTGTAAAAAAGAAGCTGCAGTTTACCGCGAAATTTTACGGAACCGAAGAAAGCCGGATGGAAATTCACGCCCGTGAGGAGATGGAGCATCTGTTAACTGCTCTCGACGGAGCGGAATATGTGGTGCTGGACCGCAAAACCTCGGAGCGCACCAGCCGTGCGCCGCTGCCCTTTACGACGAGCACGCTGCAGCAGGAGGCTTCGAAAGCGTTGAATTTCTCCACATCGAAGACCATGCGGCTCGCACAGCAGCTCTATGAGGGTGTCGAAATCAAAGGGCGCGGCACGACCGGATTAATTACCTACTTAAGAACGGATTCTACCCGTGTGGCGGCGGAAGCGGTGGAAGCGGCGCGGGATTATATACGAAACAGGTACGGGGAAGAGTTTGTCGGTGGAGCTGCAGGAGGCAATACTGCCGCGGCATCTCCTCTGATACAGCCGGAGCAGGCGGGGGCCGACGTTTTTCAGGCAAAAGGCGAGAGAAGAAAAGCCGCCGGAAAGGATGCGGCAGACCAAAAAAATATTCAGGATGCCCATGAGGCCATCCGTCCGACTGACATCACCCTTACGCCGGAACAGGTAAAGGCGGATCTTCCGCGAGATCTTTACCGACTCTATCAGCTGATCTGGCGGAGGTTTGTGGCGAGCCGTATGGCACCCGCGAAGACGGAAACACAGTCCGTGCGCATTAAAGCAGGGGAGAAGCCGTTTCTGTTCACCGTGGCATCGAGTCATCTTTCCTTTAAAGGGTTCCGCCTGGTCTACACGGACACGGAAAACGAGTCGGATGAGGAGACGGGGCTGCCGGAATTAAAGCCGGGAGACAGGTTGACGCTGGAACAGTTGATTGATAAGCAGCATTTTACCCAGCCGCCGGCCCATTACACCGAGGCATCGCTGGTAAAAACACTGGAGGAACTGGGCATCGGCAGACCGAGCACCTTCGCGCCAACCATCACCACGCTGCTGGGGCGCCATTATGTGACCAAAGAAAACAAAAATCTTTACGTGACCGATCTGGGCGATGCGGTAAATGAGATCATGGAGTCCGCGTTCCCGACCATCATCGACTCCCATTTCACGGCCAACATGGAATCTCTGCTGGATGAGGTGGCAGACGGCAGTGTGGAATGGAAGACTATTATCCGGAACTTTTATCCGGATCTTGAACAGGCGGTTCGGGACGCCGACGAGAAGCTTGAAAAGGTGGATCTGGGCGAGGAGGAGACGGATATCCCCTGCAGCCAGTGCGGTCGGATGATGGTGGTCAAATACGGCCCCCACGGAAAATTTCTGGCCTGCCCGGGCTTTCCGGACTGCCGCAACACCATGCCGTATCTGGAGCGCATCGGTGTGCCTTGTCCGAAGTGCGGAAAGGACATTGTGGTTCGCAAAACCAAAAAAGGACGCAGATTTTACGCCTGCGAAGACATGGAGTGCGACTACATGTCGTGGGTGCGCCCGAAAAAAGAAGAGGTCGGGAACGGGTGACGGCGAGCTGCTTTTAAGACGGCGTCACGGCTCGGGAGACGGTGCGTTTTCGTCAAAACGACAGGCATGACCGGCGAAGAAACACGGAGAACAGGAGCTATACGTTCGAATCGGTGGAGAAAGTAACGGAAAGATGGGGTTCGGACAGCCTGAGGGTAAGAAACGATGAGTATCGAATTGCTGGATAAAACAAGAAAAATCAACCGCATGCTTCTGGGAAGCCCGACGTCCGCCATCCCCATGGAGGATATTTCCGAGGTAACCGGGGAAGTGCTCCGCTCCAATGTCGTCATTTTGAATGCGGAGGGAATAATTCTCGGGGAATATATTCTTGCGGATATCGAGATGCTCCCGGAACTGCATGTCTTAAGAGAATCCATTGACGCCAGCTTAAACGACAGGCTTCTCAATGTGCTTTCCACCAAGGAAAATGTAAATCTGGAGACCCTGGGGATCACCCGTGACGCGGCCCGGCGCTACAAGTCGCTGCTGGCCCCGGTTGAGATCGCCGGCCGTCGGCTCGGCACGCTGTTTATCTATAAAAACGCCGGGGACCGGGAATATGGCATTGACGATATTATTTTCGGGGAATATATGGCGAACATCATTGCATTGGTGCTGACGCAGGAAACGGTGCTGGAAGACGCGGAAGCGGCCCGCCGAAAAAAGGTGGTGAATGCCGCCTTTCACACCATTTCTCTGTCCGAGGCGGAGGCTCTGCTGGCTGTATATCAGGAGCTGGAAGCGTGCGGAAAAAACTGCGGGAAAACGGCCGGCCGGGGGAAGCGGGAAAGAAGTAATCCGGCGAAAACATCCGGGGAAGTATCCGAGTCCGGAGACGGTACAGACGGAAGCAGAATGTATGGCGCATCGCAGAAAAACGGCACGGGAAACGGAAAAGGAGAGACCGGTGCCATGGAGGGACTGCTAGTGATCGGGAAGATTGCCGACCGTGTGGGAATTACCCGGTCCGTTCTTGTGAATGCACTGCGCAAATTTGAAAGTGCAGGCATTCTTGAGACACGGTCGTCCGGCATGAAGGGGACCTATGTGAAGGTGCTGATCCCCGAATCGTACGATTTTCTGAAAAGGTTTGAGTAGGCGGGTCACCGACTGCGGTATTTCATAACAGAGGAGAACTGGAATGAGAAAACGATGGGGGATTTTTACATTAGCAATCCTTCTGCTTTTCAGTGGTTTGCAGGTACAGGCTGAGACAGCAGAGGATTTAGAGACAGAAGAGCCCTGGATGACCAACGAACAGGCCATCATTATGTTTCTTGTTATTTTGGTGATCGGCCTTCTGATCTTTGCGGCATACAGAATCCGTGTATATCTGAAGGAAAAACGTCGGGTTGCGAGACTTTACGGAGCCGATGAGCCGGAGGATGGCGGAACTGACGGGGAAGAAAAAGACACACGAGAATATTGGGGAAACGGTTTGTACTGGGATGGCGATTCTTCCGGTGAAAAAGACCCCGGGGCGGAGAGCGTGGATGCGAAAGCGGAAGAGAGCGAAGAAGAAAACGGGGAAACGAATGCGGAAGCCGCGGAACAGGGAACAGGCGGAATCCCCGATACGGCAGAACGGAAAGCGGATGCGGAGCCGGAAAGAGGCGGGGAAGCTACCTCTGACAGAAAAAACAGGAAAAAACGCTCCCTCACGTTCAGAATTCTTCTCTCCGTGTTGATTGTTTTCGCAGTATTCGCAGCCGGCGCAGGCGTGTCTCTGCTGCAGAATTATTTTACGGAACAGGCTCTTCAGAAAGCCGCGACCAGCCCCGATTCCGGCAGCACGACCGGGATTGTCTTTGACGCGTCTTACGCGGAGGCAGGAGTCCCCCTTACCGTGTCCCTCGCGGGTATCAGCGGCGAAATCACATCCTGTCTCTGGTATGTGGGTTCCAGAATTGTCGGGAACGGTTTGAGTTATACGCCGACGGAGGACGACCTTGAGAGCATTATCATGGCGCGCGCGGAGGTGTCGCTCGCGGGCGGCGGCACCATGACTTATACGACATCGCTGTATTACAGCAAACTTCCGGTGGTAAATCTTACCGCAGACAGCGCGATCGGCGAAGAATATGTGACCGGCACCGCCAGCTTTGGCGGCAGTGCGGACTATCCGGATGGGGATACGGAACTATACAGCGGCGGCATCAGCATCAAACTGCGGGGAAACTCTACCAAATATCGCGCGAAACAGCCCTATAAAATCAAACTGGACTCCAAAGCAGACCTCTACGGAATGGGGGAAAACAAACACTGGGTTCTGCTGGCCAATGACATTGACCACACGCAGATCCGAAATATGCTGGTGAATGATTTTTCCGCCGCGCTGGGCATGGAATCCATGTCCAGTGTGCTGGTCAGTCTCTTTTTAAACGGCGAATATGTCGGCGTCTACCAGCTGTGCGAGCAGATCCGGGTGGACGAGACCAGAGTCGATATCTTCGACTGGGACGCTCTCGCCGGGGATGCGGCGGAGGCCATCGTATTGTCGGAACTGGGCGTTTCCGGCGAGGCGATGGCGGCCGGGGAAGTTGAAATATCCTCCGATGTGCAGGATCTGATCGACGCGCTCGAAACGGAGCTGACCGCGGATTACAGCTGGATCACGGAACCCTGGGAGATTACATATCAGGGAAAAACTTACACGGTGTCGGATTTTGTGGACATTCCGTCTGCGACCGGCGGCTTCCTGCTGGAGATGGATTTTTACGCGCTCGGAAGCACTGCGCTTTCGCAGATCACAACCGCATTTTCGCAGCCGTTTTATTTCTCAAAACCGGATAACCTCTACACCAACAACGCGATCCGTGAATATGCAGCAAACTATATCCAGTCCTTCGAGTACGCACTCCATTCGGATGATTATTTCTTCCGCAACAGCGACACCCACTACGAAGGGTACAGCGTCGGCAAAAACAGCGAGGGCGGCTGGAAGACGGCCAGCCGGGAGACGGAATACACGGACGACGAAAATGACGGAAAGCATTATACCGAGCTGTTCGACCTTGACTCACTGGTACAGAATTTCTTCGTCTGTGAGTTTTCCATGAACTGGGACAGCATGAAAAACAGCGTGTTCATCACCAAGGACGTGGATTCGCTGGCGAAAATATCCCCGGTATGGGACTTTGACTGGGCCTTCGGCAACAAAAACATGTACTGGATCGACACCTGGTATCCGGAATCCTGGCAGACCACGAACGAATACTTCACCACGGAGCAGTATTACCAGTCCGTGCAGTGGAACCGCTACCTGATCAAAGACCCGTATTTCCTGCTGCAGATTTACGACCGCTACGACAAGGTGAGCGCGCTGATGGATGAGCTGCTGGCGGAAGGCGGCACGCTGGATCGGTATGAGGAGCTTCTTAACGAGGCCTGCGCGGCAAACGACGCGAAGTGGAGCTATTCCTACAGCGAGTACGGCGGGGAAACTTATGAAGCGGCCATGGATTCCTTAAGAGAATTCATCACTGTGCGCGCGGCATGGCTGGACGAACAGTTCGAAAGCTTTGAGACGCTTCGGCTTTCCCTCGGCGCATATGAAATTTCAGACATGCTGCATGTAGCATTTATACTCCGGGAAGACGGAAGTGAAATAACCATCTACGGAAGCACGTCGGATCTTGTGCGGGAAGAAGCTTCGGGCACGGGTTCTTCGGAGAAAGATTTGTCGGAGGATGTATCATCGGCGGAGGGGAATGTTTCCGATGATTCCGAAGGAACCTGGGAAGCCTGGCAGGGGGCCAGAAGCGGGTCAGGCGAAGAAAACGGGGAAGCTGAAGAATCAGAAGAGGAAAGCTCGGAAGGTTCGGTAATAATTACGGCCTGCGTATCCGATGCTTCCATGGTGCAGGTTTCCTTCCAGGTAAACGGCACCTGGATTTGTTGCGCGGATGTGGACGAATCGGGATATGCCACCGTGACGGTGCCGGCGGATGTGCTTAACGAAGAGGGGCATAATATGGTGCAGATCCGCGGCGTGGACGCGGACGGAAATTACGTGAAGCCGGAATTGGATGAGACGGATCCGGATTCGACGGACCCGTATTCGAATTATAGTATTTTTTAACTGAACTTTCTCTCACAGAGGAACAGTAAGAGGAAATAAAAAAAGCCTATCCTGTCGCAACCCAGGATAGGCTGTGTCCGAGAGGACATTTACCAACAATCGGGGAGCTTCCACTCGGAGTGGGTGCTTTTCCAATTGCGTAAAATATACCACAGACGGAAAATAAAATCAAGCGAAATTTAAAAAAATCCTTGAAATTCATTCGTCTCTGTGGTATCATGCCGTAGTTGTCCGGCTGTGCATGCACAGTCAATAGAAAAGCACATATATCCAGGCGGGCGCTGGTGCCTTTTCAACGCTTAAGGGTTGTCCCGCCGGAGGGTATATGGAAGAAAAACCAATGGAGGTATTATCATGAGCGTTATTTCAATGAAGCAGCTGCTGGAAGCAGGCGTGCACTTTGGTCATCAGACCAGAAGATGGAACCCGAAAATGGCTCCGTACATTTACACGGAGCGCAACGGCATCTACATTATCGACCTGCAGAAGACCGTAGGTCTCGTGGACGTTGCCTACAACGCCATCACGGATATCGTGGCGAATGGCGGCACCATCCTGTTCGTCGGCACGAAGAAGCAGGCGCAGGACGCAGTGAAGAACGAGGCGGAGCGCTGCGGCATGTACTATGTAAATGAGAGATGGCTCGGCGGCATGCTGACGAACTTCAAGACCATCCGCGGCAGAATCGAGCGCTTAAAGGCCATCGAGAAGATGTCCGAGGACGGAACGTTCGATGTCCTTCCGAAGAAGGAAGTCATCGGCTTAAAGAAAGAGTGGGAGAAGCTGGAGAAGAACCTCGGCGGTATCCGCGACATGAAGAAGATTCCGGACGCGATCTTTGTGGTTGACCCGAAGAAGGAAGCCATCTGCGTACAGGAAGCTCACAAGCTGGGCATCACGCTGATCGGTATCGCTGACACGAACTGCGACCCGGAGGAGCTTGATTATGTCATCCCGGGCAATGACGACGCGATCCGTGCCGTAAAGCTCATCGTTTCCAAGATGGCGGACGCGGTGATCGAGGCGAACCAGGGCTTTGAGGCTGCACCGGAAGAGGCAGCGGAGGAAGCAACCGGGGAAGAGGCTGTGGAATATGAGGATGCACCGGCAGCGGAGTAATTCGGTGGTCAGTCCTTAAAAGGCTGGATACAGGCGAAATATAATATTGCATGCATCGGAATATCACCCTGCGAAGGAAAGCGCGGTTTGGATTCCGGCGTCATGCTTTTGTGGGTGGATAAAATAAAAAGGAAAGGAAAAGCTGTTATCTGTAGAACGATCGTAAAATCATGAAATGCGAAACAGGTCATTCTGTGAGGCATTAGCCATGCGGCTTTCTGTGAGCCGTCAGAAGACAGATCAGCAGGATAGAATATCATGGAAATTACCGCTAAAATGGTAAAACAGTTAAGAGAGATGACCGGTTCCGGCATCATGGACTGCAAGAGAGCACTCCAGGAGGCGGACGGTGACTACGACAGAGCGGTTGAGGTTCTTCGTGAGAAAGGACTTGCCACAGCTCAGAAGAAGGCAGGACGTATCGCCGCGGAAGGCATTGTCTATGCCGTTGTAAAAGAGGATAAGGCTGCAATTGTAGAGGTTAACAGTGAGACGGATTTCGTGGCAAAGAACGAGAAGTTCCGTACCTTCGTTGCGGAGGTGGCAGACCAGATTCTGGCTACCGACGCGGCAGATGTGGATGCGCTGCTTGCGACCGACTGGATCGGCGAGGACGACGGCAAGGTGAGCGATGTGCTTGCAAACCGTATCTCCGTCATCGGTGAGAACTTAAAGATCCGCAGATTCGAGAAGCTCACCGTTTCTGACGGCGTTATCATTCCGTATATTCATGCCGCAGGCCGCATCGGCGTGCTGGTACAGGCACAGACCTCCGTGGTAAACGATGAGGTAACGGAAGCAGTCAAGAATGTGGCCATGCAGGTAGCTGCGCTGAACGCGAAGTATGTCAGCGAAGATGAGATCGATCAGGATTTCATCGCGCATGAGAAGGAAATCCTCATGACTGCAGCGAAGAATGAGACCCCGGACAAGCCGGAGAAGATCCTGAACGGTATCGTGATGGGCCGCCTGAAGAAAGAGTTTAAGGAAATCTGCCTGCTCGATCAGGTATATGTAAAGGCTGAGGACGGCAAGCAGTCTGTAGCTCAGTACCTTGCACAGGTATCCAAGGCGGTTGGCGCTGACATTAAGATCACAAAGTTCGTGCGCTTTGAGACTGGCGAAGGCCTCGCGAAGAAGGAAGAGAACTTCGCGGAGGAAGTTGCGAAGCAGATGGGAAACTAAAACTGTGACAGCGAAGCTCCGTTCGGCTATAAAATATCTGATGTGAAATGCGGAAGTTCACCGCATATATTGAAAAGAAAAACCGTCCCGGTCATCGGGGCGGTTTTTTGACAGGTATGTACAGCATTTGGGGATGATTCAGGAAGCTGCACTATTCATTTTTTTCCGAGGCCGCAAAGATGCACCGTGACGTTGTCATAAGAAGCTCCCGGTGATGCCTGTCACACTTCTGCCAGATATCGCACAGTTCCTTCTGATCCTTTGTCAGTTCGCCCGGCAGTTCCTCCACAGAGAAAAACTGCGCGAGAGTAATACCGAAAGCATCGCAGATGCGTTCCAGATTCGCGACGGTCGGAATCGTCTTTCCGTTGATATTATGTGCAAGAGCCGTCTGGTCGATACCTGTCCATTTTGCGAGACGATATTTTGTGATGTTATTCTTTTCACATAACTCCTGAATCCGCCTGCCGACATTAAAAGAGTCAACCTTCGCCGGAGCCTTCTCGTAAAGGCGGGGCTGTTTCCCTTTGTCGGCGGAATCTTCCGAACGTGGTTCTTTTACCATGAAAATTCTGCCTCCTTATTTTGTGATAAACGCATTCTACTAATTTTTCGTAGAAATGATAAGACTAAAATTATTCGAGCAAATATACTCGAATAATTACCAGTATCCGCCTGCGAATTCCAAAAGAAAATCAATTTAACGAAGTTTTTATCGGAAAAACACTTCTTTTAGGGCTGTACAAAAGCCGAGTTTTGTTATAAAATATGTCAAACTGTGGTTTTCAACTTCGGAAGACCATGATCGGTATAATTTTTATGAAATCACTATACTTAACAGGCCCCAGGTACGGACGCAGGCCACGAGCTGGCGGGCATGGGGTTGTCAGATCAGACGTGACTTAAGAAACGCCTGAAAGTATACGCCAAAATATGGAAGAAGCGAGGTGGCGACTTGAAGAACGCAAACAGTAACACGCAGTATTTCAAAGTGCCTCAGGAACTTAATCTCGAAGTATCGGAAGTGTTGGAGAGAGTTTATGAGGCGCTGGAAGAAAAGGGATATAATCCGGTGAATCAGATCGTTGGCTATATTATGTCCGGGGATCCGACTTATATCACAAATTACAAAAATGCAAGGGTTCTGATCATGAAGGTGGAGCGGGATGAACTTCTGGAGGAAGCCCTTACTTATTATGTGAAAAACCGGTTTAAATCGAGGACAAAGGAGTAACGGGTATGGAAACATCAGGAAGAATCCTGGGACTGGATTACGGCGCGAAAACCGTTGGTGTAGCAGTTTCGGATCCGCTGGGCATTACCGCCCAGGGTGTGGAGACAATTCGCAGGGATCGTGAAAGCAAGATTCGTCAGACACTTGCCCGTATAGAAGAGCTGGTGCTGGAATATCAGGCGGAGCGGATTGTGCTGGGTTACCCGAAGACACTGGAAAATGAGCTCGGTTCGCGGGCAGAAAAAACGCTGGAGTTTAAGACGATGCTTGAGCGCCGAATTGGTGTGCCGGTGGAACTGGTCGATGAGAGGTTTACGACACTGGAGGCGAACCGCGCCATGCAGGAGGCCGGCCTGTCGAAGAATGTATGGAAGGATCATGTTGACCGCGTCGCAGCTATGCTGATTTTGCAGAGTTATCTGGACAGAAAGCGGGCGGAGTGACAATCGCAGCAAAAGGTGTGCGGCTTTACAAGTATGAAGGAAAATGAAATGGAAGACAGGATCGAATTTATCACCGAAGAGGGGGAACGTGTCTCCCTGTATGTGCTGGAGCAGACCAGGATCAACAATACAAATTATCTTCTGACAGCGGATTCGCTGGAAGATGAGAGCAATGCGTATATTTTGAAGGATACGTCTGCCCCGGAGGATGAACAGTCACTGTATCAGATGATCGAGGATGAGGATGAACTGAGAGATGTCGGGAGGATATTCGAGGAGTTATTAGAGGATATTGAGTTGAGGTAATATTTTGAGAACAGAAAATGTAATTTCAGGTAATGCGAAAGGAATGAAGGAAAGGAATTCAAAAGAAGCGAGAAAGAGAAGGGCAAGAGATCCCCGCTGGGGGGCAAAACCGCTGGGACGTGCGGGCGTAAAAAATCCCACAAAAGTAAACCAGGATAAGGCAAACGGAGCGACGGAAAAGCAGCCGAAAACAGCGCTGAATTCTTTCGGGGCAAACGATACGGCAGAAAGACAGCCAAAGGGTACGGAGAATCCTTCAAAGTCAGTCAGAGCAACGGAAAAGCAGCCGAAAGCAGCGGCGAATTCTTTTAAGGCCGGCGGCGGAACGGAAAAACAGTCGAAAACGGTGCCCGGTACGGCAATCACCCCATCAAAACAGGGGAAGGTGGTGCCTGTGGCGCAGCCAAAAACGGGCGGAAAAGCAAAAACAGATCAGCCAAAGCCGTCGGTAAAGATCATCCCGCTGGGCGGTCTGGAGCAGATCGGCATGAATATGACCGCAATCGAGTGCGAGGACAGCATTCTGATTGTGGACTGCGGCGTGGCATTTCCCGATGAAGAAATGCTGGGAATTGATCTGGTGATACCGGATGTAACCTATCTTCAGGAAAACAGTGACAAAGTGAAAGGGTATGTGATTACCCACGGTCATGAGGATCATATCGGTGCGCTTCCGTATGTCCTGCCGATGGTGAATGCGCCTGTATACGGCACGCGGCTCACCATTGGCCTGATTGAGGGAAAGTGCCAGGAACACGAGCTGATGAATTCCGTAAGGCTGAAGGTTGTAAAGTACGGGCAGATGATCAGCCTTGGATGTTTTCACGTGGAATTTATCCGCACAAACCACAGTATTTCGGATGCGGCGGCGCTTGCCATCTACACGCCGGCAGGTATTCTGGTTCACACCGGCGACTTTAAGATAGACTATACGCCGGTATTTGGCGATGCGATTGACCTGGCCCGCTTCGGTGAGCTCGGGAAAAAGGGTGTGCTTGCGCTGATGTGCGACAGCACCAATGTGCTGCGCCCCGGCTTTACGAGCTCCGAGCGAACCGTCGGACGTACACTTGATCATATTTTTGCGGAAAACGCGGATCATCGCATCATTGTGGCAACCTTCGCCTCAAATGTGGACCGCGTACAGCAGATCATCCGGACGGCTTACAAATACGGCCGCAAGGTGGTCATTGAAGGCCGCAGTATGGTGAATATCATTCAGACGGCGACGGAGATGGGATACATCAGCATTCCGGACAACACGCTGATTGATATCGAGGAGATGAAAAACTATCCGGATGAGAAGATCGTGCTGATCACGACGGGAAGTCAGGGCGAACCGCTGGCTGCGCTCTCCCGCATGGCTGCATCTTCCCACCGAAAGGTAACGATCCATCCGGGCGACACCGTTGTGTTCAGCTCGCACCCCATCCCGGGAAATGAAAAGGCAGTCTCAAAAGTGATGAACGAGCTCTCCATGATGGGCGCACGGCTGATTGAACAGGACACCCATGTGTCCGGACATGCATGCCAGGAGGAGATCAAGCTGATTTACTCTCTGGTAAAGCCGAAGTTCGCGGTGCCGGTGCACGGCGAACACCGCCACCGGGTCGGACAGGCGGAGCTGGCGGAATCGCTTGGCATTGACAAAAAAAATATTTTTGTGATAAATTCGGGGGATGTTCTGACACTGAATCAGGAAGAAGGCAAGGTAACCGGAAAGGTGCAGAGCGGAAGTCTGCTGATTGACGGACTCGGCGTCGGAGATGTCGGCAACATTGTGCTTCGTGACCGGCAGAACCTTGCGGAAAACGGTATTATCATTGTAGTGATGACTATGGAAAAGGAATCCGGGCAGATCGTGGCCGGGCCGGACATCGTCTCCCGCGGGTTTGTTTACGTCCGGGAGGCGGAAGAACTCATGGAGGAAGCCCGCGGAATCGTAGATGAGGCGGTTCATTCCTGCGAATTCCGGCATATTTCCGACTGGGGAAAGATCAAGATGGTCGTCCGCGAAAGTTTAAGCAGTTACCTCTGGAAAAAAATGCGCAGAAGCCCGGTGATTCTTCCGATTATCATGGAAGTTTAAGAAGCGACCGAAAGGCTTCCGGTATCGAAAAGTGACAGGACGGACGAAAATACGGTAGAAAGAAAATTTCTTAAAATCAGGGACGAACGGTGAAATATGGAAAACAGCCTGTATGAAAGTGCAAGAAAACTTGCGAATAAGATATTGAACAGCAAAGAATATGTAAACTTCCGGAGATGCCGTAAACGCGTGGAGGAGGATCCGGAGCTCACAAAACAGGTGGACGAATTTCGTCGGGAAGCCTTTGTTCTGCAGTGCCAGGGAGACGAAGCCTACCGTTCCGGCATCAGTGAGGTGCGAGACCGTCACCCGATTGTCATGGGAACGCAGATTGCCAGGGAATATCTTGATGCGGAGATCGACCTGTGTCGCATGGTGCGTGATGTGCAGGAAATCCTGGTGGAAAACATTGATATCAAGGTAGATTTCTTATAGGAACTTTGGAGGAACCATGGCTCAGAAGAATTCATCAAAGTCTTCACAGACAGCGGAAGAGGAAAGAAAGCGAAAATCCGCGGCATCCGGCGGCGGGACGACAAAGAGGGAGAACTCTGTTGTCGGCACCGAAACGGAAACCGTAAGATCTTCCGCGTCCGGCAGAGGAGCGGCGTCGTCCGGCAGCGGAACCGGAAAGAAAAGCTCCGCATCGTCCGGCGGCGGAACGGCAAGGAAAAAGAGCACGTCATCCTCAAAAAAGCTGACACCGGCGGAGAAAAAAGCCAGAGAAAAGGCGAGAAAAAAATCCGCGGCATTAAAACGCAGGGAAGCCAGGCGAAAAGAACGGGAAGCCCGGAAGCTGGAAGCAACGATTGAAAAGGAAGCCAGGCGGGAGGAAAAGCAGAAAAAACGTACCGGAAAAGTGGGACGCTTCTTTACGAGAACGCCGCTGAAAATAGCGGTCTATGTTGTAATTCTTGCGGTTTTGGCCGGATTTGCCTACTATTGCTATGATTTTGGAAGGGCCGTGTTTTCGGAGGAGGGGGTAGACCCGTCGCCGGGGTACACGCAGACCGTGGAAATTGAGCCCGGCATGAACGCGTACGAGATCGGTTCGCTTCTGGAAGAGCAGGCGCTGATTGACAGCCGCTGGGTGTTTCTGGTTCAGTCTTATATTTTCGAGCTGGATATTACGAGTGAAACGGCGGGAACGTACAAGTTTAATTCTTCCTACAGCGGGGAGGACATCATAAAGATGATCAACAACCTGGAAATGGCAGAATAAAAGAATGTAAAATGTCGTTTGCATCCGGCGGTCAGCCGGAAAACGGCATGCGGGAAAGGAGCGGCTGCGGTCGTGATAACGGAGGAACGGATGTCCGCTTACCTGCTCTCTCTGGAGACGCCGGAGGCGGGAATGCTGGCGGAGCTGGAACTCTACGCAAAAGAACATGATATCCCGATTGTCCGAAAGGAAACGGCGGCTTTTTTGAGAGTTCTCATGAAAATCCGCAGGCCGCGGCGCGTACTGGAGGTGGGGACAGCCATCGGCTATTCCGGAATCCTGCTGGCCCGCGAACTGCCGGAAGGCGGAAAGCTTGTCACAATTGAAAACTATGAGCCGCGCATATGCAAGGCGAAAGAAAACTTTGCCCGTTCCGGACTGAACGGGCAAATTGTGCTTATGGAGGGGGACGCCGCGGAGATACTGCCTTCCCTGACGGAGCCCTTTGATTTTATTTTTATGGATGCGGCGAAAGGGCAGTATATGAATTTTTTCCCGGAGGTTTTACGCCTCCTGCCAAAGGACGGCGTGCTGGTGTCGGACAACGTATTCCAGGATGGGGATACGCTGGAATCCCGGTATGCGGTGCCAAGGCGTGACCGCACGATTCACGCGCGCATGCGCGAATATCTGTACACCCTGAAACATACCAACGGGCTGACAACGGCGATTCTTCCGGTGGGCGACGGCGTTGCGGTCAGCGTGAAAGAATAAGGAAAATCTGTTCCGAAAGGTGCGAAAAGAGTTCGGAAAGCAGTGTGATTTGAACGAAGAGACGGAATTGGTAACAGATATGAAAAGAAAAAAACCGGAGCTCCTGATGCCTGCGAGCTGCCTTGAGGTATTAAAGACCGCGGTGCGTTTCGGCGCGGATGCCGTATATATCGGCGGAGAAGCCTACGGCCTCCGGTCAAAAGCAAAGAATTTTTCGCAGGAAGACATGAAAGAAGGCATTGCGTATGCCCACGAGCGGGGTGTGCGCGTCTATGTGACGGCCAATATTCTCGCGCATAACCGGGATCTGGAGGGAATCCGGGCATGGTTTTTGCAGATGAAAGATTTCGGCACCTGCATGCCGGACGCATTGATCATCTCCGACCCGGCAGTGGTTCTGATGGCAAAAGAAATCCTGCCGGAGGTTGATATTCACATCAGCACCCAGGCCAATAATACAAATTACGGAACATTCCGGTTCTGGCATGATCTTGGGGCATCCCGCGTCGTCACAGCCAGAGAGCTGACCCTGGAGGAAATCAGGGAGATCAGAGACCGCATACCGGAGGAACTGGAGATTGAGAGCTTCGTCCACGGAGCCATGTGCATCTCTTATTCCGGGCGTTGTCTTCTGAGCAATTTTCTGGCAGAGCGCGATGCCAATCAGGGGGCGTGCACACACCCCTGCCGCTGGAAATATGCGGTCGTGGAGGAAAAGCGGCCCGGAGAGTACATGCCGGTGCTTGAGGATGAGCGTGGCACCTACATTTTTAATTCGAAGGACCTTTGCATGATCGAACACATTCCGGAACTGGCAGAGGCCGGCATCGACAGCTTCAAAGTGGAGGGCCGCATGAAGACGGCACTCTACGCGGCTACGGTCGCGAGAACCTATCGAGCTGCCATCGACGATTATTTCACGGATGCTTCGTATTACAGATCCCGCATTCCATATTACAGGGAAGAGATCGCAAAATGCACGTTTCGCCGGTATACGACAGGTTTTTACTTTGGAAAACCGGACGCATCGGCGCAGATTTATGACAGCAATGTCTACGAGAGAAATTATACTTACCTCGGCATCGCGAACGAGGTGGACGCTGGAAATCCGTGCCGCGCGCGCTTTGAGCAGCGCAACAAATTTTCGGTGGGGGAAAAGATCGAAGTCATGCGTCCGGACGGGCGGGATGCGCAGGCCACCGTGTTAAAGCTCTGCGGGGAAGACGGAACGGAAGTCTTCAGTGCTCCGCATCCGAAGCAGGTGCTGTGGGTCACGTTGGATACGGAAATTCAGGAGGGTGACCTGTTTCGGAGAAGGGAAGCTGCGGCCGCAGAGCTTTGCTCATCAAAAGGATAATCGGAGGGAATATGCACAACGAATTATTTACGATCGGACCGGTTACGGTATACGGCTACGGCACGATGATCGCGGTCGGCGTCGTGGCGGCGCTTCTGGTGACAGAGCGGCGTATGAAAAAGGCAAATCTAAGGTACGATCTGGTTTACGAACTGCTGGTGTGGGCGCTGGTCGGGGGTTTTCTGGGCTCCAAACTTCTGTATGATATCGTGGAGTTTCGTACACTGATCGAGGATCCGATAAAATTTCTGGATTTCACGAACGGCTTCGTCGTGTACGGCGGCATTATCGGAGGGGTGTTTGCCGGATTTCTCTTCACAAAGATCAGACACTTAAGTTTCTGGTGTTATATGGATTATGTGATGCCGTCCATCATTCTGGCGCAGGGCTTCGGGCGCATCGGGTGCTTCCTCGCGGGCTGCTGTTATGGAAAAGAGACAGACAGCGCTTTTTCTATCGTCTTTACCAACTCTCAGTATGCGCCCAATAACGTGCAGCTGATACCGACACAGCTGATTTCTTCAGCCTGGGATTTTCTCGTATTCTTTGTGCTGATATGGATCCAGAACAGGAGATTTTTTAAGAAGGAGGGAAACGTAGCGGCGTGCTATTTTCTGTTTTACGGCTGCGGGCGCTTCCTGATTGAATTCTTAAGGGGAGACAGCCGGGGAACTGTGGGCCCGCTTTCCACCTCGCAGTTTATTTCGGTCTTTATTGTTCTGGCCGGTATTCTGATTCTTGCTACATCCCGTTTCAGGGCGGATATTTGTCAGGCAAAGGAGACAGAACAGGTCAGATCCGGAAGGAGAAATCCGGCAGAAGACGATGGGACGAAGGAGATAAATTTCAAAAAAGGAAAAAGCGGCTCTCTTTCGGATGACGATTTGCAAAACACGGAAAACGACACTTATTCGGACGATGATTTGCGAAACACGGAAAACGACACTTATTCGGATGATGATTTGAAAAACATGGGAAATGATCCTCTTTCGGACGAAGAGCTGGAAAATATTCTGAGAGATTCATTTTAATGAGATAATTATGTTGATAGACAGGGAAAAATCGCTGGTGGTTGTGGTTGTCTGCGACACCTATGACGAGGAAAAAGTATATGAAGCCGTGCGCACGGGTGTGGCCGCGGCGGGCGGGCTTGCATCGGTGCTTTCTCCGGATGAGAAAGTGCTGGTAAAGCCCAATTTTTTAAAGAGTGCCGATCCGGACAGCGCGGTGGCAACGCATCCCGCGGTGCTGAAAGCCGTATTGCGGCTTCTTTGGGAATACGGCTGCACGGACACGCTCTACGGAGATTCCCCGGGAAATGATACCGGGGCCAGGGTGGCGGACCGTCTGGGGCTTGAAACGCAGAAACCGCTCTTCGGGGCAAGGTTTACGCCCATGACGCATGAGGTGAAAGTGCGGTTTCCGGAAGGAATGACGGAGAAGGAATTTTACTTTGCGGAGGAAGTAACCGAAGCGGATGCTGTCATCAATGTCTGTAAAATGAAGACACACGCCCTGATGCGCATTACAGGAGCGGTAAAGAATCCGTTCGGTCTGGTCTGCGGTTACCGCAAGGCAATGGCGCATGTGAAGTACCCGAATGCGTCTCTGTTTGCGCGCATGCTGGCGGATATTCATCGTTGCGTGAAACCGCGCCTTCATATCATGGACGGCATCGTAGCCATGGAGGGTAACGGTCCGGGTGCGGGAACCCCAACGCCCATGAATCTTCTCCTGTTTTCGACGGATCCGGTGGCGATCGATACCGTCTTCTGCCATCTGATCGGGATTGACCCGCAGAGTGTCCCCACGAACGTACAGGGGGCTGCCATGGGGATCGGAACATGCGACAGCCAAAAGATAGAGCTTATTCTCGCCGATGCCTCCGGCACACATTCGGTCGGTTTCGCGCAGTTTTGTGAACAGTACGGCAGGCCGGACTTTGCGGTGGAACGGACGAAACTGCCTCCGCAGTTCCGGGGCCTGAAAATACTGGAACAGTTTACCAGGCGGCCGGTGATTCATAAGGAACGGTGTGTATCCTGCGGCATCTGTGTGCAGCACTGCCCAGTGCCGGGGAAGGCATTAAGTTTTGCGAAGGGAAAAAATCATCCGCCCGTCTATGACTATAAAAAATGTATCCGCTGCTATTGCTGCCAGGAACTGTGTCCGAAAAAAGCCATCACGGTGGGGAGAAAAAGCTCTTCCGTAAAATCAGGGTTACAGGACAGAACTCAGCCAAAGCATGGAAAATGAATCAGGCCGGAATCCGTGAAATGACGGGGTTTCAAGTTGATTACAGCCGAAAATTGTGTTATAGTAGCGCCTGTGTCAAAAATGAAGGCTAAGATTCCGCAGGATGGGTATTACATGGCGACGTGGAATTCAAGGGGCCTGCGCGGCTCCACTTTGGAAGAGATGATCAATTACACAAATGAGATTTACCGCGAGCGCGGCGTGGCGCTGATACAGAAGATTCCGACGCCCATCAAACCGGTGCAGATCGATCAGGAGAGCCGCCACATCACGCTGGCGTATTTCGATCAGAAGAGCACGGTGGACTACATCGGCGCGGTGCAGGGCATTCCGGTCTGCTTTGAGGCGAAGGAGTGCGCGGTTGCGTCCTTTCCCATCGCCAACATTCACGAGCATCAGATCAAATTTATGGGCGACTTTGAGAAGCAGTCAGGCATCGCGTTTTTCCTCATCTATTATTCGGGGGAGGGAAAATGTTATTACGTGCCGTTTCGAACCATCAAACGTTTTTTTGACCGCGCGCAGAACGGCGGGAGGAAAAGCTTCCACCGGGAGGAGCTGGACATCAGCTATCGGGTTGCTCTTGAAAAAAGTGTGCCGGTGCACTATCTGGAGGCGCTGCAGAAGGACCTGGAGTACCGGGATGAGATGAGTGGATGATACGGAATTCATGACCTTAATATTTGGAAGATAGGGTGAATGCTTCCCGCTGATTCTGAAGAGACCCGTGTGTCAGAACTTTTGCCGTTCGAATTATTTCATAAGGAAATGGATTCGGATAAATCAGAAAAGCCGGAAGTGTTTTACAGGAAGAAATCGGAGGAGAGACATGGACAAGCGTCTGTTACACACACCTGAGGGGGTGCGCGATATCTATGATAAGGAGTGCAGCGACAAGCTGGCGGTGCAGGAGAAGATACACCGCCTGTTCCATTTGAGCGGCTACCACGATATCCAGACGCCGTCGTTCGAGTTTTTTGATATTTTTAATAAGGAGCGGGGCAGCGTGGCTTCGAAGAATATGTACAAATTCTTCGACCGGGAGGGGAACACACTCGTGTTGCGCCCGGATATGACCCCCGCCATCGCCCGGGCGGCATCCAAGTTTTATATGGATGAGATTATGCCGCTGCGGTTCTGCTACGCGGGGAACACCTTTATCAACCATTCGGAGCTGCAGGGAAAGCTGAAGGAGATTACCCAGCTGGGGGTGGAGCTGATCGGTGATGTGTCGGTCTACGCGGACGCGGAAGTGATCGCCCTCACTGTCCGCGGGCTGCTTGAGGCAGGCGTGAAGGAGTTTCAGGTCAGCATCGGGCATATGGATTATTTTAAGGGCATCGTGGACGACCTGGGTCTCGACCCGGACGTGGAGAGCGAACTGCTGCGGCTCATCGAGGGAAAGAATTATTTCGGGATGGAGGAGCTGCTGGCGCCGCTGTCCATCGCCGATGCCCACAAGGAGGCGTTGCTGAAGCTGCCGGGGCTGTTCGGGCAGGACGACGCTTTGAAGAAGGCCAGCGAGCTCACGGAAAACAAAAAGTCGCTGGCGGCCGTGGAGCGGCTGCGCACGCTGATGTGCCTGCTGGAAGAAGAAGGCCTGAAGAGCTACGTATCCTTCGACCTTGGCATGGTCAGCATGTACCATTATTATACCGGCATTGTATTTCGCGCTTACACCTACGGAACCGGCGACGCCGTGGCGGCCGGCGGCCGATACGATCATCTGCTCGCCCAGTTCGGCAAAAACGCGGCGGCGGTGGGCTTCGGCCTGAATCTCGACCAGCTGCTGATCGCCATGCGCAGACAGAAGCTGGAAATTGAGGGGCAGAACCGGGAGGTTCACGTGGTATTTGCGCCGTCGGCCCCCGGAGCCAGGCAGGCGGCCGGAAAATTTGCCGCACACCTGCGGGCGCAGGGTATCTGCGTGCAGGTGAACCCGCAGGACGACAGCCATTCGGCGGAAGATTATTTGCGCTATGCAAAGCAGGCAGGCGCGGACGGGTTATATTTCTTCGGCCCGGCCGCGGCGGATGGAGTTGTGGAAGTGGCGGATCTGGGGGCGGAGACCTGGGAGAAGGTTAAGATGGAGGAAGTGATATTATGATGTATCCATATCTGACATTGGGAGATGACACGGAGATTACCCATTCGGAGATGAGAGAAGACGGACGAGTTAAAGTATATATCGAGACGCCGGATTTAAAAGATGGATTCCATAACGCAACATGTTATTTGCCTGATTATGACTGGGAAAATATATATGGTTATACGGAAAAGGAGATGGAGTATTTCAGAAAACTTGTACGAGACAATGCTCATTTGATTATGGAACTATCTCAAGAAGGAGGATTCTTAAATGCCTCAAAATAGATATCTTACTATCGCCCTTGCCAAGGGCCGGCTTGCGAAAAAATCACTGGAGCTGTTCGAGAAGAACGGCATTACCTGCGAGGAGATGAAGGATCCGCACACGCGGAAGCTCATCTTTGTAAATGAAGAAAAGAAGATCCGTTTCTTCCTGGCGAAGGCGGGCGATGTCCCGACCTACGTGGAGTACGGCACGGCGGACATCGGCATCGTTGGGGAGGACACCATTCTGGAGGAGGGGCGGAACCTCTACGAGGTCGCCGATCTGGGGTTCGGCCGATGCAGGATGTGCGTCTGCGGGCCGCCGACCGCGAGGGAGCTGCTGAAGCACCACGAGATGATTCGCGTGGCCAGCAAATACCCGAAGATCGCGAAGGATTACTTCTATAATAAGAAGCACCAGACGGTGGAGATTATAAAGCTGAACGGCTCGGTGGAGCTGGCGCCGATCGTGGGGCTCTCGGAAGTGATTGTGGATATTGTGGAGACCGGGTCTACCTTAAGGGAAAACGGCCTCGAGGTGCTGGAAGTTATCTGCCCGCTTTCGGCCCGCATGGTGGTAAACCATGTGAGCATGAAGATGGAAAATGAGCGGATCACGGCGCTCGTGCGGGATATGAAGGAGGCCGCGGGGGAAGCAGGCTGAATATATCAGACGAAAGATCACGGAGGAATCATAAAACTTATTGGCAGACAAAAAAATGGTTTTTATGAGAAAAGATCGCGGAGAATGCAAAGAAGAAATGAATTGATATGAAAAATCTCTTTGATGAGATGATTTCCTGAAAAATTTGTAACGGAACATCATGACACGAACCAAACGAGCAGGTTCGCTGGATGCCGGACGGGAAAACGCAATCTTAAGTTCCGCAGACATGTCGATGGTGTTCCAAAATGAGGATTAAAATGATGCGAATATTAAAATTAACCGCCGAAAACCGGCAAAATATCTTACAGAACCTGTTAAAGCGCAGCCCGAACCAGTATACCGAGTACGAGGAGCGGGTGGCTGCCATCTTAAACGCGGTACGCCAGGAGGGCGACGCAGCCGTCTTCCGCTACACGAAAATGTTCGACAGGGCGGATCTGAACGCAGAAAATGTGCGGGTGACGGAAGCGGAGTTCGAGGAAGCCTACGCTTCGCTGGAAGATCCGAATTTCCTGAACATTATCCGGGAGGCGAGTGCAAACATCCGCGCTTACCACGAGAAACAGCGCAAATACAGCTGGTTCGATTCCACGCCGGACGGCACACTGCTTGGCCAGAAGGTGACGCCTCTCGCAAAGGTGGGCGTGTATGTGCCGGGCGGGAAGGCGGTGCTCTCCAGCAGCGTGCTGATGAACATCATCCCGGCGAAGGTGGCGGGGGTGGATGAGATCATCATGCTGACGCCGCCGGGGCCGGACGGGAAGATCAGCCCTTATTCGCTGGTGGCGGCGAAGGAAGCGGGCGCGGATGCTGTTTACAAGGTCGGCGGCGCGCAGGCCATCGCGGCTCTGGCTTACGGCACTCAGTCCATCCCGAAGGTGGACAAGATCGTGGGCCCGGGCAACATTTATGTGGCCCTCGCCAAAAAGGCCGTCTACGGAAACGTGGGCATCGACTCTATCGCCGGCCCCAGCGAGGTGCTGGTTCTGGCGGATGAGACTGCCAACCCGAAGTTCGTGGCGGCGGACCTGCTCTCCCAGGCGGAGCACGATGAGCTGGCCAGCGCCATCCTCATCACCACCTCGGAGGAGCTGGCACAGAAGGTATCTGAGGAGACGGAGCGTTTTCTGGGAATCCTCTCCAGAAGTGAGACCATCCGCAAATCGCTGGACAATTACGGCTACATCCTCGTGGCGGACAGCATGGACGAAGCCATCGAAACCGCCAACGACATTGCCTCCGAGCACCTGGAGATCGTGACGAAAAATCCTTTCGAGGTGATGATGAAGATCCGCAACGTGGGCGCCATTTTCCTCGGCGAGTACAGCTCCGAGCCTCTGGGCGACTACTTTGCCGGACCGGATCATATCCTGCCGACCAACGGGACGGCGAAATTCTTCTCGGCCCTCTCGGTGGACGATTTCATCAAAAAATCCAGCATCATCTATTACTCGAAAGAGGCGCTGGCGCCGGTGGCGGATAAGGTCATCGGCTTTGCCGAGGCGGAGAAGCTCACGGCGCACGCGAATTCGATTCGGGTGAGATTTGAGTAGGATTCACACGAAATCGGTTTCTGTAGTATTTGGATAAGGGAGCAGCGGTTTCATTGACGGATCATGTTACAGAAAAGAATGCAGATCGGAACAGAAAACGGTTCGTGTGTTAATTGTTATATCATCAGGAGCATGTTGAGCGAAACGGAGGAATTATGGAACAGGAACGGGAACGAATCGGCGAGGTCACCCGCAAAACCGGGGAGACCGACATCTATGTATCACTGAACATCGACGGCAGCGGCAAGGCCGACATCGCGACAGGAATCGGATTTTTCGACCACATGCTGAACAACTTCGCCCGTCACGGCCTGTTTGACCTGACCGTGCAGGTGAAAGGCGACCTGTATGTGGACTGCCACCACACCATCGAGGATACCGGCATCGCACTGGGCGTAGCCATCCGCAAGGCGCTGGGCGACAAGGCGGGCATCCGCCGCTACGGTTCCGCGCTCCTGCCGATGGACGAGGCCCTTTACATGTGTGCCATCGACCTCTCCGGAAGGCCGTACCTTGTGTATGAGGCAAACCTCACGGCGGAGCGCGTGGGCACCATGGACACGGAGATGGTGCGGGAATTTTTCTACGCCTTAAGCTACTCCGCAGGCATGAATTTGCATATCCGCGAAATCTCGGGGGCGAACAACCACCACAAAATTGAGTGCATGTTTAAAGCCTTCGCGAAAGCCCTCGACGCGGCCACACAGACGGATGAGCGGATTCAGAGCGTGCTGTCGACAAAGGGGACGCTGTAGAATTGCAGGTTTGCGAAATAATATGTTGCTGTGGATCGTAAATAGTTACGATCAGAGGCAGCAGAAGAGAGAGTCATGAAAAACAAATTAAAATTAATCCCATCGGTTTATCTGTACGGCGGGAAGATTGCAGATATAGATGCATTGGAAAGAGCTGCAGAAGCGTCAGCTGTGTCGGCCCCGGAAGATGCCGCTTCTTACTGCACTGTGCTCTGCCACAGCGGTGCGGATGAACTGCTGATTTTCGACCTGTCGGACGATGATGCGGGGCACGAAGCCAACCTTGCCCTGCTGAAGGATATCGCGGACGCGGTGGATATTCCGATTCTTGCGGGCGGAAATGTGAAGCGGCTGGAGGATGTAAAAAAGTACATCTACGCAGGGGCATCCAGGGCAATCCTGAACATGAGTGTCGCCGCCAATGAAGCTATGATACAGGAAGCATCGGCCAGGTTCGGCAAAGACCGGATCGCGGTCTATTCCGCGCGGGTGCCGAAGGCGGAGGAAGCCTGTCGCTGGGCAGAGCAGGGAGCAGGACTGCTGATTCTGGAGCAGGAAATCTGCCCGGAAGATGCGGAGAGTGACAGGCGTGTTGCGGGCATCGGTCAGAAAAAATGCCCGGAGAGTTTTTCGAATTTACTGACGGAAGTGGAGATCTCGATCCTGTGGATGACAAATATTCAGCCGGATGTATGTTGCAAAAATATTATGGATCTTTCAGCTTCATCGGACGCAAGAAAAGAGAAATCGGAGGAGACGGAGTCTGCGAAAGGGTCGGAAACGGATAACCTATACGGCATCTCTCTGGCAGTGTTCCGGGATACGGCTGTGCCGCTGATGCAGTACAAGCACCGCTTCGCCGAAGCCGGCCTGAACGTGTTCCTGTTGGAGAGTCCGAGACCTTTTTCGGAATTTAAGAAAAACTCCGATGGTCTGCTTCCCGTCATCGTGCAGGATTATCAGACAAATGAGGTGCTGATGCTCGCCTACATGAACGAGGAAGCCTTTCAGCACACGCTGGCCTGCGGACGCATGACCTACTACAGCCGCAGCCGCCGGGAGCTCTGGGAAAAGGGACTTACAAGCGGCCACTTCCAGTACGTGAAATCCCTCTCCATCGACTGCGATGACGACACGCTGCTGGCGAAGGTCTACCAGGTTGGCGCAGCCTGCCACACCGGCAACCGCAGCTGCTTCTACCGCGACCTGGTGCCCGGTGCCGACCAGGCCAACCCACTGACCGTGTTCGATGACGTATACCGCGTCATATTAGACCGCAAAGAGCATCCGAAGGAAGGCTCCTACACAAACTACCTCTTCGACAAGGGCATCGACAAAATCCTGAAAAAAGTCGGAGAAGAAGCGACCGAAATCGTCATTGCCGCGAAAAACCCGGATCCGAAGGAAACGGTTTATGAAATATCCGATCTGCTGTATCACATGATGGTGCTGATGGCGGAGAAGGGCATCTCCTGGAAAGAAGTGACGACAGAGCTGGCGAGAAGATAGAAAAACTATCTTGACAGCGTCAAAATCAGATGTTATGATTGCGACCGCTTTGGTGCACAAAAGCCTGCGGGTGTGGCGGAATTGGCAGACGCGCCAGATTTAGGTTCTGGTCTCTCACGGGGTGCAGGTTCGATTCCTGTCATCCGCATCTTAAAGAGAATCCGATTCGCGGTATGCGGTCGGGTTTTTCTTTTGTGCGTTACTATTCATGGAACTTTTATGCACACGGGCCACGCGAAGCGGGGCGAAAAGCACGAATACTCGGGGGCGATGACGAGAGCGCGAAGCGCGGAGTCATCGGCTTTTATATCTGGTGGAGCCCGCGAAGCGGGCATGGAAGTTTAATTTGAAAATTTTATCTTGCTTGCAAGGGAGGAAAACGAAATGTCAGAAAATAAAAAAATCCGTACCCGCTACGCGCCGAGTCCGACGGGGAAAATGCACGTCGGAAACCTGCGCACAGCCTTATATGAATTCCTGATCGCGAAACACGCGGGCGGTGACTTCATCATCCGCATCGAAGATACGGACCAGGAGCGCTATGTCGAGGGAGCCACCGAACTGATCTATAAAACACTGGCCCTGACGGGTCTCTCCTACGATGAGGGGCCGGACAAGGACAAAGGCTACGGCCCCTACGTGCAGAGCGAGCGCATGGCCACCGGAATCTACCTGCAGTACGCGAAAGAGCTCATCGAAAAGGGCGAGGCCTACTACTGTTTCTGCGACGAGGAGCGCCTGGCATCTCTGCGTCAGAATATCGACGGTAAAGAGATCATGACCTACGACAAGCACTGCCTGCACCTGTCAAAGGAAGAGATCGAGGCAAACCTTGCCGCCGGCAAGCCCTACGTCATCCGCCAGAATAACCCGAAGGAGGGTGAGACCACCTTCCACGACGAGATTTACGGGGATATCACGGTGAAAAATGAGGAGCTGGACGACATGATTCTCATCAAGTCGGACGGTTTTCCGACTTATAATTTTGCTAATGTGGTGGACGACCACACCATGAACATCACCCACGTTGTGCGCGGCTGTGAGTACCTGTCCTCCTCGCCGAAATACCAGCGCCTGTACGACGCCTTCGGCTGGGAAAGCCCGGTCTACATCCACCTGCCGCTCATCACAGACGAAGATCACAAAAAGCTGGCAAAGCGCAGCGGCCACGCTTCCTTCGAGGACCTTATGGAGCAGGGGTTCCTGCCGGAGGCCATCGTAAACTTTGTGGCACTGTTAGGCTGGAGCCCGGAGAGCGACCGCGAAATCTTCACGCTGGAAGAGCTCATCGAGCAGTTCGACTACCACCGCATCAACAAATCCGGCTCCGTCTTCGACATGGTCAAGCTCCGCTGGATGAACGGCGAGTACATCAAAGCCATGGATACGGAGCGCTTCTACGAGCTGGCGGAACCCTACGTGCAGGACATCCTGCCCGCCGGCATGGATCACAAAAAAGTGCTGGATCTGGTAAAAACGCGCATTGAAGTCTTCCCGGATATCGCGGGGCACATCGACTTCTTCGCCGAGCTGCCGGACTACGACGTGGCCATGTACACCCACAAAAAAATGAAAACCAACGCCGAAAACTCCCTGGCAGTACTCCGGGAACTCCTGCCGATCCTGGAAGCCTGGGACGACTACTCCGCAGACGGCATCCGTGAGGTTCTCATGAACTATGTGGCAGAGAAGGGCATCAAAAACGGCCAGGCCCTCTGGCCGGTTCGCACCGCTGTCTCCGGCAAACAGATGACGCCGGGCGGCGCCTATGAGATCATGGAAATTTTGGGGAAAGAAGAGTCATTGAGAAGGATCAGGGTTGGCATTGATAAATTGTCGAAATGAGTGAAAGATAAATATATAGCCTGGTAAAATGGAGGGCGGTCGGGGAGACAAGTTTTCAGAGGAATTCTTGTCTCCCCGACCGTCCGTATACGAAGAGATGCAGTAAATATAGAAACATAAAAAGGAATTACGCATGCAATACACCTACAACGACGCCCAAAAACAGGCTATCGCCCACCGGGGCGGCCCCATGCTCGTCCTTGCGGGCCCCGGCTCCGGAAAAACCCGGGTCATCACCGCCCGCACCGCGGCCCTCATCGAGGAAGGCGGCATCGACCCGAAAAACATCCTGGTCATCACCTTCACGAGAGCCGCTGCCGCCGAGATGAAAAAGCGCTTTCTCGAAAGCTACGGCGACTACACCGGCGTCACCTTCGGCACCTTCCACTCCGTCTTCTTCCGCATCCTGCGCATCGCCTACGGCATGGACGGCGGCTGCATCATCACCGAAGAAGACCGCATGTCCATCATGCGGGCCATCGTGCGGGAAACGGAAGTCGATACGGACGACGAGGGCGAATTCATCTCCGGCCTGTTCGGCGAGATCAGCGTTGTAAAGAACGAGCAGACGAACCTGGAACACTACCACGCCAAAAGCTGCGGCGATGACGTCTTTCGCGCCATCTACGAGGCCTACGATGCCGCTCTGCGCAAAAAAAACAAGATCGACTTCGACGACATTCTGGTCATGTGTTACGACCTCCTGAGCAAGCGGCCGGACATCCTGCGCATCTGGCAGGACCGGTATCAGTACATCCTGATCGATGAATTCCAGGACATCAACCGCATCCAGTATGAGATTGTAAAAATGCTGGCGGAACCCCTCCACAACCTGTTCATCGTGGGGGACGACGACCAGTCCATCTACAGCTTCCGCGGCGCGAAGCCGGAGCTGATGTTTCAGTTTCAGAAAGACTACACGGACGCAAAGCAGGTGCTCCTGGCGGTCAACTACCGCTGCCAGCGGAACGTAACTGACGCCGCGGGCCGACTGATCGCCAAAAACAAAACCCGCTTCGACAAGGAAATCACCGCCAACCGCCCGCCGGCAGAGCCGGTAGACATGCGCACCTTCAAAAACGCGGCTGAGGAAAACACGGAAATCATCCGCCTCATGCACAAATACCACGAAGAAGGCATCCCTTATGGCGAGATGGCGGTGCTGTTTCGCACCAACATGGGTCCGCGCCTGCTGCTGCAGAAGCTCATGGAATACAACATCCCCTTCCGCATGCGCGACAACGTGCCCAACATTTATGACCACTTTATCGCGAAGGACGTCATTTCCTACATCCGCATCGCCAACGGCAGCCACGACCGGGCGGACTATCTGCGCATCGCCAACCGCCCGAACCGCTACATAAAAAAAGACTCCCTAAACACCCGGGAAATCAGCCTGCGGCAGCTGGTCGAATACTACCACGACAAGCCCTGGATGTACCAGTATCTGACCGCGTTCAGCGATGACATGAAGATTTTAAAGCTTCAAAATCCGCAGGGCGCGGTACACTATATTCGTTACGCCATCGGCTACCAGAAATATCTGACAGAATACGCCGCTTACCGCCGCATGAAGCCGGAAGAGCTCTACGAAGTGCTGGACGAGCTGGCCGAGAGCGCCAAAGAATACGCCACCTGCGAAGAATGGTTCGCCGGCATGGCCGCCTACACCGAGCGCCTGGAAAAAGAAAAAGCACAGCAAAAAAATGACGGAAAGCACGTCATGCTCTCCACCATGCACAGCTCCAAAGGCCTGGAATACCAGGTCGTCTTTCTCATCGACTGCAACGAAGGCGTCGTGCCCCACCAGAAAGCATTGCTCCCGGAAGAAATCGAGGAAGAGCGCCGTATGTTCTACGTGGCCATGACCCGCGCCAAAGACCACCTGCACATCTTCAACGTGCGCGAACGCTTCGAAAAACAGGCCGACGCCTCCCGTTTCCTGGGAGAAATCCTCTACGAACCGGGCGACTACAAACCCGGCCGCAAAATCGTGCACAAAACCTACGGGGAAGGCGAAGTAAAAAAACTCGACGAAAAAGGCGTAGCCACCATCTGGTTCCCGAAGATGCAGAAAACCTTCCGCTTCAACCTGGAGTACGCAGTCTCGAACCGGCTGATTGAGTTGAAGTAGGCGATGAAAGATATTTAGTTTCAGTTAAAATGTTAAAACAGTAAATCCGGCAAGAATATAAACAGAAAAAATAGAAACCGGCAGCTTCCTTATTTCACGGAAGCTGCCGGCTTGCTTAGGTAAATTTCTGCGGTATAATAACCTGTTTTCCAACTTTTATACTCTTGGGATGAAATAGTTATTGACATACACAACCTTCAGGCAACGAAACACAGGACGGTTCCGGCCGTCCGTCATCGAAGCGAAAATGTCAATAGTACAACACTATATTCATCCCCACATCTCAATCAGCGCCGCATACTCGTCCTCCGTAATTGTCACAAAAGAACCGTGCTTCGCCCCATCCGGGAGCTCATACTCATCCGCTTCCAGTCTCCGGAACGTCCCGGAATTCAGGTCGTCCAGGCTGTCCGCAATCAGCGGAAAATACCCCACGCCCGAATTATCATAAGCATATCCGTCCATATACAGCACCCAGCGCTCTTCACCGAAAATCTGGTAAATGGAAGGCCCTTCCACGCCGGTCTCATCGGCGATCACTTCCTTCACCAGCGAAAACTCGCCGAGCACCGAATCGCTGGTCTCCAGCAGAATCGTCAGATCCGTCTCATTCTTCGTAAAGCGATAGTAGGTTCCGTCATACTCAATCATGGTCGTGTCAATGAACGTATCCGATCCCTCCAGCGACTTGTAAATCTGCGGTTCCGTAAACGTGTAAAAATCCCGCGTCTTCGCGTACCAGATCTGCTTGCCCTGGCCCACGTAGCCGGCCGACCAGTAAACCACATACTCGCCGGTGGACGCGTCGTAGGTTGCCTCCGGCGCCCACATGCAGCCGGTGCCGTCCGGTCCGAGCAGTGCCAGCCGCTCTTCGGTCCAGTTCACCAGATCATCCGACTCCCACACACAGATGTACAGGCTGCCCGAGCTGCCGTAGGCCGACCAGTCGCCGCCGCTGGCGTCCAGATCCGTGCCGATCAGGTAAAAATGATCGCCGTCCGCAGAGCGCAGCAGGAACGGGTCACGCACGCCGCCGGTGCCTTCGGTGGCCTCAAGAATCATCTCATTCTCATTCAAAGCTGTCCAGAACAGGCCGTCCTCGCTGGTGGCCATGAAAATATTCTGGCTCTCGCCGTTTCCCAGATCCCCCTGAAAATAAGTGTAGAGATACTTTGTGTAAGACTTCTCCTCCGGCGCCGCAATCACGGTAAGCTCAAACTCCTTCGTCGCGGTGTATTCCCCGTAGGTAATCTCCGCAGTGAGCGTCACGACGGTATCTTCCTCGCCGCGGGTCACCACACCTGCCGGAATCTCGCCGTCATCCCCGGTGGCCTCGTCCGTGATGACGGACGTGTCCGAGGAAGTCCAGGTGACCGTCATCTCATCCTCCTCGCCGCAGGTCGTAAGGAGCGTAATGTTGCCCCGCACATTATCCGTATTATGAAGCAGGTCGACCGCGACTTCGTCGATATAGGCGTAGGCGGCAGATTCGCTTGCCAGCACTGTGAACGTGAAATAGCATTCGCCGCTGCTGTCCCCTGTATACTTCACGTAGACAGCCACTTCGGTATCCTCGGCAATGTCGTCGCTTAAAGCCCCCTTGCTTCCGATCAGGTCGCTGTCCACCACTTTGTAGGAGCAGGCGATGTCGCCCACCCGGAAGGCAAAGGTCAGGTCGTGGATGATGTGGTCGGCATCCAGGTTGCTGCCCAGCATGTTCGCAAGGATGGACTGAACCGTCTCGTCCGGGGAATCATTGCCCTCGGTGAGGGTCGAGAGGTCGATGGAATCCGCCGAATCATCGCCGGACGCGGCCTGGGTGGTGGTCTCATCTTCCTCCGCGGAATCACCGCAGGCTGCCAGTGCCGCAAGACAGGTGAAGCACAGGAGAAGGCAGAGAATCAGGGTCAGTTGCTTCTTCATTTTTTTCATGGTAATCCTCTTTCCGGAGCGTATGATTCCCTCTGTGAGAGAACGGGATAAAGGGGAAAAATCCCATCAGAGTTGTTTTCACACGGATCCTCAAAATTTACTCGGCTGTGCGCTCATACCTTGCGCAGCCCGAACTTTATATGTCGGATATTCTACCAGAGATTCGCGGTCTTGAAAATAAGGAAAATAAAAAAGTGACGGAGAAATGCCGGGAAATCAGAGAATAGAAATGCCGGGAAAGATCAGAGAATCGGTTGAAAAATTGCATGGTTCGATATATAATGATTCTGGCTGGCGGGAAAAAGATGATGACGGGAAAAACATTTATAATTCAGATAAGTAAAGGAGGGAGAAATGAGAGAACATGTCAAAAAAGCGAACATAATATATGGCGGGCAAAAATACAAAATCAGAATTGTCATCATAAAAGGATATTATTACGCAAAATTCGAGTTCGGTGAAAAGCCATATCAGATAAAAATGTACCCGGTCAGCCGGGAACTCTCTCCCTATATAGAAGACTGTGCAAAGTGGGCCGTGTATGATTACGTCTCAAAATACAGTCTGGATGCTGTCATGAATCATATGGCAGAAGCAACCGATTCATGAGGGTCAGAACCGGCGTAAACAATATTCCGCCGGAGTTATGAATCATATGGTTGAAATAACCGATTCATGTGCTTATGAGCCAGGTGTCATCAAAATATAATAATAAGCAGGCATATATGATTCACCAGATCATGTGTCCGAAGAAGCAGAAAAACGCGTTTTCGGGCGGTCTTAGGAGGGGTGATTGGCAATTAATAAGAAAAATTCCGATATTTTAAATCGTCAATATTTTATTATGCGAAAAAACGATGTTCTGACAGTTGCAGACTTTACAACGGATGGCATAATGCTGAGGTATTCGCAGAACTTTCAAAATGAAAAGAAAATGCCGCTTCAGTCGAAGTCAGAAACAGACTGGCTGAAACAGTGGTGGAAGCTGAGATCCATTCCGATCGGGCAGGGAAAAGTTCGGGAAATGTTGGAGAGAAAAGGACTTTTTGGCCCTGAGGACTATCTGATCCGCAATCTGGGCCTGAGTCTTACGGATTATTACTGGCTTAAACCTGTTGGTTCGGAGCTTTGCTGGGAAGATGTAAATCTGTTCGATAATGATTTCAGGGAGGACTTGCTTCATCTGAAGTATGATAATTCGGAAAAAGAAGGAACGCCCGGCCTGACACCAAACGGCTCACTGCAGGGACAGCTGGAAAAAACATGGATGATAAACGAACATGGGGAGCGGATTCTGGTAAAAGGGAATCGTGACCGTTTTTCCGGCGAAAGCCTGAACGAGGTCATAGCAGGCGAACTTCATAAACTGCAGGGGTATGACAATTATACGCCATACAGTCTTCTTGAAATTTCCGGGCGTCCGTATGATTATGGCTGTTATTCCAAAGCCTTTACATCGCAAAAACTGGAACTTGTGTCCGCATATGCTGTTGTAACCTCCGAAAAGAAACAAAATGACATATCGCAGTACGAGAATTTTATCAGAATATGTGGAAAGCATGGCATTGACACGGAACAGTTGCGCAGGGATCTGGAGTACCAGATCATGACGGATTATATTCTTACAGGAACAGATCGTCATTTAAGCAATATTTCTGTCCTCAGAGATGCAGATTCACTCCGGTTCCTTCGCGTGGCACCGATCTACGACAGTGGGAAATGTCTGTTCGTTGATATGCAGGGCGTCCCGTCAACGGCGAAGGATATGCTGGAGATCGAAGTGACCAGCTTCGCGGCCACAGAACAAAAGCTTTTAAGTTATGTGACGGATCGCTCGCTGGTGGATGCCACGCTTCTTCCTTCACCGGAATACATCCGTTCCATGTATGAGAAAGACAGTCACATGAGTCGGGAAAGAGTCAATTCCATTGTCAGAGGCTATGAGATCAAGCTGGATTTGTTCCGCTCCTGGCAATTGGGAGGGGATATTCGGAAAATATCTGTCGGAAGGTAAAAGAAAAAACGACATGGAAGCATGGGTTAAATAATTTCTATAAAAAATGGGTTAAATAATTTCTATAAAAAATGATTGACATTAATTTAGGGGGGGGTACAATGTACAATGCTGTAGAAGTTCACTTGCTTATAGTCATGTCGTTAAGAGGAGCTTTATCATAACGTGAAGTCCCGATTTTGCCGGAATACTGACGCAACCGGAATGACGCATAAGCAAAGTGTGCGCAGGCAACTGTTAGAGTGAAAACCCAAAGCCATCCATTTTAATTTGTGCGGGGCTTTGAGAATCATGAAGTGGAGGAAAACAGAATGACGAAGCGAAAATCAAAACATCTGCTGAGTTTGCTTTTACTGGCGGTAATGGTAGCTGCATTTACCGCTGTGCTTGTGTTTACAGGCAGAGAAGGCGCAGATGTATACGCGGGTGAGGCAGTGGCTCAGATCGACGAAACAACGTATGAGACTCTGGCGGATGCCTTCTCGGCGGCAGAAGATGGCGACACAATCACTTTGCTGCAGAGCACGACCGTAACGGAAAGTTCAAAATCTGACAACGGACTTTATCAGGTGAATGGGATAAATGTCACGCTGAATTTGAATGAGTATACGCTTACCGTTACAAACAAGCGTGCGTTCGGCGTGTTAGGCGGCGGTTCGCTGACAGTTCAGAATGGTACGATCGCATACGCGGCATCCGGAGATACCACGCTGGTGATAACCAGAGCGGCATCTTCTTTCAGCGCAAGTGATGTGACGTTCAGCAAGATTGAAGATAGCAGCGAAACTACATCAAGCCTGTATCTTGTCTATGCGGCGGCGGGCGGCAGCGTTACTCTGGAAAATTGTACGATTGGCAACGTTTCCAATGCGGTTGTGAAGGATTATGCTTCCGCAACGGTGTATATGAAAGGCTGCGACTTCGATGACGATGTAACCGCTGTGTCCGGCTCCAATACTTCAAAGTATGAGATATACATTGATATTGACAGCACAAACAGCATTTCCGAAGACGTCGTAAAAGTCGAAGGCGGATATATTTATACCGTTAAGGAAAACGGAAGCATAGCGGCAGGTTCCACTCTCTATGTAAAAGACGACGGAAAGCTTATTCTTGACGGCGGCACACTGAGCGGCAGCATCGTTATCAGAGACGGCGGTGAGCTGGATGTGGATGACGGAACAGTTAGTGATGACATTACCGTGGAGGCGGGCGGCAAACTGTACGTTTCCGGCGGTACCGTATCAGGCACGATAACAAACGCCGGCTATACGTCGATTAGCGGCGGAACCGTCAGCACGATTAAGCTGCAGACAAATACTTCCTCCGAAGTAGCAGCTGCTGATGACGATGAACCAGACTACACCGTTGCAGTTTCCGGCGGCACGGTAAGCGGCAATATCACAGTTGCGAGCGGAACGGTACTTAACCTTTCCGGCGGTACTGTAAACGGAACAATCACAACAGCGGGTACCTTTAATATGACCGGCGGCACGGTTTCGGTTAAAGACCTTAACAGTGACAACGGCGCAATCCATGTAACCGGCGGTACGATAACTATCTCCGGTGGCACAGTAACGGCAGAAGGTACCAAGGCGCGCGCAATCTCGACCGCAAGCAATTCTTCTATTACAAGTTCGACTATTTCCGGCGGTACGTTTACCGGCTCGAACCTTGCGCTGCTCGTGCAGACGGGAACGACCGGACTTAGCGTTACGGGCGGTACATTCGTCACGACCTCCTCAGGCCTTGCTTCCATCATCGACAGGGCAGGTGCCGTAACTGTCAGTGTCTATGACGCAACAGGCAGCACGGTTTCGAAGGACAGCTCGAATTACTATAAATCCTCTGCAGGCGATTATACCGTAATCGTAGCGTCAAGCTGCCCCTACGAAGCAAAAATTACATCGGGCACCGCAACAACGGCATACGAAACCTTTGATGAAGCCATCGCCGCTGCAACCACCGACGGCGACACAATAACGCTTCTCAACGATGCCACCTGGACGCTGACGGCAAGCAAGACCATAAAAATCGGCCTGACTTTTGATCTGAATGGTCATACTTTGACCCTCAGCGGAAATTACTACATTAATTTCCAGCCTGCCAGTTCATCAAGCACAGTCGCCTTTATCGACTCAAGCTATGTAAGTGGTGACCTCACCGGCAAGGTTATCGGTTCATATGGAAGTACGTCATATGGCATGATCAGAATTACGAAGGCATGCACCATAGATCTGGAAAATGTATACTTTGAAAATCAGAGTTATGGGTATGTTATGGAATTTGGCACGACAAGTGGCGTGATCATTAGCCTGGATGCTTCGAACTGTGAATTCGTTAACACGAACACAACAACTTATAGTTCCTCGACAACTAATTACCTGTACAGCTATGGCGTAAAGCTTTATGGAAACTCAGCTTCGGCAGATCCGGACAGTAACAAGCTTGTGTTTGAGAACTGTAAATTTACAACTGCTGCCACGAACTCCGGATATACTCTGAATATTTTAAATGGTAAGAGTGGCACGAACAGCGTTATTGAAATAACCGGGTGTACCATAGTTTCAAACGGTTCGGCTACTTCATGGGATTCATCCTATGGCACCATTACAACCAGCCCGGCTGCTCTGGTTTTCGGTACATCTTTCTATTCAAAGGTTACCGTTACAGCCAGCACTATAACAGCCAATAGCGCAAAAGCTATCTCGGCAAATTATAATGTCAACTCTGATGCAGATATAACATTTGGTGACGGCAATATAGTTACCGGTTTGGTTTCACTTGGAAACGGAACTACCAACGGTGCTTCTTCCTATACAATCAAGGTAACCGGAGGTTTCTTTGACAATGGTGAATCGGTTCCGTTTGTTGTATCATCCGAAAGCGGAACGAGTTTGACAACGCTTGTCAGTGTGACCGGCGGTTATTACAAGACAGATGTTTCGGATGTTGTTGCGGGCGGCTACTCGTGTGTAGCTGACAGCACATATGATGGCTATAATTACACCGTATCTCAGGACGATGGCATCGAAAATATGGTTGCTTTCACTGTAAGCTCTGAAGGTGCGAAAACCTACTACAGTTCCTTGTACGATGCAGTATCCGCTGCAGACGACACGGCAACCGCAGTGTGCTTTTTCGTGGATTGCGAGCTGACAGGCGAAGCCGCTCAGCTTGTAGCGTCAAGCGGAAAGACCATCTGCAACTATGGCAATGTAACGCTCACCTATAATGGCACATTGAGTGCCCTGGTAACTGACCTTAGGAAGTCCTCAGGTTCCGGTTCTGTCAGTGTAGTCTCGCTTGTGTACAATTATGATGATAGTACAACGCATTCGATTTCGGGTGCTGTTCTTACCGGAAGCGGCCTGACATCCGGTGGCGTCACCAATATGAAGATGACCGACGAAACCAACTGGACATACTATGCAACGGACGACATACTCGCGGATGGTTACGTATACCACTACAGTACCACCAGCACTCCTAATTATACGGTTGTAGAAGCTTCTTCGAGCACAGCAGAAGCTAAGATTGGAAATTACCTGTATGTTAACGTATTAAGCTCGGCGATTCCGCTTGCTTCAAATAAGTCTTATGTTGACTGCGCAGTTACATTACTGAAGGATGTAACAAGAAATGTTACGTTAGGGACGGCCAATTACACTGTTGTTCTTGATTTGGGTGGGTATACGATGACGGGATATATCTACATCCAGGCAAACAATGTCAATTTGACTGTCAAAAACGGTACAGTTACGGTGGACAATAGTTCCGGCTTCGCTATCTACACCAATGGTTCGTATACAGGCGAAACCCTGACATTGGATAATGTAACCGTTACAAATACCACTGGTTACGCAATGTACCTGGCTGCTGACGGTGAAACGACAATTACCGATTGTTCCATAACTGGTGTTCAGGCCGGTATCGAAGTTCGTGCGGGAAGTTTGACAGTGACTGACAGCACAGTAACATCAACTATCGAAGATTTCGGTACTCAAAACAACAACAGCGGTACCACAGTCTACGGCGCCGGCATTGCGGTTTCTCAGCACACCACAAACAAGGAAATCAATGTAACCATCACTGACAGCGTGATTTCCGGCTACTATGGTATCTACGAAATTAACTACAACAGCAGCAATACAAATACGGTTAACATCAGTATTTCCGGCGAGAGCACGAAGGTTACCGGAAACGCTGCGGAGGCAATCTACAGCGTATCTGTCAGCGGAACAGAGGACGAAAGTATTAGCGCAACTACGAACAGTATCACAACGGTTTCGATTTCCGGCGGCTACTTCACCAGTGATCCGTCCGTTTATGTCGCAGCCGGTTATCAGGCAACTGCAGGTACGTACACGTTTGATGATGATTCCTACAGTTATCTGGTTGAGGCAAAATCAACCACTCTCGGTATCAGCAATTCTGCAGACATTGTGATTGCTGATGAAATCATCGGCGAAGGCGAATCGGTTATGTATGCTTTGGTATCTTCCGATAATATAAGCAAATACTACTCAACGGAAGCATATCCTACTACGTCCTTGACGTTCACGGACGAAGACGGCGCGGAACACACCTACATCTTTGCGGGATGGTATTCTTATGACGGCAGCGCCTACAATGCGTTGACGAGTTTCCCGGGCAGTGATGCTTATGCAAAGTTTGTGGATGCAGACATCCTGAGTGTTAAGTGCTTCTTTACACCTTCGACATCCATAGGCAATGTCTGGAGATTCATCACCAGCTGGGATTCGCTTTACAGCAATGAGGGATTTGTGGTCTACTCGGATTCGGAGTGCCAGAATCAGATATCGCAA
>JAJQBQ010000002.1:144462-165958 GCA_021203205.1 Lachnospiraceae bacterium | reverse complement strand
ATGATTGTCGCATCAAATATTTCGTTTGAGGTAGATAATTTGTTTGTAAGTTTTATCATGAAATTTGGAATGGTATGTTTGTATTTTCTCATATATGGAATGCTAACAAAAAAGTTACAGGATATATGGAAAATCGGTACAAGGACTTTGAAGAGCTTTATATAAATTGACAAATCAAATAACAGGATATTATGGCGTTAAAGCCAAGTTTGAAAAAAATGAAAGGAATTAAAAGAGCAAAATTGCATGCATGGTATTAGTTATGAATGAGAAAATATATGTTTGTTATGCCAGTAGTAATGAATATGCAGAATATACGGGGATATCCATTTTCTCGTTGTTGAAAAACAATGCTCAATATATTCGAAAAGTGTTCATACTGGACTATGGAATTCTTAGTGAAAATAAAGAGAAAATAAATCATGTGATAAGTAGTTTTCATGTCGATGTAGAGTATATAAGGTCAAAGGAAGTTTTAGAGGAACTGCAGGCAACATTAAATATCAAAGCTTTTAGATCCAGTTTAGCTACATATTCCCGTGCATTTATAGATTATATTATTCCGAGCTATGTGGATAAGCTGCTATATATTGATTCGGATACAGTTGTAAACGGAAACATAGAAGAGCTTATAGAGTATGACATGGGAAATAAGGTATTGGCAGGTTCAATTAGTTTGGATTTGTATGATGGTCTTCATAGTACTACAGAGTTCCCATTACTCTCTGGCAATAAGGCTTATATCGGATGTGGCATTGTTCTCTATAGTCTGGAAAACTGGAGATTGCATAACTGTAGACAGATGATTCAAACTTCATGTGAAAAATTGGAAACTGCCCGTTTTGCTGACCAAACGGTTATCAATAATGCTATTCCGGAGAAATTGCTTGGTATTCTACCGCCTAAATATAATTATGCCGGGCACACATTTTCAGTGGCATCGGAAAGAATCAATTTACATGCCGGTGGATGGTATAGGGAGGAAGAAATTGATCAGGCGGTAAGATATCCGGTTATTATTCATTATAAGGGTGGCCCTTTAGTGCGGCCATGGTTTGATGATTGTCAGTCAAGACAAAAGGAAGTGTATTACAGTTATAAAGAGCAAACTCCATGGGCTGAGAGCCAGCTTATATCTACAAAGGAAGTTGCAAAGGCGTGGTCACAAAAAGAAAAAATTGAATATAAATATGGGAAAATTATTATCAGACAGAAATATTATTTTTTTGAGAAAATTATCAAGTTCAGTATGCATGTTGAGATGAAAATCCGTCACGTTTAACCTGTGTGTGGGGGTGTAATGTAATGAAAAGAGTTTTGCAAGTACTCGGATCGCTTCAAAGGGGTGGAGCCGAAGCAATGATCATGAACATCTATAGAGTTATCGACAAAAATAGAGTACAGTTTGATTTTCTGGTAAAAGAAAGAGTTGAAAACGGTTTTGAGGAGGAAGTAATCGCTTTGGGAGGAAGAATATTTTGCGTTCCTTCTCCTAAAAAAATAGGTATTTATAAATATATAAAAAACCAGATTGCCGTGATGAAAGAAAATGGACCATATGAAGCTGTTCATTCTCATGTTAATTATGATTCCGGAATTAGTTTATTATCTGCTGCAATTGCGGGAATTAAAAGAAGAATTAGCCACAGCCATAATACAGAATTTCCTGAGTCTATCAATGTAAAGATTGGAAAAGCCTTGATTGGAATAGTTGCGACTGAAAGGCTTGCATGTGGAAAAGAAGCCGGTGTCGCATTATTTGGGAAGAGAAAATTCATTGTTTTCCCAAATGCAATCGACACATCTAAGTACTTGCCTGTTTCGGATGAGAAAGAAAGAGAAATTGCCCGAGAGCTGCAAATTGATAAGAATACATTTAATATATGTCATGTGGGTCGGTTTAATGTACAAAAAAATCATGTGTTCCTTATTGATGTGATAGCAGCGTTCGCTGAAAAAACTTCTGATTTTAAGTTGTATTTATTAGGTGAAGGCGAATTGAGGATAACTATCGAAGAGTTAGTGAGAGAAAAGCATCTTCAGGACAAAATTGTTTTTTGTGGCAGCGTTGATAATGTTTCTGATTATTTGCATGTGGTAGATTGTTTCGTGTTGCCATCCAATTTTGAGGGATTACCTGTAAGTCTGGTTGAAGCACAATGCGCAGGTTTGCAATGTCTGGTTTCAGAACATATAACTACTGAGGTTGACTTTAAGGTTGGTTTATTGAAATATATTCCGCTGGATGTTAACAGATGGGAGGAGGCTTTGTATGAAGTTCAACGAAGAAATGAAAATTCAAAAGAACACGGACAGCTGCAAGTAATCCTTGAGCGAAATTATGATATATATAGAAGCGTTGATTCTATATATCAATATTATGGAGTTTAGATTTCTATAGCATTAGATCAATGAGGAGAAAATACTATGATTAAGTCGAAAGAGGATTTGAAGCAATATTTAGAGGAAGATCGCCTGGCCTTGGGAAAGACGATGGATGACCATCCTAAATTATTTGGGGACGAAATATGGAAGTTTGAAATTTATCTTAGAAAATGTGAGTATTATTCGATGAGACAAAAAACGGTCTGGGGGGGGGTGATAGGCCTGTACTACAGATTTCAGTTACATAGACTTTCTTTTAAGCTTGGTTACAGTATTCCGCTAAATGTTGTCGGACCGGGATTGTCTTTGCCACATAGAGGAACGATTGTAATTAATTCACATGCCAGTATTGGCGAAAATTGTAGAATTCATGTTGATGTAAATATAGGTGCGACGGGTGGATCAACGGAAGCACCTTTCATAGGCAGTAATTGTTATATTGGTCCAGGCGCAAAGTTAGTTGGAAACATTTCCATTGCTGACAATGTTATTATAGGAGCTAACGCTGTAGTTGTAAAAAGTATTAATGAACCTGGAACAACCTGGGCTGGAGTTCCGGCAAAGAAAATCAGTGACAAGGGTGCACATCATGGCCTTATGCTTATCTAATTTATAGAATATGTACATGCGTAATCTGGGTTGGGAATTCTTTAACTTTTGAATCAAAGCGATGATAGCTTTTATTTTTGCAAGGGAGGGTTGAGCAAAATTATACACTCAAGATGCCTGAAATGGCTTTTTAGAATTCTATTTGTTTTTAATATTTGTTTGATATTATTTCTTACTTTACAGTCCCAGGAAAGCACGAGTGCGGTGTCAGAGCAGGTCAGGGATTTTACTGCTCAGACAGTAGCAGGTTCGGAGAAAGATGTTAGTTCGTCCTGGTGGTATGATTTGAAAAATTTTCGTCAATTGGCGCATTTGCCGGAGTATTTCGCTTTGGGTTGTACGGGTTTCCTGGCTTTTATGAGCATTCCGATTAAAAGATATCATATTCTATATTCATTGATTTGCTGTTGTGGCATTTCCTGCGTTGATCAGATTCTTAAATATTTTTTGCCAACCAGGGAGTTTAGTTTTTTGGATATGCTTTTCGACTTTATAGGCTATACACTTGGTATATTACTATTTTTTATGCTATCCAGATTAGTAAAAAGACATGGTGAAAATTAGAATATACGATGCCGGATATTAACTGACAAATATATAATGAGGAATACAGAAATGACCGCTTTTACTTGTGAAATAATTCTGGTGGCGGAACAATTCGAGAATCGATTTTGAGACATGAATTAATTTTGCGAAAATATAATTTTTATGAACATGTGAGACTATCCTAATGGAGCTTGACAATGACAAATGCAGAAAAAATTTTTCTTACCATACTGAAAAATGCTGTACATCACAGTGAATATCAACCAGAGGTTGCAGCAGATGATTGGGAATCTGTATTTTCTGTTGCATCAGCCCAGAGCCTTCTGCCTCTCATCTATAATAGTGCCAGCGAATATTTTGAATTTAAAAAGTTTGATGAAGCACATCCTGAGTACATGATAACTACAATTAAGATGTTGGGCATACAGGTTACGAGAACATCGGATTTTTTGAATCTCTACAGAGCGTTTCTGGAAGCTGGCATTGCTCCGGTTGTAGTAAAAGGAATTGTATGTCGGTCGCTATATGGTGAACTTCAAGATTTTCGGCTTTCTGGTGATGAGGACATTCTGATAGAGAAGAAGGACTATGAACATGCCAAGTCAGTTCTATCTACTTGCGGTTACCATTCAGACGATGTTGCAGACAATACCCTCTCTGCAATTCAGGAGGTTACTTTCTATAATGAAGAAACCGGTTTGACCGTGGAACTCCACCTTAATCCTTTCGGAGAGGACAACCAAATTCGTTCCAAGATGAACACATGGTTCAGGAAATCTTTCAAGGAGACGGAAACGTTGGAAATTGATGGTGTGAATTTATGTGTGCTTTCATCGACGGACAATCTGTTGTTTCTCCTGTTTCATGCATTCAAACACTTCCTGTCTGCCGGGATGGGAATTCGGATGGCCCTCGATATCCTGCTTTGTATGGAGAGGAATCAAGACAACATTGATTGGGAGTATATTAAAACAGCGTTGGAGGATGTAAAAGCAGGCTCATTCACAGCAGATTTAATTGCTATGGGAAATATGTATCTTGGATTTGATTTATCTATAGATGGTTTAGATATTCTAACTTCACCGGATGAACTGTTGGAAGACATGCTCCGAATGGGTACTTTTGGTATTAGTTCACAGGTCAATGTCGATGCTTCCAGATTCACAAAGACCGCTATTGAAAGAAAAGGCAGTAATAAAATTGTTGACACTGTACATCTGATTTTCCCGTCCTGGAATCAATGGAAAGGCTTTAAGCCATACCTGGTAAACAAGCCCTGGATGCTTCCTGTGGAATGGTGTAAGAGAGTAGGCAGATACTGGAAGAAAAGAGACAAGGTCAATTTTTCAGAAAGTCGAAAGATTGCGGATCATCGGATTGAACTGATGAAAAAATATAAAGTGATTTGAAAATATTTGGCAGGATTGTGGAAATTGAAGGTGTGGTTTCGCAATATCTTCTGAAATGCGGAACAATCGGTGAACCGATATTCCTGATGAAGAATATCAATGACTGTGTGAGAATCACAGAAAGCAGTGAGAAAACAGTGAACAGCAACTACTACAAAATCATTCTAAAATTTTTACATATCTCTTATGGTAAAAACCTTCTCCTGAAGGGTTGTCCATTCATTTATGCAAAACGCAACTCCAGAATAACCATAGGGGACAATGTGACGGTTAAATCTTCCTTCCTTTCCAATCTTGTGGGGCTTTACAGCCGCACCATCATAGTAACACGTCAACCCGATGCTTACATACACATTGGTAACAATGTAGGCATATCCGGCGCGACCATCTATGCCAGAAAAGGGATAAGCATAGGGGATAACACGGCAATCGGTGGGAACTGCAAGATACTTGATAATGATTTTCATCCGATTGAGGCAGAGGAACGTGTGAAGTTACTGAACGATCCGAACGGTGGAGATTCCGAGGCTGTGCCCGGTAAGGAAATAAGTATCGGAAAAAACTGCTTTATCGGGTGCAATAGCATCATTTTGAAAGGTACTGTACTTGGGGATGGCTGTGTGGTCGGGGCCGGCGCTGTGGTGAGCGGCAGGTTTGAGCCGAACAGTGTGATTGCGGGAAATCCTGGGAGAGTGCTGAGGGTGTTGGAGAGTAAGACAGACGGAGAGAACTGATAAATTTTCCCGACAAAACCGGAAATGGAGACTTGGTATGCAACGTGACATGAAGAATAATGAAATCATGGATGACGATTCAGAGGAAATTATTTACTTTTTTGACAGTGAAAGTAGCAACTCAGGCAGCGAAGAAAGTTCCCGCCGGAATTATACCGGTGAAAGTTCTGATCAGAATCACGGGGATAAAACTTTTAGTCACGCTCACAGCGACGAAAGCTCTCATCATCACGATGGCGATATTTCTCACCATCACCACCACACCGGAAACTCTCATTCGCACAGCGGTTCCGGCCACCACTCGCACAACGATTCCGGCCATCATTCCGGCAGCCACCGCAGATCTCATAAAGAGAAAAACAGAATCGGAGACTTTTTCCGGAAATTTGTAAAAAAGATTCTGGTGAGGCCGTCCAGAAAAGTCAGGTACACTACAATTGCCATTTCTGTGTGTCTTGTAGTTGCATTTATCGGCCTGATTCTATTTGCGTATGTTCGTTCGGAGCAGCGTTCCGCTTATTTGGAGGAGGTGGAAGCATCCCGCGCTGCGGCGGAAGCGGAATCCGGGGAGCAGGCAGCGGCAGAGGCGGCTGAACGTCTTACCGGGATCAGTGACCTGAGCGTGTACGAGAAACTGGCCGCCGGGTATGATGTGAATATTTTGATTGTCGGCGATTCCATCGGCGCGGCATCCGGCGCAAGCGATGCCGCTCACAGGTGGACGGTGCTGTTCGAATCGTATCTGGAAGAAACCTACGGCTCGAATGTGACACTTACCAATATTTCCATGGGCGGGAATGCCAGCTTTGCCGGTTATGTGCGCACCATGATTCTGGACGACGGTGTTGATTATGATCTCGCCGTTATTTGCTACGGGCATAATGACAGTACGGTAGATTTTTCCCTGTATTATGAGACCATTATCACGGCGATCCACAGCAAATATGAAAATTGTTCTATTATTTCCATCCTGGAATCCGCACAAAAAGGATATACGGATAAAATGGAGACGATTGAGGAGATATGTGTCCACTACTCGATTCCGGTGGCGGACACAATTGCGCCGTTTCTGGAATATTACAATTTTTACACGGATGACGGAGTCCACCCGAATGATGACGGGCAGGTCATTTACGCGGAAACCGTGGAGAAGGTGGTGGATAAACAGGTTGCGGCAAACACCGGCCTGTCGGATTATGATATAACACCGGTGAACGCGGATGTGGCTATGTTCTCCAACTGCGAATACACGGGTGCGGACGAATTTACGCGGGTTGATGAGACGACTTACACAATCAGCATTTCCGCGGCAGGGATTTTTGGAATTGATTACAGTTATCAGAGTGGCGAGAACAGTGCGGAAATATATGTCGACGGGGAGCTGATTGCCGCGCCGACAGTTACATTTGACTATGATTTCTCCCAGCGCCATATTTTGATTGTGAGCGAGGAGTGTACGGTAGAAGATGAGATTACGGTCGTGTTCGACAGTGAAGCGCAGGCGGATGGGTTTTATGGTATTTGCTTTTGCTTTGATTAGAAGGGTTTTTGCGGTTTTCTTTGGAAATGGTCGAACATGAGACATGGATAGGGAAACGCCTTCGTGCCACATTTTTGGCGAAGGCGTTTCCTTTTTTTAAGTCAAAAATGCAGCGGCGCGGAGGAGGATTCTGCACAATTTTTCGCTGCCGCAGGGAGGTTTTGCTTCAATGGACACAAATTTTTTCACAAACAAACTGGTAGCCTCCAACCGTGTCATCTACACGCCGGCGGCCTTTGCCAGGAACAATCTGATTTATCTGCAGGAGATCGGCAGTCTGAAGGCTGTTTCCCCGCACGTGAGTTCCAGATCCGACCTTGCGTCGTATCTGTTTTTCCTGGTGACGGACGGTTCGGGGATTCTGATCTATGGCGGGCAGAGATATGAGCTGCGGGTCGGCGACTGTGTGTTTATCGACTGCCGCAGGCCCTACAGCCAGGGGAGCAGCGAAGAGCTCTGGTCGCTGAAATGGTGCCATTTTTATGGTTCCAACATGGCGGGAATTTACAGCAAATACCGGGAGCGCGGCGGCTACAGTGTGTTTCATCCGGACAATGTGAACGCCTACGAGGAATTGCTGGATGACATTATGCGGACGGCTTCGTCCGACATTTACACCAGGGATATGCACATTTTTGACCGGCTCTCCTCCCTGATGACGAAGATCATGGATGAGTCCTGGCACCCGGAATCGAAAGCAGCCGCGGGGCTGAAGCGGAATATTCTGGACGTCAAGGATTATATCGACACGCATTTTCAGGAGAAACTGACCCTGGAGGGGCTTGCGGAGATGTTCTATATTCACAAGTCCTATCTTGCCAGATGCTTCAGGGAACAGATGGGCGTGACCGTGACGACTTATATCAATTCGGTGAGGGTCACGAAGGCGAAGGAGCTGCTGCGCTTTTCGGAGGAGACCGTGGAGGCGATTGGCATGGAATGCGGGATTGCTGACCGGAATTATTTCGCACGCATGTTTAAAAAGATCGAAGGGGTCTCGCCGGGGGAGTACCGCAGGATGTGGCGGAACGAAGGCGGCGGGGATGAGAAACGGTGATGATGAATAAAAAGATCTGTGACTGTGGTGGAGAAAATTGCGTTGGAAGGGTGAGAGAAATCGGAGGAATCGGAGAATTGCGATCGGAGGACAGAAAAGAACGGAACTGAAAAGATAAAAGTGAAAAGGTTCCGATTTGAGCGCCAGGGAGACCGGCGCTCTTTTTTTGTGCACGGGCCGCAACAGAATTATTTCAATTTATACCGTGCGTGGTCCGATGCGGACAGGGGTAGAATGATTACGCCCGTTTTTTGTGCCCACGGAGTCCGGCAGACAAAAGTCAATATTGTGCTAATGAAAGCTTATCCGGACAATTTAAATACCGGGGATAAAAATATAAAATACAGCTTCAAAGGCAGGCATCATGCTTTGACAGGTCATTATTTGAAATTGAAAAGAGTACCGAAAAATCATCTGGAGGTAAAAATGAAAACAGCGTTAATTACAGGAATCACGGGCCAGGACGGCTCTTATCTTGCGGAATTTTTACTGGAAAAGGGATACGATGTGCACGGCATAATCCGCCGGTCCTCGGTGGATTACCGGGAGCGCATTTCACACCTGGAAGGGCAGGAGCGTTTCCATCTTCACTACGGCGATCTGGGCGATTCCATGAGTCTGGTTTCCGTGATCGGCACGGTGCGTCCGGATGAGATTTATAACCTGGCGGCCCAGAGTCATGTGCAGGTGAGTTTTGATGTGCCGGAGTTTACGGCGGATGTGGACGCCACCGGCGTGCTGCGCATTCTGGAGGCGGTTCGCCTGACCGGCCTGAAGGACACCTGCCGCATTTATCAGGCTTCCACCTCGGAGCTGTACGGCAAGGTGGAGGAGGTGCCGCAGAACGAAAAGACGCCGTTCCATCCCTACAGTCCGTATGCCGTGGCGAAACAGTACGGCTTCTGGATCACGAAGGAGTACCGGGAGGCTTACAATATGTTCTGCTGCTCGGGAATTTTGTTTAACCACGAATCCGAGCGCCGCGGCGAGACATTTGTGACCAGAAAGATCACGCTGGCCGCGTCGAGAATCGCCCAGGGCAAGCAGGACAAGCTGTATCTGGGAAATCTATCTTCGCTCCGGGACTGGGGGTACGCGAAGGATTACGTGGAGTGCATGTGGCTGATTCTGCAGCACGACACGCCGGAGGATTTCGTCATCGCCACCGGCGAGCAGCATTCCGTGCGCGAGTTCGCGACGCTTGCCTTCCACTATGCCGGCATTGAGCTGGAGTGGCAGGGCGAGGGAATGGAGGAGAAGGGCATCGACAAGGCTACCGGCAGGGTGCTGGTGGAGGTCAGCCCGGATTTCTACCGCCCGACGGATGTGGTGAACCTCTGGGGAGACCCCACAAAGGCGAAGAAGGAGCTTGGCTGGAACCCGACAAAGACTTCCTTCGAGCAGCTGGTTGAGCTGATGGTGAAGCATGATATGGAGAAGGTCGCCGTGGAGCGGGCCGAGGAACATATCCGCTGCAATCTGGAGGAGTATCTGGAGAAGGGCATCCTGAAATAATTCGCCAAGGACAAAATTGCGGCGAATTCTGAAAGGACAACAGGAAGACACCGGATCCGTGGTGTCATGACTTTTGACCCGGTAGAGAAACGAGTCATTTACGGTACGGAGTCTGTGTAAATAGCAGCAGTTCCGACAGAAGGAGACAGGATATTATGATGGAGAAGAATGCGAAAATTTATGTGGCCGGCCACCGCGGCATGGTGGGTTCCGCCATCGTGCGGGAACTGGAGCGCCAGGGCTATACCAATATTATTACCCGTACCCATAAGGAGCTGGATCTGACGAGGCAAGATGCGGTGGAGGCATTTTTTGCCGCGGAGAAGCCGGAGTACGTGTTTCTGGCCGCGGCCAAGGTGGGCGGCATCGTGGCGAACGAGAGCGCACTGGCGGATTTCATGTATGAGAACATGATTCTGGAGATGAACGTGGTTCATTCCGCCTGGCAGAACGGCTGTAAGAAACTGGAGTTTCTCGGTTCGTCCTGCATTTACCCGCGCATGGCGCCGCAGCCGATGCCGGAGAGCTGCCTGCTGACCGGCGAGCTGGAGAAGACGAACGAGGCGTATGCGCTGGCGAAGATCAGCGGTCTGAAATACTGTGAATTTCTGAACCGTCAGTACGGCACGGATTATATTTCCGTGATGCCGACGAACCTTTACGGGCCGAATGACAATTATCATCCCACCCATAGTCATGTGCTCCCGGCTCTGATCCGCCGCTTCCACGAGGCGAAGGTGGAGGGAAAAGAATATGTGACCTGCTGGGGCGACGGCAGCCCGCTGCGCGAGTTTTTATATGTGGATGACCTGGCAAATCTGTGCGTGTTCCTGATGAACAATTACAGCGGCAACGAGACGGTGAACGCCGGAACCGGCAAGGAGCTGACCATCAAAGAGCTGACGGAGCTGGTGGCGAAGGTGGTGGGCTATACCGGCGAAATCCGTTGGGATCCCTCCAAACCGAACGGCACGCCACGGAAGCTGCTGGATGTGAGCAAGGCGACGGCGCTGGGCTGGACGTATCGGACAGAGCTGGAGGAGGGCATCCGGCTGTCGTATGAGGATTTTCTGCATAATCCCATGCGGGCGGAACGATAAACAAGTGTATTAATAATAACAGAAAAGGAATCCTGACAAAAGAGGGAGATTTTCAATGAACATTATATTATTATCCGGCGGCAGCGGCAAGCGGCTGTGGCCGCTGTCGAATGATGTGAGGAGCAAGCAGTTTATCAAGCTGTTCAGGGACGATGCCGGCAATTACGAGTCCATGGTGCAGCGGGTTTACCGGCAGATTACGGAAGTAAACCCGGAGGCGAAGGTGACCATCGCCACCAGCAAATCCCAGGCAAGCGCCATCAATAATCAGCTGGGGGACAGGGTATCTGTCTGTGTGGAGCCCTGCAGGCGTGACACTTTCCCGGCTATCCTGCTGGCGGCGGCCTACCTGCACGATGAGGTGGGCGTTGGGGAGGAGGAAGCCGTGGCGGTCTGCCCGGTGGATCCTTATGTGGACAACAGCTATTATGAATGCGTGGAGCGGCTCGGGAGCATCGTGAAGCAGGGGGCGGCGAACCTGACGCTGATGGGGATTGCGCCCACCTATCCCAGCGAGAAGTACGGCTATATCATCCCGGAGAACGGCGGGGATGTCAGCCCGGTGCGGGAATTTAAGGAGAAGCCGGATATCAAAACGGCGGAGAGCTACATTGCGCAGAACGCGCTCTGGAACGCCGGCGTGTTTGCCTTTCAGCTGGGCTATCTCATCGAAAAGGCCCACAGCATGGTGGATTTCACGGATTACCGGGATCTCTATGCGAAATATGAAACACTGACAAAGATCAGCTTCGATTACGCCGTGGTGGAGAAGGAGCCGTCCATTCAGGTGGTGCGCTACGCGGGCGAGTGGAAGGACGTGGGCACCTGGAACATGATGACGGAGGTCATGGCGGACGACATTAAGGGCACGGCCATCATGGATGAGACCTGCGAGAACACGCAGATCGTCAATGAGCTGAACATCCCGATCATCGCCATGGGCTGCAAAGATATGGTCATTGCCGCCAGCGGCGACGGCATTCTGGTTTCCGACAAGGAAGCCAGCAGCTACATGAAGCCGCTGGTGGAGAAAGTGAGCACGGATGTGCATTTTGCCGAGAAATCCTGGGGAACCTACACGGTGATGGATGTGCAGCCGGGTTCCATGACGGTCAAGCTGACCATGCGGGCCGGGGAGCACCTGAGCTACCACAGCCACGACTACCGCGAAGAGGTGTGGACCGTGGTTTCCGGCCGGGGCAGAAGCGTTGTGGACGGCATGGAGCAGATTCTGCGCGTCGGGGACGTGGTCACGGTGGCGCCGGGGTGCAGGCATATGATTGAGGCGGAAACGGATCTGGATATTATCGAGGTACAGATCGGCGAGACGATCAGTGCGGCGGATAAGCATAAGTATGAACTGTAGTCGGCGTGGATTTGAAATGCTCGGAACGATGGAAGTATAAGCTGCTGTCGGCGTGGATGCGGAATGATCGGACTCGTGGAAATATGAGCTGCTGTCGGCATGGATGCGGAATGTTCGGATTTGTGGAAGTATGAGTTGCTATCCGTATGGATCCGAAAATGTGGAATACCTGATTAAGAAGAATAATCGGGATGTTTGAAATATAGAATATGAAATATATATCAAGGATGTAATAAAAACAGTACACAGCGCGGATGAAATGAATTTGAGCAGTCGGCATATATCGAAGTTTAAGAGAAGGATCGTGAAAGTCGGCGCAGGGGGTGTCGCATGGATATCATGAAATTGCTGCCCGCAGGCAAGGATTATCTGTGGGGCGGCACCAGGCTCCGGGAGGAGTTCGGAAAGAATATAAAACTGACGCCGCTGGCGGAAACCTGGGAGTGCTCCGTTCACCCGGACGGCCCCAGTGTTGTGGCGAACGGAAAGTATGCCGGAAGGACCCTTGCGCAGGTGCTGGATGAGCACCAGGAATTTCTGGGCAGCAAAGTGGAGCCAGGGGAGAACGGGAAAAAAGAGCTGCCCGTGCTGGTGAAATTCATCGATGCGAAGAAGGATTTATCCGTACAGGTGCATCCGGACGATGCCTACGCCAGAGAGCACGAGGGGCAGAACGGCAAGTCCGAGATGTGGTATGTCATGGACGCGGAGGCGGACGCCAGCCTGATTTACGGCTTCTCGCATCCGGTAAACGGCAGCCTGCTCAAAAATGCGATCGCAACGGGTACGCTGGGCAAGCATCTTCAGAAGGTGAAGGTGCGCAAAGGAGACGTGTACTATGTGCCGGCAGGGACCGTCCACGGCATCGGTGCCGGCACGCTGGTGGCGGAGATTCAGGAAAGTTCGAATGTCACCTACCGCGTGTACGATTATGACCGTATCGATAAGAACGGCAGAAAGCGGGAACTGCATTTAGACAAGGCCGTGGAGGTTATGGACATGGGCGTGGCGCCCGATGTGAGCAACCAGAGCAGGTTTGTGCGCTATTATCCGGGTGGGAGCAGGGAAACGCTGTGCCGGTGCAAATATTTTGTGACCGAGCGCGTGCAGCTGACCCACGGATTCGCCTTTTCGGTGCTGGAGGAATCTTTCCAGATTCTGCTGTGCTTAAGCGGCGAGGGCGGCGTGGAAGTTGAGGGCCGCAACCCCGTGCGGTTCCGAAAGGGCGACTGCCTGTTTCTGCCGGCCGGGCTGGGAAGATGCTACGTGATCGGGGAGGCGGAGCTGCTGAAGGTCCGGTGCTGACAGGACGCGACGATAATTTTTGATGACGGAGACGATGGAGTGAAACATCATTCCATCGTTTTTTTTTGCCTGTTCCGAAAGAGCATGGCGCCGGACAGGCATTTTGTTGTTGTATTTATTTTGCCGGTATGCTATATTTGGCGGACAAAAATGCGGAAGAAAAAGAGAAAAGAAGATAAGAACCGGTTGACAGATACCGGTTTGCGTGTTAATATGCCGTAAAATAGAACGGATGTTCTAAAATATGGGAGACAGAAATGAGTTTTGATTCTGAAACGAAAAAGATGCTCCCCCGACCGTATATCCGCATTCGCGGCGCGGCGGAGCATAATTTGAAGAATGTGGATATCGATATTCCGCGAAACCGGCTGGTGGTGTTCACGGGCCTCAGCGGCTCGGGAAAGTCGTCGCTGGCGTTTGACACGATCTACGCGGAGGGTCAGAGGCGTTACATGGAGTCGCTCTCCTCTTACGCCAGAATGTTCCTGGGGCAGATGGAGAAGCCGAACGTGGAGAGCATCGAGGGGCTGCCGCCGGCCATCTCCATCGACCAGAAGTCCACGAACCGCAATCCGCGTTCCACGGTGGGAACGGTGACGGAGATTTACGATTACCTGCGTCTGCTGTACGCCCGCATCGGCATCCCCCACTGCCCGAACTGCGGACGGGAGATTCGCCGGCAGACGGTGGATCAGATGGTGGATCAGATCCTCGCGCTGCCGGAGCGGACGCGCATTCTGGTGCTGGCGCCGGTGGTGCGCGGGCGCAAGGGTGAGCATAAGAAGATTTTCGAGCAGGCGAAGCGCAGCGGCTATGTGCGCGTGCGGGTGGACGGTGCCATGTACGAGCTGTCCGAGGATATTTCGCTGGAGAAGAATAAAAAGCATAACATTGAGATCGTGGTGGACCGCATTTCCGTGCGGCCCGGCATTGAGAAGCGGCTGACGGGCTCCTTTGAGACGGCGCTGGAGCTGGGCGGCGGGCTGATGTTCGTGGAGATCGTGGATGGCGAGACCATCAGTTTCAGTCAGGATTTTGCCTGCCCGGACTGCGGCATCAGCATCGGGGAGATCCAGCCCCGCAGTTTCTCCTTTAACAACCCCTTCGGCGCCTGCCCGGAGTGCTACGGTCTGGGCTATAAGATGGAGTTTGACCCGGAGCTGATGATTCCGGACGGTTCATTGAGCTTCCATCAGGGTGCCATTCAGGTCATGGGCTGGCAGAACAGTCACGACAAATCCAGCTTTGGCCACGCACTGCTGGAAGCACTGGGGAAGGAATACGGGTTTGACCTGGACACGCCTTACGATGACCTGACAGAGGAGCAGAAGCATATCATCATCTACGGGACGGACGGGCGCGAGGTGAAGGTTCATTACAAGGGCCAGCGCGGCGTGGGCGTCTATGATGTGGCTTTCGAGGGGCTCATTAAGAACACAGAGCGGCGCTACCGGGAGACCGGTTCGGAGACTTCCAAGCAGGAGTTTGAGACTTTCATGCGCATCACGCCCTGCAAGGCATGTAAAGGACAGCGCCTGAAGAAGGAATCGCTGGCTGTGACTGTGGGCGGAAAAAATATTTATGAGATTTGTGAGCTTTCGATTCGCGATCTGAAGCCTTTTATCGACGGGCTGCAGCTGACGGCCATGCAGCAGGCCATCGGCGGGCTTATTCTAAAGGAAGTGCGGGCAAGGCTGCAGTTTTTGCTGGATGTGGGGCTGGATTACCTGACGCTGGGGCGTTCCGCAGGCAGTCTGTCGGGCGGCGAGGCGCAGCGTATCCGTCTGGCGACGCAGATCGGCTCCGGGCTGGTGGGCGTCGCCTACATTCTGGATGAGCCCAGCATCGGCCTGCACCAGAAGGATAACGACAAGCTGCTGGCATCCCTCATGCACCTGCGGGATCTGGGAAACACGCTGATCGTGGTGGAGCATGACGAGGATACCATGCGGGCAGCGGATTTCCTGGTGGACGTGGGGCCCGGGGCCGGCGAACACGGCGGCTATATCGTGGCGAAGGGTACGCTGCAGGATGTCATGGATACGCCGGAATCTGTCACCGGTGCCTACCTGCGCGGCGAGCGTTACATTCCGGTGCCGGAGGTGCGGCGGGAACCGACGGGGTGGCTTACCGTGCGCGGCGCGGCAGAGAACAATCTGAAAAATATCGACGTTTCATTTCCGCTGGGCGTCATGACCTGTGTCACCGGCGTGTCCGGCTCCGGCAAGAGCTCGCTGGTGGATGAGATCTTATATAAGGCACTGGCCCGGAAGCTGAACCGGGCGCGTACCATCGCCGGGAAGCACCGCGCCATCGAGGGCACAGAGCAGCTGGACAAGATCATCGCCATCGACCAGTCGCCCATCGGGCGGACGCCCCGGTCGAATCCTGCCACCTACACGGGGGCTTTTGACCTCATCCGCGACCTGTTCGCCTCCACAACGGACGCGAAGGAGAGGGGTTACACCAAGGGCCGCTTCAGCTTCAATGTAAAGGGCGGCCGCTGCGAAGCCTGCGCGGGCGATGGCATTGTAAAGGTGGAGATGCATTTCCTTCCGGATGTCTACGTGCCCTGTGAGGTCTGCGGCGGCAAGCGATATAACCGGGAAACGCTGGAAGTAAAGTACAAGGGAAAGAGCATCTATGATGTGCTGGATATGACGGTGGAGGAGGCGCTGGATTTCTTTGCCAACATGCCCTCTATCCGCCGCAAGATCGAGACGCTGAACGACGTAGGTCTCTCCTACATTAAGCTGGGACAGCCCTCCACCACACTCTCGGGCGGCGAGGCGCAGCGCATCAAGCTGGCCACGGAGCTCTCCCGCCGCAGCACGGGGAAGACCATCTATGTGCTGGACGAGCCTACTACCGGCCTGCACTTCGCGGACGTGCAGAAGCTCATCGAAATCCTGCGCAAGCTCTCCGACGGGGGAAATACCGTGGTTGTGATTGAACATAATCTTGACGTAATCAAAACGGCGGATTATATTATAGATATGGGGCCGGACGGCGGGGACGGCGGCGGCACGGTCATTGCCACCGGCACGCCGGAGGAAGTCGCCGGGATGGAACAGTCGTATACGGGGCAGTATCTGAGGAAGATGCTGGGACAAAGGTCGTGAATAAACAATAAATATCTGAAAAAGCCTCATTTTTTTGGTTGACACCAAATATGACACCATATATAATGAGAGAGGAGAGCTTTGATGGCAAAATGGGATAAACTACTGGCGCGAATTTGCTCCATGTCAAAAGATCTTCGATTTGACGAATTGAGAAAAGTGCTGGAAAGTTATGGATATGAGATGAATGCTCCGAAAAGTGGCAGCAGTCATTATATCTTTCAAAAAACAGGTTGCCAGCCGATTACGATACCAAAACATGAACCGATTAAGAAGGTATATGTCGAGATGGTAAAGCAGATTGTAGAGAGTGAGGCGAAAAACGATGAAGACGCTGGATGAATATATGGCATTGCCCTATCGTATGGAAATTGTGGAGGATAAGGATGAAGGAGGATATGTGGTTTCTATTCCGGATCTTCCGGGATGTCTTACCTGTGGAGAAACCATAGAAACCGCAATAGCCAACGCTGACGATGCGAAAAAAGCGTGGTTAGAGGCAGCGATTGAAGAGGGTCTGGAAATCCAGGAACCGGATTCACTGGAAAATTATTCCGGACAGTTTAAACTTCGAATACCGCGTAGCTTGCACAAATCTTTGGCAGAACATTCCAAAAGAGAGGGAATCAGTATGAATCAATACTGTGTGTACTTGCTCTCGAAGAATGATGCTGTTTATGTAGGAAATTAATGGAGGATTTTATGGAAAAAGAACTTGTTTTGGTCATTGATTTTGGCGGGCAGTACAACCAGCTGGTGGCCAGGCGTGTCCGCGAGTGCAACGTGTACTGCGAGATTTACTCTTACCGTGTGGGTCTGCAGAAAATTCGTGAGCTGCAGCCCAAGGGGGTCATCCTCACCGGCGGCCCGAACAGCTGCTACGAGGAGGGTGCGCCGACCTGCGGGCGGGAGCTCTTCGAGTGCGGCGTGCCGGTGCTTGGTCTGTGCTACGGCGCGCAGCTGATGATGCATGTGCTGGGCGGCCGGGTGGAGAAAGCGCCGGTGCGCGAGTACGGGCGGACGCTGGTGCATGTGGACGGACAGTCTGTGCTATTTGATGGGGTGGGAAGTATTCCGGAAGATAAACCATCGGCAGATGCTGTTTCGAAAAGTGATGGAAAGAATGAAGCAGCAACTGCGGCGACAGCAGTGGACAGTGAATTAACAGATATTTCTTCATCCGAAATCGAATGGGAAGAGACTTTACCGGCCCGGTCTGCGGATAAAACGGACGACTCGATAACTTCAAATGAGCGCGATACCATCTGCTGGATGAGCCATTTCGATTATATAAGTGCGTTGGCTCCCGGTTTCCGCGCCATCGCTTACACGGCCGACTGCCCGGTAGCGGCGGCCGAAAATAAGGATAAAAACCTGTACGCCATCCAGTTCCATCCGGAGGTGCTCCATACCCCGGAAGGGAGCAGGATGCTGGACAATTTCGTAAAGAACATCTGCGGCTGCACCGGAACCTGGCACATGGATTCCTTTGCGGAAAAGGCCATTGAGCAGATTCGGGAGAAGGTAGGTAACGGCCGTGTGCTCTGCGCCCTTTCCGGCGGCGTGGACTCCTCTGTGGCGGCGGTGCTCCTCTCCAAAGCAGTCGGAAAACAGCTGACCTGCGTCTTTGTAGACCACGGCCTTCTGCGCAAGAATGAGGGCGACGAAGTGGAAGCCGTCTTCGGCCCGGATGGTCCGTACGACTTAAACTTCATCCGCGTCAACGCGCAGGAGCGCTATTATAAGAAGCTTGCCGGCGTTACGGAGCCGGAGAAAAAGCGCAAGATCATAGGTGAGGAATTTATCCGCGTCTTTGAGGAAGAGGCAAAGAAGATTGGCGCCGTGGATTTCCTTGTGCAGGGAACCATCTATCCGGATGTGGTGGAGAGCGGGCTCGGCGGCGAATCCGCGGTCATCAAATCTCACCACAACGTGGGCGGTCTGCCGGAGCATGTGGATTTCAAGGAAATCATCGAGCCGCTGCGCGACCTCTTCAAGGATGAAGTTCGCAAAGTCGGTCTCACGCTGGGTATCCCGGAGTATCTGGTCTACCGTCAGCCGTTCCCGGGACCGGGACTCGGCATCCGCATCATCGGTGAAGTCACCGCCGAAAAGGTGCGCATCGTGCAGGACGCGGACGCCATCTACCGGGAGGAAATCGCGAAAGCCGGCCTTGACCGCTCCATCGGCCAGTACTTCGCCGCTCTCACCAACATGCGTTCCGTGGGTGTCATGGGCGACGAGCGCACTTACGATTATGCAGTCGCGCTGCGCGCGGTCAACACCATCGACTTCATGACCGCGGAATCGGCCGAGATACCGTTCTCAGTGCTGCAGACGGTCATGAGCCGGATTATAAATGAGGTCAAGGGAGTAAATCGGGTATTCTATGATTTGACCAGTAAACCGCCGGGCACGATTGAGTTCGAGTAAGAACCAATCAATATACCACTTTATGAACAAATTTTATGACAGGCAGGTGTGATTTCACCTGCCTGCAGTGGAAATACGAGGGAGAAATTATTATGATGACCTTATCTGAGTCCGACGCAAAGTTATTTTATGACCTGTGGAAACCGTTGCTGGATTACACCAATGCCCGTTTTCACGTGAATGACCTGAAAGATATCACTCACGCCGAAAGCCTTGAGCCGGAGGAAGTTAAAAAAATTGCAAATGTGCTGTGGGATCACGTGGAGGCAATAGATGATTATCTGGAAAGCGATGGAAAAGGGCTGTCCGATGAGGAAAAGGGGATTGTTTCCGGCTGGAAAAGATGTGTCAAAGGTCGTTTTATCATTGAGAGACATCTGAAAAGCGGCTCGATTCTTATTTCCATGGAGGACGGGCGTGTTTACCGGGTGAGCGGAATCATAAGCAGTTGGGAGGAAATATTTTTTTACATGGATCCTCCGATTTTAATTCAGGCAACATTACTACCGTTTAAAGATGTGATTATTTCAGATGGTCTTCATATGATGTATCCGGTCATCATTGGCGGAAATATGAAGAGATCTTTTAAAGACACGTATATGGAAGCGAAAAAAGGCGGCATGCTATACACGAAGCTGTAAGAGATAAAGGAGATCTTTGTAATCCTGTTTCTTTATACGGAACAGGACAGGACGGATTCCGGATATCGCGAAAGCGAATGGCGTTGAGGTTGCGGAAAAGCTGTAAACAGTCGTGGTCAAAAGCATTGTAGTCGATGTAGTTGCTGCGGTTTTTTTGTACCAAGATTATGAGAGAGGACATAATATGGAGTATCATTTTTACGGATGGCAGACGGCGGACGTTCCGCCCGTGGCGGAGAAGTATCAGGATATCAAAAATCCGCGGGAACTGTACGATGCTTTGACGAAAATCTGGTGCGCGGACACTTGCGCGCCGAGACTCAGGGCCAGATGGTCTATGGAAAATCAGACACTCGGGCAGTGTTCCATCACGGCGTTTCTGGCGCAGGATATTTTCGGCGGGGAGGTTTACGGTATTCTGAGGCCGGACGGCAATTATCACTGCTACAATGTGGTGGGAGACTGTGTTTACGACCTGACCAGCGAGCAGTTCGGCGGGGAGAAGCTGGATTACACGGGCAATCCAAAGCAGTCCCGCGAGGTGCATTTCGCGAAGGAGGAAAAGCGGTTGCGGTATGAGAAACTGAAAGAAGAGCTGGAAAAGAGAAATTAAGAACGGTAATATCTTTTGGAAAACCCGTGTATACATCCGGTTTAATACTCTGAGCTTAATTACTTACACAGATTAAGAGAATCGGGAATATATAAGGAATGGGTTTAAAAGGATATTAAAAAGAACGGACAAAGAATTTTAAAACTGGTTTGTCAGAAACAGTTTTTCTCACGGGGAGGTTTTATTTATATGCAAAATGATTTTAAAATTAACCACCTAAAAAACAACCCAACCATGGAGGGCCTGGCGCTTTTGCGGAGCGGCATCGTCTACTCGGAGGAGGACGGAGAGCAGCAGACGCTGGATCTTTTGCTGCCCTGGAGTGTCGGCATCGCCGGGGACACGCAGAAGAAACATCCGTTGCTGGTTTTTGTGCAGGGCAGCGGATGGACTACGCCCGACCGGGGGCTGGAGATCCCGCAGCTTTCCTCTTACGCGAGGGCCGGGTATGTAGTGGCCACGGTGGGTCACAGGGATTATACCAAAGGACATCAGTTTCCGGCGTATCTGAATGATGTAAAGTGCGCGATCCGCTTCTTAAGGAAAAACGCGGATTTCTATGGCATTGACACCGAACGGGTGGCGCTCTGGGGAACATCCTCCGGAGGAAATACGGCGTTGCTGATCGGCCTCACGGCGGGCGACCCGCGCTATGAGACGGCAAATTATGCCGGTTACTCGGACGCGGTTAGTGCCGTGGTCAGCTGCTTTGCGCCGACGGATGTCCGGTGGTTCGCGGAGCAGAACAGGGATAATCCGGAGTTTTGCTCCATCCTTTCCGGAATGTTCGGGCCAGATCCGGAGACGTGGACAGAACAGTGCCATGAGATGAGCCCTGTCTGCCACACACACCCTCAGGCGCTGCTGCCGCCGTTCCTTCTGCTTCACGGGGACGCGGACATGCTGGTGGATTTTGGACAGATGAAGGATATGTACCGCGTGCTGCTGGACTGCGGCGCATCCGTAGAGGCCTGGCAGGTAGACGGCGCCGAGCATGAGGGAAATTTCTGGAGCGATGAGGTGCATGAGGTGATCAGGGCATTTATTGACAGGCATGTCATGCGATAGAGATCCAGAAATCCAAAACCTGCGGCAGCACGATGGTATCAGGTACGGAAGCT
>JAJQBQ010000002.1:8652-144362 GCA_021203205.1 Lachnospiraceae bacterium | reverse complement strand
CTGCGGCAGCACGATGGTATCAGGTACGGAAGCTACCTATGATAGAGATTGAGAAATCGAAACCTATAGCAGCCCCTCATCATACACAGCCCTGCTTCCGCCGATAAATTTCGGTCGGGTTCGCGCGCAAACGACATGCGCAGCACCGATATTTTTCTGAGCGATTCTTACCGGCACGGCGACATCTTTCAGATGCATTCCAATCAGGGTATCGCCGATATCGATGCCGGCGTGGGCGCGAATGTGTTCCACAGCAACCGGTGATTCGAAGTATTTCCAGGCAGCGGTCGCAAAGGAACCGCCGGCCTTTGGCTGCGGGACAACATTGACGGGCTCACAGCCATATTTTCCGGCAGCAGCGGCTTCCAGAATCAGAGCCCGGTTCAGATGTTCGCAGCACTGCGCGGCCAGGTACACGCCTGCTTCCTGGGTGGCCTGATGAATTCCCGCAAATACAGATTCTGCCATCTGCGGACTGGAATAAGTGCCGATGCCGGCCCCTGCCACTTCACTGGTGGAGCAGCCTGCCACGAGCAGTTCGCCTTGTTTCAGGTTCGCGATGTCAAGCAGTTCGCGCGCCGCCTGATATGCTTCCTGTCTTAGCCTGAGGAGTTCCTCCTGAGGTTCTACTGTTGTATTTAAACCATTTACTGACATAATCGTATCCTTTCTTAAGTCGCCATGCCTGAATTTCGAAAGCGTATTATAGCTGTAAACAAAAAAATGTCAATCTTAACTTTAGCAAAGGAAGGGCTTGTAACTTTAGCAAAGGAAAGACTTGTGTTTTATGAAATCACAGAAAGAAGAGGGTGATTTTTCATGCAGGATTATCAGCACTTACATCATGAGTTTCCTCCGGTGTATGACAGTAATTCGAAAATATTAATCCTGGGCAGTTTTCCGTCTGTGAAGTCGAGGGAACAGCAGTTTTACTACGGACATCCGCAGAATCGTTTTTGGAAAGTGCTCGCGGCTGTGACAGCGGATAGTGTCCCTCGGACGATCGCGGAGAAAAAAGATTTCCTGCTTCGTCATAAAATCGCGCTCTGGGATGTAATCGAGGAGTGCGAGATCATCGGTTCCAGCGACAGTTCCATACGTAATGTTGTGCCGGTGGATATCGCCGTAATTCTGCGGCAGGCACCGATTCAGAAAATATTCGCCAACGGAACGAAGGCATATGAACTGTATCAGAAGTATCTGTTGCCGGTCACCGGTCTTGTCTGTGAAAAGCTGCCATCCACCAGTCCGGCGAATGCGGCGTATTCCCTGGATCGGCTGACAGAGTGTTGGAGGGAAACTCTAAATGGCGTACTTGACAAATAAAAACAATCTTCGTATAATATAAAACGTGTTCGAAAGATCAGAATGCAGATGAACACGAAATTATGAACGGAGGTAATTATGGCGGATGGAAAAAGTAGATGGATTGCAGTTTCTGATAGACTATGAAAATGTGCACGAACAGGGTTTCGAAGGCATGGAAAACCTGTATCAGACAGACTCCGTCTCCATTTTTTACAGTGAGTGCTGTAAGAACATCTCGCGTCAGGTTATGAACTATATCCTGTCCTCGGGTTGTTTTTTTTACACATTTAAGCTGAAGAAAGGCGGGAAAAATGCGCTGGATTTTTATATTGTATCCAGAGTCGGCGAAATGATCGGCGCCGGCTACGAGGGGCAGATTGTCATTGTAAGCCGTGATAAGGGTTACAGTGCAGCCAGGGATTACTGGTTCACCTGTGGTATCCCTTATAACCGTATTATCTTAAGCGCATCTGTGAAGGAGGGCATCCTTGCTTCGAACGAAAACAGCCTGAGGCGCAGGAAAATCGTCGCGGATGCGGAAACCGTATGTCTCGATACGGAATACGCGAGATATGAGGAGCGCGCCCACATCAAAGACAGACTCATCACGGTCTTTCGGGGGACGGAATACGAGGAGGAGCTGCCGAAAATCTGTGAGGTGGCAGACGGGAAACAGAGCCCGAAAGAGCTGTATCTCAGTTCCATAAAGGAATTTGGAAAGGCAGATGGGACGAAGATATACCGTTATCTGAAAAATGCGGCGGGGTGAGATGCAATAATGAAAGCGTTGAGAAAAGAATCAGTAACGTAACAGAATCGTAACACGATATTCATTTGAATTTGCCCAAAATCGTGCTATACTCGCGCCGAAAGTTCGGGATATGGAACTTTCGGAGGTTTGTTTATGCAAAGAAAGAGAGAATATCGTAAGGCCATGGCAGATGGCAGGAAAACAGCAGCGGCGGTGGTGTTTGTCTGCATCATCCTGATTTTTGTGGGGATGATTCTGGTATCACTGTATTATGCAAGAGAGAAAGAAGAAGGTACGGAAAAGAGTGTAGCTGAAAGTAATGAGACTGGGGAGTCGGGCATGGACGAATTAGAAGAGTCTGGAAATCGAACGTCAGACGAACATGCGGATCCTGAAAATGAAGCATCTGCAATCGGACAGAACCAGCCGACCGGGAAAGATGACGGTGCGAGTCAGGAAAATGATGAAAATGCCACTATTTATGATGGCATCAGCGATACAGATGATGGAAATAATACCGACAATTCTTCAGGAGAAAACGGTGAAAAAATGAATGATAATTCACAGAGTGGTGAGAACGGAAATAATGCCGGAGACAATTCATCAAACGGCGGTACATCAAACAGCGGAAGCGGAACATCAAACGGCGGTTCATCAAATGGTGGAAGTGGTACATCAAACGGCGATTCATCGAACGGTGGAAGTGATACATCAAACGGCGGTTCGTATGGCGATGGCGGTGATACATCAAACGGAACTAATGCCGGCAGTGAACCTTCAACCGGTTCTTCCGGAGGAGAATCCTCATCCGACACGACGGATGCGAAGATTCAGAAAATCATAGACAATATGCCCCTCGAGGAAAAGGTGGCCCAGCTTTTCATTGTGACCCCGGAGCAGCTGACCGGCGTCGGCACGGCCACCGTGGCGGGGGAGACGACCAGGAAGGCGATTGAGGTCTGCCCGGTGGGCGGCATCATTTATTTCGCGAAGAATATAAAAAGCGCCGAGCAGATCCGCACGATGCTTAAGAACACGCAGCAGTATTTTGAGGACAGGTGCGGGTTTCAGGCGTTCCTTATGGTAGATGAAGAGGGCGGCCAGGTAACGCGAATCGGAGGAAAATCCGGTTTTTCGGTGCCGACTTTTGAAAACCTGAGCGTCATCGGCGCACGCGGTGACACGAACGAAGCGTACGAACTGGGCAGTCAGATCGGCGCGTACTTAAGCGATCTTGGTTTTAACCTGGACACAGCCCCGGTTGCAGATGTCCTGACAAATCCCGAAAACACTGTAGTGAAATACCGCTCATTCGGCTCGGATTGCAGCCTTGTTTCTAAAATGGCAAAGGCCGAATGGCAGGGGCTTGCGAGTGAAAATGTTATCGGTATTTACAAACATTTCCCTGGCCACGGCGGCACGTCCGGCGATACGCATAAGGGCTATGCCTATGTGACGGATACTCTGGAAGAACTGGAAGCGAATGCTCTGGTTCCTTTCCGGGACGCAATCAATGCGGGTGTGCAGGTCATCATGGTCGGACACATTTCCTGCCCGAACGTGACGGGTGATGAGACACCAGCTTCGCTCTCCAAAATGATGATAACGGATATTTTGCGGGAAGACATGGGTTTTAACGGCATCGTTATCACCGACGCACTCGACATGGATGCCATCGCGGCACAGTATACATCGGCAGAGGCGGCGGTGAAAGCCCTGCAGGCCGGAGCGGATCTGCTGTTGATGCCCGCGGACTTTGATGCGGCCTATCAGGGAGTGCTTGAGGCGGTGAGCGCGGGGACGATCACTGAGGAGCGGGTAGAGGAGTCGCTGGTGAGGATCCTGCAGGTGAAACTTAAAATGTAAGTAAAACAAGATTGCCGTAAAGGAATTAGGGTACTTGCTGCAATCTTTTGAGAGTGATTTGAGCGGAAGGAGCTGTCTATGACAAAAATTTTCGTGGGTCTGATTCTGATTTTTCTTGACATCAATCTGGACGTCTATATGCTGCATTTTGATTTGCTGCCGGATTTCATCGGGTTCGCGCTCCTGTTTCTGGGAATGCGGGAGCAGGTGGCAAGAAGCAAATATTTCAGGGCCGCGCTGGCCGTGGATGCGGTACTGTTCGTGGGAACGCTCTGCGAGTGGATTTTTCTGGCGATGGGGCTTGTGGAATCCTCATCGGATGCAGTGACGTTTTTTGACACGGCAGAGAATCTGTGTATGTTTTACCTGACATTTTGCGTGGTACAGACGCTGGTGGATTCGGAAAAAGAGTCCGGTTATGATTTTGATGCTGTGCGGCTTCAAAAAACATGGCGCTGCTGGCTGGCGGTGAGTGTAGCGGTCATGGTGGCCTGGCTCTTCATCGACATTGTAATTGGAAATGCGATCAGCGTGTGGAGCCTGTGGGGGCTGGTTGGAATCGCGCTGGCCTGCGTGAACTTTGTGGTGCTGATTCTGTTTCTATATCGGTTTTACCGGTCAAAAGAAAAGTATGAGTACTTTTTCTAAAGTGATATAAGACGAGGGACAGGCTGTTTATGTTTTAAAACGGTCTGCCCCTCTTTTCTTTATTTTCGCCTTGAGTCATTTTCCTGGATTCATTTGTTCGGAATTCTTTGCCTTGAGTCATTTTCCCGGGTTCATTTGCATGGAGTTATTTGTATTGAGTCATTTCCTGGATTCATTTACCTGGAGCTATCTGCCGGATGGCATAATCAGGGGTAAAAATTATTTTTTATTCCGGCTCCGGCTCAAATATACTACATACATCCGCCCGCTCGCCTCATGCCGCATTACCTGGCAGTCCACCTCGTACACTTCCCGGATGAGTTCCTCCGTGATGATCTCCTCCGGTGTGCCGTGGGCGACCACGTTTCCGTCTTTTAGTACATAAAGATAAGTGCAGTACATAAGCGTCAGGTTCAGATCATGCAGCGCGGCCAGCACGCCGACACCGGTGGCTTTCACCGCTTCCATGATCTGGATTTGGTATTTGATATCCAGATGGTTCGTGGGCTCGTCCAGCACAAGGATTTTTACCTGTTGCGCCAGGGCGCGGGCCAGCAGAATGCGTTGCTTTTCGCCGCCGGAGAGAGTGAGAAAGCTGCGGTCGCGGAATTCCAGCATGTCCACCCGCCGCAGGCAGTCTTCTACGATCTGATAATCCGCAGCGGTATCCCGGTCGAAGGCGCCCTTGTGGGGCGAGCGCCCCATGAGGACGATGTCCTCCACGGAGAAGTCGAAGTTCAGGTTGGTGAACTGGCTGACTACACCCATGGCTTGCGCGCTCTCCTTATGGCTCATGGCGCGGATGTCCTGCCCGTCCAGCATTGCCACGCCACCGGAGGGCTTTAAGACCCGGTAAATGCTCTTTAAAAGCGTCGTTTTGCCGCTGCCGTTGGGTCCGATCAGGCCGACGAATGCGCCGTCTTCTACCTGAAGCGTCGCCTGGTGGACGATCTCTTTTTTATCCAGTTTTACGGAGAGCGATTTCGTTTCGAGTTTCATTTTCCTGTCTCCTCATAAGCCTTTTACAAAAACACCTGCAGCAGCGTTGGCTCCCACCACGAATTTTCCATCTGATATATTAAATTCATTTTGTTTTCCGGATTTTAAACAGGAAGATGTCGTTCCGGTTCATACATATTACCGATCAGATTTACGAGGCTCCTCCTCCGAATCCATAAGATTTCCGGACCATCATGTATACAAAAATCGGCGCCCCGATGGCCGAGGTGATCACGCCGATGGGCACTTCGGTGTTGTCGATGATGACCCGGGCTACCACGTCCGCCCAGATGAGGAAGGTGCCCCCGGCGAGCATGGCGCAGGGCAAAAGCCTCCGGTGATCCGAGCCGGTGAAAGCGCGGACAATGTGGGGGATCATCAGGCCGACGAACCCCACAATACCGCAGGTGCACACCGCAACGGCAGTCATCAGCGCACAGACCACCATGTAGATGCGCCGGTAAAAGTTTAAATTTACACCCAGCGTGATGGCGGCCTCATCGCCTAAGAGCATGGTGTTCAGGTTGCGCACCTGGGTGAGAAAGAAAATCGAACCGGCGAGCATGCACACAGCCGGGAGCGCCAGCTTGTCCCAACGGGCGGATACCATACTGCCCAGCAGCCAGTAGGTCACGGATTTCATGTTTTCCGCATCATTTCCGATGTAAATCATCATATTGGTAAAGGAACTGCACAGGCTGCCGATGACGCTGCCCGCCAGCACCAGCTTTGCGGAGGTCATGCGCCCGCCCAGATTCGCCAGCAGGTAGACCAGCGCCGTGGCGGCGAGTGCGCCCAGAAATGCCCAGAAGGCCGTGCCGGTGTCTGCGAGTACTCCGGTAAAGACTGCGGAAGCCCCGATCATGATGGAGAACGTCGCTCCCAGCGATGCGCCGGAGGAAATGCCAAGAATGTACGGGTCCGCCAGCGGGTTCTGCACCGTCGCCTGCATGACTACGCCCGACGCGGCAAGCATGATGCCGATGACCGCGCCCATCAGCACCCGGGGCATGCGCACGTTCCAGACGATCTGGAATTTGGTTCCGGACACCAGCGTTTCCAGGTCGCCGATCTGGATATGCCAGTCAAAATCCCCGATGTGGATGTGCGAGATCCGGTAGAGGATGATGCGGTACACGTCGTAAAGAGAAATCTTTACAGAGCCGATGGTCACCGCCAGCACGATGGAGAATAGAAAGAGGGCCAGCATGATGAGGATCATCAGGGCGGTGGCGGCTCCGCGGGTTTTCCTGCTTCTTGATTTGGATTTCATGGATGTTCCTTCTCTCGTTTTGCAATTTTTGGCTCAAGTGTTAAAAGTCTTCTCCGTAAAGAAACTCATACATGGCCTGCACCGCCGACACGATGCGGATACCGCCGCCGTACACATCGGTCAGGTTTACGCCCATGATTTTTCCTTCCGCGACAGCCGTCACCTCGGCGAGCGCTTCCTCCCCGGTCAGAGTTGCGATGGCGGCAGCTGTGGCCTCATCCTGGTCATAATCCTCGCCGTACTGATCTTCATAGTAGTCGATGATGATGGCGTCCGGATTGTAGGCGATGATGTCTTCCACGGACAGATCCGCGCTCTCGCTCACCAGGTTTACCGCACCGGCGGATTCCACCAGCGAACCGGTGAGACTGGTGGTGGGCCATGCGTACCACTGGCCGTCACTGGTAAATTCGATCATGAGCACATTTAACACTTCATCCTCGCCCAGTGCGTTAACCGTGTCGCTGATGTCTGCCAGCATCTCCTCGGCCTCCGCAATGTAGGCGTCTGTCTGGTCTTCGATGTTGAAGATGGCACCGATGTCCGCAATGTCGGCCAGCACCGAGGTGATGGTCAGATCGGAAGCGGTGTTGTTGGAGCAGCGCAAAATCATGGTGTTTACGCCCAGTTCCTGCCACTCGGACACATCACCCAGCGCGGTATCCGCAAAAGCGCTGCGCCAGCCGAAGATGAAGTCCGGCTCCAGCGCCAGAACGGTTTCCTTATCCGGGTAGCCCACAACGGTCAGTTCCTTGCCGTCCGCCACCAGCTGGTCGTACTGTGCCTGCAGATCCTCGCGGATGTCTCCGTCCAGGTAGGATACGCCTGCAATGTAGTCGTCCAGGCCGAAGTAGAGCATGATCTCCGTCTGCGTCTGGTTGGTGCAGATCACCTTTGTCGGGCATTCCGTGAAGGTGACTTCAATCTCTTCCTTTGCGTAATTGTAAGTAGTGATGGTGACCGGGTAGTGATCCTCATCGGAATCCGAACCGTCGTCCGCAGTGGTGGCAGAATCGGAAGTGCCGGCGGTTGTCTCGTCAGAATCATTGCCGGAATTCTCGGAAGCAAGAGTGGTGGCATCGGCCGCAGCTGTGGTGGTGTCTGACTCGTCATCCGCGCTCGAACCGCAGGCGGCAAAGAGCGTGGTCATCATCACGCTTACGAGGAGCAGAGCGAGAATACGTTTCATTTTTTTCATGGATTTTTACCTTTCGCTGCTTCTTAAGAGCAGCGCCTTTCTGAGAAATACAGGAATAAAGTGACAGGGCAAAATCGACCGAAAAAATTTCAAAGTCAGATTGGCAGATGGATTGTTTTAAAAGGCAAATCAGCATACGACAGTTTCCACTTAAATATGCAAAGCGTCGGATATAGTGTTAACAATTCTGTTCAATCATGACAATAGAAAACAGAAAACGGCGGCCTGATGAAACAGGCCACCGCAAAATTCATTTTAGGCGCAAAAATCCACGCGAACAGGGCAGAAAGCGCAGGCGGTTATCTTATTTCTGCCATGTCGATGAATCGTTACAAGTCGCTGCGATTCCGGGCAACGATGGCGGATGAGAAACCGTGAGGCTTTTTCGTTTGTTCGCTATATAGAAATCTCTGTGCGTAAGTGAATCCGTGACCCGCAGATTCTGTTTACGACACGCCGGCAGGTCTCCTGACTTCGATCAACGCCGTGCTTCCCCTTCCCAAATCTGTTTTTCTGACATCTTAATTATATGACAAAAGAGTATGTCATCGGATTTCACTTAAGAAATCCGCCGGATCAGAAGGCAAAGATTCAGTGACGCCCCTGTTCGAGGCTGATGAAGAACGGCTCCCTGACACAGTGACGGCATCGCTCCGGATTCTCACCGGATTCCCATTTTCACCCATACCTTAAGGAAACTGAAAAATTCCGGCCCAATAAATATGACACCTATGCGAAAAGCCAGTGAATCGGAATTTGGATTCCGAATTCATGGATTTGGCAGTTGTGGCATCATGACCTCAGGCCTTAATATTCCTGACTTTGCTTCCCTAATATGGACACCGACGTGCTGCAAAGCTTTCAATCTTCAATTTTCGGCAGATTTGCCATAGCCACGAATTATAAACAGGTTGCTGTTATCTGTCAACGAAAAAATGGACCTGATGAGAGGCCGAAACAGCCACTGTGCTCCTGACGAGCAAAGGTCGGTCCGTTCTCTAAATCACAGTCGAACGATTAAATTCGAGACTTTTGCGGACACTGAAGTGTCGCTTTGCGAAATTTCGAGCGGGGGCAGCGAACAGACAGTAATAAGGAAAGCCTGGCTGATAAAAAAGCTGTAATTTCCTGTCTTCAAATTTTCCTTCGCCGCACCCTAAGTTGCGACAGAATCCGTGGAGGGTCTGTGGTAGGATAACTGCCGGAGTGAGAGCGGCAGGAGGCTTGCGTGAAAAATCACTCTGATGAGCTGATTTTTCAAACAGCACCCTGTGCCGGTGCGTCAAAGGTGCTGTGATGGCAGACGACAGGTTCGCTTAAAGAAGCAGATCCCTTCGCGAAATTTTCGTCGCCTCTTGCGCTGATATGCCGGAAAAGGAGAAGGATGAAAAGAACATATTGTAAGGTGACGCTGGAAAAGCACGGGATTCAGATTCCGGTGACGGCACTTTTAGATACCGGAAATTTTCTGGTGGAACCCATCAGCGGAAAGCCGGTCTCCGTGCTGGAGGAAACGTATCTGGCGGGGTACCTGCCGGAGAGCGAGTGGGAGGACGGATTTCGGCTGATCCCGTACCGGAGTGTCGGCAGGAGGCACGGCCTGATGAGGGGGCTGATCTTTGACCGCATGGAGGTGAGGAGGGGGAGAAAATGTGCCTGTGTCCGGGAACCGGTGATCGGTCTCGTCCGGGGAATTTTGGGAGGAGAGAAAGGATACCAGATGCTGCTGAACATGAAAATGCTGTGACGGGGAGAAGAGAAAAGCATGCCGAAAGAAAAGACGGACGGGGAAAGCGGGGGCGTCTAAGGCTGGAAACGAAAAAGTGGAAGGCCTTTCATAAAAGAAAAAGCCCGGAGTAAAAACTAAACTCCCATGTCCGCTTCGCGGGTACCACCAGTAATAAAAGACGTTTGACAGACTTTTATAGATAATAGAAATGAAACGAAAATAGAAATAAAAAAACGTGCAGATCAGGTTACAGGGCATATCAAAATAGAAGAAAAATGGAGGAAAATATGTTCATCAAAGCATCCATATCGGAAAAATCGTGGCTGGGAGTTGCTCCGACCATGAAAAATATCCTGTTTCCGAAAGAAAATGAAATCCACTATATCGGAGGAACAGATGTTTTGCCGGCCCCGCTGGAAACAGACGAGGAAAACCGCTGTGTGGCACTGCTGGATTCCCGCAACACGGCAGAGCAGAAGGACGCAAAATCCATCCTAATTGAGCATAATCTGCGGCTGGTGGTGTACATCGCAAAAAAGTTTGACAACACGGGTGTCGGTGTGGAGGATCTGATTTCCATCGGAACCATCGGCCTTATCAAGGCCATCAACACTTTCGACAATCAGAAAAAAATAAAGCTCGCCACATACGCCTCGCGCTGCATTGAAAATGAGATTCTGATGCATCTGCGGCGCAGCCAGAAGATGAAAATGGAAGTCAGCATCGATGAGCCGCTGGGTTCGGACTGGGACGGAAATGAGCTCCTGCTTTCCGACATTCTGGGGACGGACGAGGATGATATCTCCCGCGATATGGAGGACGAGGCGGAGCGGGGGATGCTTCGCGCCGCCATCCGCAGGCTGCCGCAGCGCGAGCGGATGATTATCGAGCTGCGCTACGGCATCAACGATCCGAATGAGAAGGAAATGACGCAGAAGGAGGTGGCGGAGCTTCTGGGGATTTCCCAGTCGTACATTTCGAGACTCGAAAAGAAGATCATAAAAAAGCTGAAGAAGGAGATGAAGTAACTGGCGCCTGCAACAGTAACGCTTTAGGTCAGAAAGTTTTTCATGGATTTCAGCGCACTTTTCTCCAGCCGCGACACCTGTGCCTGGGAGATGCCGATCTCGGAGGCCACTTCCATCTGCGTCTTGCCCCGGTAGAACCGCAGGGAAATGATGTTTCGCTCGCGCTCAGGCAGCCGGTTCAGGGCTTCTTCGAGCGCGAGATCTTCGATCCAGTTTTCCTCCCGGCTGCTTTTGTCGCTGATCTGATCCATGACATAGAGTGTGTCGCCGCCCTGATCGTAGACCGGTTCGTAGAGCGACACCGGGCTCTGTACGGCTTCGAGCGCCGCGATGACATCCGTTAACGGCACATCGATGGCGGCGGCCACCTCCTCGTCGGTGGGTTCCCTGTCGCTGTCCCGGCTCATGGCTTCCTTCATGTAGATGGCCTTGTACGCAATATCGCGCAGAGAACGGCTCACCCGCACCGGGCTTTGCGTGTCGCGCAGAAAGCGTCGTACCTCTCCCATGATCATGGGAACCGCGTAAGTACTGAATTTGACATCGAGACTGCGGTCAAAATTATCAATCGCTTTGATCAGCCCGATGCAGCCGATCTGAAACAGGTCGTCCATATTTTCGCCGGAACCGGAAAAGCGCTGCACAATGCTTAAAACCAGACGCAGATTGCCGCGGATATATTCCTCGCGCGCTGCGCTGTCGCCCTGTTCAATCCGGTCGAACAAAGCGTCCTTCTCCGCCTCGCTTAAAATCGGCAGCTTCGCCGTATTAACCCCGCATATTTCCACCTTATATAAAGCCATAATTTCCTCCTGTGATTCCTCCAAAGTTTGCTCAAAAACCGACAGAAATTTCCGCAGCGAAATTCGTGACATTCATAATTTCAGCCACGGTTACAATTCACAGAGGATGACTGTGCAACAGTCACCTCCCCTCAAAATGAACAGAAGCTTCGTGAAACAAAATATTTCGGTGAAATTTTGAAAAAAAAGTACTCTGCTTTTCGCCTGGAACAATTCGCTTTTAAAAGGATGAACGAAAAGAAAAACGTTTATTCGCGAAGAAAAGCTGCGGGGCAATGTCAAGGGGGAAAATTAATTTCGATGAAAAATGACAGAATTCGACATAAGATATCGGCGGATGAACTTAAGAATGGCTGTGTAACAGTCGCATCAACTTCAATGGACAGTTTCCGGAAGGCAGACGCTGAATATCAGTAACAGCAGAAGAAAATACGCTCAGGCAGAACGACAGCAGTTAGGGTATAATGATCGTTGGCAGGATAAGCCAGACAATGGTTCTACCACAATAGAGTATTAGACGACAGCAACATGAGGTTGCATAAAATAACTTTTTATGTTATAGTTTCGGCAGTCGGAAACACGACATTAAGAAAGCAGACACCATCTTGCGAAGTCCGCATATTTTATAAACATGAAAGTGTTTTTTTAAGAAAGAGCGGAGCGGCATGGGAGAGGAATCGCGGGCGGAGGCTTTAAAGAAAAGCCCTTTGAAATCCGATCGAATCAACCCTCAAACATGGAAATCCGGTGAAATAACCTGTCGCGCAGCCAAAGAATGGCAGTGTGCGGGCTCCGGGATGGAGAATGCCATGAGGATGTACGATTTAAAACAAAAAGAGGTTATTAATGACTGCGACTGCAGGAGGCTGGGCTTTGTGTCCGATCTTCTGATGGATTTTGAGGAGGGCCGCATTACTCACATCATCGTGCCGGGGCCGGGAAAATTCTGCGGCGTCCTGGGGCGGGACATGGAATATGTGATACCCTTCGGCTGCATCCGAAGGTTCGGTGAAGACATCCTGCTGGTGCAGGTGAATGCAGAGGAAGTGCTGGTGAAGTGCAGGCCGGTACCATAGACAGGACGAAATGTCCTTAAGAAAACTCCCTGATACGGATCAGGGGATATTTGACCGGTGAAATGTCAGAAAAATTGTGTGATTTGGGCGAAAGTTTGCGGCCGGCGAAAATGACTGCCGTGACGAGAGACAGACGGTGGAATTGCAAAAATCACTCTTATGAGACGATTTTTTGCGGAAAAGAGGTAAACATGAGATGTCCTTATTGTGGAAGTGAAAACAACAGAGTGGTGGATTCCAGACCTTTTGAGGCGGACAATTCCATCCGCCGCCGCAGGATCTGTGAGGACTGCGAGAAGCGGTTCACCACCTTCGAGAAGGTGGAATCCGTCCCCCTCATGGTCGTGAAAAAGGACAATACCCGCGAGCAGTATGACCGCTCGAAGATCGAGAACGGCATCCTGCGCTCCTGCAACAAGCGCCCGGTGTCCGTCGACGAGATCACACGGGTGGTGGATGAGATCGAAAAAGAACTGTTTAACCGTGAAGAGCGGGAAGTGGAAAGCACGGAGATCGGGGAGCTTGTCATGGAAAAGCTGAAAGGGCTGGATCAGGTTTCTTATGTGCGCTTCGCATCGGTGTATCGGGAATTTAAAGATGTGAATACCTTTATGGATGAACTGAAAAAGTTGTTACAATAGGAGCGCTCATGTTAGAAACATTTTATCCGGATGAATATCTGGATTCGGCCTACAGTCTGCCCTATGAAGAATACTATAGAAGCGGGATCCGGGGAATTATCTTCGACATCGATAATACCCTGGTGCCCCACGGAGCCCCTGCGGATGAACGTGCTCTTAAGCTCTTTGCCCGCCTGCGGGAGATCGGCCTCGCAACCTGCCTGATTTCCAATAACAAAGAAGAGCGCGTGCGCCCTTTCGCGGACGCAGTGGGTTCCATCTTTGAGTATAAGGCGAACAAGCCATCCACGAAAAACTATATCCGCGCCATGGAGCGCATGGGAACCGACCGCGGCACGACCCTTTTTGTGGGTGACCAGCTCTTCACGGATGTGTGGGGCGCGAAGCGGAGCGGGGTGCACAGCATCCTGGTGAAGCCGATCGATAAGAAGGAAGAGATTCAGATCGTGCTGAAGAGAAGGCTGGAAAAAATTGTGTTGTATTTTTATTGTAAAAAGAAAGAAAACCGCCTGTGAGCGGTCAAAATTGTATACAAAAAAATCCACAAAACCGCCATTTTTGCCGTTGCAATTTTGGCGGTATTTTAGTATGATTACGTCACAGCAAAACATTGGGGACCGAACAACATAAGCGGGGTTTTACAACCGAATCACAACGGTCCCGGAATACAGGAGGTAATAGATCATGTATGAGCAGTGGGAAGGCTTCGCGGGCGGAAACTGGCAGCGCGAGGTCGATGTAAGAAATTTCATTCAGAAGAACTACACTCCGTATGATGGAGATGAAGCTTTCCTGGCAGGTCCGACCGAGACCACGAAGGAACTCTGGGCGCAGGTGATGGATCTGTTCCAGAAAGAGAGAGAGGCTGGCGGCGTTCTGGATATGGACACGAGAGAGCCTTCGACGATTACCTCGCACGCTGCGGGTTATCTTGACAAGGACAAGGAGACCATCGTCGGCTTCCAGACGGACAAGCCGTTAAAGAGAGCTTTTCATCCCTACGGCGGTATCCGCATCGCCATGGGCGCGTGCCGCGACAACGGCTACGAAGTTGACCCGGAGATGGTTGATTTCTTCACCAAGCACAGAAAGACACACAATGACGGCGTATTTGACGCTTACACCCCGGAGATCCGCGCATGCCGCAGCAACCACATCATCACCGGCCTGCCGGATGGCTACGGCCGCGGCCGTATCATCGGCGACTACCGCAGGGTTGCTCTTTACGGCGTGAATTTCCTCATCAAGGATAAGGAAGCGCAGAAGGCATCCACCCCGCACGTGATGACCGAGGACACCATCCGTGAGAGAGAAGAGCTTTCCGAGCAGATCAAGGCTTTAAAGGCGCTGATCGAGCTGGGCAAGATCTACGGCTGCGACATCTCCGTTCCGGCGAAGAACGTGCAGGAAGCCATCCAGTGGACTTATTTCGGATATCTTGCGGCCGTGAAGGAGCAGAACGGCGCGGCGATGTCCCTGGGACGTACATCCACCTTTATTGATATCTATGCAGAGAGAGACTTAAAGAACGGCACTTTCACCGAGGAGCAGATCCAGGAGTTCGTGGATCACTTCATCATGAAGCTTCGTATGGTGAAGTTCGCGCGTACCCCTGAGTACAATGCGCTGTTCACCGGCGACCCGCAGTGGGTTACCGAGTCCATCGGCGGCGTCGGCATCGACGGACGTCACATGGTGACAAAGATGTCCTTCCGCTATCTGCACACCCTTGAGAACCTGGGCACCGCTCCGGAGCCGAACCTTACGGTTCTGTGGTCCACCCGCCTGCCGGTTTCTTTCAAGAAGTACTGCGCGAAGATTTCCATCATCTCCTCGTCCGTTCAGTATGAGAACGATGACCTGATGCGCGTGACCCACGGTGACGACTACGCCATCGCCTGCTGCGTATCCTCCATGAGAGTCGGCAAGGAGATGCAGTTCTTCGGCGCCCGCGCGAACTTGGCGAAGTGCCTGCTGTACGCCATCAACGGCGGTGTGGATGAGAACACCCGCAAGCAGGTCGGCCCGAAGTACCGTCCAATCACTTCCGAATATCTTGATTATGACGAAGTAAGAGCTGCTTACAGCGACATGATGCAGTGGCTGGCCGGCGTTTATGTAAACGCTCTGAACATCATCCACTACATGCACGACAAGTACTGCTACGAGAGACTGCAGATGGCTCTGCATGACAGAAAAGTGACCCGCTGGTTCGCCACCGGTATCGCCGGCCTGTCGGTAGTGGCTGACTCCCTCTCCGCCATCAAGTACGCGAAGGTGAAGACCGTCCGCGACGAGACCGGCATCGTAACCGATTACATCGTAGAGGGCGACTTCCCGAAGTATGGCAATGACGACGACCGTGTTGACCTGATCGCGGCCGACATCGTGAAGGAATTTATGACCTACATCCGTCAGCAGTATACCTACCGTGGAGGTATCCCGACCACTTCCATCCTGACCATCACCTCCAACGTGGTGTATGGCAAGAACACCGGTTCCACGCCGGACGGCAGAAAGGGCGGCGTTCCGTTTGCACCTGGCGCAAACCCGATGCACAAGAGAGACAGCCACGGCGCGGTAGCATCCCTGGCATCCGTTGCCAAAATCCCGTTCAAGGAAGCACAGGACGGTATTTCCAATACCTTCTCCATCATTCCGGACGCACTGGGCAAGAACTATACCGTATCCACCAGTGATCTGGATGTGGATTTAGACCTGAAGCTTGAATAATTCAGACGATACAGAATGATTCGTCAGAAGTTCAAAGCGTAAATTCAAAACACATCCCTCTCCTGCACGAAGGCGTGGGAGAGGGAAATGGTTAATCAGACGGGAAGATAAATACCTGCAGAAATGAAGGTGCCAGATTGTCCGGCTGATTCATCTGAATATAGTAAGAGGCAATTCCTGTCGAAAGATGAGGAAGGTCTTAAGAAAAAGGAGGGAGGTTTCCCATGATCAAAGGAAAAATTCACTCCCTCGAGAGTTTCGGCACCGTGGACGGCCCGGGCGTCCGCTACGTGGTATTCGTGAAGGGCTGCCCGATGCGATGCCAGTTCTGCCACAATCCGGACACCTGGTCTATGGAAGGCGCCACCGAGATGACGGCGGACGAAATCCTTGCCGCGTACGATCGCAACCATCCGTTCTACAAGAACGGCGGCCTGACGGTCACCGGCGGTGAGCCGCTGGTTCAGATTGATTTCGTGACAGAGCTGTTTGAAAAGGCAAAGGCGGAGGGCATCCACACCTGCCTCGACACCAGCGGAGCACCGTTCCGGAAGGACAACGCCGCACTCGTCGCAAAGTACGACCGTCTCATGAAGGTGACCGACCTGATCATGCTGGACATCAAGCATGTGGATGAGGAAGCGCATTTGAAACTGTGTTCCTTTTCGGGAATCCCGATCCGGGACTTCGCAAAGTACACAGAACAGCGGGGCGTGGATCTTCTGATCCGGCATGTACTCGTGCCCGGCATCACGCAGGACGACGACGCGCTGTATCGGCTGGGGCTCTACCTCGGGACACTGAAAAATGTAAAGGCATTGGATGTGCTTCCGTATCATACGATGGGTGTGAACAAATACCACGAGCTGGGCATCGAATATCCGCTCGAAGGCGTGCCGGCACTCACGAAGGACGACGCAAAAAAAGCAAGAGAAGTGATCTTAAGCGGGATGAGGGAAGAAAGACACATCCTGGCGACGGAGCACAAAGAAGATTAAAATATAATAGCCGTATATAGCGGCAGAAAGGTGGTTTACTATGGCACAGGCAAGTGAACAGCAGGTTGATAACCTCGTATCATTATTGGATGGTTATATCGAAGAAGGCGGCCATCATCTTAATGTAAATGTATTCACGAAGGAGACCCTCCTTGATGCGCAGGCGCATCCGGAGAACTATCCGCAGCTGACCATCCGCGTATCCGGTTATGCGGTAAACTTCATCAAGCTCACGAAGGAGCAGCAGGATGAGGTAATCAGCAGAACGTTCCATGAGAGCTTCTAAGATCAGGTTGCAGTGAGTTGCAGTCCGGAAAGATCATGGAGTTACTGTAAAATTTGAATGAGAAAGCCCCCGGTATGGTGTGACATCGACCGGGGGCTTTTCTATGCACACGGGCTGCGTAAGGAAACTTCGTGGTATGAGTTAAAAAATGCTTCACATTTAATGATAAAAAGTTTATAATGACACAAATATAGGAAAATGAGAGGCGCAGTATTTATGAGAAAGAACCGTTATGACCTGAAAATTAAAAAGAAGGAAAAAACTGACCCGTTTTATTCAGAAGAAAATATGCTGCGGCTGGAACGATCCATTGCACAGATGGAGGCTGCCGGAAGTGTGGTTAATCCTGCAGAAATGGATGATGAAAGCAAAGTTGCACAGAGGTTTTCATGTTGACTTAAGGATTGAAATGATGGAGGAATATATGAAGAATATTTATTTGATCGGATTCATGGGATCCGGAAAGACAACGATCGCGACGGCCCTTGCGGAGAAGCTCGGGCTCACGGAGATCGAGATGGATGCCTGGATCGTAAATAAGGAAGGCATGAGCATCAACGACATTTTTGCCAAGTTCGGAGAAAGCTATTTCCGTCAGGTCGAGACGGATCTGTTGCGCGAACTTGCCGGAAAAGAAGATATCATCGTCTCCTGCGGAGGCGGCGCCGTGCTGCGGGAGGAAAATGCAGCGCTGATGCGGCAGGCTGGGAGAATCCTTCTGTTAAAAGCCAAACCGGAGACCATCTACGAGCGGGTCAAAGATTCCACGGAACGCCCGCTGTTAAACGGGAATATGAATGTGGACTATATTCGCGGTCTCATGGACGCGCGCCAGCCGCGCTATCTGGCTGCGGCGGACGCAGTAGTTGTTGTAGACGGGAAAAGTGTGGAGGAAATCTGTACAGAGATACATGAAAAATATATGAAATGATACCAGAATTCCGAGCTACTGAAACGAACGACTTTTGTGCAGCAAAATGTCGCCTGGTTCCATGTAACGGAACTCATGTGATTGCGCGTTACTGAAGAAACTACTTTGCATTTTCTTCGTGAGGAATCTGTGGTGTCATAGCTGGATAAAGTGACACAGGAAAGGAGCCCCGCATGCAGAGCGATACCGTCATCCGCCTGGATATTCACCGTCCGATCCGCTATCGGTGGGGCGGCCTTTTTGTTGCACCGAACGCGGACTGGATCCATATGCAGCGGCGGCTGACGGATTTCGAGTTTTTTGTGATGCAGCGCGGCACACTCTATATCATGGTGGATGAGCAGGAGTATGAACTGAATGAGGGAGAATGCCTCCTGACGCTCCCAAACTCCCGCCAGTGCGGGAGCAGGCCGACGGACTGCTCGTTTTACTGGATGCATTTTGTGACGGATCCGATGGATGGGTATGAAAAGTTTAAAAATACTCTTAACTATGAACCTGGTTATTTGCTTCTCCACGAACATGCCACGCTGACCTCCGCGCCGCGCGTTCACTCCATGATGCAGCTTCTCGTGGACACCGAGCGCCGTTACTCGGATCAGGAGGCAAATTCATTTCTGGCAACCGCAGTGCTCTGTGAGGTGCAAAACCAGCTTCGTACGGCCCTGCATTTGCATAACGAAAAAGAGACATTATTATTTGAGGCAATCAATGACTACATATCCAGACACATCGGCGAGCGCCTTCATGTGAAGGATGTGGCGGAGTATTTCGGCTATAATGAAAAGTATCTGACGACGCTGTTCCGGGAAAAGACGGGGACATCGCTGAAAGCACATATTATTTCTCAGAAAATGGAGCGGGCGAAGTTTCTGCTGTGCAACACCAGCGCGGCGATCTCGGAAATTTCCTACAACTTAAGCTACTGGGATGAGCAGAGTTTTTCCAGTGCCTTTAAGAGGTTCACAGGCATGTCGCCGACAGAGTACCGGCGAATGTACTCAGCTGGGCTGGTGAATCATGTGTGACAGTAAAATTTACAAACGATCTTTATGGAGGTCAATTATGAGGGATAAGTATGATATTGAAAGCTTACACCCAAGGAAAAACTCATATATAAAAAGAAAAAAGAATGAAATAACAGGCAATTGGGACCCAGCCAGTCAACCTGTATCAACAACGGTACCGGACGTATCCATGAAGAAAACTTTTGAAGAGAAACAAACCTGACATTTTTCCACTTTTAGGGAACCTTTTGCTATGGGCAAAATGTGAAATGTTTGTTACAATCAAATGAATTGTAACTACATTCCCTGTTTTGCCCTTTTTCATTGGGGCGAATGTTCAAAAAAGGAGGACATTTTATGAGGAAAACAAGGGGGTTTCGGGCAGCCCTGGCGTTTGTCATGATCGCCGCACTGCTGCTCACTTCGGTTCCGGCCTCGTTTCTGGCGAGTGCGGCAGATGCTTCATCTGAGACCGTGACATCGGACGCGGATCTGACTGACCTGGAGGATTTCGACCTCTCGGAGGTTCTGCTGACGGATGATTACTACGTCAACGCCACGAACCTGGAGATCGACTATCTCTTAAGCCTTGAGACGGACCGGCTGCTGGCGAATTTTTACCAGGTGGCGGGCCTGGACAACGGCGCCGAATGCTATGACGGCTGGGAGGATTCCCTGATCGGCGGGCATACGCTGGGCCACTACATGACGGCGCTGGCGCAGGCGTACGAGAACGCGAATTCCACGGACGACCAGAAGGCGCAGCTCCTGACGAAGATCACGGAGCTGGTGGAAGGTTTGAAGGAGTGTCAGGACGAGATCGGCACCGGATTTATCTTCGGTTCCACGCAGTACACCATTTCTGACGATCCGGAGTATCAGTTTGACAATGTGGAGAAAAATCTGACGAACATCTCCACCCAGGCCTGGGTGCCGTGGTACACCATGCACAAGATCCTGGCGGGACTCATCTCCGTGGCGGAGCTGACCGATGCGGACAGCAGTGCGGTGGCTGCGGAAGCGCTGGACGTGGCATCTTACCTGGGCGACTGGATTTATGAGCGCACGAGCAGCTGGACGGCTACCATTCAGGCACGGGTGCTGGCCATCGAGTACGGCGGCATGAACGATGCGCTCTATGATCTGTACATTCTGACCGGCGAAGAGAATTACATGACAGCGGCGCACATGTTCGATGAGACTGACCTGTTCGAGAAGGTCGCGAACGCCAGCGCGGGCGACAATGTGCTGGACGGCCTGCATGCGAACACTACCATCCCGAAGTTCCTGGGCGCCCTGAAGCGCTATGTGATCACGGGCGAGGAAGAGTACCTGGAGTACGTGGAGGCATTCTGGACACTGGTCATCAATGACCACACCTATGTCACCGGCGGCAATAGCGAGTGGGAGCATTTCGGCGCGGACGATGTGCTGGACGGTGAGCGTACGAACTGCAATGATGAGACCTGCAATGTATACAATATGTTAAAGATGTCCAAGCTTCTCTACCAGATCACCGGCGAGAAGAAGTACATGGACTACTATGAGAACGCATTTTTGAACTCCATCATGTCGTCCCAGAACCCGGAGACCGGCATGACCACCTACTTCCAGCCGATGGCCACCGGATACTTCAAGGTGTATTCCACCGAGACGGAAAGCTTCTGGTGCTGCACCGGTTCGGGCATGGAGAATTTCTCAAAACTGCAGACGAGCATCTATTATCACAAGGATAATTACCTGATCGTGAACCAGTTCATCTCCTCCGAGGTGACCTTCGCGGAGGCCAATGCGGTGGTAGCTCAGGAGACGGACATCCCGAACACGGAGGAGACCGTGTTTACAGTTTCCGCCATCGACAGTTCGAAGTCGGTCGATCTGGATTTGGCCCTGCGCATCCCGGATTGGGCGGCGGGCGATGTGACGATCCTGGTAAACGGCACAGAATATGACGCGGCGGTGACCTCCGAGGGTTATGCTATCGTGGAAGGCCTTTCCGCAGGCGACACCGTGAGCTACACCATTCCGATGGAAGTGGTGGTGTACACCCTGCCGGACAATGAGAACGTGTTCGCGTTCAAGTATGGCCCTGTGGTTTTGAGCGCGGAGCTTGGCACCAGCAACATGACCACTGGCACCACCGGCGTGGACGTGACCATTCCTCTGACGAAGGATATGGGCGATGCCTCCAGCGAGACGATCGTGATCGACACGAGCCTTGGCATCACGCAGGAGGAATACCTGGCAAATATTAATGATTATCTGGTTCGGGATGAGAGTGCGGAGGAGCTGACCTTCACGCTGACCGGGACGGATACGGAGCTGACCTTTACGACCCATTATCTGCAGTATACCCAGAGATACGGCATTTACTGGACCATCATCGCGGATGACGACGCGATCGTTTCGTCGCAGGTGATCGCCCAGAAGGAGACGGACCGCGCGAACGAGACGACGACGGACTCCATCCTCATCGGCTACGGCCAGTATGAGAATGACGAAGTTCATGACATGCAGGACGAGGCTTCTGTCGGCGATACCAGCGGCACGGTCAGCGCGGCGGAGACTTTCCGCTATGCGGAAGCGGGCGGCTACTTCTCCTATGACATGCAGATTGACGAAGTTGGCGACTATTATCTTCAGGCATATTTCCTTGCGGAAGACCTGGATAAGACTATCCAGATCACGGTAGGGGACACGGTGGTATTCTCCGGCACAGTTGCGCAGCTTGCCGAAAAATACGGCGCAGATACGAGCGATGACATCTTCCTTGTGGAGATCCTGCTCTCGGAGAGCGTTGTTACTGCAGCGGCTTACACAAAGACGGTAACCGATGGAGATATTACTGTGATCACAGTGACATTTGAAAGCTGCATAGAAACGGACGAGGAAATCGTCTATTTCGTGGACTGTGGCGACTATGATGTGACGACGGTTTCGGACGGCGATGCGCTGGGAACGCACAACAGTGTGACCGAGCAGATATACGGGGAAGACGAAGAAACCGGATATACCTGGGGCATTATTGACACGGTCAGCGACCCGCTGACAAACGGCAGCAGCTCCGTGGGCGGCGTGTACACCGATTGGACCTGGCCGAACGAGTGGCTTTCCGGCGACGGCATCACAAAGGAAGAATCGAATCGCTATACGAAGAATCAGTATGAAGTGATGAACAGCTATGACACAGAGGGAACCCGCTATCTGGACTACGGTTTTGAGCTGGAAGCGGGAACCTACGAGATAGAGATTTGCCTGACAAATCCGTGGAACTGCTCGTGTGACCCGGCGGTCTACCTGAATTACGGCACGGATGATCAGGTTACGATCACGGCAGACGCGGCGGTGCCGAGTTACGGGACGGCGGTCATCACATACACCTTTACCGTAGATGAGGATGGAGTGGTTACCGTGGACTTCCGCGGCACAGGCAGCGACACGTTGGCCATCAATGTGAGCTACATTATCATTACTCAGACGGTTGCTGTGGATGATAACGCAGAGGTGACGGATTCCGCGAGACTCTGCAACCTTCTCTCCCTGCGCACCGCTTACAGCACCAACGCGGAGCTGATCCGGGCGGAAGCGGCAGATGCGGACAATGTGACAGTTGACTGGGACGGCGGCACCGAGATCAACATTACAGTGGCTTCGGATGTCAGCAGCTTTGACATGTACTTCGCACCGGCGGATACCTATGGCTACGTTACCATCGACGGCAATGCCATCGATGATTCCAAAGCAAAGACGCTGACGGTGGACGGCCGCACGGCTACCTACGAGCTGGTGGTCTACGCGGAAGATCATGAGACCTCGAAGACCTATACTGTCAACGTTCTGAAAGACTACGAAGTGGATGAGACCATCGCTTATTTCGTGGACTGCGGCGACTACGACACCTCCACGGTATCCGAAGGCGATGCCTTCGGCACCCACAACAGCCTGACCGAGCAGATTTACGGCGAGGATCCGGTGACCGGCTACAGCTGGGGCATCGTGGACACCGTGAGCAGTTCCCTGACGAACGGCGAGAGCGGCACCGGCGGTGTGGACACCGACTGGACCTGGCCTTATGAGTACAACAGCGGCGACGGTCTCAGTAAGACGACCTCGAACCGCTACACGAAGAACCAGTACGAGAGCGGCATTGAAACCCGCTATCTGGACTATGCGTTTGAACTGGAAAACGGCACCTACACCGTAGAAATCGGCCTGGTGAACCCATGGAACTGCTCCACGAATCCGGTGATCTACGCAAATATTGACACGGACAGCGAAACAGTCATCACAGAGAACGCCAACGCTCCGTCTACCGTGACGGCAACGGTGGAGGTGACCGACGGCATGCTGACGCTGAACTTCCGGGGCACGGGAAGCAGCACCCTCGCCATCAACGTGGCTTACATCATCATTTATGAGGGTGAAACTTCGTCTGAGGAAGATGAAACACAGTATGAGACCATCTACTTTGTGGATGCGGGTGACTATGATGTGACGACCGTTTCGGACGGCGATGAGCTTGGTACCCACAACAGCGTGACGGAGCAGGTGTACGGCGTGGATGCGGAAACCGGTTATACCTGGGGTATCATCGACACCGTGAGCGATGAACTGGCAAACGGCACCAGCGGCACCGGCGGTGTGGATACTGACTGGACCTGGCCGTACGAGGCGAACTCCGGCGACGGCGTGGACAAGACGGCATCGAACCGCTACACGAAAAATCAGTACGAGAGCGGTATCTCCGTGCGCTACCTGGACTACGGCTTCGAGCTGGAAGCGGGCACTTACGAGATCGAGATCGGTCTCTCCAACCCGTGGGGATGCTCGGATGACCCGGCTGTCTACTTAAATTACGGGACAGACAGCCAGATCACCATCACGGATGATGCGGCTGTGCCGGATTACGGAACCCAGGTCATCACCGCTACCTTTACAGTGGATGAGGACGGCATCATTACGGTAGATTTCCGCAGCGCGGCGGATGACAGCAACACGCTGGCCATCAACCTGTGCTATATCATCATCCGTCAGGAAGTGGCGAGCACATCTTCTGATACAGTGGATAAGAGTGAGCTGGAAGCGGCCATCACATCCGCAACCTCTGCTTACGAGGATGCGGTAAGTGCCGGAACCTATACGGAAGAATCCCTGCAGGCTCTGGCGGACGCAATCGCGGCGCTCGAAGCGCTTTATGAGGATGAAGACGCGACGGAAGAGGAAATCGAGGTAGCGCTGGCGGCACTGGAAGCAGCGCTCGCAGGGCTAGAAGCAGCGGAAGAGGAAACCGGCGAGACGGAGACAGAAACAGAGGAAGAGACAACAGAGGAGGAAACGACCGAAGCTGAAGAGACCGAAACCGATGCGACGGCAAATGACACCGACAGCACGGAGGAAGATACCGACGGTTCGGACAGTGACTCTGACAGCACCAGCACGGTTACGGGCGATGTCTCAAAGGGATTTCCGGTCACATTGCTTCTTGTAAGCTGTTTGGTGATTGCTCTGCTGGCGAAGAAAAAACAGTTTGCTGACTAAAAGAAAGGAAACAGCATAAAGGTTCTTTAAAAATGGCCCCCTCCTGTGAAAAGGAGGGGGGTTTTCATTTTATGCACAGGGCTCCGGGAGAAATTTTTCCGGCCTACGCCGGACGCAGCCTGCGCAGGCGAGCAGGGAGAAAATCTCCCTGCTCGATTGTCTGGGTAAAGGTGATATTTCGTCAGGCCAGTGTCTGTGGTTGGCAAAAAAACGTATTTCGTCTATTCGCGTTTTTTTGACCGTGAAGCACAGGTCACTCCTGGCGGATGGCAGAAGCTTTCAGAGTCATGAGGAGCTCTGATAAAAAGACTCTGAATAATTTCGGCAGTTCAGGGTGTGCCCGTTGGCAAAGCAATTTCCGGGAATAGACAGTGACAGTATTTCCGTTGATCGGCAGAAAATTTGGTATTTCCTCTTGACATACATGTATCAGCATGATATCATAGTGATATCAAAGCAATTAGCCTGAGGTGTATCTCGGGTACTGCGCATAATAGAGGAGGATTTACTTATGCAGGAAAAAGTTTTGTCAGGCAGCAAAAATGGAATGGCAGCCCTGATCGCCACGGTCGTGCTGTATCTGGCGGCAGTTGTTGCCATCGTGATGGGCGGCGTTATGCTGGACAGTCTGGATACAGGGGCGGAAAGCACCGCAGGAGTTGTATTGCTTGTTGTCGGTATTGTGTGGGCGTGCATCGGCTGGATTCCGTTTCTGGGTCTTAAGGTGTTAAAGCCACAGGAAGCGCTGGTGCTGACGCTGTTCGGGAAATATGTCGGCACTTTAAAAGATAACGGTTTTTACTTTGTAAACCCGTTCTGCACGGCGGTCAATCCGGCCGCGAACACGAAGCTGGGCCAGAGCGGCGATGTAGACCGCGGAGCTTCCCCGAAGCCGATCGTGGTTTCCACAGACGGCCTCACCATCAACACGGACAGCAGCAAGGGGAAAAAGATTTCCCTGAAAATCATGACGCTGAACAACACCCGCCAGAAGGTAAACGACTGCCTGGGCAATCCGGTGGAGATCGGCATCGCCGTGATGTGGCGCGTGGTCGACACGGCAAAAGCGGTGTTCAATGTGGACAATTACAAGGAATACATTTCCCTTCAGTGCGACAGTGCTCTGCGCGACATCGTGCGCATATATCCGTACGATGTGGCACCGAACGTGGATACCACCGGCGACGGTGTGGCGGATGACGGCAGTCTTCGCGGCTCCAGCGACATCGTGACCCTGCGCATCCGTGACGAGATCCAGAAAAACGTGGAAAATGCCGGCATCGAGATCATCGAGGTACATATCACTTACCTGGCATACGCACCGGAGATCGCGGCAGCCATGCTGCAGCGCCAGCAGGCCTCGGCCATCGTGGCAGCCAGAAAGCTGATCGTGGACGGCGCGGTCGGCATGGTGGAGATGGCGCTGGAACGACTGAACGAGAACAACGTTGTGGAGCTGGACGAAGAGCGCAAGGCGGCCATGGTATCGAACCTGCTTGTGGTGTTGTGCGGAAATCGTGACGCGCAGCCGGTTGTAAATTCCGGAAGTTTGTATTAAAATGACATAAATGTTTTGTATTTTCTTTGGGAGTGATCCGCAGTGTCATGGCTTCTTGAACTTAAGTATCATTAAAATGTGCCCGCGAATCATATGTGAAACCAGGAGGCAGAAATTTTGGCAGATAAAAAGAAACAGGTACCGCTTCGCCTGTCGGACAAACTGTATCAGGAGATTGCCGCATGGGCGGAGGATGATTTCCGGTCCGTAAACGGCCAGATTGAATATCTGCTGACGGAGTGCGTAAAGAAGCGGAAGAAGGGCAGGAAAGAGAAGGAAGAAGACAGCGAAGGATAAAGGAAATTTCCGGCAGAGTACTTGATACCTGTCGGAAATTTTCTGCGTATGGGCCGCATAAAGAGACGCCTGTCGGCGCTGCTTTGGAAACATTGTGGCTAACGTTTAGCGCACGCGACACAATAAAAAGCGTAAAAACAAAAATAAACAACTTCTTACGGAATGTTACATTGTCAGATCACTTATTCTGAAGCGACCATGTTGCATCGCATGTAACCAGGATTAAATGTTTATAAAATGCCTCAATGCTGTTGAATAATTCTGATTTCCGTGTTAACATTCCTGAAAACACAGCTATTTGTGAATATGTTTTTGTGCAGGAGGAATAGAGTGGATAAAGACGACATCATTGGTGTAGAGAAAAATGAAGAAAGGGCGGATGATTTCGACAGAATGATATATTCAGATTCCTGTTCTGTGCGGGAGCCGGAGGTTGTATATGGACGACGAAGCAGAAAGCAGGGAGAATATACGGCGGAGGATTATTTCGCACTGCCGGATGGAACAAGAAAAGAATTGATTCATGGCGTGCTTTACGATATGGCATCTCCCTCATTCGTTCATCAGAAAATCGCGTATCTTCTGGTGAACTTGTTCAATGATTATATTGAGAAGAGAAACGGAGAGTGCGTGGCCACCATCGCTCCGTGCGATGTGGAGATCGAAAACGATGGAGATTGCATGATCTTCCAGCCGGATGTTCTGATCGTCTGTGACCGGGACAAGATTCGGGATCGAAATATTGTTTGCGGGGCACCGGATTTTGTGGTCGAAATTCTTTCACCGTCTACGAAGATAAAAGACAGAACGATAAAGCTTCGGGAATATCGAAAAGCCGGTGTACGTGAGTGCTGGCTTATAGATCCGGAACGAAAAGAGGTGGAAGTGTATGTCTTCCGGGATCCTGACATGGCGACTCTGCCGAAAGTCTACGGTTTCGAGGACACTATTCCGGTGGGCATTTTTGGCGGAGAGTGTGTGGTAGATTTTGCAAATATATACAGGCGGATACGAAATCTGTATTAGAGGGTAAGCGGTATGGAAGAATATGGATGCGAAATGAGAGTGGCTTCGCATGAAAAGTTCTGGAAGATTGGCGTTTCCCGAATAACATCACTTTATTTTGTGAAAAAACAGGTTGAAAATATCTCTCAAGTGTTATAAACTAGTGCAGATGTAAACGAGGGCAGTGCGCATGAAACTTATAACTGCCTGACATCCGAAATATTTTAAATGTGTTACTATTCACGGAGTCCTCTATGAGTCAATAATTTTACGTCGAGCTTGTTCGTAAGGAAAATTATTGACTCATAGAGGATGACTGTGCAACAGTCACCGCCCCCAAACTCGCAGAAACTTCGTGAAATATAACGTTACGATGAAATTTATCTACGAAGTTTCTGCGAGTTCGGGGGCGGCGTGAATAGTAACTTTAATGTCTGTCGATATCCGCAGAGCGAACATGGGCTGATGAAGAACCGGCATTGAGTTGTTCCGCAGCGCAGTGTGCAGACAGGCATTTCCACATGTGGAAAAGATATCATACGAGGAGGAAGCTACAATGGTTTCAGCAGGTGATTTTAGAAACGGCATGACGGTGGAGATGGAAGGAAACTTATACCAGATCCTGGAGTTCCAGCACGTGAAGCCGGGCAAGGGCGCTGCTTTTGTAAGAACGAAGTTAAAGAATGTAAAAGACGGCGGCGTCGTGGAGAAGACCTTCCGCCCGACCGAGAAGTTTGAGCAGGGCAGGATCGACCGCAAGGATATGCAGTATCTGTACAGCGACAGCGGCCTGTACTACTTCATGGACACCGAGACCTTCGATCAGATCGCGCTGGACGAAGCTGCGGTTGGCGACACATTAAAGTTTGTCAAGGAAAATGAGATGGTAAAGATGTGCTCCCACAACGGCGCAGTTTTCGCGATCGAGCCGCCGCTCTTTGTGGAGCTTGAGATTATCGATACCGAGCCGGGCTTCAAGGGCAACACGGCTACGGGCGCAACCAAGCCGGCGACGGTGGAGACGGGCGCACTTGTGTACGTACCGTTGTTCGTGGATCGCGGTGAGCGGATCAAGATCGACACCAGAACGGGTGAGTATCTGTCCCGCGCTTAAGCAGACAGAATATGGGCCCGGTGAACAAAAGCGCATGATATCAGGGATGACAGTCTGAAAATCAAAATACGGATGATGCCAGTGTTATACAGATAGTTGATTTTCTAAAATGAATTCGTGGTTGCAGGTTGCAGATAGAAACAGTGCTTTTGGTGTCATAAAGAAAGATTATAAGAGAGCCGGCCTCGTAATGGTACGATGCCGGCTTTTTTGGGAAGATTACGAAAGAATGCACTTAGCTTCGGCTGTGCGAAAAGATTACGAAAGAATACACCCGGCTTCGGCTGGTGGACTGAAATAATGAAAGAAGCTTAAACATATAATTTTGTATTTCTTTTTCTGCGGCCAGCCAAAGGACGGCAGAAGAAAGAGACTGGAGATTCATGATGAAGGAACTATTGTTGGGGAATAAGGCCCTGGCCAGAGGGCTTTATGAAGCCGGCTGCAGTGTGGTTTCCAGCTACCCGGGCACGCCGAGCACGGAGGTGACCGAGGAGGCGGCAAAGTTTAAGGAGATTTACTGCGAGTGGGCTCCGAATGAAAAAGTGGCCATGGAGGTGGCTTTCGGCGCGTCCCTGGCGGGAAAGCGGAGCTTTTGCGGCATGAAGCATGTGGGCATGAACGTGGCAGCGGACCCGATGTTTACTGCGGCCTACACGGGCGTGAACGCCGGGCTGGTGATTTGCGTGGCGGACGACCCGGGCATGCATTCGTCACAGAATGAACAGGATTCCCGCCACTATGCGGCTGCGGCGAAGCTTCCGATGCTGGAGCCGTCAGACTCGGCGGAGGCGTATGAATTCGCGAAGCTCGCCTACGAGATTTCAGAAACCTTTGATACGCCGGTGATCATAAAAATGTGTACGCGCGTGGCGCATTCGCAGAGCGTGGTGGAGACGGGGGAGCGCGTCCTGCCGCAGGAAAAACCATATCTTAAAAATATCGCAAAATATGTCATGATGCCGGGTAACGCCATCCGCCGCCATCCCGTGGTGGAGGAGCGCATGCGGAAGCTCGCCGCATTCGCAGATGAGCAGACCGGAGAGGTTTCTGTATGTCCCCTGAACCGGGTGGAGATGGGAGGCACGGAACTCGGGATCATCACGTCTTCCACCTGCTATCAGTATGTAAAAGAAGTTTTTGATAAAAAGGCAAGCATTTTAAAGCTGGGCATGGTCTATCCGCTTCCGGAGCAGGCGATCCGCGATTTCGCGTCGAAGGTGGAGCGGCTCATTGTGGTGGAGGAACTGGATCCGTTCATCGAAAATCAGTGCCGGGCGATGGGGCTTGCTGTCACCGGAAAAGATATTTTTCCGCTGGAGGGAGAGTTCTCCCAGAACCTGATCGCCGAAAAACTGGGGCTTCCGGTTCCGGCGCATGAAAGCCTGAAAGAGGCGCTTCCGGCAAGACCGCCGGCGATGTGCTCCGGCTGTCCGCACCGGGGGCTGTTCTACACGCTTGCGAAAAATAAATGCACGGTGCTGGGGGATATCGGCTGCTACACGCTGGGCGCGGTGGCACCGTTCTCCGCCATGGACATGACCCTCTGCATGGGCGCGTCCGTCAGCGGGTTGCACGGCTTCAACAAGGCGCTGGGAAAAGAGAGTGAGGGGAAGACGGTGGCCGTCATCGGAGACTCCACTTTCATGCACTCCGGCATGACGGGGCTTGCGAACATCGCCTACAACCAGAGCAATTCCACGGTCATTATCCTGGATAATTCCATCACGGGCATGACCGGCCACCAGCAAAACCCTACGACAGGTTATAATATCAAGGGCGAGCCGGCGGGAAAAATCGACCTGGAAAGTCTTTGCCGGGCCATGGGCATCGAGCGGGTGCGCGTTGTGGACCCCTATGATCTCGCCGAGTGTGACCGGGTGCTGAAGGAAGAACTGGCGGCGGAGGAGCCGTCCGTCATCATCAGCCGCAGGCCCTGCGTCCTCTTAAAATATGTAAAGACGAATCCGCCGCTCAGGGTGAACGGAGAAAAATGCGTCGGCTGCAAATCCTGCATGCGCCTGGGCTGCCCGGCCCTCACGGTGAAAAACAAAAGGGCTGTAATCGATGCGACGCTGTGCGTCGGCTGCGGGGTGTGCGAGCAGCTGTGTAAGTTTGGGGCACTCGGAGGAATACAATGACAAAAAATATTATGATAGTAGGCGTAGGCGGCCAGGGCTCTTTGCTTGCCAGCAAGCTGCTGGGGCACCTGCTTCTGTCCGAGGGATATGATGTGAAGGTGTCGGAGGTGCACGGCATGAGCCAGCGCGGCGGCAGCGTGGTCACCTATGTTCGTTTTGGCGAGAAGGTATATTCGCCGATCATCGATCAGGGCGAGGCGGACTTTATCGTTTCCTTTGAAAAACTGGAAGCGGCCCGCTACGTCTCTTACCTGAAGCCGGACGGCAGGATTGTGACCAATACCCAGGAGATCGATCCCATCCCGGTGACTACCGGCCAGACCTCTTATCCGGAAGATTTGGTGGACAAGATGCGGGAGATGGGGATCCGGGTGGATGCCATGGACTGCCTGTCGCTGGCAAACGAAGCCGGCTCCTCGAAGGCCGTCAACATCGTGCTGATGGGCCGCCTGTCGAGATATTTTGATATCCCGGCAGACAAATGGCGGCAGGCTATCCGCGAGTGCGTTCCGGCAAAATTTACGGAGCTGAACCTGAAGGCGTTTGAGCTGGGAAGAGGAGAGGACTAAAAAATCCTCAACAGCTTCTTCGCGTTTTCGTAAAAAATCTGAGATTTTTCTTCTTCGCTAAACGGCATGCGCCGGATGTATCCGACATATTCCGCCTGATCTGCCCAGGGCGAATCCGTGGCGAAGAGCACGCGATCGGTTCCGTGTTTGCGCGCGAGACGGACAAAGTCTTCGTCCGTCAGGTGCATATCCCGCATCGGTGGCTCGTCCACATCCGGGTTCGGCTCTACACGGCCGATGGAAAACGCGGTGTCCAGCCACACCGGTGCGCCGGCCAGGTCCCGCTCCACTTCATCCCAGGCGGCCCAGTTTCCCATGTGGGCGAGCACAAATTTGTCCGGGTGGACCGTGTCGATGACCTTGAGGATCTGAGGAACGGTGGCATAGTTCTTCTCCGGCAGGCCGATGTCAAGCCCCGCGTGGGTGAGAACGATGAGCCCGTTTTCACAGGCGCACTCAATGATCCTCAAGAAGCGGATGTCATCCAGGTCCGTCTGCTGGTAAGCAGGGTGCAGCTTGATACCGGGGATGTGGTTTTCGGCAAGCCTTTTAAGCTCCGCTCTGTAGTCCGGGTAATCCGGGTGCATGCCGCCGAAGGGAAGGATGGCGTGGGCGGGGAGACTGGAAGCGCAGATGCTGTCCGAAAGATTGTCGTTCACAGGAACGCCGTTCGTGGAAACGCTGTTTGCGGAAATGCCATCCGAAAGACGGCTGCCTGTGGGAACGCCGTTCGAGGGAACGCAGCTCGCCGAATTGCTGCCTGCAGACAGACCGTTCGAAAGCAGCTGTTCGAGACTGCGGATCATGGAAGTGTTGATTTTTTCTACCTGATCCGGGCGCGTCATGACGGGCATGTTCACGGACAAATCCACGCCGGCCTGCTTCATGGAGGCGGTGAGTGCCGCAGCGGAGCCGTCGGTGTAAGCCTTTGTGCGGGAGGCGATGGCCAGCTTCTTTATGACGGAAGCCGAGATTTTGTCGGGGAATATGTGGGTGTGGAAATCTATAATCATAGTGGGATACCTCCATGTAAAAATAGTATGTCTATTTTGAAGACACTGTGAAAGTAAAGCTGATAACCGGTTTCGGAAGAACTTTCAACATTGTTCATGAATCCGGTGGAAAGACAGATGCGTACTTTTTTCAACGAAGATGTAATATAACTGAAAGATGGAAAAGTGTCAAGGTGTGTTCCGAGGGAAAACCGTACAGGTACATTCTGCGGGAAAATTGCAGGAATGGTTTGTAAATCTGACAGTTCGTTCAGAGAGAAGTTCCAAATAACTCATAATTGAAAAGTATGATATCAGGTCAGAGCTTTGAAGTCGAACGTGATTTCATAAAGAAAGACCTTAAGTATAATACGGGGGAAACAAAAATGCCGGTTACCGATTTACTGGAACGAAATCACAAGCTTTACGGCGACGAGGTGGCGCTTGTGGAGCGGAATCCGTCCATGGCGGATACGCGAAAAATCACCTGGAAGGAATATGATCTGGTGCAGCAGACATCTCATGTGCCGTATCGGAGGGAGATCACCTGGAGTATCTTTGACGAGAAGGCCAATCGGGTGGCGAACATGCTTTTGGGGCGTGGCGTACAGAAGGGCGACCGGGTGGCCATTTTGATGTTTAACTGCCTGGAGTGGCTGCCCATCTATTTTGGCATTCTGAAGGCCGGCGCCATCGCGGTGCCTTTCAACTTCCGCTTTTCCGCGGCGGAGATCGAGTACTGCGTGAATCTTGCGGAGGTCCATGTGCTGATGTTCGGGCCGGAGTTTATCGGCCGCATTGAGTCCATTGCGGAGAAAATCGGCCGGGGCCGTCTGCTGATTTACGTGGGCGACGGCTGTCCGATGTTTGCCGAAAGCTACCGGGAACTCACCGCAGACTGCGGCAGTCAGCCGCCGCTGGTGCGGCTGGAGGATGAGGACGACGCGGCTATCTATTTCTCGTCCGGCACGACCGGATTCCCGAAGGCGATCCTGCACACCCACCAGAGCCTGATGCAGGCCGCTCAGATGGAGCAGAAGCATCACCTGACGAGCCGGAACGATGTGTTTTTGTGTATCCCGCCGCTGTACCACACCGGCGCGAAGTTCCACTGGATGGGGAGTCTGTGCGCGGGAAGCTGTGCGGTGCTCTTGAAGGGCACGTCGCCGGAGGTGATTCTGGATGCGGTTTCCGAGGAGCACTGCACCATCGTGTGGCTGCTGGTGCCTTGGGTGCAGGATATTCTGGACGCGCTGGATCGGGGCGATCTGAAGCTGTCGGACTATCATCTGGATCAGTGGCGCCTGATGCATGTGGGCGCGCAGCCGGTGCCGCCGTCCCTGATTCGTCACTGGAAGGATTACTTTCCGCATCACCTGTACGATACGAACTACGGCCTGTCCGAGTCCACAGGCCCGGGCTGCGTGCATCTCGGTATTGAAAATATACATAAGGTCGGCGCCATCGGTGTGCCCGGTTACCGTTGGAAATGCAAGATCGTGGACGACCAGGGTGCGCCGGTGAAGCAGGGCGATGTGGGCGAGCTTTGCGTTAAGGGGCCCGGTGTTATGAAGTGTTACTACAACGACCCGGAGGCCACCGCAGAGGTGCTTAAGGACGGATGGCTTCGCACCGGCGACATGGCCATGCAGGACGAAGACGGGTTCTACTTCCTGGTGGACCGCAAGAAGGATGTCATCGTCAGCGGCGGCGAAAATATCTACCCGGTGCAGATCGAGAACTTCCTAAGCGAGTACGAAAAGGTGAAGGATGTGGCTGTCATCGGCCTGCCGGACAAGCGCCTGGGCGAGATCGCGGGGGCCATCATTTCCGTCCACGAGGGCATGGAATGCACCGAGGATGAGATCAATGAGTATTGCCACGCGCTTCCGAGGTATAAACGGCCGAGGAAAATCATCTTCGCGGATGTGCCGAGAAACGCCACCGGGAAAATCGAAAAACCGGCCCTGCGCAAAAAATACGGCGCGGAGCGTCTGGTGGCGCAGCAGAATCAGGGATAAGCGAAATATTGATCTGGGAGGAATCCATATATCACACCTTTTTGCTCTTTTTTTTAAAGCTGTGGCTGTGAAACGGGCATGGAGTTTGGAACGATTCTGTTAGATACAGGGAGGAAAATGAAGAATTGTAAGACTTGACCGGTCCCGCAATTCAGGAGCGTACGGAAAGTGCAGTGGGGACAGTCATAAGTATCTGTTTCCTGAGATAAAATACCATTCATATAAGGAGAACCACCATGAAAAATTATTACCAGCCGGAAATCGAGACCATGCCTGTGGAGCAGATCCAGGCGCTCCAGAGCGAGCGTCTGCGGGAGCAGGTACAGTATGTGTACGAGCACGTGAAGTTCTATCACGACCGCATGGACGAGGCAGGCGTACGCCCGGAGGACATCCACGGCATTGAGGATCTGTCGAAGCTGCCGTTCATCACGAAGGATGACCTGCGGGATCAGTACCCCTACGGCCTGTTGGGCGTGCCGCTCTCTGAGTGCGTGCGCATCCAGTCCACCAGCGGTACCACAGGCCGCCGTGTGGTGGCATTTTACACCCAGCAGGACATCGACATCTGGGATGAGTGCTGCGCCCGGGCGATCGTCGCGGCCGGCGGCACGAAGGACGATGTCTGCCACGTCTGCTACGGCTACGGTTTGTTCACCGGCGGCCCCGGCTTAAACGGCGGCTCCCACAAGGTGGGCTGCCTGACCCTGCCCATGTCCTCCGGCAACACGGAGCGGCAGCTGCAGTTTATGACTGACCTGGGCTCCACCATCCTCTGCTGCACCCCGTCCTACGCGGCAAATCTGGGGGAAGCCATCCGCGAGAAAGGGATCAAAGATCAGATCAAGTTAAAGGCCGGCATTTTCGGCGCGGAGCCCTGGACCGAGGAAATGCGCCGCAACATCGAAGAGTTGCTGGGCATCAAGGCCTACGACATCTACGGCCTGACGGAAATTTCAGGACCGGGCGTTTCCTTTGAGTGCGAGGAGCAGGCCGGCATGCACATTCAGGAAGACCATTTTATCCCGGAGATTATCAACCCGAAGACCGGCGAGGTGCTGCCGGAGGGTGAAGTGGGCGAGCTGGTGTTTACCTGCATCACCAAAAAGGCGTTCCCGCTGATGCGCTACCGCACCCGCGACCTGTGCCGCCTGACCAGGAAGAAATGCTCCTGCGGGCGCACCCACATCCGCATGACCAAGCCCATGGGCAGAAGTGACGACATGATGATCGTGAAGGGCGTGAACGTATTCCCGTCCCAGATTGAGACGGTGCTTTTAAACCAGGGCTATGAGGCGAACTACCAGATCCTTGTGGACCGTATCGGCAACACCGACACTATCGAGGTGCAGGTGGAGAAGACCCCGGACATGGCCGCAGACGCATCCTTCGATGTGGACGCCAGGGAGAAGAAGCTGGTGGCGGGCTTAAAGTCCATGCTGGGCATTCGCGTGAACGTGAAGGTGGTGGAGCCGAAGACCATCGTGCGGAGCGAGGGCAAGGCGGTGCGCGTGATCGATAAGAGAAAATTATATCAGTCGTAAAGAGAGCAGATTATTTTCGTACAGAAATCAGATTTTGCTTAAGAATTTACGGAGAAATCTGTTTTTCGTATTCTGGTGACATCCATGAAGTGTGTATAAGAGTTCATTTGACGGTGATGAATATTATATATAAGATTTTCAGGAGTGTTTGCAAAGCAGAAGTGGGAAATCGTCATATTTTTAGAAATTCCGTAACAGAGAGAAGATGAAGAATCTTTTTGAAACTCTGTTATGTCGGTGTAAGGAATCATATGAAGAAAGAATTTTTGATGGGAAACGAGGCCATCGCCATGGGCGCGCTGGCCGCCGGAGTGAATCTGGTGGCGGGCTATCCCGGGACACCGTCCTCGGAGGTGCTGGAAACTGTCGCGAAGCGCCGCACGGAGGCCACCTGGGTGGAGTGGTCCGTGAATGAGAAGGCTGCCATGGAAGTGGCGGCGGGAGCCGCCTACGCCGGGGCGCGGGTGATGGTGACCATGAAGCAGGTGGGGCTGAACGTGGCTTCGGATCCGCTGATGAGTCTGGCTTACATCGGCGTGAAGGGCGGCATGGTGATCCTGGTGGCGGATGACCCTGGGCCGATCTCATCCCAGACGGAGCAGGACACCCGGACCTTCGCCATGTTCGCGAAGGTGCCGGTCTTCGATCCGTCCGGCGTGCAGGAGGCCTATGACCTGGTGCAGGAGGCCTTTGCATTTTCGGAAAAATATCAGACGCCGGTCATCCTGCGGCCCACCACCCGGGTCTGCCACAGCTACGCGGGTATCGACATCCGGGAACCGCAGGAATACGATGTACATACGCCGGACGGCTTTGTGAAAAGTCCGAACTGGGTGATTTTCCCGAAGCTGGCCCAGGCGAACCACAGAAAAATTGAGGCGAGAAATGTGGCAATCGGGGAGGAGTTTTCCGGTGAGACCGAAAAGAGCGCGATCGGGGAAGAGTATTCCGACGAGACTGAAAAGAGCGCGATCGGGGAAGAGTTTTCCGGTGAGACCGAAAAGAATTCGATCGGGGAAGTACTTTCCGGTGAGAATGAGAAGGAAGCAATCGGGGACGGCTTTGCTGCCAAAGCCGAAAATGTGACGTCTGGCGAAGAAGGCTATTTCAGATTCGGAAACCGAATTCTTCCTGCTTTAGGGAAATTCACTTCTAACCGCCGCGGCATCGCGACCCATGGTATCAGCTTCGCCTACACCATGGAGAATCTGGAGCAGGACTCGTCGCCGAAGGTGTTAAAAGTTGGCACGCCGTTTCCGTTTCCGGAGCAACTGGCGCTGAAATTCCTGGAGGGGCTGGATGAAGTCCTCTGTATCGAGGAACTGGATCCGGTCATCGAGCGGGCGCTGACGTACGTGTGCGGAAAATATCATCTGCCGGTACGCATCTGCGGCAAGATGACCGGCCATGTGGCATCCGCCGGCGAGAATTCCGTGGATTCCGTCGGGACAGCCCTCACAAACTTCTTCGGGACAGATTTCGGCAGACGACCGGCTTTCGACCTGACTGACGCGCCGGCACTTCCGGTACGTCCGCCGGTACTCTGTGCCGGCTGTCCTCACAGAGCGGCATTTTATGCCGTCAAATGTGCCATGAAGGGCAAAAAGGCGCTGTATAGCGGAGACATCGGCTGTTATACGCTGGGAAATGCCGCGCCGCTGGACATGACGGACACCTGCCTGTGCATGGGCGCGGGGATCACCGTCGCGCAGGGCATTGGCCGGATCGAACCGGATACGGTCTGCTTCTCCTTCACCGGTGACTCCACATTTTTTGCTTCCGGTATCACCGGGATCGTTAACGCGTTTTACAATCAGGCGAATCTGACCGCGGTGATCCTGGACAATTCCACCACCGCCATGACCGGCCATCAGCCGCACCCGGGAACGGGGCGAACCATGATGGGTGGGGTGACGGAGAAGGTGGATATCGAAAAGGTTCTGCGGGCGATCGGCTTGGAAACGGTGGAGACCGTGGATCCGTTAAATCTGACGGTGGCAGTGGAGACGGTGCGGCGCGTGAGCGCGGAGCCCGGGGTAAAGGCGATTATTTTCCGGTCGCCGTGCGTGGCTCTGCCCGGTGCGAAAATTGGTTCCGGAAACGGCGCAGCATCGAAGAAAACACAGACGGTTCTCGAAAAGAGCGATGCATCGAAAGATAATAGGAAAGATACCGGACATAGCAACAGGCCTGGATGTATCCGGATCGATCCCGAAAAATGTATCAACTGCCGGAAATGCATCCGCGAGCTGGGCTGCCCCGGCATCGTGCTGGATGCCGGAAAGGTGTCCAACGACACATCCCTCTGCACCGGCTGCGGGCTGTGTGCGCAGGTTTGTCCGGTGGATGCAATTGGAGCGAGAGGTGAGCGGTGTGAAGAATCACTCTGATGAGATGATTTTTCACGCGGCACTTTGTGGCGCTCCGGAAAGAGGAAATTATGCATAAGAGTATTCTTCTCTGCGGCGTGGGCGGCCAGGGTACGGTGCTCGCGTCAAAGCTGGTGGCCGCGGCGGCCATGGCAAAGGGACTTCCGATCCTCACGGCGGAAACCATCGGCATGGCGCAGCGCGGAGGCAGCGTGACGAGCCATCTGCGCATGGGCGAAAATCTGTATTCCCCGCTGATCGGGCGGGGGCAGGCGGATCTGATCCTCGGCTTCGAGCCCGGGGAGGCGGTGCGTAATCTGCCGTACTTAAAGGCGGACGGGACCGTGGTGGTGAACACCAGACCGGTACGTCCGGTGACGGGCTCCCTTTCCGGCACGGATTACACGGGACTGGAGATGATCGAATATCTGAAGTCGAAGGTAGGACATGTCCTGGTGGTCGACGGCGACCGGGCGGCGGAAGAACTTGGCTCAGCGAAGGTTTTAAACGTAGTGCTTCTGGGCACTGCGGCGGAGAGCGGCGCGTTGGGAGTGACAAAGGAAGAACTGAAAAGCGCGATCAGGGAAAAGGTGGCGCCGAGGTTTCTGGAGCTGAACCTGCGGGCGCTTGACTATGCAGCGATTTATTAAAGTACAGGAGATCTGGCAAAAGGATTATGTTAGCTGTTTATTTACTCGCTTTCTGCAGGAGCGCCAAAAGACAGATGAAATAGACAGGTACGTTTGATGAAAGATGAAATTACGGAAGAAATTATGCGCTCCAGAATGGGGGTTCCATGCAAATCAACACCACACAACTGGAACAGGTCAACGATCGCATTGCGGCACTTCTGGCCGCGGATAACTTTTACGGCAAAAATCTGCGGGAGGCGGGCATCAGCAGGGTGAATTCCGCGGAAGAATTCGAGCAGCTTCCGTTTTCCGAGAAGGCAGACCTGCGGGAGGCGTATCCGCTGGGGCTGATGGCGGTTCCAGAAGAAAAGATCGTGCGTCTGCATTCCTCTTCCGGCACCACCGGAACGCCGGTCATTATCCCTTACACCGCGAAGGACGTGGACGACTGGGCTACCATGTTCGCCCGCTGCTACGAGACGGCGGGGATCACGGAAAAAGACCGCATCCAGATCACGCCGGGCTACGGCCTCTGGACGGCGGGCATCGGCTTCCAGGCCGGCGCGGAAAAGCTGGGGGCCATGGCTATCCCCATGGGACCGGGCAACACGGAGAAACAGATCCAGTTCATGCTGGATATGAAGTCCACGGTCATCTGCGCCACCTCATCCTATGCGCTGCTGTTGGCGGAAGAGATCGAAAAGAGGGGCCTTCAGGATCAGATCTGCCTGAAAAAGGGCGTCATCGGTTCCGAGCGCTGGGGCGAGAAGATGCGCCAGCGGATCAGCTCCATCCTTGGCATCGAGCTGTACGACATCTACGGCCTGACGGAAATCTACGGCCCGGGCATTGGTGTCAACTGCCACTACGAGACCGGTATGCATTACTGGGATGACTTTATTTACGTGGAAATCATCGACCCGGTAACGCTTAAAACTCTGCCGGACGGGGAAGTGGGAGAAATCGTCATCACTACGCTGGTGAAGGAGGGGGCGCCGCTGATCCGTTATCGCACCCATGACATCAGCCGGATCATCCCGGGCGAGTGCCCCTGCGGCAGCAAATATCCGCGCCTGGACACCATCACCGGACGCAGCGACGATATGTTCAAGATCAAGGGCGTGAATGTGTTCCCGGCGCAGATCGAGGAGATCCTTCGCTCGTTCCCGGAGATTTCCAGCGAATACCAGATCCGCATTTCCCACATGGACGGCAGGGACACCATGCGCCTGTATGTGGAAACCACCGGAGATGTGGACTTCGCGGAACTGTCGGAGAGGATCGCAGTCCGGGTAAAGAGCAAGATCGGGTTCACGCCGATCGTGAAAGTGGTGGAGGTCGGAGTTCTGCCACGCAGTGAGAAGAAGACGAAGCGCGTGATCGACGAGCGGTACGACTGATGAGCGGTAACGGTGCGACCGATGAACAGTTTGACAGAAACGCTTACGCAGTGAGATGTAAAACAGGAGATGAACTGTTGCTATTACAGTGAATACTATTTTGACAAACATCCGGTTGTGATGATTTTCGCAACCGGATGCTATTTTTTGTTGATTAGATCAAAAGATTCTGGGGTCAAAAGTCATGACAGCACGGATTCCGCTTATTTTGCCCCCAAATGGGTCAAAAATGTCTACATTCTCATGTTTCGCAGGTTCCAAACACATGAATTCGAATGCGAGCATCCGATTCATGTGCCTGGAACCATGGCATCATCAAAGCATGCTGTATCAGAACGAATGGCTATCACAGCAGTATTATTTTGTCAGTCTGGAAGAGTCCGAAAGAACCGTGAGCATTACATCCACCAGCAAATCAGCCATATCCTCCACAGACCTTGGATGTTCGCTTAAGACCCACTGCCGGAGCATGCTGTATAATCCACCCTGAATAAAAGAAGAAATCATCTCCCGGTCGGCATCATTATATTTCTCTGAAATAATGTCATTTATGGCCTTTTTGATGGCCGGCAGGTCGAAAGCTCGTGAGGCAAATTCAGAGGATCCGGCACTGTTTTTCATGAGAAGCAGAGCCACTTTCCTGAATTCCTGTATATATTGCAGAAAATCCACTGTCTGTTTCCGCAAAACCTCCTGAGGACTTCTGCTTCCATCCAGTTCATAGACGGAGATGACAGGGATGCCTGTCAGAAGATCATTTTCCAGGTCCGCCAGGACATCCGAGGGGCGCCCGTAGTGGTTATAAAATGTGGAGCGGTTGATGCCGCTGTCCTCACACAGCTCCTTGACGGTGATGCTCTGGATATCCTTCTTCTGCATCAGCCGGATCAGGGATTCCTTTAATAAACGTTTTGTCAGCATGATACGCTGGTTTTCTTTTTCCTGCATTTTTGAAGACTCCTTTACTTTGAAAATCCGATGATCCGAACGCTCCCTTTTTCCCTTCGCTCTTCACTTGTCAGAAGCTTCACGAGAATGCAGCCGCAGATCAGCTGAACGCCGAACCGAATGAAAGAGTTTCGGACAGTAATCACGGAAACGACGGCCAGTGCCATATAGGTGACAAAGGTTCGGTGGTAATTTGGGGATATCACGATGACCACGGAAAACAGGATAAAAAGGGATGCCAGCGTCATCACGGGTGTCAGGTACGGGTAAAGCCCCAGCAGCGCGCCGAAAGAAACGGCCACTGCTTTTCCGCCTTGAAAACGGTGAAAGAGCGGGAGAATATGTCCCACGACCGGGGCGGCCATGACCAGCGCTACCCACAGACCCGGCGCCGGGTAGGCTTTCAAAAAAAGGAAAACCGGAAGAAATCCTTTCGCCAGCTCAAAAAACAGCGTGCAGAAACCGCACAGCGTGCCGCCCTGAAGAAAGGCGTTTGCCGTGCCCGGATTTTGGTCCCGGCTGCCTTCTGCGATGTCTTTGTGGGCAATTACTCTGCCGAAAAACGGAGCGTAAAGAACGCTTCCGGAAAGATATCCAAATAATATGTAGTATAAGATGCGATAATCCACGGTGCTCTCCTTTCATTCAAAATTCACGGGCGCGTCAAAAAAATATTTGTCGCAGATTCGACATAATTCGAACCTTATGTTGAATACACAACAACGCAAAATAAACTGTTTATTGACAAATCAACACTTGTCTATCATAATCTGTTTGTACTGAAATGTCAACCGATATTTTGATATCAGTTAGTTACTTATATTTTGATATCAGTTAGTTACTATTTGCAGCTGCGAATAGTCGAAAGAAACACAGGTGAACTCTGAAGTTTGAGGAATGGGGAGGAATCATGGCAGCTTCCAACACAACGAAAAAGGTTTTTGCGGATTCCCTGCGTGAGCTGATGCAGGAGGAACCCTTTGAGAAAATCACGGTTTCTCAGATCTGTGAAAATCGTGAATTAAGCCGGAAAAGCTTTTACTACCATTTTCTGGACAAGTATGAGCTGGTGACCTGGATATTTGACAACGATTTTGTCATGCTTGTAAAAAAGAAGCATCCGCTCACAACGTGGGAGTTTCTGGACATGCTCTGCGGGTACCTGTACGAGAATCGGGATTTCTACCGCAAGGTCCTGCAGATCCAGGGACAGAACTCTTTCTCAGAGCATTTCGAAGAATTTCTTGTGCCGCTGATCCGAAACCGCCTCGGAGTCCTTTTTGGAGGGGAAGAGGTTCCGGAAATCGGTATCGATTTTCTGACCGATGGATTTGTCAGTTCTATCCGCAGATGGCTGGTTGCCAGTAAGCCGATCCCACCGGAGGAGTTTGTTGCCACACTCCGAAACCTGGTGGAAAAAACGGTGGCGAACTATAAGGAAGAAGATTAAAACATACAGGCTTGTCCGATCACCATGTTGGAGAGAGACAAGCCTGTTTTTTATGCACACGGGCCGCGTAAGGAAATCCGAATAAAAATCCTTTCCGGTACAGAGAAATTGCGGCCCATTCTGCGGAGCGGGTTTTATTTTTTTGGAAAAGCCTGCTTTAAGATGTCCCTCAGGCTCTGTTCAAACAGAGAGAGGGGAAGTGAATAACTCTTCCCCGGCATATGGAGGCGGCCATCCTCCGCAAAGAAAACCGTGCAGGAGTCATCCGATATGATGCCGTCGATATAACTGGTATCGTGGGCCAGGTCCCAGGCGACCGTCTGGAAGGTCTGAGCTTTGCGGTCTTTTAAGATTGCCTGATAAACGCTTGCGGCAGTTTCCTCCGGGCATGTTTCCTCCGGATATACGGCGGTAAAGATCGGGTGCATCTGTTTTGCGCTGATAAACAGGTCTCCGCACATCACCTCATCGGCGTCTTCTTCCCCATAAATATGGTAGAGGGAGTAGAGAAGCTCCCGATCACGCAAGGTGTTACACACAGGTGCAAGATCCTCGCCAAAGCGGATCGCCAGCATCAGATGCTTTACCTCCATGATACTGTCCAGAAAGGTCGGCGTGATATCCTCCGGATCACAGAACAGGATGAACGCGCTGTCCGGGTGTGCCTGTATCAGTGGTAGGGTGTCCTGAAGACGTCCGCGGTAAGAAAGCATCCAGGTGTAGATGCCCAGATCCTCTCCTTCGGTAAGCACTGCGCTGTAACATTCCGGGTCATCATTCAGCCGCTGTTCAGAGAGCGCTATGGAGATCGTCCAGGGGATATTAAATCCGCAGCAGGACTCGTTCTCGCGGATTTTTTTTGCCCCGACCGTGCAGCTGTTGTAGCCAAGGTTCATGCCAAAGGTTAAAATCCGTTCCGGGTCCACGTGGGCTGCGGCATCCTTGATTAAATCATAATAAGGGCTGACCGGGTTTTCCAGCATGGTGCTGGCGGTTTCAAAGAAAGAACGCTGGAAGCGTCCATCCGAAAAATGCAGCGCCATATCGACCAGATTGCGTGTGCTCCGCTCGGGAGAGTTCTTCAAATCTTTTAAGGTCTTTTTCACGATCGTCTCAATTAAGACGCGGTTCATGTCATTTGCCATCGGTTGCCTCCTTAGAAAAAGCCTGTTTTATAAATAATGATATATTTTATTATGCTGGGATCAAACGTCATATTATGCGGATCCAAATCTTATGAATTTGGAAGCAAGTATTCGATTCAGATGGGAGTCATGATAAAGATTTCAGATTTCAGCCGCAAGTTACACTTTTCGCCATTTGTCCCAAAACGGAGATTTTATGACCAAAAAAGACACAAAATACCCGGACTGTCCAATGAAGTTCAAAAAGCCAGATTCTATAATTGCGCACAGCAAAATGGGGTTTCTCGTGCACTGCTTCATGATACAAGGAAAGAAAGCGGGTGAGGGATATGAAGAAAAAAGTAAAGGGCATACTGCTGTCTGCTTTGAGGTTTGTACCGCTGATCGTCTGCCTGTTATGTCTGGGCGTTTATCTGTTTTCGGGAAATGGCATAAGTGTGGAAAATCTTGAGGAACTTGCTCCAGAGGAGCCGCTGTATGCAGTTGTTTTTATGATTCTTTTATATGCTTTCAAAAGTTTAACTGTTTTCTTCCCGATCGCCGTGCTGAACATCCTTGGAGGTTTTCTGTTTATGCCAGGGTATGCGCTGATCGTTAATTCCATCGGCGTGTTGGTCGAATTAACCATATCTTACTGGGCAGGCAGAATTTCCGGTGCAGGCCTGGTTGAAAGAATGTGTGCGAAGTACCCCAAACTCGGAGAAGTGCTTGGAGAACGGGAAAGTGACAGCTTGTTCCTTACGTTTCTTCTTCATATGGTTTGCTTTCTGCCCGGAGATGCGGTCAGCATGTGCTTCGGCGCACGAAAAATGCCATTTTTCAAGTTCCTGATTGGAAGTTTCCTGGGAGTTCTGCCGGGCATGGCCGCGACAACCCTGCTTGGGTCTAATATCACGGATCCGACATCCCCTGCCTTTTGGATTTTTGTGGGATTGATCGCCGGGATCTCTGCGTTGTCTGTTTTGATTTATTTTCTGTGGAAGATGAAACATCGTGCGTAGTTCATTTGCTTACCCGGCCGTTTATTTACACGACTTGCCGATAACGGGCGCAGTGTTGGCGTGCATAAAAGATGGTACAATATCGGATGAAATAGAAATACTGATTGGCAGAATGAAGTGAAAATTACTCACATCAGATGGGAGTAAATCAATCTCGATTCGGTTTCTACCTCAAAAGTAACCACGACCACCACAATTACCATTAACGGATATTCGATCATAAATACGGTGACGACATATACGAGTATTGTTACCGTATCTTTCCGCAGTGCGGGGAATCACTACACCTACAAGGTATCGGCGATCTTCACGAACAGCAAGGGTCAGGTGACCAAGGGCGGCGCGAAGACCACGAAAGCCGCGAAATACCTGACTGCCGGAAGCATTTCGAGCCTTTCCAACACTTCGAGCGGCATCTATATCAAGTGGCCGAAAGTGACGGGCGCGACGGGATACTATGTATACAGGAAAGCATCTTCCGCCAGCAGCTATACACTGGTGAAGACGATCACGGGCGTGGGAACCACGAGTTACACGGACACGGCGGTAAAGAGCAGCAACAATACGACCTATACCTATTATACTCAACCGTACTTCAAGAACAGTTCGAGAGCCATTACGAAAGCCGGCTACAGCACGAAAGCAATCGTAAGGCTGGTGGCTCCGGCCATCTCCAGTCTCACGAATTCTTCCTCGAAAACAATGACGGTAAAGTGGGGAGCGAAGTCTGGCGTGACCGGGTATCAGGTGCAGTACTCGGCGAGCAGCAGCTTCGCCAGCGGAAACAAAACGCTCACCATCACGGGAGCATCCTCATCGAGCAAGGTGATCGCGAGCCTCACGAAAGGAAAGACCTACTATGTGAGGATCCGGACCTACAAGACCGTGAACGGGACGACATATTATTCGGCGTGGAGTACGGTGAAGAGCGTGAAGATATCGAAGTAGAAGCGGCGGGGAATAGAAAAGAGCGAGAGTTCGGACACCGGCTTTCAGGAACGCTGCTTTGGACAAATGCTGAGGAACAGGTGCGCCTGTTCCTCAGCTAACATAGACTGCATGAGGGCAGCGCTAATCAAAACAAATTTTCCTGTCAGCAATTGGCATAAAGAGAAGAAGCAGCGAATAGGGGTACAAGTTATTGCTCAGTCGAAGTTTGATACTATGATAGAAAGTTCCTGGCAGAATGTGAGGCATGGCAGAAAAAGTCCTTGGCAAAATGTGAGACAAAACGGGAAAAGTCCTTGGCAAAATGTGAAAAAAATGAACTTTATTTTTCGGAAAAACACAGTATAATAAAGTGCGTGTTGGATGTGGGGATGGCTTTGGGATTTTGGTTTTGGAGATGAATCGAAGGATAAAGATCTGCGCATGGAGGGAAAATGATGAAGAGTCTGCTTCTTTGAGAAGGACACAGATTTTGATTGTCATTTTGATAGTGGAAATGAGCGTTGCAGTTGCAACGTAGTCCGAGTGAGGGCATTGAAACCGACTGGCATTCTTTCCGCAATTGACACGCGATATTGGTTACAATTTAGCCCGTAAGAGGGCATTGAAACAGGCCATATCCGAGCTTAGGCTAATCAACTAACTTGTTGCAACATAGCCCGTAGAAGGGCATTGAAACTCAGTAATACCAGTATTTCCGAAGTTGCCGTCATGCGTTGCAACGTATCCCGCATGAGGCCAGTAATAACCAAAACAAAAAGGCAGAAGAATTTTCTCTCTGTCTTTTTTTACTTTCGCGTAAACCAGTTTTTCATCGACTATTGGCATAAAAAGAAAAAAAGCGGATTAGATCCTGACAAAAAGTTCTTGGCAGAATGTGAGACAGAACTGAAAAAGTTCTTGGCAAAATGTGAGATATAGCAGAAAAAGTTCTTGGCAAAATGTGAATCAATGGTTGATATTTCCTGCGGAATAATGTAAACTAATGCATATCATATGAAAATGGAGGTCGGCTATGTATCGGAAGGCAATAGAGCAGCTCGTAGAATGGAAATCAGATCCAAATCGCAAACCGTTGATTTTGCGTGGCGCACGTCAGGTAGGGAAGACATGGCTCATGAAAGAGTTTGGAGAAAACTATTACAAAAATTATGCATATATCAGCATGGATGAGAATGAGCGTATGGAAGAGGTGTTCCGGGAAGCATTTGATATCGAAAGAATTATTTCCATGCTCGAAATAGAAGCAGGAAAAAAGATTGAGCCGGAAAACACGCTGATTATTTTTGACGAAGTGCAGGAAATTCCGCGGGCGTTGAAGTCGTTGAAGTATTTTCAGGAAAATGCGCCACAGTATCATATTATAGCGGCCGGATCACTGTTGGGAATTGCGCTGCATAAAGGAACATCATTCCCGGTGGGGAAAGTAGATTTTTGTGATCTGTATCCTATGACGTACTACGAGTTCTTGCTTGCATGTGGGGAAAAGAACCTGGCTGAGGCTTTAGATAGAAATGATACCGAAGTGATGAAAGTGTTCAAAAATAAATACACAGATTTTTTAAAATATTATTACTATGTCGGGGGAATGCCTGAAGTCGTCGGGGATTATATCGCCCAAAAAGACCTCGGGCGGGTTCGAAGAATTCAAAGAAAGCTTCTGGATGCATATGAAGATGATTTATCGAAGCACGCACCGGATGAGATCGTCACAAGAATTCGAATGCTCTGGAATTCTATCCCAACCCAGCTGGCGAAGGAAAATCGCAAATTCTTATATGGACTAATCAGGGAAGGCGCACGTGCAAGGGAATACGAAGTGGCGATGACATGGCTTTTGGATGTCGGCCTATCTTATAAAGTGAATCGTGTAAAAAAACCGGACTTTCCGCTGCGGGTGTATCAGGATTTTTCGGCTTTTAAATTGTTTGTTCTTGATCTTGGCCTGCTCGGGGCAATGTCCAGGCTGGATGCGAAGGTGATTTTGGAGGGAAATAACCTGTTTGAGGAATTCAAAGGAGCTTTGACCGAACAATATGTATTGCAACAGTTAATTGTAAATCCGGAGATGGATATCTTTTATTGGTCAGCGGAGAGCGCAACGGCGGAGGTGGATTTTCTGGTTCAGTTTGAAGATCAGATTGTGCCAATTGAAGTTAAGGCCGCTGAAAATTTACAGGCAAAAAGCCTTAAAATTTTCATGAAAAATTATAATCTGCCGCTTGCAGTCAGAACCTCCATGTCCGACTATCGAAAACAGGAATGGTTAATTAATATTCCATTGTTTAATATTGGCAATATTGAGTTGTATCTGAGGAATTCTGACGAATGAAAATATCACGGCTATGTAATCACCAGTGAGAATGCGCAGGGTTCTCCTGACATTCGCACTTCACAAACTGTTGGTGGGAGTTCGGGCGATTGAAGCTGTGTGAAGTGTGGGGGAAATGTCAGGAAAAAAGTGAGTTTTGATTTTCTCTACCATATATGGTGTCATGAAAAGAATGAAACTACCATATATGGTAGAGGAAAAGTGAAGAAGTGAATTTTCTTGATAGTCTGGGAGGGGATTGGAAAAGTGAAGGAAATAATAAATGGTGAAGAATTTTGCATAAAAATCGCATGATACCGGCTAAAATAATAATTGACAGAATGATGTGAAAATTATTCGCACCAGTAGAAAGATGTGCGAGAACGAAGCGAAAGCAATGGTCAGAGCACTGATGGAAACGGAGGGGAAACGCGAAAAGGTAACAAAAAGCAACGCGAGGTGTGGAAAATTGGAAAAATGTACGAGGTGTGGAAAATTGGGGAAATTTGCTTTACTTTTCGGAAAAACACAGTATAATAGGGTGCGTGTTGGACGTGGGGGATGGCTTTGGAATTTTGGTTTTGGAGATGAATCGAAGGATAAGAGCTTCTCGTGGAGGGAAAATGATGAAGAGTCTGTTTCTTTGAGAAGTACACAGATTTTGATTGTCATTTTGATAGTGGAAATGAGCGTTGCCGTTGCAACTTAGCCCGAGTGAGGGCATTGAGACTCCTCCCTGCTGTCTGAATGAGATAAGTCAGAATTATTGCAACTTAGCCCGAGTGAGGGCATTGATACGCCTTTTGCACATATTCATACACTTCTGATGCGAGGTTGCAACTTAGTCCGTTTAAGGGCATCGAAAACAAAGAATTGGCAGAAGAATTTCTCTCCTGCCCTTTTTGTTTTATTATGAGAAATCAATCTTCCCATCAACCACCGGCATACCCCACTGAACCTGATTCCAAACTTCCTTTTTCTGACAAAGCATGATATAATACCCCCATCGAACTCATATCTTCCACGTTACTGCGCACGGCATGTTTCACATGTTACGCGCTTAAATGCATGATGAAACAAGAGAGGGAAAAGGGGTGGTTTTATGGACGTGAAGGAAGCTTCCGCGCTGTTTTTTCAGGCGCTCTGCAAGGATGGAATCAAGCCGATCATCTGCACCGCTTACGAGATTTTTGGATGTCCGGTTCTTTTGACGGATGATAAATATGCCCTGGTCTGCTGCTATCCCGAGGAAAAGACCGGCATTGCCGTGTGGGATCAGCTTATGGATTACGGAACGCTGTGCGAGAAGATTATATGGACGTATCAGGACGCATACCTGCAGAGTCATTTGAATACTTACGAGCCATTTTATGATAACAAAGGGCTGGTGGAGGAGTGTCCGCGTATTTTCGGGGAGGTGTACACGGAACAGCATCAGATTCTGGGGCATGTTGCGATCTTCCTTGCTGAGCGGGAGCTTGGGGAAAATGACCTCGCTCTGACGCGCATTTTCGTTGATGCCCTGCGCATTCGGATGTCTCAGAAGGCCGTACATCGCTCTTCGGATTATAATTATCTGCTGGATCTGCTGGAGCCGGGCGCGTCCGAGCGCCGGAAGAATCTGGCGAATCAGACCCTGTTGGAACGGATCCGGGGAAATTACTGTCTGGTCGTCACGCCGGTGGGGGAATCTGCCGCGCAGAAGGCATTTTCCGCGACGGCCATCGAATCGCTGAACAATTGTTATCGGAACACGGTCAGCACGTTGTACCGGGATTGTATTGTCACGCTTTTCGGGGAAATTTCCGATGTGAATGAGTTTTCGGAGAAAGAGAAGTCTTTTCTGAATTCGGCTCTCAGGATTTTAAAGCAGTCCTATAACTACATCGGTATCTCCAGGCCTTTTGACCAGTTCCTTTCCATTGATACCTGGTTCGCCCAGGGGTACCTGACGGCCCTGCTAAAGAATCCGGGAATTACTTTTTATGCCGATGCTTACCCGCAGCAGATTTTTGTGGCTGCGCTGCAGCAGGGGCCGACGGATACCTATCTTCATCCCGTGCTTGCGCGGCTGAAGCAGTACGATATGGAAAATCATACCGAGTATTTTGAGACATTAAGAGTGTACAGCCTTTGCCTGCACAACCGGGAGAGCACCGCAAAGGAGCTGCACATCCATCGTAATACGCTGGCTTACCGGCTGGGGCGCATTGAGGAGGAGTTTTCGCTTCCTTTCGAGGAGACGCGCACAGCGCTCCAGCTCCTGAACAGTTTTCAGTTTCTGATGCTTCCGGGGCAAGAATAATTTGTATATTTTAACAATGAGAAATCAAAAAACGCACCCGATTTTGTTATTTTGCACAAAATCGGGATGCGTTTTTTTGAGTTTTCACATTGGTTTGCCGCAGTTCCTGTGTTATTATTCTCCTATGTGAGGTATACGAGGTCAGGTATCGTATGCTTGCATAGGAGTGCCTGACCTCGGGAACCACAAAGATCGGAACAGGCAGAGGTTCTGAAAGGCATGTTCTTTCAGGAGACAGAGGGTAAGAAAAAACGCAGCTCAAAAGAAGTGAGGTTCTTTCTCCACTTTGGGTATTTCTGATTTTCACAGGAAACTTTTTTATAGAAGCATTTTTCTTTGTGAAAAGATATACCCATAAGTGAGAAAGAACCAGAAGTGCAGCAGCTGCAGTTTTTGCATTGTGTAGTCTGGTCGCTGTGTTTTTGGGGACAGCGATTATAAAAGTACGAGGAGGTTTTACCATGAAATTTGAAAAGGCTTTTACACCTTACAAGATCGGCAATCTGCTGATCAAGAACCGTTTTATTATGCCGGCTATGGATTCCGGCGTGTTTGACGAAAATGGCCTGGTTATTCAGCCAACGCTGGATTACTACGGGGCCAGAGCGGCCGGCGGATTCGGGCTCATTATTATCGAGATCGCCGCAGTGGAGCGGCGCGGCATCGGCATGCCCTGCGAGCCGAATGTGTGGAGCGATGAAGGCATCGCCGGCATGACGAAGCTGGCAAATACGATCAAGAATAAGGGTGCCCGCACCATCGTTCAGCTGCACCACGCAGGCCGCGAGACAGTAGGGGCGATGGCCGGCGAGCAGATCGTTGCGCCGTCGAGTGTGCCATGTCCCACCAACCGCGAGACTCCGCGCGAGTTCACTACCCAGGAAGTATATGATCTGATCCAGCACTATGTGGATGCGGCCGTCCGCTGCAAGAAGGCGGGATTTGACGGTGTCGAGATCCACGCATCCCACGGTTACATGGGCGGGCAGTTCCTGTCGCCGCGCTCCAACAAGCGTATCGATGAGTTCGGCGGCGGCATCGAGGGCCGCGCTTATTTCATGAAGCTGGTTGTGGAAGGCATTAAAGCGGCCTGCGGCGAAGATTTTGTCGTGACGACGCGCCTTTCTGCCATTGAAAACCGCATCGGCGGCCTCCAGATGGAGGAAACCATCGTTTTCGCCGAGATGCTGGAAGCTTACGGGTATGATGCCCTTCACATTTCCGCAGGTACTTATGAGACCTGGGAGACCATCGTTCCGCCGTCTGCATGGCAGTCCGGCTGGAATCTGAAAAATGCCCGCCGCATCAAAGAAGCGGTGAACATTCCGGTCTTTTCCGTGGGCCTGTTCCACGATCCGTTCACTATTGAGACAGCCTTAAAGCGCGGTGACTGCGACGCGGTAGCCCTCGGCCGTCAGTCCATCTGCGACCCGGATTTCCCGAACAAGATGTATGCCGGAGTATTCGAGGACATCATCCCATGTCTCGGATGCACCCAGAGATGCATGGAGTTCAACTATCCGGAGAATCTGATGCCGGGCGACTGGGGCGTGTCCTGCATGCTGAACCCGGAATCCAGCCACCGGGAGGATCGTCTGTTAAAGATGACCGATGCGCCGAAGAAGGTCGTGGTAGTAGGTGCCGGCCCTGGCGGAATGCAGGCGGCGTTTATGGCGGCCGGCCGGGGTCACAAGGTTACGCTGCTGGAAAAGAATCCGAGAAACCGCGCGGGCGGTCAGTTCCTGATCGCGGCGTATCCACCGTTCAAACAGGGGCTTACCAGAGAGATCCGCTACCAGCTGCACATGTGCGAAAAGAACGGCGTAGACATGCGCTTTGAGACAGAGGCAACCCCGGAGCTGATCAGAGAGCTCGCCCCGGATGTGCTGATCATGGCTACTGGAGCCACCCCGATCCGTCCGAATATCCCGGGAATCGACACAACGGGTGTCGTGCAGGCGAACGATGTGCTTCTTGGAAATCCGGTTTTGAAACAGAGCGTGCTGATCATCGGCGGCGGCGAAGTAGGTGTCGAGACCGCAGAGTACGCGACGGATTATTGCAGCAAGGTGACGGTGGTAGAGATGCTTCCGCAGGTAGCGGAGAAACTGTACCTGACCGTGCGCAACGCAATGATGGGCCGCCTGAAAGACGAGGGTGTCGAGCTGCGCTGCAATACGAAGGTTCTCGAATTTATCGACGGCGGTGTCATCGCGGAATGCAACGGCGAGAAAATTACGCTGGACGGCTATGACCATGTGGTTCTTGCACTCGGCTCCAGGTCGTATCTGCCGTTCGATCCGGAAGGACTGGCGCCTGAGGTCAAGATCGTGGGCGACGCGGTAAAGGCGCGCGACGCAAAGTGGGCGATCTACGAAGCATATCGCGCGGTGCAGTACATCTAAGCTTTATCCCCTGCATCGGTGCGGCTGCCGTGAATGAAAGCGGGGAAATTACCGATTATATTGTAAGACCGAGGTGGTTTCCGGCAGATGTCACAGCAGAGGTTGGATATATCGCATCCATTTTCCTCTGGTTGATATGGTAAGAAATATTTAAGGTGTTGGAGCCAAAAACATGACACCGGACCCCATTTTGAATTTTTGACCTATTTTATATTTAGATGAAAATGTGCCGGGGAATCCTGCAGGAAAAGCGGATTCCCCGGCATTTTTGTGAAGGATCAGGTGATGAGGGGAGCCTGTCCGAAAACGAAAACAGTCGCTTTCAGAGCACAACATATGGTAACTCAAAAGAGTCCGGAAGACTACATATAGTGCCGGAAGAACCAGAAGAACGAGTTTTCGGACGGTTTGGGGGGCTGCCGCGAAGAAAGGAAGAAGTCCTCTCGCGGTGGGGGAGAATTGCCATGAAGAAAGGAAGAAACCATCGCCCTCCAGGAATGTTGGATTTATCCCTTTGGGAAAGCCTGCTTCAAAATAACGCATAAATCCAGTTCAAACAGGGAAAGAGGAAGCGTAACATTCTTAGCCTCAAGTTACACTTTTTGCCATTTGTCCAAAAACGGAGAGTCGCCGACAAAAAAAGACACAAAATCCCCGGTCTGTCCAATGACGTTTGCAAGCGCCGATTTTATAATTGCGCAAATTCCAAAAGTTCCACGTTGTTTCATGAGACAAAGAGAACGACGCGACATGGGAATGAAAACAGGGACAGGTAAGTTATGGTCGTCCATATGATGTGACGGCAGGAAAGGAACGGGAAAACGATTATGGCAAAAAGTGTAAAGAGCAGCGCACAGACATTTGCAATTAAGCAGGCGTTGAAGTATGCGGAGGGAAATCCGGAGGAGAATATTCCGAAAATCATGGATGCGGTGGAGCGGTTCAGCCCCAAAGACTGGCTGAGACCCCAGAAGGACGCATTCCACAAGGCAATTGATGAGAAGAACAACTGGTATCAGCTGATCTTAAAAGTTTTTGATCTGGATCCGGGCGTGCGCAAGGCATTTCTGCAGAATTTTCTGATCAACGCGTCATTGGACGGCTTTAAGACTCAGACGGAAACAAAGGAGCGGGAGAACTGCAATATTCCGTGGGCGATCCTTCTCGACCCGACCTCCGCCTGCAACATGCACTGCACCGGATGCTGGGCTGCGGAGTACGGGAACCGCCTGAACCTGGATCTGGACACCATTGACTCCATCGTCCGCCAGGGCAAGGAGCTTGGAACCTACATGTACATCTACACCGGCGGAGAGCCGCTGGTGCGGAAAAAAGATCTCATTAAAATCTGCGAGATGCACCCGGATTGCGAGTTCCTCTCCTTTACGAACGGAACCCTGATCGACGAGGAGTTCTGTGAAGAAATGCTCCGGGTGAAAAACTTTGTCCCGGCCATCAGCCTGGAGGGCTTTGAGGAGGCGAACGACTCCCGCCGGGGCGACGGCGTGTACCAGAAGGTCAAGCACGCCATGGAGCTTTTGAAATCTCACGGTCTGCCTTTCGGCATCTCCGTGTGCTACACCAGCCGCAATTACGCCGACATCAGCAGCGAAGAGTTCTTCGACTACATCATCGACAGCGGAGCCCTGTTTGTCTGGCTGTTTCACTATATGCCGGTGGGAAATAATGCGGCGACCGAACTGTTGCCGACACCGGAACAGCGCAAAATTGTCTGCGAGCGTGTGCGGGAATTCCGGAAAACAAAGGCTATCTTTTCCATGGACTTCCAGAACGACGCGCAGTATGTCGGAGGCTGCATTGCAGGAGGCCGCAGATATTTGCATATCAATGCCAGAGGCGACGTGGAACCCTGCGTGTTCATCCACTACTCCAACTGCAACATTCATGACACCAGTCTTCTGGAGGCATTAAAGAGCCCGCTGTTCATGGAATATCACAGGGAGCAGCCGTTCAACGAGAACATGTTCCGGCCGTGTCCGATGCTGGAGAACCCGGAGAAGTTGCCGGAGATGGTAAGAAAATCCGGTGCGATGAGTACGGATTACGAGAGCCCGGAGGAGGCGGAGCACCTCTGCGAGAAGACGACCGCCTACGCCGAAAACTGGACGGAGACGGCAGATGAACTGTGGAAGGAGAAGGAATAATGAAAATCGGCATGCTGATCTTACGCATTCTGTATGCCGGTATGGTCGGCGTACTGGTGGCGTGACAGCGTTGCTTCCTGTGGTCGGCATATGTGGGAGCAATTATCGGGGCGATTTTGATCCTGACAGAAAGTCCTTTCAAGCAAAAGCAGAAGAAAGATGGCAGAATTATCCTGCAGAAAAACACCGCTGTATAGTATACAGTGGTGTTTTTCTGGTTCATGTCACGAAAGAAGGTCTTTTACAAAGGTCAGGATATTAAGTTAGTTGGAAATGAAAGCCGGGGAGGACAACTGATTTTTCAGGGTTCCGGACATATAAAGTATGGTTCTTGAAGTTTTGCTTTCTTTATGATATCGTAAATGCAATACAGGAAACTTTGTGGTTCATGAAAAGAAAAAGCAGAAGGAATTATACAAAATCGGAAAGAGGAAACTATGAGCAGTAAAAAGAGAGGGCTAAAAAAGAATGAAACGAATACAAATGCGAAACGTGACCGCCGGCTTCGCTTCGACCGCAATCAGACGCCGGTGCTGTATCACGAGGCGACAAAGCAGCTGCAGGAGCATGTAATTGCCAGTGAAACCGACACGGATGAGCGCCTGCAGGTTTATTACCGGAAGCTTGCCAGGGAGGGCGAGAAGAAGGATGCGGAGCTGGACGAGCAGGAGCGGAAAGAAAGAACCGAGCTGCACGAAGCCCTGGCAGAGGAGTCGGAAGACCTGAAAGGCAAGGCTGAGATGTTAGCCAGAGCCAGCTTTCGATCTCTGGAGCAGGCGGATGAGCTGGAAAGCCGCCTGAGCGACGTGAAAAACAGCCAGAAAAAGCGGCGGTTCATTCCGCCGGCGCCCGCGAATACCATTATCGACTTCAAAGAGCAGGAGAGCGGTCACTTCGCGTCCGGCATGAACTTTTATAAGATTTATCTGGTATTTTTCATCGGCAGTTTCGGTGGCGTGGTGGTGGAGATGCTCTGGTGTCTCTTAAAAAACGGGTACATCGCCAGCCGGGCGGGGGTGGTCTACGGGCCGTTCAATCCTCTGTACGGAGCCGGAGCGCTGCTCTTAAGCATGGTGCTCTACAAATATCGCAACCGGAGCTGGATTTTTTCCTTTATCGGAGGCTTCCTGGTGGGAAGTGCGCTGGAATATGTGGTTTCCTGGGGGCAGGAGACGCTGTTCGGCTCACGCTCCTGGGATTACAGCGCCATGCCCTTTAACATTAACGGGCGGATCTGCCTGCTGTACTCCATTTTCTGGGGCATTCTGGGCGTATGGTGGATCAAGAGCATTTATCCGCGCATGGCGGAGTGGATTCTGAAGATCCCGAATAAGGTCGGGAAAATACTTACCTGGATCCTTCTGGTTTTCATGATATTTGACGGCGCCATCTCGCTGATCGCGGTGGGCCGCTGGTCGGCACGCATCTCCGGGCAGGAGGCGGCCAGTGCATTTGAGGAGTTTATCGACGAGCGCTTCCCGGACGAGCGGATGGAGCGGATCTATGAAAATATGGAGTTTGGGGAAATGTGATGAAGGAATTGATTTTTTATGTAATTCCATATATAATCATCCGGTGAACGGGAAAAATCAATATATTGCAGGCGTACTCCGTGAAATAACCGGGCATAGATTGAATCAAGAAAAGGCAGAAAGGAGCATGAAAAGCATGGGACTCTACTTAAATCCAGGGTATGATGGTTTTGAAGAAATACGAAGAGATATTTATCTGGATAAGACCGGTCTGATTGTATTTATCAACAGTCTAATCGGGAAACCCAAGCCGTTGGTTTGCTTTAGCAGACCCAGACGTTTTGGTAAGACTTTTGATGCCGATATGCTCTGTGCATACTACGACAGGACCTGCGATTCCCGCTTCCTCTTTGAAGATTTGGAGGTGGGTGGCTCCGATGATTTTGCCACGTACATCAATAAATACAATGTCATTTCTTTTGATATGACAGGTTTTATATCAGATGCAAGAGATCATAAAACGAATGTTCTCGATGAAATGCAGCAGGCGCTGCTGGAAGAAATCAGGGAAGCTTTTTCGGGATGCGTAGATGAAAAGGAAACCAGTCTCGGCAAGGCACTGTACGCAGTCGTAGCCAGAGGAAATGCGAAGTTTGTCTTTGTGATTGATGAATGGGACGCGTTATTCCGGGAATTCAAGGACGACAGGCAGCTTCAGGAAGATTATATTCTGTTCTTAAGGGGAATATTCAAAAACAAAGATCGAACAAAAAAGACGATCGCGGCTGCCTACATGACAGGTATTCTGCCGGTGAAAAAGTTTGGCACGGAATCTGCCCTGTCAGATTTTAAAGAATTTACCATGGCGGAACCGCTGATCCTCTCCAGATATGTCGGCTTCACAGAGGATGATGTTCGTCTGCTTTGCGAAGCATATCATGTGGATTACGAAGAGATGAAACAGTGGTATGACGGGTATTCTTTTGAAGATGAGAAATCCGTCTACAGTCCCAATTCAGTGGTCAGTGCGATCAATTACAATACATTTCGCAATTACTGGACACAGACTGAAACATTTGAAAGCCTGAAAAGATATATAAATGAAAATTATGACGGCTTAAAGGACGCGATTATTCTGATGCTCGGCGGTCAGCGTGTCAAAATTGATATCAGCACTTTTCAAAATGATATTACATCCTTTGAGAACAAGGATGATGTCCTTACGTTGCTCATTCATCTGGGGTATCTGGCTTATGACCATGCGACAAAAGAGGTGTATGTTCCGAACCGGGAGGTCGCGGAAGTGTTCCAGTCTGCAGTAAGGGGCGGAAAATGGTCAAAGGTCGAGCAGGCCATCAATGAATCAGAGAAGCTGCTGGAGGCTACGCTCAATGAAGATGAGGGAGCAGTGGCCAGTGCTTTGGAGCTGATTCACGAGGAATGTACGTCCTCGCTTAAATATAATGATGAAAATTCGCTTGCATGTGCAATTTATATCGCATATTTTACAGCAAGAAATTACTATATGATGGTTCGGGAACTTCCCGGGGGGAAAGGATTTGCTGATTATGCCTTCATACCGGCTCGCGGCACAGATAAACCAGCCATGATGATAGAACTTAAATGGCAGAAGGATGCGGATACCGCGATGAAACAAATTCTTGATAACCGGTATCATGGTGTCCTGAAAGATTATTTTGGCGACTTGATTCTGGTTGGCATTAATCATGATAAAGACGCAACTGGTAAAAATGCGAAAAAGCACAGTTGCGTGATTAGAAAGATACGGGTATGAGCAGGGAAAGTTAAACGCTTCTTAAAAAATATATGAATCAGGTGTCAAAAAGCTGGTTTACGGAGTATTCTTCGCATTGCGCGCCACACAATCTTGAACTATATATTAAAAGAACGCCTGAGTTCAAAAATGGACAAAACACGCCCGATTCCGGACAACCTGTTTATCTCGAGCAGGAAACATGCTATAGTCAAAAAAATCAAACGAAGGAAAGTGGAGGAAACTTCTATGACAATGATCTTCGCCGGTCTGATTCTGATCATGCTTGACATCAATGTGGACATTTACATGCTGCGGTTCGAATTGCTGCCGGATTTCGTCGGTTTTGCGCTCCTGTTTCTTGGAATGCGAGGGCTGGCATCAAAAAGCAAATATTTCAGGTCGGCGCTGCCCGTAGACGCGGTGTTGTTCGTGGGTGCGCTCTGTGAGTGGGTCTTTCTGGCGATTGGGCTGGTGCAGGCATCCTCAGATGCGGTGACCTTTTTTGATACGGTCGAGAACCTGTGTATGTTCTACCTGACATTCTGCGCGGTGCAGACGCTCGTGGATCTGGAAAAGGAGTCCGGCTATCATTTTGATGCAGTAAGGCTTAAAAAGGTATGGCTCTGCTGGCTGGCAGTAAGCGCAGTGGTTTTGGTGGACTTGCTTTTTATCAACATCGTGATCGCCAATACATCCGGATTATGGGGCCTGGCTGTAATCGCGCTGACCTGCGCAGACCTCGCAGTGGTGGTACTGTTCCTGTTCTATTTTTACAGGTCGAAGGAAAAATATGAGTATTTTTTCTAAACATTTTTGCCCAATATAAGAAGTGAGATAAAACACATATATGTTCAAATGAAAGGTTCCCGCACAATTACGTGCGGGAATTTTTTGTGCATAAAAGTGACATTGGGTTCAAAAACGGACAAAACAGGACCGATTTTGGACAATCTGTTTATCCTGATAAGGGAATGTGCTAAAGTCATGATAAATTATAAAAATGGAAGTCGAATGCAATGTGAAAAAAGATATTGCCGGCAAGGAATATTGAAATCTGCAAAGTAACGACTGTTATGAAGGAATATGAGGTGATTTAGTTGAGAAAGAAATATAGCAGAAGAAGGAATACGGTGCTTCTTACAATATTATTAACATTATTTTTTCTGATCGACAATATTTTGCTTTCACTGTCAGGTTATATAGTAAACCATATGCAGGAGCATTTGGATGCCCGCACTTTGATTGTGCAGGGAATGATTGATGATGAAAACCCGGATATATCAAAAAAAGAACTGTCGGAGCTTGAAGAATATTTAAATAACACAGATGGTATTACATCCTGGATTATGGAAGAGGAGTCAGTGGCTTTTTCATATGATACCGATAGTGATAATATCAGGTTTACGGCTTATGGCTGCGATTATGAAGCAATTAAGGATTATATTCTGACAGAAAACTGTCATGAGCCGAAGGAAGATGAAATTATTATTGCAAAATATTACACATCCAGTGAAAATGATTTTGATATTGGAAGTTACCTGCTTTCATTTGATTCATTAAATCGCAAACAGATCACCATGGATGGAGAAGAACTTGTAGGACAAACAATCACAGGAAATGTGGTGTGTTCTGTTTTGGGCGGCGGATACATTTACCTCGAAAAAGAATTGAAAGTTATTGGCGTGTTTGATAATTTTGAGATGGGGAGAGGATGCAGTCTGTATGTTAATAATGATACACTCGCTGCATGGCACGATGAGGCAGAAGAGATGAATAATTTTGATCCGAAAGAAAATGTGTTTTATATGGATCTTTATGATACTTTTCCGCATGCGGTTACATGCGAAACCAGAGCGGATTTGATTGCATTGGAGAGATATATAGATAATAATTTTGAAACATTGAGTTATTATTGTAGAAGCTCATTACTTGAAATTCAAAGCACTGCTTTGCAGATGCTGATGATGGTCGGAAACTTTGTCCTTATTTTCTTTCTGATTAACCTCGCGATCAACATCATATACACGGAAGAGCATGAGGTTTATATCAGGCGGAGGGAATATGGATTGATGAAAGCGGTTGGATATGAAAATTCCCAACTTGGGCTGTTTCATATGCGGGATACAATAAAAAATATTGTGCTGTCGTTTCTGGCAACCTTTCTCATTGGCAGTGTAGTGATTTTCGTGATGAACACACTTATGGCTCCGCTGTTGAATATCCTGTTTTATACATTCCGCATAAAAGTGCTGGCAGGTGTTTGCGTGATCGTGGTACTGGCAGGGCTGGCATCCGTTGGCGTGGGTTCCATCCGGGGGCTTATGCAGGTATGGAAAATGGAGGCGGTGGATGCTCTGAAAAGCGAGGAGTAACTGGATGAGGAATATTATGCCAATAAAAGAGAAGAGAATGCTGACACCGAGATACCTTTGGAAAGTATGTATCTATGCCATGGATATCGTATTTCTGTTTGTGTCTCTGAGTCTGGCCCTGGATCTGTACCGTATTTCGAGTCCGGAAATCGGCGAGAAGTATTTACGGCTGCTGCAGGGAGGAGTTCATGTGCAGACATCCGGCAATACCATGCTGCAGTTTGCGAAAATAATCGCAGTGTTATGCATGGTGGCATTTCTGGGGCTGCTCCTTACTCTGCGCCGTTTGTGTTCGAATGATATGTGTCGTCGGAGAAAGGCGGAGTGGCTTATGTATTCTGAGGGCTACCGGAGAATAGATGTAGTTTCTTATGAGGAAGCATACGTGATGACAGATCTGTTTCTGTCGTTTTTATTAGCCGTATTGCTTACAGCGCCAGTGGCCGTGCTGGGCAATCAGATAAATGCAATCTCGCTGGTGGTACAGGCGCTGGAACAGAAAAGCTGCATAACCTGGGAAGCATATCTGGCGACAGCGGCAATTGTGGCGGTGTCAGTGGGAATAGATACGGCATGGCAGGCGGCATCCCGGTGGGGGAAACGAGACGGGCAGATCGGTAGAAAAGAGAAAAAATAGTGCAGTCGCCGCAGGGTTTTGCCGCAGCGACCAGAAAGAGGGCAACTGGAGCAGGAGGAGCTTTATGGGAAAGATTACACTGGAAACAAAGGATTTAAAAAAGGTTTATGTGGATACTGCAGGAAATCGAAATACGGTATTTGAAAACCTGTTTTTGAGATTTGAGAGCGGAAAAATGTACGCGATTTTCGGGCCGTCCGGCTGCGGAAAATCTACACTGCTGAATCTGCTGGGCCTTTTGGATAAGCCGAATTTTGGCCAGGTTATCATAGGCGGAAAGATGACAGGCTTACTTGCCCCAAATGATATGGCAGGGTTGCGGCGTGATTACATTGGCTTCGTCTTTCAGGATCATTACATGAATCCGAAGCTTAACGTGAAAGAAAATCTGGAAATGCCAATGCGCATTAACAAAAAGATAAAAAAGTCAGAGTACGAGTCAAGGTGCCGCGAACTGCTGGCGCTGTTTGGCATGGAAGAATATCTGTTCCGCTATCCGGACGAGCTTTCCGGCGGGGAGCAGCAGCGGGCGTGTATTGCGCGCGCTCTGGTAAATGATCCTATGGTAATTCTGGCGGATGAGCCGACCGGGAATCTTGACGAGGATAATGAGAAAATCGTGGCTGAGTATCTGAAAAGTCTGACCGCAAGGGATAAGACGGTGATTGTGGTCACGCACAATGAAGCTGTGCGTGCATACGCAGATGTTGTTTACAATATGAGAAAAGGAAAGATGGAAGAATTCTTTCAGATTAATATGAAGTGACCTCGCATTTGCACAAACGTGGATTTACCTGCATACTTTCGTTTGAGCAAAAAACAGAAAGTTGGTGAAGTAACTTGAAACGGACATAACAGAATTAATTTGGGCAATCGTTTTATTGTGAATACTGCCGAAAATAAAACAATCCTTTCTTGAAAAACAAAAAACAGTTTGTCTGAGAAAACTAAGCCATTTGGCTTTGCAGAAAATGAAGCTTAAAATACAAGCCCTGGAGGAATGTTATGGAGAAAAAGAAAAGAATAAGGAAATTTTTAGAACAGGCAAACCGTGGCCTGCTTCTGGGCGTGATCATCACCCTGCTCGTCGCGGCGTATCTTCTGTTCGATTACATCAGCTTTTACTCTGAGCGTGAGCAGATCCTGGAGGTGGCGCAGGGCTTCCTTTCCGATATGAATGCGCTGAATACAGAGGAAAATGTCTTTGATGACGAAAGTTTTGACGAGACCCTCGGAAAAATCAGCCGGATCCTTGACACATATTTTTGCGACAGGTCAGACCCGGAGGGTGACTACGCAAAGACAAAAAGCAGACTGCTTTCCGGTTGGGAAGCGTGCGAAGGCAGCCTGACCGCATTAGCCGAAGGAAGCAAGGTAACAGATGCGGATGTGGAATTTTCCGAACTTACCGTAACCAAAAGCAGTCCGGGCAGCGCTGTCGTGACGGTGGAGGTCACTTACCGGTATGTCATGGAGATACCGTCCGAAAGCTTTATCTGCTATCAGGATGATGAAAGTGAGAGCTATGCGCTGACTGCCGTATACGGAGCAGACAGCTATTCTTACTGCTATCCCCAGGTCAGCACGGCGGATCTTAAGTTGGGAAGCACGGTTGTCTGGAACGAGACAAGGTCGGGATCCTGCAGTATGGAACTTTATCGGGTAGACGGGGAATGGCGCATTTCGGGTCTGTATGATGGGGGATTTGTAGCATGGTGGTAAAAAATGAACTTATTAAAATATTTACCCGGGGCAGCACACGCGCTCTGATCATTCTGCTGGCGATTGCAGCCTTTGCCCTGGTGGGCGCCCGGAAACTGTCGGATTTTATACGAACTCACACGGAAACGGAAATTTATGAGTCTTATTCTGCAGATTATCCGGAGTATTACGAGGAGGGAGATCTGGCGGGCTTTTATGAGGGAACGATGAATGAACTGCGGCAGGACTATGAGGATGGGCTCTGCAGCGATGAGGCATACGATACCGCTGCCGCGCTGATCAAATTTTGTGAGGAGCATGAAATCTCTGTGAGCTGGTACGAGTGGGGAGTTGAGGAAGAAGACGGTTCCTCATGCTGGCAGGGAGATGCGGTCACCAGAGGAGGGATTCTGAGGGACTTTTATTATGAGATGAAGTATGGGACAGATGAGAGCATGAGGGAAAGTTTCTCTGTCTGGTATGAAGCCGTCTGCACGGCAGTCGCGGAGAATGACTGGAAGCTCTATTATCAGACAATGGCAGATTACTACGATGTCATTGACCCGGATGAGACGGATGCTGCCCATATCATTGTCGATTACCATCTTTCCCGGGATGAGGATCCGAACGACCCGGAACCAACCATGTATGCCATCGTGAGGGATTACGCGGCCGCGAAGGAGAGGTTTGCCGGATATGAGGAAAAAATTGCGGAGGGGACTTATATCAGCGATACGGTCTACAACGAGGCGCTGGAGGAAATGCTGGTCGGCAAATACCGCCTGGAACATCAGGCAGAGGACGCGATCTACTATGACTATCATTTGGGCGCGACCGGCGAAGGAAGAAAAGCAGAGCTGATCACGGACGGGGATTATTTTTACAGTATGAACCTGTCTGTGTATCTGGTATACCTGGTTTCGGTTATCCTGATCATCTTTGCCGGCGGCAGCATCGCGAAGGAGTATTCCCTGGGGACCATACGCTTCTGCCTGATCAGCCCGGTTTCGCGGCGAAAGTTTTACTGGAGCAAATATCTTAGTATTTTGCTGGTCTCGCTGCTTTTTACGGTCGGTGCGCTCGTGGTGTCGGCCATCGCCGCCACATTGTTTTACGGCATTTCCGGTATCACCGCTCCGTATCTGTATGCGACGGACGGCGAGCTGCATGTGGTGAGTGCCTGGCTCTACATTTTAAAGGCTTACGCGCTGGAATATATCGGAATTCTTCCCTATATGACGTTTGCGTTTATGCTTTCCGCTCTGACGAAAAATTCGGCGCTGGCGGTGGCGGCAGGTATCCTCCTGCAGTTTGGCGGCAGCGCGGCGGCAGACTTCCTTTCGGAGCACGGGATGGATTTCGGGCGGTATTTTCTATTCGCAAACACGGATCTGGGATCGATCCTGCAGGGAAACTCGGTGTTTTTGCACCACACGACGGGATTTGCGCTCTGCGTGATCGCGGTGCATATGGTTGTATTTTTGCTGGCAGGGCTGGACGGGGTGGTTCGGAGAGATGTGTGAGGGCATGGTGATTTGACTTGATTCGCCAAGTCGCGAAACAGACTGCGGCAGGAGGGATGCCTCGGATGTCTGAAAATTATCAGAGGCAGTGAAGAATCAGAATTTCTCTGATTTGAACCGCCGATAAAAATTTTACTGTTCATCCGCCGAGTCATCTATATGTCTGGAATTTGTCCTGTAACATGGGCAGAGTTACGGATATAGTGTAAATGTTGTCCCATCTGTTATTTTGGGGAGGGTTGTGTTATAATCACGCTGTCCTGAACCGTTCTGTATGGAATTATAGGATGTTGGGGGCGAAAGTTATGACACCGCAGATTACTCCGCGCTCCGCGCCTCCGCTCACGGACAACGCTGGAAGCTTCGAGAAGCAGGATACAGCCGTCTGCTCCGAATTGCGTACATCCACTCACATATAAATATGAGTGAATGCTTTACATTAACATCGGGAGCATGTACAGGCAGAAGCTCTGAATGTGTTGTGGGAGCGGATTTTTACATCTGAACTAAACAGGCTGCCTTGATACAGCCTCTTAAGAAGGAAATGGGGATTTTTCCATGAGCAATACCGTTATCTTACTGTTTACCAGCATGCTGTACTACTTCCTCGTCTATGATCTGTTCAGCCATATTTTTGAGTTAAGGTACTCAAAAACTGTCACCCTTGGCATCGGCCTGTACGCGGGTTTCCAGCAGTTTTTGATTTATCTGGCAGGCAGCTATCTGCTGGATCTGCTGTCGCTTCCTGTTTTGCTGTGGATTTTTGTCTGTATTCTGTTTGAGGGCAGGCGCGGGGTGATGTTTGGCTATTTTCTGGTATCCTGGTCGGTTATCCTCTGCTGCGATTTTTTGTACCTTGTCCTGGCAAACGTGAATGTTTACGCGCTTTTGATGAATGGCATCCATCCGGCTTCTGAAGCATCTCTGGAGTCTGTCCTGTCAAAATTTATCTGTTTTCTGCTCTTTCAGCTGTTGAAGCATCTGTTTGGCAGGCGCACCGGACGCATGACGAACCGGCTGTTTCTGTCATACCTGGGCATCCCGGTCATTTCGCTGGCCATCATGGCGGTGACCTATTACGCCAGCTCATCCTTTGAGCGGGAACCCTGGATGCGCGGCTCTTTGCTGGTGCTGTATGTGCTGATGATCCTCGCCAACATTATACTGCTTCGCGCATTTGAAAATTACGCGGTAACCACAGCCGAATCCGCCGCCAGGCAGCTGCGGCTTGAGCGGCAGGAAGCAGAACTTAAGCGGCTGACAAAAGTCGCGAACGTCCACGATTCCTACGCAGAGACCGTGCACAATATCTCGCACTCTCTGAAGGTGATCGACCAGCTGGCCGTGGAGAAGGACACGGAGGTGATCCGGCAGATCGTGTCGGAACTCTCCGGCGGCATTTCCGCCGCCCGCGCCCGCACCTACAGCGGGCACCGCATGCTGGACATGCTGCTTTCCGAATATGCCCAGAAGGCCGAAGAGCGGCAGATCACTTTCGACGTATACGCGGAGCCGAACTGCCCGCTGGCACAGTTTCGCGATATTGACCTCGTCTCCATGCTGGGAAATCTTCTGGACAACGCGTTCGCTGCGGTGGAAGAGCTGACACGCGACTATTCCGAGAACGCTGCGGAAGAACTGTCACACGCCTATTTCGCGTCCATTGCAGTGGATGAGCTGACGCACGACCGTTCCGCGTCCACTGCGGTGGATGAGCTGTCGCATGACCATTCACCTGCTTATCACCATGCAGAGCATTCAAAAAACGGAAGTGCGTTTGAGGCACTCCCGACCATCCGCCTGCGCATCTTCATGCAGGGTAGCCGCATGTGTGTGATCCGGGTGGATAACGAATGCCCGCACCCGCCCAAAATCGTGGACGGGGAGGTCATTTCCACGAAAAAAGACACGGACGGCGGGATCCACGGGATCGGGCTTGCGAGCGTGCGTAAAACCGCGGAAATGTATGACGGAAATTTTACCTGTTATGTGGAAGACGGGCGGTTTCACGCGGTGCTGCTGTTTCCGCAGGAGAGGTAAATGTGTATGATACACGGGTTTCTTTGCGTTAAAGCGCTTTCGAAACCCTGAAAACATTCGGATTCTGACTTTCGCAACGCGAAATGTCACGAAGTTCCGCAAAGCGGAACTTCAGCGCTCCATTATTTCGAAGAAAAATGGCTGCATCCTCATGTTTTGCGGCTACCAGGATCATGAGTTCGGAAATAAATTTCCGACTCATGACTTTGGTAGCCTAATGTTGTCATATTTTCCTCCTGGAAACTTCGCGTACATTTCCGAAAAATGGCTCTTGAAAAGCCTGGAGATGCCGATCACTTCCCCGTTGTCCAGCTCAATTTCATTTTTACGCACCACATCCACATGGTACAGATTCACCAGAAAACTTTTGTTCGGCATGGCGAAGCCGTGCGGGGCGAGTTCCTCCTCCAGAACAGGCAGCTTCCGGCTGACCAGTATTTTCTCCGCGTCATACGCTTTTTTCGAGGCCTCGCGGACCTTTATTTTTCCGCCGCGCTTTTCGTTTTCGATATATAGGATATCATAATATTCAATATGAAAAGTCGAGCCGTGGTAGTGGCCGATCAGAAATTCGCGCCGGTGCAGGCGGTCTGCTTCGCCGAGTGCCTCAGACAGCGTGTGCAGGATTTCCTGCTCGCTGTCCGATTTTAAGATGTAGCGGAATGGCGCGGAATAAAAGGAGGAGGTCGTTGGGCCGAAAACGCCGGAGCAGAAGACGAGCACGGCATCCGGAAATTTCCGCCGGAACTTTTCCGCCACCGCATAGCCATCCATGCCTTTTAACTGGATATCCAGGATCAAGAGGTCGATCTGCCCCGGCCCCTCCAGATCCCAGACAAGCTGTTCGCCGGAGGCATACTCCCGGACGAGGCATTCGCGGTCAGCGAGGCTGCAAGTGGCCGTAAGCAGTCTTTTTATATAGGAAATAAAAACCGGGTCGTCATCGCAGATGACAATTTGGTACATGGTGGGTTCTCCTTTCCGTTCGCTTGCCCCAATATTTTTACTTAGGATCATCCGACAAGCAAATCTGCCAGATACAGTTCATCTCTCTGATGTGCGCCCCTGCTCCGTTTGTACTCCCGAATCGCATCTGTAAGCTTTTCACAGTCGTTATAATAATTTTTGTAAAACTCCGTACTGTTATCATATTTTTTCCTGTTCAACCTTATATTCTGTTTTGCGAAGTTTTTCGGCCTGACAGAGGATTTCACTTTTTCATAATCTTCCGTTAAACCTTCTGAAATAATAAGAAGCATTTCCAACTCCGGTTTTGTGCAGTATTTCTCGATCGAAATGATTTTGTCCCGATATTCCATTGGTATGAACAGTTTTTCACTTTGAGTATCTCCGATCCTGAGTATTTTTACTTCTTCCGGACACATGTTAAGAGCAGCCTTCACAACACCGGAAGAGCGAATTTGTCTGGCATGATATGTTACCAGTCCCAGCAGATCATCCTCTGTGAATGATAACCGATGGTTTTCCAGCAGGATGTCCATAAGAGCTTTCTCATTTGCGCCCTCGCACATTACCAATAATTTCATCCCATCAGTCTCCTTTTCAGATTCATCAGTTCTTCATAATTCACAGCAGTTTGAAATGTATTGTTGTAAAACTGTCTGCTTTTCAAAATCCCGGATCTAAGGCCATAGGTGTCATAGATATTCTGAATTGTTATCTCTCCGTCCGAACGGCAAACCCAGAGATTGTCCTGCCGGTTAAACAAATCCAACACCTCGCAGTAATGCGTTGTGAAGATAAGCGTTGCATTTTTGCGGTTGACTTTCTTGTCTTTATAGAGGTTGATCATGTTCTCTACCAGTGTTTTGTGAAAATGCGTTTCAATCTCATCGATCAGAAGATCGAAACCATTCTGCAGCGATGCGGTCATCATGGTATAAAGCAGTATACCTTTCGTGGTTCCGCTTGAGAGCAGATAAATCAGTTCCTTGTCAGAATAAATTCTGGTTGTCCCGTTCATGCGCATGCTGAAGTTATGATCGTCAACCCGATCCAGAGTTTCGATATTCTCATCAAAGATGCGTATAATATTTGCGAGCACGTCCCCGGAAATTTTATATGCTTTCATAACCTTAAACAGCCTCTGGTATGTGTCGGTTCCTGCACCTGTACTGTCAAAATACGTTGCCACGATCTGCTTCTTTTTTAAAACAAAGAATATGCTGGCTGTATCTTCCGGAAGTTCTCCGCTGTTATGGACCTCCTCAAAATCTTCTGCGGCATAGATAGTGCCGAGTTTTGATCTGTAATATTTCTTTTTGTAAATATGCTGTGCGCGAAATACAGCCCTGTTCTCCAGCGCTGAATCCGCCTGCAGTGTAGTTACATATTTATAGATATTGCCTTCGTGATAGAAAATGATTTCCAGATGAATTCCATCATAATTGTAATGTTTGTTTTCCAGTCGAAATTCACCGAGGATCGAATAACAGCAATCCAACAGTTCCAGCGCAGTGGTTTTACCGGATGCATTTTTTCCGATAAATGCTACTGTGCTATATACATATAAGTCATCAGCAATTTGTATTAACTCATATTCTTTATCCTCAGCTGTTTTTTTTGATTTTGCCACAAAATCAATCTCAGTATTTGCCTCACAGTTTTTAAACCCGCTCGCGCGTACTCGCAACAGTTTCATTTCGGCACCTCCGATTTAAATTTAACAATATGCCTTATAGTATACTTCATTACTGAGTTTTAATCAAGTTTTTTGTTTATATTTCATCCTAAATTCGGAATAATTACAAAGCTATGCGACAGAAACGGCAGACCTTACTGAGTGGGAAATGGAACCGGAACAGATGCTGGGAAAAAGATTTGAGAGCGGGCGCGACCTTTCCGGCGGTCAGTGGCAGAGAGTCGCCCTTGCAAGAGCGTTTTATTCCGACGCGGACATTCTGGTATTGGATGAGCCGACAGCGGCGCTGGATTCCAGAATGGAAAAATTTGTGTTTGATAAGTTTTACGAACTCGCGAAGGAGCGCACCGTATTTTTTATCACGCACAGACTGGCGACGGTGAGGAAGGCAGACCGCATTTTGGTACTGAAAAATGGGCGTATTTGCGGCTTTGATTCCCACGAAAACCTTTTACGGACGAATCCGTACTATTCGGAACTTTATCATATGCAGGCGGATTTGTATGAATAAAGCGGCCGTGAATAGGTAATATCATCATTGTCTGGAAATCAGAAAGTGATGAACCTGACGCAGAGAATTTGCACCCATACAACCGTATCGGCAAAAAATAAAAATTTTGCCGATGCGGTTTAACTTCTTGAATTCAAAAGAATGAAAGGGGTGCCTTCCTGATTTTAGAGGTGGCAAAATACGGAAACATATGGTATTATGATTGATAATGTTCGAGGCTGCAACTGCCCAATTAGCGACAGAGAGAATTGATTCTTTAGGACAGAAAATCGTGAAAGGAGCGACTATGATTGATATATATACAAAAAAAGAAAATTCAAAAGACTGGATTATTCAGAATGACCTTTTTTTAACTTATACACGAGCAATGAAAAAATGTCAGAGAATGAAGTCGCTTTGATCAGACAGGTAGATGATGCAAAATTGACTGCAGACAAGCATATTGAAACAAAATACGGACTGGGAACGATTCGCAATCTTTCCTCAGGGTGTAAGACACTGCTTAATATTATAAAACATCCTGAAAAGGTGGTATGTGTGGAGGAATGCGGACCGAATGTACTTGAGATTATATTTTCCATGGATAATATAAAGATATACATGTCACGCCCAACTCTTGTGGAAATTTCAGAGGATGTGAAACCTCTGGTTGGTGAATTCACGCAAAACGAACAGTGGTCTGTGAATGGCGCTCTTATGGGAGCATGCTGGTACAAGGATTGCTGTGTGTCAGAACATCCAGATAGTCTTAGATGCGGTAAACCGGAAACGGGAAATGGAAACGAAAAGATGCGGATGCTGATAGAATCGGATGAGGTGCAGAGAACGATTGCCGATGTGTTGGAAAGCGAAACATATCAAACTACAGAAAGTAATTTTTAAGATGAATATTATATGGCTGATATATTGCTCGAAGAACTAAATCAGAATATGGGGGAAAGGGGGGCCATGCGATTCAATAACGTTTACTTCATAAATGGGACGGCTTATGCCGGAAAATCAACCATGATAAAACTGCTTGCGGAAAAATATGACGGCATTGCCTGTGATGAGAATTATCATGACCGGCTTTTGCCACAATTGACGAAAGAAGAATATCCTTGTCTGACATATACCAGAGATTTGACGGATTGGCATGATTTTATCAGAAGGACTCCGGAGGAATATGAAAAATGGTTTGACGGAGTTTCCAGGGAATGTGAAAAGCTGGAACTGAAAATATTGGAAGAGATTAATTTGCAAAATAAACCAATTTTTGTGGATACGAATATTTCAATAGAAACACTGAAAAACATTGTTGAATACAATCATGTCCTAATTATGCTTGCTGATCCGCAAACATCAGTGCGACGTTTTTTTGAAAGACCAGATAAGGAAAAGCAGTTTTTGTATCAATTGATTATGGATGAGCCTGATCCGGAATATGCAATGAACAATTATAGGAAGGGCCTTGAACGTATCAATTCGAAGGAAAGGTATGACCGATTTTTAAATTCTGGATTTCGTGTGATACTCAGAGATAAAAACAGAAGTATCGAACAGACACTTGCTCTGGCAGAAAATTCTTTCGGCTTGGCCGGAAGCAGAGGATGATTAAGTTATGTATAGAAGGGTTCAAAGAAGACAGATAATGACAGAGGAACAGAAGTTTTTTGACACGAAAAAGAAAGAGGAAGAATACACTGCATTTTGCTAATTGTTCGGTCTACGTAGATTTGGATGCTGCATTTGCCCTCAGCTCGAAAGAGCCGACACCGGAAGAATATTACATTCATCAGGAGTTTTGCAGCGTCATTTATGAAGTACTCTGCAAGTCGCTCAACGAGTTTGAATTTGAATTTTTGATGTATAAGATAAATCTGGAAGGGGAAACGCAAAGGAGCTGTTGCGATGTTGCAAAATATTTTGGCATGTCTGTCAGCGACGCACGGAAGTGTTGGAATAACATCCTTGAGAAGCTCAGACGGAATGAATCTCTGCTCCAATATTGCAGGCAGAATTGATCGATCCCAATATTTATTATATTTCGAATGAGTTATTTTGGAGTCGGGGCCTGAATATCCAGATGTTGTTGTGCGCACACAACAGGACGGGAATGTTCTACGGAAAAAGTGGCGAAGATATATAAGTTCGCGATCGCATGCTATAAGAAGGAGTGTTAGGTCATGGCAAAGGAAGAATCCGATATGGGCGAGAAAAAAAGTCCGACATATCGGAATATGCGAGGGGAAGAACGATGAATTTAAAGAAATTTCAATGGACAAGGGAACCGCGGGAATATAATGTTTTTGAAGATACGATTGAGATTATAACAAAGCCGCATACAGATTTGTGGCAGAAAACTTACCAGAAAATTCATCTTTTAAGGCAGTTTTTTCAGAATTGAAATTGACAGAGTGTATGTGGAAAGCGCATGATGGTCAACAGCCAGATGAATAACTATATTCCAGTATGTCGGTGAGTATACAGGAAATGATTTTTAAGAGCATCAGCTACATCAGTTGATGCTTTTGTTATGGACAGCCTGGAAAAATGTCAAAAGAAGGACGGAAAATTTCCATGTTAAACCGGTTGCAATTTTTTGTATAATAGAGTATACTGTTAGCAGGAAAACAGGCGTCATCCTGTTGGTGCGACTGGCACCTAAAATCCGAAAGCTATGCCGGGCGTAGGACCGGACCGTTGGCAGGCAACAGAAAAACCTGAAAGTTATGCAGTAGAACGGTTAAAAAACCAGATGGAACTGACCGTCGGCGGACGACAGAAATACCAGTCATTGAAGAGGAAGTTGAGCGGCGCTACGGCGTCGCAGACTTCCTCTTTTTGAGATAAGTCGACTACAAGCCCATTGGTTTTAGACAATGGGTAGTTCAGTATATCCAGAGGATTGTGAAAATAAACTATGAATTACAACAAAGAAGATGCAGTCAGGATTGTCGTGTCCTGTGCAGAAAATTATTAGAAAGAATTGGAGAATAAATCACTTTTATTTGTTTGCCTGGATAAGCACAAGAATATTTCATGCATAGAGTTTTCATTTTATAATTATAATTTTCTGCACTTAACGGGACTTAAGACCACAAAAAGGTTTGTGGCTGAATCCAACGAACAATCAGATATAAACACTGCATCAGATAAAATTCCAGCTGTCAGATTCTACGAAAAATGCCTTGATCATAAACTGATGACTACAGATTTTGAGTTTTCAGATAGCGGTACGACTCCGATGAAATTGGACGTACTCCCGCTGGTTATTTGTAAGAACTTATCTGCAAATATGATTGGGGATTTCAATTCCCCACATCCAAAGTTGTATACTGAAAAGGTTGCAGGAGGCACAAAAGCATACATAGGTTTCATCAAGGATAACATTACACATATGTATGTGCCAAACACGGTAGTCAAAGAGGACTTAAGGAAAAATGTAACGAATTATGTTCGTATCATTGCAACTTATCGGAAGAATATAGACGAAACAGAGTATTCGGAAATAGTATATACAGCTAAAAAGGTAGAATGGGACAAGGTGAAGTTTCCAGAATATTATGAATATTTGCCAAAACCTTAATATGATACCAGAGTCAAGATGACTGATGATATAAAGTAGAGGATGACTATGGAGGCGAAATAAAGAAGGAGTATACGGAGCAGTATTTGGATACAGGCTGCATTCCACCTGGCATTTCGTCCAAAAGCCTGTTGCTTATGAAGATATTATTGCTCAGAAGTGAAAGATTGCAGATATATTATCGTAGCAAGGAGATGTACAAAAAGGATATGAAAAAGTATCTTAAAACCATACGCTGGTATATCGCCGCAACTATTGCAGCGAATTTAATAGAAGCGGTCATCAGTGCGGTTATGCTGCTGTTCCCCGGATGGCTGATTGATAACTATCAAAAGGGCTTTGCATATATGGGTAAGCTTCTGGCCGCATACGCGGGTGTGTTCCTGATTTATCTCGTCGAGGCGTATCTTTCCAATCGTCTGGCGGACTACCGGCGCGTCCGGTTCGAAAAAGCCATAAAGAAGGACTTTTTTGATGCCGTAATCCAGCGGGATTTTGGAACATTTCACCAGTATGATGTGGCAGAATACATTTCCATGCAGGCAAATGACATCACGGAAATGTGCCAGAACTATTTAAGTCCCATGCTTTCCATCATCCGCTCCGTTATGATGATCGCTGTGTACGGCGTGTTTCTGGTGATTTTTGTGGATATCTCCATCGCTCTGGTGATCCTGATTTTCTCTGTGGCGGTGGTTTTTGTACCGAAGCTCACGGACAAAGAACTGGCGAAGCGGAATAAGGGTTACATGGACGGACTTGGCAGCTATACGGCTTCCGCGAAGCTCCTGTATGAATCTCACGATATTCTGGATTTTAAGGGGCGGAAGAAACTCACGGAGCTTCACGAAGGGGAACTGGACCACGTTCTGAACCTTAATATGCACTTTCGGAAGCTGAATAGCCTGGCCATGGTTTTAAATGGCGGTTCTGTGGAGGCGATCGGGGTGATTGTCTTTGCGGTGGTGGCCATTTTGCTGGGCAATCACGCCATCAGCCTTGGCATGGCCGTCAACGCCTTTACCTACAGCACCAAATTCATTGACCCCATGTACGAGATGAACATTTGTATCGGAATGGTCAATTCCGTCCGCGAGATACAGAAAAAACTGCTGGCGATTATTGAAAGCGGCCAGGCCGAAGCTCCCGCGGATGTGCCAGATGCGATGGATGCGCCGGAGATCCGCAGCATTTCCGCCACAGCCATGGAAAAGCACTATGACGGCGCGGACATCCGCACCCCGGCGGCGGAGCTGTCTTTCCCGAAGAAATACCTGGTGCTGGGTCAGAACGGCGCGGGGAAAAGCGTGTTCTTCCGCCTGCTCATGCATTTTGAGGAAGCCGACTCCGGCGCGGTTCGTTATAACGGACGGGAAGAGAGTGATTACATATCGGAGAGCATCTGTTATGTGCCTCAGGTTCCGGTGATTTTTAACGCTACCTACCTGGAAAATGTGACGGTCTATGGCACCTATGCTGAGGAGAATCTAAAGGAATATGAAGGATATTTTCCAGCCGACATCATTTCCCATATCAGGAGCAGCACAAATCCCCTGAACATGAGCGGCGGGGAGAAACAGGTGGTTGCCCTGCTGCGGGCACTGTGCAGCGGGAAAAACATGATTTTTCTGGACGAACCCTTCGCTGCCATGAACCAGCGCACGATTGAGGAATTTATGAAGCACTTGGCGCAGATCAATCGAACCCTGGTCATCATTGCTCATAATCTGGAGGAATATGCGGATCAGTTTGATGAAGATATTCGGATCTGCCGCGGGATGTGATCAATTGGGTCAAAATGCAGAGATTTTTCGGATATTTTACCTGTATTTCATATCAGCACGGTTTCGGCGACAGGCGCGAAGCGGTATAATAACCCGGGGGATAAAAGGTCATGTGGTCATGTTCGATTGCCTTTTGTCGCATGAAATATAGTTATCGACTCGGACTCATTACTTTTGCCGGTATATTCTTTTGCTCTAACACTATTTAAATGAAACCCCGAAAAAAGGATGTGATTCTTTGAATGTAATAATCTCTGATCTTGAAGAAGAATATGAACATTTACTTCAACAAAACTGCGATGCCCTGATTCGTGCCGACGGGAAATCCGCACCCTGTCAGGGATGCTTCCGCTGCTGGACAAAACATCCGGCGGAGTGCTTTATGAAGGACAAAATGCAGCATGTATGTCGTACCGTTGGGAGAGCGGATGTGCTTACGATCGTGACAGATAATTTTTACGGTTCTTATAGCCCAAATGTGAAAACGGTTCTCGACAGAAGCATCGGTCTTTCCACGCCGCTTTCCATCTGGAGGGGAAAGCAGATGCACCATACCCTGCGGTATGGGAAGCACAGATTGCTTCGGGTGATCGTCTACGGTGATATCACAGAGCAGGAGAGAGAAACTTTTACATACATGGCAGAGAGAAATGCGGTCAATTATGGCTATGAAAAATCAGAAGTTATTTTCCTGAAAGACGTAGATGATCTGGGGAGTGTGCTGTGAAAGGAAGCGGAACTTTCCTTACTATTTGTGCCCCTGACCCGGCGGCGGAATGGAGTTCTTTATGAAGACGGTACTTATCAATGCCAGCCCGAAGCTTAAGGGCAGCGCATCCGCTTATTTTCTCGGGCTGCTGCGTATGTTTGTGAGAAGGCATGTTGTGTCAGAACAACTGCGAAGAAAAAGTGATTATGAACGGCTCCTGGCTGAGTTGCCAGATGCAGATACGGTCGTATTCTGCCTGCCGCTGTATGTAGATGGCGTGCCGTCGCATGTGCTGTCTTTCCTGAAAGAGATGGAAGTCTTTTGCAGACAAAGCGATATCTGCCTGAATGTTTACTGCATTGCAAATAACGGGTTTATCGAGGGAAGACAGAATGAACCCCTGATGCGGGTATTTCAGAATTTTTGCGCCAGGAGCGGCCTGAAATGGTGCGGCGGGACAGGAATTGGCGGGGGAGTCATGCTAAATGTCACGCGCATCCTTTTTGTAGTAAACCTGGCAATCTCTTGCTTCAACACGGTACTGCATGTTGTACAGAGCGGAAGCCTTCTGGACGCAGGAATCCTGAGAGGATTTTTGCTCGGCGTTCTGATCCTGGCTTTCCTGAATCTTGGCGTATGGATCTCTGTTTTTGGGATGGGACGCGTGATCAACAGTGGAAGCAGAAGGCATTTCGGGGAAAAATATACGCGGATTTTGTTACCTTCATTTATATTCATTCTCATTGCGGATATTTTCTTTACGGTTACTTCGGTGTTCAACGGTGGAATTTTCAGAGGATGGCTTTCGAGAAAGTAGGGAGCCTTTACACGGAATGCCAGATGGTATGAACAACAGCAGTTGACAACTGCTTACAAAAATATCAAGAAGATGTGAAAAAAGGAAATCACAGCAAGGTTATCAGAAAAGTTATCAGATAAAGAAATGGAACTTATTAAACTGTTAGCGGAGGAACCCGCATGTACAACCAGTATCATTGCTGAGAAATTGGGTGTCATCAGAGTTACGAAAAGGTTAAGAAATTTGAAAGGTAAGGGTATTATAGTTCGTGTTGGATCGGACAGGAAGGGATACAGGAAAAACTGGAGTGAACATCATTTATTGAGATTGTGCAATCAGAAAATGTCGGAGAGGTCATGAGACTTCTTCGACATTTGATAATGTTGGAGACTGCAACTGCCCGCGTGAGGAAACATTTCGGCCCAGGCTGAACGCAGCCTGTATAATTTTGATGAATATGAATAATAACTCTTGCCAGATTCATTACTTTGTGGTATTCTCTAAGCAAAATTGTGACACATGATTCATCTGTAATCCGTAAACGAAGTGAAGAAGACGATGACAGGTCGACGGAAAGGTGTTTTAAAATAAGTTAATCGTAATTTTATTTACATTTGGTAATGAGGAGTTTGCAAACCTTTTATGGCAGCCGGAATGAAAGAGAGGTGACATGGCATGGCAAACGTGATGCTTCCAATTGGCATAGAAAGCTTTGAAGAAATACGCACAGACAATTTTTATTATGTAGATAAGACAGATATGATACGGGAGCTTCTGGAAAACAGGGCGAAGGTGAACCTTTTTACCCGGCCCAGGCGGTTTGGCAAGAGCCTGAACATGGATATGCTGAAGGAATTTTTTGAGTATGGTGCGGATCCTGCGCTGTTTGACGGACTTGCCATATCAAAAGAAACAGATCTGTGTGAGAAATACATGGGAAAGTATCCGGTAATTTCTATCAGTTTTCGTGGTGTCGAGGCAGAGACATTTGAGGAAAGCTGTAAGATGATTGCCTGCCTGATACAATTAGAGGCGGAAAGACATGAAGAACTGCTTGAAAGCGACAGACTTTCCGATTATGACAAAACTCATCTGCATAATCTTCTTCAGCTGGATATTACAGTAGAGAGGAATACTATTTGCATGTGGATCAGGACTTTGTCGAGACTCCTGCACAAGCATTACGGGCAAAAAGCCATTATTTTGATTGATGAATATGATGTGCCGCTCGCGAAAGCAAGTACAAAGAAATATTATGAGAAGATGGTCTCACTGATCGGGAGAATGTTTGAACAGGGACTGAAGACAAATCCGGATATGTTTTTTGGTGTGTTGACCGGATGCTTAAGGGTATCGAAGGAAAGCATCTTTACCGGCCTGAACAATCCCAATATTTATTCCGTTTCGGACGAATTGTTTTCTCATTGCTTTGGTTTTACGGACGGGGAAGTGCGGCAGATGCTTGCATTTTACGGGGCAGAAGAATATTACGATCTTACAAAAGAGTGGTACGATGGATATCGGTTTGGCAACACAAATGTGTTTTGTCCGTGGGATGTGATTAACTGGGTCAAAATATTAAGCCGCACATCTGGGAGAAAGCCACAGAATTTCTGGGCAAATTCCAGCGGAAATGATGTATTGCGTCATCTGGTGGAAAAAACCGGAACAGAGGTTCCCAGGGAAGAACTGGCGGTTCTGATGGAAGGCGGGATTCTTAGAAAGAAAATTTCCGAAAAACTGACCTACAGCGAACTGTATGATACCATAGATAATATGTGGAGCCTGTTGTATATGACCGGTTATCTGACGCTGGCCGGTGAACCGGAGGGGGACATTTATCCGCTGCGCATCCCGAACCGGGAAATCTGCACGATCTTCGAGGAGCAAGTGATGGATCTTTTCCTAAGTCATGCAAAGACAGACGTGGAAAAGCTGGATGCACTCTGCCAGGCGGTGAAAACCGGCAATGCGGCAGATACTGAAAAGGCATTCAACGATTATCTCTCTGATTTGATCAGCATCCGTGATACCGCATCCAGAAAAGAACGCAAAGAGAACTTTTACCATGGAATTCTGCTCACACTTTTGGGGATGAGAATGAACTGGAGCGTCAGGTCAAACGCGGAGTCGGGGCTCGGGTACCCGGATATTGTTGTGCGCACGCAAAAAGATGGAAATATCGGTATCGCCATTGAACTGGAGTATGCTGAGAAAGGGGATTTTAAGACTGCGTGTGACAGGGGCATGAAACAGATCAATGACACGAAGTACACGGAGGTTCTGCGGAAAGAAAAGGTGACAAAGATTTATAAGTTTGCGATCGCATGCTATAAGAAGGGGTGTCAGGTTGTGGCAGAGGAAGAGAAAGTTTGATCGGGCGGTCATAAAAAGAATGCCAAAAAAGGCATAAAAAAAGAAACAGTTTTATCCTGGCACTTTATGATTGACACAGGACGAAATGATGTTAAAATGAACAGGTTCTATCGCTATGCTTTAGACAAAACATTCAAAGTACAAGGAGAAGAAGAAAAATGGTGATCAAAATTGCTTTACTCATCCTGTTTTTTGCAGTGATGGTGGGAATCGGATTGTACGCGAGGCGGCACGCCGGCAGTGTGGAGGGATTCGTGCTGGGCAGCCGCTCCGTGGGACCGTGGCTGACCGCATTTGCCTACGGCACGTCGTATTTTTCCGCAGTGGTATTTGTAGGATATGCGGGTCAGTTCGGCTGGAAATACGGGATCGCCAGTACCTGGATCGGGATCGGCAACGCGCTGATCGGCAGCCTTCTGGCCTGGGTGGTGCTGGGACGCCGCACAAAGGTTATGACGCAGCACCTTGGGTCAAAGACGATGCCGGATTATTTCGGGGCGCGCTACGGGAGCAAAGCCTTAAAAGTCGTTGCGTCCGTGATCGTGTTTATCTTCCTGATCCCCTATACCGCGTCGGTATATAACGGGCTATCCCGCCTGTTTGAGATGGCCTTCAACATTCCATATGCGGCCTGTGTCATTGTGATGGCACTGTTTACCGGGCTCTATGTGATCCTTGGCGGCTACATGGCAACGGCCATCAATGATTTTATTCAGGGGCTGATCATGCTTGCGGGCATTGTCGCCGTGATCGCATCCGTTTTAAGTGGACAGGGCGGATTTATGAATGCGATTTACGAGATGGCAAAGATCCCCAGCGATGTTGCGGCGACGGAAGGACAGCTGGGGGCCTTTACCTCCTTCTTTGGCCCGGATCCGGTCAATCTTTTGGGTGTTGTGATCCTGACATCCCTGGGAACCTGGGGACTGCCGCAGATGGTCGGCAAATTCTATGCCATTAAGGATGAGAAGTCTATCAAGACCGGTACGGTGATTTCCACGTTTTTCGCGATCATCGTATCCGGCGGATGCTATTTCCTGGGAGGGTTCGGACGGCTGTTTGACAATGCCTCCCTTTACGGTGAAGACGGTTCTGTCGTATACGACAGCATCATTCCCTACATGCTTTCCACGCTGCCGGATATCCTGATCGGCGTGGTGGTGGTGCTGGTGCTTTCGGCATCCATGTCGACCCTGTCTTCGCTGGTTCTGACATCGAGTTCCACGATGACGTTGGATCTGCTGAAGGATAACGTGATAAAGAATATGAGCGAGAAAAAGCAGGTGCGGACCATGCAGGCGTTGATCGTATTTTTCATCGTTGTTTCTGTGGTGATCGCTCTGGATCCGCCGACGTTCATCGCACAGCTGATGGGCATTTCCTGGGGCGCTCTGGCGGGGGCTTTCCTGGCACCGTTTTTGTACGGACTGTACTGGAAGCGCGTTACAAAGGCTGCGGTATGGGCCAGCTTTATCACGGGCGTGGGTATTACGGTGTCCAATATGTTCATCGGCTACATCAGTTCTCCCATAAATGCCGGCGCAATCGCCATGATCGCAGGTATGATCGTTGTGCCGGTGGTGAGCTTTCTGACGCCGAAGCCGGACGCAGAGAAAGTAAACGATATTTTCTCATGCTATGATGAGAAGGTGACGCAGACGAAGAAGAGTACGCTGGAATAAGGAAAGCCGGGACAAAGGTTTGTTTCGATGAGTGATCAGAAAATGTCGGAGAGGTCATGAGACTTCTCCGGCATTTAATCATGTTAGAGGCTGCGAAGAGTATGGCGGCCCGCTTCCGAAATATGAGTTTTCAGGCGGGGTTATGGTTTTGTGTAATGCCTGTGATTTGTATTTGCAGTTAATGAATAAAAATAACGGAGAAATGTCAACATTTACAGAAGACCCAATAAACGATTGGAAATTTGACGAGAATGCTGATATTCAATCAAAATTGCTGGCTGTTATTCGTCTTCATCTGGAATGGACACGAAAAAAATACAGCGAAGCATTGGAAGTTTCAGATGCAACGATTAAGAGGATATTGTCAAAATTGCAGAAAGAAAATATTGTGGTACATGAAGAATCGAGGAAAAAGGGAAAATGGATTATAGTAAAAAAGTAAAATATTACAAATAATATTTCTTGAAATGCTAAGTATTTTAGAGTACAGGAGGGGTGACTTCGGATATACTTTGATGCAGTCGGGCGAAAAGACAGCCTGACTTATCAAAAATCGAAATATGAGGTGATATAAAGAAATAGTTTTCACGTAAGCATCAGCTACACCAGCTGGTGCTTTTACTACATACGGATTGCAGAGGAAACTTTTCGCCTTACGCGTAAGCGCAGCGTGCAGGGGAAAGAGTCCACCTGCTTGATTAACTCGCAGCAGGAAAGTAACACCCGACATTTTTTGGAAAACGTGTCGTTCATTTCAAATTTCGTGAGTGGTAAAATCAATGCATCAAATGGCACAGGGTTTTTCCCAAATATTCTTAAACCAAAAACAGGAAAGCGAGGTTTGAAACATGAACACAGACAAGATTTATGCAGAGTCGATCGCGAACGAGTATTCCGTAAAGGAAGCATCAAAGGTGGTGGCCTTAAAGAAGCTGGACCGCAGGGCAAAGAGCGGAGCCAATATTTTTGCGTACACCTTTGGGGTGGTATCCGCCCTGGTGCTTGGAACAGGCATGTGTCTCACAATGGGAGTGCTGGGAAATGGTACACAAATGAGCTTTATCTGTGGTATCATTATCGGTATCATCGGCATTGCAGGCGCTTGCATCAATTATCCGATTTACAAAACGCTGAAGAAGCGTGGGATGGATAAATATGCCGGCGATATCATCCGGCTTGCAAATGAGATCAGCGAGGCGGCAGAGTGATACAAAGGATGCCGGAAGAAAAGGACACGACACTTCGGATTATTTCGGAGTAAGTGCATAGTACGAAGCAATCGGATGTATCTCTGGTGATTCCCGCAGCGCGGGCAGGGGGATTTGTCGCGAAAGGCCGTTCTTTCTGGCGCGGGCGATGCCGACGGTCACAGGAATGCTCAGGGGAGGTAATGAAAGTTGAACAAATTCGAAAGTAAATATTATGACACCTCAGTTCGAATGGTGAAAGCCTTCCTTGACATTCTTGAGACGAAGGATTTTGAGTATATCACGGTCAGGGAAATTTGCGCGAAAGCGGGCGTGAACCGCTCCACATTTTATCTTCATTATGAGACAATGAACGATCTGCTAGAGGAGAGCGCGGAATATATTTCGGATACCATGTCCGGTTATTTCGAGGAGGAAGCGCAGGTTCAGAATGTCGCTGCCATGGATAAAAAGGATCTGTATTTCATCAATGCCAGGTACCTGACCCCGTGGCTTACATCCATAAAGGAAAACCGGAGATTATTCCAGGCGGCTCTGAAAAACGGCCACACCATAGGCATGGACAGGTATACGGACATGTTGAAGCGGGACATTCTTGCCCCGGTCATGCAGCGGCACGGGATCGCGTTGGAAGATACGGAATATGTGATCGCTTATTATCTGGAAGGTATTCTGGCCATGATGAATTTGTGGGTAAAGAATAACTGCGACAAGGATATCGAGGATATGGTGGAACTGATCATGATGTGCGTGAACAGGAAAAGGAAGACAACAGGGGATGAAAAGGAAGATGACAGGGAATGAAAAGGGAAACAGCGGGAGACGAAAAGAAAAACGATAGGGGAAGAAGAGGACGACAGGGGATGAAAAGAAGGATATGTGACTGCTGCAGAAAAATCTTTTTCCTTCCGGCATGGCTGACGGCGCTCATCGCTGTGCCGGCCTTTGCCGCGCTGATTTTTTTCCTGTATGGCAGGAGCATGGAACCGTTCAGCATACTGGAAATTCCCATATACTGTCTGTCGGCATATGCGTTGGTCATTTCATGCACGGGAGCAGGGCGGGCGTTTAGCCGGATAAGAAAGCGCCTGCAAAGCTATGCTTTCTGGAAAAAATGGCGGGAGGATGTGCGCCTGCGCACGATGGTGACCATGACTCCGGGCCTGCTGTTGAATGGCTTGTATGTATTTACGAATATCGGGATGGGTGTGCTGAACCATACGGCATGGTTTATTTATCTGGGCGGGTATTATTTCCTCCTGACGGCCATGAAATCGTCACTGCTCTATGATCTGGCGGCGAAGCGGGGCAGGAGAGATGCGCGGGGAGAGTGGCAAAAATACAGGAACTGCGGAAGGATCCTTCTGCTGCTTAATGTTGTGCTGATCGCGGAATGCGTGTACATTGTATACAAAAAACAGAGTTATCATTATGATGGGATGCTGATCTACGCCATGGCGGCGATGGCATTTTATAGTCTGATCAGCGCCATCGTGCACCTGATCCGCTACCGAAAATACAAAAGCCCCGTCCTGTCGGCGGTAAAGGTCATCAACCTGACCACTGCCATGGTTACCATGCTTGCCCTGGAGACTGCCATGATCGCGCAGTTTGGCGGAGAGGGTCAGGAAAATTTTCGGCGGAATATGACGAGCATGACTGCGGCGGTGGTGTGCGCTGTTGAGTTGGTGATGGCAGTTTTTATGATATATTGTGGAAGAAGAAGGAAAAATGATATGACGTTAGCATCATGATATATGAAGGATAGAAAGAGAAGGTTTTATCACGAACGGCCGGAAATTGCCTGCCGATCAGGTAGCTTTATGGTAAGCCATAAAAAAGAATACAAAAAGGGGTATAAAGAGAATATCAAAAAAGGTTGACGTTGTCCACAAAATGGGTTATATTAACAAGTGGACATTGTCAACCGTTTTTTAGAGGAGCAGCAGCGATGAAGCAATACAATGAAGTGTGCAGTAAAATCAGAGAATTTAACCGTTTTTACACAGTGCAGATGGAACTCTTAAGTTCAAACTATCTTGGCAGCCCATATTCGGTAACGGAAACCAGGATCCTTTTTGAGCTATGGAGCCACAGAGGATGTCAGCAGAGCGAAATTGTCAGAACTCTTCATATTGACAAGAGCTATCTCAGCAGGATCATGCGGCGATTTTGCGCAAAAGGGCTTGTGGAGAAAAGCAGGACCGGAAGCGACAAAAGGGTCGAGAATCTCTTCCTGACGCAGTTTGGGAATGCGGAAACAGAGCGCTTGATCGAACTCACAAACCAGCGGATCCTGGCCCAGATCAAGAATCTTGGCGAGGAAGAGTGTGATCAGCTTTCCGCAGCGCTTGATACAGTGATTTCGGTTCTCGGAAGGAGGGCAGGAGAAGAATGAGTATGAAGATTATCCCATTTGAAGAACGCTACCGGCAGGATTTTATCGACTTTAACACCGACTGGATCGTTTCCAACTTTGGTTTTCTGGAGGAAAACGATCTTCGGACATTTGAAAAAATTGACGAGGAGATGCAAAGAGGAGCGATGATCTTCTTCGCGGTGGATCATGACACCGCACTTGCGACCTGCATGTCCAGACCGATGGAGGGAACGACCTGGGAGATCTGTAAACTGGGGTCGAACCGAAATGTCCCGCACAGGGGCGCGGGAAGTGCGGTGTTTCGGGCGAGCATGGAATGGGCAAAGGACCACGGTGCACAGAAGCTGTTTATTATTTCCAACAGCAGTCTGAAACCCGCGCTGCATATTTACGAAAAATATGGGTTTAAGGAAATTAAGCTGGACAGCTATGAGTATGTCAGGGGAGACATTGCGTTTGAAAAAACAGATTTATAAAGGAATTAGGAGTGACACGATGAAAACAGTTGTAAAAAAAGAAAATGCAGTAAAAAAGACTTTTAAGGGCGTTTCCCTGGACTCCCTCGCAGTGGGCGCCAAATCGCAGATCACAAAGATGAATTATGTTGCGGGCAACTATGCGTCGCCCCACACACATCCACATGAGCAGTGCGGTTATGTGATCTCAGGGAAATATGAGTTGACTATTGGGGATGAGAGCTATGAATTGACAGCGGGCGATTCCTACGCGATCCCCGGCAATGAGATCCATTCATTTCGCGTGTTGGAAGGCGGTGAGGTAATTGATGCGTTCACGCCGCCCAGAGAAGATTATTTGTAAAAAAGCAGAAGGCGAAATGAGTCATCAGAAAACGGCGGAGAGGTCATGAGACTTCTCCGCCGTTTTTGCCTTGGAGAGGGGTAAGCCTCCAGCTGCTCTGGTATGGCTCCTTTTCCCTGTGTGTCTTTAACTTCGATAATCCCCGTTGATCTTCACATAATCATACGTCAGATCACATCCCCAGGCCGTGCCTGTAGCCTTGCCCTGGTTTAAGCGCACATCGACAGTGATTTCATCCGAACTCAAAATCTTCGCCGCCGTCTCCTCCGAGAACGGCACGCCGGAGCCATTCCTGCACACGGCGATGCGTCCAAACTCCGAGACCAGATCCACATCCACCTTATCGATGGCAAAGTCGGCCTCGGCGTAGCCGATGGCGCACAGCACACGGCCCCAGTTGGCATCTTCGCCGAAGATGGCGCACTTGAACAGCGGCGAGCGGATGACGCTCTTCGCCACGATGATGGCGGTGTCTTCGTCCGGCGCCGAAGAGCAGGTGCAGGTGAGAAGTTTCGTCGCGCCCTCGCCGTCCTTTGCCAGCATGCGGGTGAGATTCCCCATGACGATGGCAAGCGCCTGCTCGATGACGAGATAGCGCGGATCCCTCGTGGAGGTGACAAACTCATTCCCGGCCTGGCCGTTGGCCATCACCAGCACCATGTCATTGGTGGAGGTGTCCCCGTCGATGCTGAGGCAGTTGTAAGTGGTCTTCACCACCTTGCTCAGCGCGCACTGCAGCAGCTCCGGGGAGATAGCCGCGTCCGTGGTGATAAAATTCAGCGTGGTGGCCATGTTCGGGTGGATCATGCCGCTGCCCTTGGCCATGCCGCCCAGGTGGCAGACGGTGTCTCCCAGGCGGAAGGAGACCGCATTTTCTTTTTTAACCGTGTCCGTGGTCATGATCGCGTAGGCGGCTTCTTTATTTCCGTCCGGTTTCAGCCCCGCCGCGAGGGACGCGATGGCGCCTCGGATCGCCTCGATCGGGAGGATCTGCCCGATGACACCGGTGGAGGCCACCAGAACTTCCTCCGGGGAAAGTCCAAGCGCATCCGCAGCCAGCCGGCACATCTCCTCGGCCTTCGCCTCGCCGTCCGCGTTGCAGGTGTTCGCGTTTTTGGAATTCGCGATCACGGCCCGGGACATGCCGCCGGTTTCGTCCAGATGACGTTTTGTTACCGGGATCGGCGCACCCTGCACCTTGTTTGTGGTGTAGACCGCCGCCGTGGCGCAGGGCGTGGTGGAGTAGAGCAGGGCGAGATCGTTCTTCTCCTTATCCGGGTTCAGTCCGCAGTTTAAGCCATTAGCAAGAAAACCTTCGGCAGCGCACACGCCGCCCTCTGTGTAGGTGAAACCTTCGTGTTCCGCTAAGGAAACGGTGGAAGATGGGAAAACTTTCATGGGGAGTACCTCATTTCTATAAGATCAATTCATGGCATAGTAGCACACCGGGAACACAAAAGCAAGATAAATTTAGAGGGACTTTAGGCAAGTCATATGGTTTCTTTCATCAACTCTACAAACTCCGAAAGCAGCGGCGAGAGTGCCCCGCTGCGGTAAAATACCCCGTAGGACACGGCCTCCGCGCTCTGCAGCGGTACACAGTTGATTTCAACGTTGTCAAAATTGATCTCCGGGAGGATGGTGAACCCGTACCCGGCGCGAACCAGCGACAGCGCCGCCTGAAGGTTTTCACTGATGTAGGTACTCTGCGGCGGGATGCGGACAGCCAGCTGATTTTGCACCTCAGAAGCTCTGGAAGGCACGGCGCTGCAGAGAATGATATTTTCAGAAACCAGTTCCTCTTCCCCTATGCTCTCCCGTTCGGCCAGCGGATGCGTTTCTGAGATCAGGACGCAGAGCGGGATCTGCGCGATCTCCCGGTAAACGAAGCCGCTTCGCAGGGGAATGTCCTCGCGAAAGCCGAAGAGCAGGTCGATCTCTCCGTGGGAAAAGAGCGACAGGATGGATCGGTGCAGGATGACCTTTAAAAACGGGTGAACCTCAGGCAGCCGCTGCCGGCATTTTTTTAAGACCCGGCACAGGAAATCCAGTTCCGCCTCGTTTCCGCAACCGATAGTCAGGATCTGGATATTGGTCTCCGTGTGATGCTGGATCTTGGCTTCGGCGATGTGCAGCGTATTCATCACCTTTTTCGCATCCTCCAGATAACTGATCCCTGCGGGCGTCAGCGTTACGGTCCTGGTGGTGCGCAGAAGAAGCTTTGTGCCGAGCTCCTCCTCCAGCGCGTGGATTTGCCGGGAAACGGCGGACTGTGTCATGTTCAGGACTTCTGCGGCCCTGGCGAAATTCAGGTTTTCGGCGACCTGTATGAAGGTTTCCAGCTGCTGTGTGTTCATCTGAGATCTCCTTGTTTTAACGTATCAATGCGAATCATCAGTGATATCGGGAGCGATCCGTGGTGCCATGGCTTTTGCATCCCGACATTATAAAATATCGTTTGGAAAATGTTTATCTGATTATCCCGATTTCGTCATTGATAATACCATAAATTCATTTCTCTTTCAACCGAAATTCTCCTATAATACAGGCTGTCAGGCGGGAAAAACAGCCATAAGATGACAGCTCTGAATGCCCTGCAGGGTTCGGACGCCAGTATGTCCATGATTTACCATTACGCGGTGGCCATGCTGATCCTCGCAGCGCTGTGCTTTGTCTTCGGCGCGGCCGGCGGCTGGATCTCGGTGCAGGGCAGCGCGGGGCTGGCGAAAAATCTGAGGAACGGGATGTTCTCCCACATCCAGACATTTTCCTTTGAAAATATCGACCATTTTTCCACAGAGAGTCTGGTCACCCGTATGACCACCGACGTGAACAACGTGCAGCAGGCCTTCCAGATGATCCTGCGCGTGGTGGTGAAGAGCCCTGTTTCCATGATCTGCGCTCTGGTGCTGGCTTTTTCCATCAACTGGAAGATCGGCCTGATTTACGTGGTGGTGATCCCGATCCTTGGGTTGGGCCTGTTCTGGGTGGCGAAGGTCACGCACCCGATCTTCCAGCGCGTCTTCCGCAAGTACGACAAGCTGAACCAGATCGTGCGGGAAAATCTTCACGGCATCCGCGTGGTCAAGGGCTTTGTCCGGGAAGACTACGAGAGCGGGAAATTTAAGAACGCCTCCGGCGAGATCCGGAAGGATTTCACGAAAGCGGAGAAGATCCTGGCCTGCAACAGCCCCATGATGCAGGGCGCGATTTACATCTGCCTGATCCTGATTTCCTGGCTTTCCGCGAAAGCCATCGTCCGCTCGAACAACGGCGTGGCCGCCATGGGGATATCCATGACGACGGGCGACCTGCAAAACCTGATCGCCTACTCGGGCATGATCCTGATGTCTTTGATGATGCTTTCCATGATTTACGTCATGGTGATGATGTCCAGAGAATCTGCCCGGCGTATCTGCGAGGTATTAAATGAAAAGACCAGTCAGAATACCATCGAACATGCGGTGCGGGATGTGCCGGACGGCGAGGTCGAGTTCCAGAATGTGAGCTTCCACTATGCAAGCGATCCGAACCGGCAATGCCTCAAAGACATTAATCTGCACATACGCTCCGGGGAGACCATCGGCATCGTCGGCAGCACCGGCTCAGGCAAGTCGACCCTGGTGTCGCTGATCGCCAGACTTTACGATGTCAGCAGCGGTTCCGTCCGGGTGTCCGGCGTGGACGTGCGGCGGTATGATATGGAAGCGCTGCGAAACGCGGTGGCCTTCGTCTTACAGAAGAACCTGCTGTTTGCGGGGACAATTAAGGAAAACCTCCGCTGGGGCAATCCGGACGCAACGGATGAAGAGATCCGGGATGTCTGTCGTCTGGCTCAGGCGGATTCCTTTATCGAAAACCTGCCGGATAAGTACGACACCCACATCGAGCAGGGCGGTGCGAACCTGTCCGGCGGCCAGAAGCAGAGGCTCTGTATCGCCAGAGCGCTGCTGAAGCAGCCGAAGATCCTGATACTGGATGATTCTACCAGCGCGGTGGACAGCCGCACGGATGCCCGCATCCGCCAGGCTTTCGCGGACTACATTCCGTCCACCACGAAGATCATTATCGCCCAGCGGATCACCTCCGTGCAGGACGCGGACCGCATCGTCGTGATGGATGGAGGCCTGATCAACGCGGTGGGCACCCACGAGGAGCTGCTTAAGAGCAATGCCATTTACCGCGAAATTTATGAGTCACAGCAGAAGGGGGGAAGGACAGATGAATGATATCAGAAAGCTCAAAAAAAATTTGATGCGGATCTTATCCTACATAGGAAAACACCACGGCAAGGAGATCACAGTGGTGGTGATCGCCATCCTAGTCAGCGTGGGCGCGGGGCTTATGGGCAACATGTTCATGCGAGTGGTAATCGACGATTATATCCTGGAAATGTTAGCCACGGGGGAGGAAATGTTTGACAAACTGCTGCGCTTCCTGCTGCTGATGGCGGTGGTCTACGCTGTGGGCGTGGCCGCGACCTGGCTCTACAACCGCACGATGGCGGTGGTGGCTCAGGCATCCCTGAAAGAGATCCGCGATGAGATGTTCTGCAAAATGCAGAAGCTGCCGGTGCGCTTCTTCGATACGCATAACCACGGCGATGTCATGAGTATCTACACCAATGACACGGACACGCTGCGCCAGCTGATCGCCCAGAGCCTGCCGATGCTGGTGTCCTCCCTGATCAATATCGTGCTCACCCTGCTGGTCATGAACCGTTACAGCAACCCGCTGACCAGAGTTGTGCTGGTGGTCGCGGTGGTCATGGTGCTGGTCAGTGTGAAGCTGGTGCGCTTCTCCGGCCGCAATTTCTTCAAACAGCAGGGGACCATCGGCCGCGTCAACGGTTATATCGAGGAAATGTTAAACGGCCAGAAGGTCGTGAAGGTCTTCTGCCATGAGAAAGCCGCCCAGGAGAAGTTCGAAGAGATGAACGGGGAGCTCTGCTCCCAGGCCACGAAGGCCGGAGGTTCTTCTATGCTGCTGATGCCGGTGATGTCCGCCTTCGGCAACATCGAGTATCTGATTGTGGCGGTCATCGGCGGCGCCATGGCCCTGAGTGTGGATAAGCACGGGCAGGCGGAGATGACCATCGGCACGCTGGTGGCGTTCCTGGCGCTGATCCGCCAGTTTGCATCCTCCATCACCCAGACCGCCCAGCAGATGAACAGCGTGATCATGGGTCTCGCCGGCGCGGAACGAATCTTCGACCTGATGGACCAGAAGCCGGAGATGGACAGCGGCTACGTGACGATGGTGCGCGCGGATCAGCACGGCGACACTTTCAGGGAAAGCCCGTCGGGTGCCATCTGGGTCTGGAAACATCCTCACGACGATGGCAGCGTCACCTACACGAAGGTGGCCGGAAATGTGGTCTTCGACCATGTGGACTTTGCCTATGAGGAAGGGCATCCGGTGCTGCATGACATTTCCATGTACGCGAAGCCCGGCCAGAAGCTGGCCTTTGTCGGTGCCACCGGCGCGGGCAAGACGACCATGACGAACCTGATCAACCGTTTCTACGATCTGGCCGACGGCAAGGTCCGCTATGACGGCGTCAACATCAATAAGATCAAAAAGTCGGATCTGCGCCGTTCCATTGGCATGATCCTGCAGGATGTGAGCCTGTTTACCGGCACTATCATGGATAACATCCGCTACGGCCGCCTGGAGGCGACGGATGAGGAGTGCATTGAGGCGGCGAAGCTGGCCGGCGCGGACTCCTTCATCTCCAGACTGCCGCAGGGCTACCAGACACAGCTTTGCGGCGACGGCAGCAGCCTGTCTCAGGGGCAGAACCAGCTCATCTCCATCGCCCGGGCGGCGGTGGCTGACCCGCCGGTGATGGTCATGGATGAAGCCACATCCTCTATCGACACCCGCACCGAGAAGACGGTGCAGGAGGGCATGGATTACCTGATGGAAGGCCGCACGGTCTTCGTCATCGCCCACAGGCTCTCCACCGTGCAGAACGCCAACGTCATTCTGGTGCTGGATCACGGTCAGATCATCGAGCGCGGCAACCATGAGCAGCTGATTGCTCAACGGGGAGAGTACTGGCAGCTCTACACGGGGGCGCTGGAGCTGGAGTGAGTATAATATAAGATGTGAATATTGAGCAGGCAGGCCTGCCGGCTGTCTTGGTTGAGATGGCCGGCAGGCCTTTTTTTGCACCTGCTTTCAAAAGGATGAGTTCAGTCATATGGAAAGCAGAATTAAGGTTCAGACGTCATTTTTCGTGCAGCCGAAACTCCCTTAACCCCGCCTTATGCAGCATCCAGGTGCCCAGGAGCAGGGCTTCCTGCCCGATGATGTTGACTCCCTGTGCCACCCAGTTCATGACGGCGGAGGAGAAGTCTTTGCTGGAGAGATACCCCATGCCCAACATAAAGATGAACGCGGCGACAAAGAGGACGGCTGCCGGAAGCTTTTTCATGCGCCCGGCGATCACCGCCAGGGAGATGCAGAGTGCACCCACCCCGAAGACCATAACCGCCACGAAAATTATCGTGCCGCTGAACACGGCAGGCGCGGCGGCCACGGAAGCGACCGAAGTGTTTTTAGCACCCTGACGGATAACGAGAAGCGCCACGGTGGCAAAGCCTACAAGCAGAAAGCCGGTGGACTGCAGCGGGAAAAACATCTGGTTTAATTTTTCGAAATCACAGATGCCAGCGGCGTAGAGCAGCTTCCACACCGCCTTGTAAAACCCAGCCGTGAACACCATGATCCCGCCGCCGGCAAAGAGGGCGAAGGCCCATTTCGGAAACTTCAGGTAAAGATCGTACTGAAGCAGGCACATGGCGGCGAGAAACAGAGCCACGGGAATAAAATCAACGAGAGCCATTGGTATAGTCATAACTGTATCCCTTCTTTAGCATGTTAATTTATATGACATCAGGGTCAAGTATCTTTCGTTAACGTGTAGATAATGGGTTCCGCTGTGCGGAACTTATGCGACATCTTGCTACGCAAAAGTCGTCCACTTCAAGGATTTGTAACCCGTGGTGTCATTGCTGTGTTCGCTACTAATTCTGCCAGACGCTAACATTACGTTTGACATCAGCGTTAGTTATATAGAACATTTATCATTTGGTATCTTCTTTTACCAAATGATACAGCGGAATAAACGGTATCAGGATTGGCGTGGAGTTCGCGTAATCCCGGTATTCTTTCAGGTGCCCGTAATTCCTATTCTGCCGTTTCTCCAGCCGCATCGCGCCGCTGACCATGACACAGACGATGCAGATGTAGCCGAACAGAGCCACCACCCACTGGCCGCCCTGCAAAATGTTAAGGCCGGAAACCAGCACACCCGTCCAGAAGAGAATCTCCCCGAAATAATTTGGGCAGCGGCAGAGTTTGTACAGTCCCTGTGTGGCCGTCATGTTTGGGTTGATCTTTTTCGCGGCGCTCTTTTGCCGGTCTGCGATTGCTTCCAGAAGGATGCCGGCAAGCATGATCACCGCACCGACCCAGGTGAGCACATCCCCGGAGAGGGTGACCGCCTCATTGGTCAGTCGGTACATGGCGGGGGCCACTTCGCAGGCATACAGGATCGCCATGAAGACCCACATAAATATTTTTACAAAGATCGGGACCGGTTTGGTGCCGGTCTGCGCGTCGAGGGTCTTGCGGTAGGCAGCACTTTTTGTCTCGCGGATCAGCAGAAACAGCCCGAGGCGGCAGCCGTACACAATGATCAGGATGCAGAGGACAAGGTAGCCGATGCCGATCTGACCTTTCACGAGAGAAGCAATGAGGAGTGCGACACCCTCGCCCGCCACCGCGAGGCCGTAGCCCACGGACATGAACCACACGAAACGGTAAAAACCGATGGAGCAGAGCAGGGCCGAAACGAGGATCAGCACCCAGAAAAGGGTTGGGAAAATCATAGTTATCTCCGATCTGCCGCCTTTTTACAGGCAGCGTAAACAATTGCAAAAATCAGTTTATTTCATTGAAAAGAACAGATGCATATATTTCCAGACTCACGGATTGCTGGAAATAGCCTGGAATATTTTATTCTCAATCGGTTACTTTTTATAGCAGTTTTTAATATACTCCGCGAAGCTTGCATCCCCTACGATGGTGTCGCCCACCATCTCCTCGGTCAGCGTCCACTTGGAGAACTTGATGATGGCTTCCTTGCCGTTCTTTCTGATCTTATTCACCCACGCGAGGATGTCAAAGAGCCAGGCCGGGGCGTAGGAGATCTGAGGCTCCTTGCCGGCCGCCGCGAAAAACATCCGGGCGAGCTCCTCGTAGGAGTAAGTCTCCTTTCCACCCACATCGTAGGTCTTGCCGTCGTCGCACATATGCGCCACGATGAAATCTGCAAAATCCGGCGTATCCACCACGTTGGCGTGTACCGGTTTCTTGCCCAGCAGGGAAACCTTGCCCTTTTCGATCATCGGCATGAAAACCTTTGCGATATCGTAGAAATATCCGGTGGGGCGGAAGATGACCCATTTCAATCCGCTGGCTTTCAGCTCATTTTCCAGCTTCGCCTTGGCGTCAAGCATCGGGATATCCGGCGCCTTGTCGGCCTTCAGAACGGAGACGTAAGCGAAATTCTTCACGCCGACGCGCTTTGCCTCGGCGAGAAGATTTTTATTTGCGCCGTAGTCCACGTCATAATTGGAGATGGTGGCGGAAGCCTTTGTGAGGCCGACGGTGGAAATCACTACATCCGCGCCGTTGCAGAGGCCTTTTAACGCTTCAGCGCTTGTCATATCCACTTTCACCGGGGTAAAACCGGTTTTGCAATCCTCAAGCTCTCTGGTCACAAGGTCGGCAGCCACCACCTCGTGGCCAGCACGCACCAGGGAACGCAAAATGTCCGAGCCGAGATGGCCGAACGCACCTGCTAATACAACTTTCATAATAACAGTCCTTTCTGATAAATAAAATTTATTCCTGTTTTTGAGTATCAGCGACAGCTGAGGTCTATAAATTATTGAGGGAGTCAACAACAATAAATCTGTTCGCCATTTAAATCAAAAGTCAGGATACTGAAAACAGACTTTGTCTATTTCTTATCCTTCTTCTCCTTCGCCCGCTTATCGTTGATGATATCCATCTCCCTCTCCGTGATCAGCGTTACCCCGTTCTCCTTCGCCCAGGCGATGCAGCCTTTCAGCGCGGTGGGCAGGAAGATGCGCGGTACATTCACCAGGCGGGCGCAGGCCTCGTCCGTGAATTTGACTGTGTCGTCCAGACGGTCGGCGGCGTAGCGCACGCTGTCGACGGTGGTGGCGCGGATGGGCAGCAGCTCCGGGATGAAGCGGTGATGACGGCTGCGGGTGTACCAGAAGTTCTTCGAATCCCGGTAACCGTAATCTACCGGTACCGGCGGGAAATCCTTCGCCCGGACGCCGTTGATGATGGCGTTGTAATATTTCTCCTTCATGAGGATCTTGTCAACGCGCAGGATAAAGGTGGCGCCGAAGGGGGACGTGATGCCGTTGAAATCGTGGAACGGGCCGGGATAACCGTTCAGCTCGCCCGGTTTGTCGTCCTGGGCATTGTCCAGCTCCCGCATCCAGGTGCACTCGATCACCTGAAAAGCTTCCTTTACCACCATCGGCCGGTCCTTCTCGCCCTGCTCCGCCAGAATGCCCGGCTCCAGCGTGAACTTGCAGTCCTTCATCTTCTCTTCCGGCGTGTCCCCCGGCCAGCCCAGACGGACTACCTCCTTAAAAGTCTTGCGCTCATCCGTGACAAAGTTGATGGCGCATTTGCTTCCGCGCAGAATATTCTGCGCGGTGTTGGACGAGTTGCGGCAATTCAGCAGCATGGCGTAGTACTCCTTGCCGGCGATGTAGTAGGGCTGCACCAGGCTGTAGGGCCCCAGCGTCGTCTTCCCGTCCGCGGTCAGCGTGCTCATCAGCACGGTGGGCATCGGGAAAAACAGGGACGTCTGGTAGAAATTGTCCACAACACGTAAATCTTTAAAACTGCTCATGATGTAAAACCTCCTCATTTGATTTTGAACCTGACATCATTTTGTGAACGTGTTCATTTTATGGTAGAATATCATTCAATTGAGTATCTGTCAATCTGAAAAGTTTACAGAAATTTAATTTACTATAAAAGTCTGTCAAGCGGCCAGGTGAATAGGGCACATTTGTCGGGGTTACTTTTCGCAGCCAATCTTTTGAGAAAAATAGTTCATTTTCCGATTGTCAGAAAAGCACGGCGTATGATATGATACAAACCATAGAAAAACGACACATATGATATCGCGAAGCATTTGACAGGAACACGGAGGGAGACGCCTGCTCTTACTTCTTAAAGTTTTCGCCGTCATGCAGTTGTTATGAAGAAGGAGGTACATATGAAAGCATTGTTAAGAAAGAAAGCAGTTACATGCGGCCCTGACAGCACGCACAAGACCGGCCCGCAGAGACATACCGGTGCATTTATGCCACGGACGTACACCGATGCGCATGGACCGCAACAACACGGCGGCGTATATGCTCCATGGCGCATCGTCACGGTGTTTCTGGCGCTGCTCCTCGCATTGCTCACCGCAGTCTGGATATTTGGGGACGCGATCCCCATCCACGCGGAGAGTCAGGTACAGCTGAAAGTGCATTACCACCGCACTGACGGCGACTATTCGCAGTTTTCCAGCGTCTGGCTGTGGGCCGATGGCATGGACGGGGCGCAGTATTATTTCGAGGAGGAAGACGGCGAGATGGTGGCCACCATGGACGTGCCGGACGGTTGTACGTCGGTGGGTTACATCGTCCGCACGGAAAACTGGGATAAGGATATCGATGCGGACCAGTTCATCGATCTGGCTGAGATCGTGGCGGGCACCGTCCACGTTTACATTGAATCCGGCGTGGAGGGCTACACCAGTTCCTACGAGGAAGGCGTAGAGATCGGGATCAAGCTGAAATCCGCCGTCTACAATGGCGACGGCACCCTCACGGTCACCATGACTTCCCGGATTGAGGATTATGAGACCGCATTTTCGGTGAGCGGCGCGGAGGGGAGCGTGGCCGTCACGGCAGTGACCGATTCCGGCGACGGCGTTTATCTTGTCACGCTGGAGCAGGCCCTGGAGGATATGAAGAGTTACACATTTGTATACGATGGCACGGAGTATGAGGTGAGCATGCCCAATATTTATTCGACGGAAGCTTTTGAAGCTGCCTATACCTACGAAGGGGATGACCTGGGAGCCACCTGGTCGGTGGAAAGCACGTTCTTTCGCGTCTGGGCGCCGACCGCGGAGGCGATGTACCTGGACCTTTACGAGAGCGGTACAGACGGCACGGATGACCAGACCGACTGCATTGAAATGACGGCAGACGTAAACGGCACCTGGGTAACCACGGTGGAAGGCAACCTGAACGGGACCTATTACACTTATACGGTGGTCATCAACGGGGAAGAAAGCACCACTGTGGATCCCTACGCCAGGACCACCGGCGTAAACGGTGCGCGCGCCATGGTCATCGACCTGGATTCCACCGACCCGGAGGGCTGGGAGGATGATACGAATCCCCACGCGGGCGAAAGCATCACGGACGCGATTATCTATGAACTGCATGTGCGGGACTTCTCCGCGGACGAAGATTCCGGCATCACGAATGTAGGGAAATACTTAAGCTTCACCGAGACCGGCACTGCCACCTCGGGCGGGCAGATCACCGGGCTGGATTACTTGAAGGATCTGGGGATCACCCACGTGCATCTGCTGCCGGTGTATGATTTTGGCTCAGTGGACGAAACTGCGGCAGACGGGTATAACTGGGGCTATGATCCGGTAAACTACAATGTACCGGAGGGCTCCTATGCAACAGACCCGTACAACGGAGAGGTCCGCGTGTCGGAATTTAAACAGATGGTGCAGTCTCTCCACGAGAGCGGCATCAGCGTTATCATGGATGTGGTGTATAACCATGTGCAGTCCGCGGACAGCTTCTGCGTTAATGTACTTGTGCCAGGCTATTTCTCCCGCATCAGTGATGCCGGCGTGTACTCCAACGGCAGCGGCTGCGGAAATGACACGGCCTCGGAGCGCTCGATGGTGAGCAAATATATTGTGGATTCTGTCAACTACTGGGCGGATGAATACCATATCGACGGATTCCGTTTTGACTTGGTTGGTCTTCTGGACACGGACACCATCAATGCTATCGTGGAAACCGTGCATGAAACCCACCCGGATGTCATTTTCTACGGCGAGGGATGGGACCTGACCACCACGGTGACGAAGGAAAATGTGACGCTGGCAACGCAGGCGAACGCGGCGCTGACGCCGGGCTTTGCCTACTTTAACGACACCATCCGCGATGCCTTAAAGGGAAGCGTGTTCAGCGATTCCGACATTGCCTATGCCACCGGCTCCGGCGGCTACGCCAGCATGATCGCCAGCAGCTTTAAGTCTGTCACGTCCTGGAACAGCAATCCATCGCAGATGATCAACTACGCTGCCTGCCACGACAATCTGACGCTCTTCGCGAAGATTTTAAGTGCCACGTCGGCCACGGCAGAATTCGCTGACCAGGTGAAAATGAACAATCTGGCCGCGGCCGTGTATCTCACCGCGGAGGGGGTGCCGTTCATCATGTCCGGCGAGGAAATGCTGCGGACGAAGGAAACGGCGGACGGCAGCTATGATTCCAACAGCTACAATTCCGGCGACAGCGTGAATGCGCTGCAATACGCGAACCTGGAAGACGCAGCATACCAGCAGGTATACCAGTACTATAAAGGCCTGATCGCCTTTCGGAAGGCACACCCGGCCCTGCGCATGGCCACGGCGGAGGATGTGTCGGAATATGTCAGTTCCTTAAGCGACCTGGACAAAAATGTCGTCGCCATGGATATTCAGGGGGACATGGAAGGTGAGACGGCGGATGAGATCATCGTGATCTTTAATCCGAATACTACATCTACCACCGTCACACTCCCGGACGGAGCCTGGAACATCTATGTGGCCGGCCAGATCTCGGGAACCACTGTCCTGGCTGCGGCGGAGGGCACCGCGACGGTGGAGCCCATCAGCACCATGGTGCTTGTGCGGGAAGCGGGCGCGGAGGATAACCTTGGCATGACGTTGGCCGCGACAGAGACGGAAGACGCAAATTCGAATGGTGATACTTCCGAGGGAGACAGCGCAGACGAAAGCGATGCGGTCGGAGCTGCGGATGATGAAAACATAAACCCGGTGACAGTCGCAGTTATTGCGGTGGCGATCGTGGTCATTGCGGCCGCTGTGGCAGTTGCGGTGCTTCTTAAAAAGAAGAAATCAACTTTTGACACCTGAGTCAATGAGATTATTCCATCAAAATTATCTATAGAGCGTAGAAAATGACTTTTTATAGCGCAAAAACGTTATTTGGACCTGCGAAATGTACATAATTATGCTAGAATTTTGCTCAGACATGAGTGTGTCGGAAAGGGGTAATGAATTTATGCCACAAATCAGACCAATTACAGATTTGAGAAACACAACAGAAATTTCAGAGTTATGTCATGCGAAGAAGGAACCGGTATTTATAACAAAAAATGGATACGGAGATCTGGTAGTTATGAGCATTGAAACATATGATGATATGATTCAGTCGATTGAGACAGATACGGCAATCGAAGAGGCTGAAAAAGAATACAGGGAGAATGACGTTTTACTTGATGCGCATGAAGCACTGACAGAGCTAAGGAGGAAACATTTTGGCAAAATATGAGGTGAAGATTTATTCACGAGCATATCGCGATCTGGATGACATATATCGATACATTGCGGGAGAATTCGAAATTTTTAAAATAAGTCGACCTCAGTCCCATCGACTTTAGACAATGGATGGTTCACAAACCCAGAGTGATTTTCTCGCTTGCCGAATATCCTGGCATGTGGTATGATTGGAGTCAGCTTGTACAAACTAATCTTATAAAAATAACAGGAATATGAAATACGGAGGAAGTTATTATGAGTGTAATTACGATCAGCAAAGAGAATTATGAGGAGCAGGTGGTAAAGTCTGACAAGCCGGTATTGTTGGACTTCTGGGCATCCTGGTGCGGCCCGTGCCGCATGGTAAGTCCGGTAGTGGACAAAATCGCCGAAGAACGTGAGGATATCCGCGTGGGCAAGGTCAATGTGGACGAGCAGCCGGAGCTGGCCGCACAGTTTGGTGTCATGAGCATCCCGACCCTGGTGGTCATGAAGGAAGGGCAGGAAGCAAACCGGGCGGTGGGAGCCATGCCGAAGGCGCAGATATTTGCGCTGTTGTAAGTAATATGAAAAAGCCGGAGACAGAAAAAATGTCTCCGGCTTTGCTTCTCATCCCAAAGCAATTTCATTCGGCGAAGGATCACCGCTTGCCGCAGCCATCGCATTTTCCATAGTCGTCTCCGCGATGGCCTGAAGAGCTTCTCTGGTAAAATAACCCTGGTGAGACGTGATGATCACATTTGGAAAGGTCATGAGTCTTGCGAGAACGTCATCTTTAATGATATCGTTGGAGCGATCCTCATAGAAAATATCACCTTCCTCTTCATACACATCCAGCCCCACGCCGCCGATTTTTCCCGAAATCAAAAGCGCATCCACGAGATCGCGCGCGTCGATCAGCGCGCCGCGCGAGGTGTTCATAAGGAAGACACCCTCCTTCATGAGCGTCAGCGAGTCCCGGTTGATCATATGATAATTCTCTCTGGTCAGCGGGCAGTGCATGGTAATCACGTCGCTTTGCCGGAACAGCTCTTCCAGAGAAACATAGGTCACATCGGAAATTTCCGAGGGATAAATATCGTAGGCGAGAATCCTCATGCCAAACCCTTTCAGAATGCGGATCATCGCCTGTCCGATCTTGCCGGTACCTACTACGCCGGCTGTCATACCGTGCAGATCCCGGCCCATCAGCCCGGTAATATCCATGTTAAAAAAGCGGGTCCGCATGTAAGCGCGGGGAATCTGCCGGTTTACGGAGAGCAGAAGCCCCATGGCAAACTCTGCCACCGCTTCCGGCGAGTAGCCCGGCACGTGAAACACTCGGATCCCATGCTTTTTCGCGGCCGTCAGATCCACCTGGTTATAACCGGCACAGCGCAGGAGAATTGCCTTCACGCCAAGCTTCGCAAGCCGTTCCATCACAACAGCATCCACAGTATCATTTACAAAAACGCAGACCGCCTCCGCGCCCTCGGCAAGCGCCACGGTCTCTTTGGAAAGGTTCACCTCCAGAAAACGGATGGAAAACCCGCTCTGCTCTTCAGGATCGGAAAACCAGATGCGGTCGTAGGACTTCGTGCCAAAAAATGTAATGTTCATAGAAAACTCCTTAATAAAAATGGAAAACTTCGGATGACCTGTCATGTGCTGCATCAGGTATATTGCGGTAACATCGAAAGGTGCAACACACAACGCACGGCTTAATTGAACGCACATGACAAAAACATCAGAGATGAAGTGTCATAGAAGAAAAATGACACGAAACATCCCTGATGTTATATTGTAACCCGATTGCGTTATATTATGATGTAAAGACGAGCCGAAAACCAGAAAAAGTGAAAATTTGAACCCTGATTTTAAAGATTCAGTAGATCTCGTGTAAACGTTCCATCATCTCCGACAGCTTTCGCACCTCTACCTGCCCCGGAGCGGAAGTCTGCCCCGCCGCGCCAAACGTAATGGCGGATCCGGTAAACTCCCCGGCAACGCGGCTCAGTACGCCGAGACTTCCCATCGACATGGTGACGACAGGAATATCTACGGAAGAATGAACCTGCTTTCCGGAGTTTGCATCTTCACAGATCGTGTCTGACGCAGGAGAAAAGATATTTTCGGGGATCTGTTCCTGCACCGCAGCCGTAACCTCCATCAGCCGGAAAACATCACTTTTCGTCTGCGGCATCACAGCGATTTTCGCGATATCCGCACCAGTTTCTTCCATATATAATAGCCTCTTTTTCAACTCCTCCGAAGGAGGCGTTTTCTGAAAATCATGATTCGAGGCGAGTACATACTTTCCTGCTTCGTGAACGCCCCTGACAATATCGGCAACGGTCTCGCGCTCGCATTCCTCATGTCCAAAGAAAACTTCCACGTCAACGAGGGAGATCTCATCCAGAGAAGCGGCGAAGAGCAGCAGATCCCGATAATCCGCAGCTGCGATCTCCCGTTCGCCACCTTCATTCGCGGTGCGAAACGTAAAAAGCAGCGGCATCTGCAAAATATTTTTTAAAGTGCGTGCAGCCTGCCGCACAGCCTCCCGACTCTGGCATTCATCAAAAAAATCCACGCGCCACTCGGCCAGGTCAGCGGGGAGAGAAGCAATCTCATCCGCCTGAGCCTTAAGTTCCTCCGGTGTATGAGCGACAATCGGCACGCAGATCTTCGGTCTGCCGCTGCCGATGACAAGATGATCTATAATCACTGGTTTCATGAGTACCTCCTGTTTGATATTTAAAATGTGCAAAGACGAATTCATTTAATCTTCTGTACTATAGCAGAAAAGAAAGTTTAAGGCAAGAAAAATGCATCATCGTATCCTGCAACTCTTGAAGACAACTTCAATCTTACGATCTTCACTTAACGAAACACAGGATGCCGGGGGATGAACAGAAGATTTTCAGGGGCATGTCGCAGCCTGAAAAAACAAGTTTTTTCGGAAACAGAAAAGTTGTCGGCTGGTGACGCTTTTCGGGGGCAAAAATCGTTTTTTCCGAAAAACGATTTTTGAGGAAAGCTGGAAAAACAAGTTTTTCCGAGGGGAAAATCATCAGATTTTCCCCGAATGGCGCACGACCGCGAAAAACGGCATCAGACGGCGACTTTTCCCCGTGGCGGAGCCCGCCCCTGAAAACTTCTGTCCATCCCCTGGCATCCGTCACCTGAGGGATATTTACGGAAAGCTGCCCTTCCGGCATCCGTCACCGAAACAGTATTGTACATAAAAAAATACAAAAAAATCATGAAAAAACTGTAAATCGAGGAAAATTTCCCTTGCAATCCGGCAAGAATTCGTGTAGAATGCTTCACGCTGTGGCATGATAGCTGAGAAACATAGGTTGCCGACCGGGCGAGAGCCCCGCCGGGTTTTATGCGGAGCGAATGTCAAGTTATTTAAAACTGGCGACAAGTCACTGTACCGAAACAAAACGTCCGGGAAATACCGGAAACAACGTGCGGAATCGTATCTTCCCATGTAGGAAGAAGGACACGCACGGGGATGTGTACAGTCACCGCTTGTCGTACTTGAAGCAAAAAGTGCGAAAAGGAGGCGGCTTTTTTTATGGCAAATCAGGTAATGAGGATCACGCTTAAGGCGTATGATCACAAGCTCATTGATCAGTCAGCTGCGAAGATCGTTGATACGGTGAAGAAGGCAGGAGCAAAGGTAAGCGGACCGGTTCCGCTTCCGACTAAGAAGGAAGTAGTAACCATCATCCGTGCCGTTCACAAGTACAAAGATTCCCGCGAGCAGTTCGAGCAGAGAACTCACAAGAGACTGATCGACGTCATTAACCCGACCCAGAAAGCTGTTGATGCGCTGTCCAGGCTTGAAATGCCGGCGGGCGTGTACATCAACATCAAGATGAAATAATTCGGGTGCATTTAACTAAGCTAAGAACAGAAATGCTATACAGTTCCTATTCACGAGAAAACTCACGACACCATCGTGAATGACGATGCGACACTGTTCTGGAATGATCGCCAAGGCGATCCGCTGCGGATTAACAGGAGGTAGTATTAATGAAGAAAGGTATTTTGGCAATCAAGGTTGGCATGACGCAGATCTTCAACGAAGACGGCGTTCTGACACCGGTTACCGTACTTCAGGCAGGACCGTGCGTGGTAACGCAGGTAAAGACCGTTGAGAACGACGGCTACAGCGCGGTTCAGGTAGGTTTCGTGGACAAGAGAGAGTCTCTGGTCAACAAGCCGATGAAAGGAATGTTCGACAAAGCGGGCGTTTCCTACAAGAGATATGTCAGAGAGTTGAAACTCGATGACGCGGAGAACTACAGCGTAAAGGACGAGATCAAGGCGGATGTATTTGCAGCCGGCGACAAGATCGACGTGACCGCCATCTCCAAAGGTAAAGGATATCAGGGTGCCATCCGCAGGTTCGGACAGCACAGAGGACCTATGGCTCACGGCTCGAAGTACCATCGCCACGCAGGTTCCAACGGCGCTGCCACATCTCCGGGACGCGTCTTCAAGGGCAAGACGATGCCTGGCCACATGGGAGCGGTAAAAGTAACGGTTCAGAACCTTGAGATCGTGCGCGTAGACGCGGAACAGGGACTCCTGCTCGTAAAGGGTGCGGTTCCGGGACCGAAGAAGGGCCTGATCACCGTGAGAGAAACCGTGAAGATCGGCAAGAAGTAGTTTGACAGGAGGAACGAAAACGATGGCAAAAGTATCGGTTTACAATATGGAAGGCAGCGTAGTCGGCGACATCGAGCTTGACGATTCTGTCTTTGGTGTTGAGATAAATGAACATATCGTTCACAGAGCAGTGGTAAGCCATCTTGCCAACAGGCGCCAGGGCACACAGAGCGCGAAGACCCGTGGCGAGGTAAGAGGCGGCGGCAAGAAGCCGTGGAGACAGAAGGGCACCGGCCATGCGAGACAGGGTTCCATCCGTGCACCGCAGTGGAAGGGCGGTGGCGTTGTATTCGCCCCGAAGCCGAGAGATTATTCGCAGAAAATGAACAAGAAGGAAAAAGCCCTTGCCATGAAGTCAGTTCTCACTTCCAAGGTGCAGGAAGGCAAGCTCATCGTGGTAGATGACATCAAGATGGACGAGATCAAGACAAAGACCTTCCGCAAGTCGCTGCAGAGCCTGAACGCGGAAAAGAGCCTTGTGATCATCAGAGAATCTGACGAGAAGGTATTTGCTTCCGCCCACAACCTTCCGGCTGTAAAGGCAACGACCTGCGATTCGATCAATGTCTATGACATGCTGAAATATGGCACGGTTGTCATCTCAAAGGCAGCTGTGGAAGCGGTACAGGAGGTGTATGCATAATGGCTGACATTCGTTATTACGATGTAATCCTGAAGCCGGTGATTACAGAAAAAAGTATGGATATGACGGTGGACAAAAAATATACGTTTTATGTTCATCCGGATGCAAATAAGAGCATGATCAAGGATGCCGTAGAGAAGATGTTCCCGGGCACGAAGGTGAAATCCGTAAACACCATGAACGTTCCGGGCAAGCTCCGCCGCAGAGGCCAGAGCATGGGCTACACGGCAAAGAGAAAGAAAGCGATCGTTAAGCTGACGGAAGACAGCAAGGACATCGAGATCTTCGAGGGGCTGTAAAGAAAAAAACACAGCGTTTTTATGCGGGGCGAACAAAAACAGCCATAACAACATAAAAACGAGGTGAAAAACCTCGGGGCAGAAAATGAAAATTATGCGGGAGACAGCTGCTTTGACAGAGCAATGAAGCAATCTTAAAACTAGCATATATAAAATGTCAGACTTACTATAAGATGCTTATTGCGACAACAAACCGGTCTGTACAGCCGAAAGCTTAAGATCCTGCGAAAAAAATAAGTGCGAGGACGTGAAAGGAGTTCACAGTAATGGCTATCAAGACATACAACCCATATACTCCCTCCAGAAGAGCTATGACCAGCCTCGACAATTCCGAGATCACCAAGAAGACCCCGGAAAAGTCGCTGACACACAATCTGAAGAAGAATTCGGGTCGTAACAATCAGGGGAAAATCACAGTGCGCCATCAGGGCGGCGGTTCCAAGAGACAGTACCGTGTGATTGATTTTAAGAGAAGAAAAGATGATATTCCGGCAAAGGTCATCGGCATCGAGTACGACCCGAACCGCACCGCGAATATCGCGCTGATCTGCTATGCGGACGGCGTAAAGAGTTATATTATCGCTCCGGCAGGCCTGACTGATGGTATGACCGTTATGAACGGTGCAAATGCGGAAGTGCGTGTAGGCAACTGCCTCCCGCTTGAATGCATCCCGGTTGGTACCGAGGTACACAACATCGAGCTTCACCCGGGCAAGGGCGCACAGATGGTTCGTTCCGCAGGAAACAGTGCGCAGCTGATGGCAAAAGAAGGCAAGTATGCAACACTTCGCCTCCCGTCCGGTGAGATGCGCATGGTTCCGTTAAACTGCCGCGCCACCATCGGTACGGTCGGCAACATCGAGCATGGCCTGGTAAATATCGGTAAGGCCGGACGCAAGCGCAACATGGGTATCCGCCCGACCGTCCGCGGTTCCGTTATGAACCCGAACGACCATCCGCACGGTGGTGGTGAAGGTAAGACCGGTATCGGCCGTCCGGGTCCGTCGACTCCGTGGGGCAAGCCTGCACTGGGATACAAGACCAGAAAGAAGAAGAAACAGTCCGATAAGCTGATCGTAAGAAGACGCGACGGAAAGAGTATGAAATAGGAGGTAGGAGCAAATGGCTCGTTCATTGAAAAAAGGACCTTTCGCAGACGAAAGCCTGTTGAAGAAAGTTAACGCCGTGAACGCATCCGGCGACAAGCAGGTGATCAAGACCTGGTCGCGCCGCTCGACGATCTTCCCCCAGATGGTAGGACTTACGATCGCGGTTCATGACGGCAGAAGACATGTTCCTGTATATATCACGGAAGACATGGTTGGACACAAGCTCGGCGAGTTCGTGGCTACCAGAACCTACCGTGGACACGGTAAAGACGATAAGAAGTCCAGGAGATAGATAAGGAGGTGCCATCCATGGCAAGAGGACACAGATCCCAGATTAAGAGGGAACGTAATGCAGTTAAGGACGAGAGGCCTTCGGCGAAGTTATCCTACGCCCGCATCCCTGTTCAGAAAGCCTGCTTTGTACTCGATTCCATCCGCGGCAAGGATGTTACCACCGCGCTGGCGATCCTGGAGTACAGCCCGAGATACGCTTCGAGCGTCATCGAAAAGCTGTTAAAGTCGGCGATCGCAAATGCCGAGAACAACAACGGCATGAGCGCAGAGCATCTGTATATCGAGGAATGCTACGCGGGCAGTGCGCCGATTATGAAGAGAATTCAGCCGAGAGCACGCGGCAGCGCATACAGAATTGAGAAGAGAATGAGTCATATTACCATCATTCTGAACGAGAAGTAGTCTGAAAGGAGAGAACATGGGTCAGAAAGTTAATCCCCACGGCTTAAGAGTCGGCGTCATCAAGGATTGGGAGTCCAGATGGTACGCGGAAGGCGACTTCGCGGACAATCTGGTGGAAGACTATAATATCAGAAAGTTTCTGAAAAAGAAGCTTTACGCAGCCGGCGTTTCGAAGATCGACATCGAGAGAGCTTCGGATCGCATCCGCGTCATCGTATACACCGCAAAGCCGGGTATCGTGATCGGCAAGGGCGGCGCAGAGATCGAGAAGCTGAAGAAGGAAGTGGCAAAACTTACCACAAAGAAGCTGTCGATCGACATCAAAGAGATCAAGCGCCCGGACAGAGAGGCTCAGCTCGTGGCGGAAAACATCGCCAGCCAGCTTGAAAACCGTATTTCCTTCCGCAGAGCCATGAAGTCCTGCATGCAGAGAACCATGAAGGCGGGGGCAAAGGGAATCAAGGCAACGGTTGCAGGCCGTGTCGGCGGCGCGGATATCGCCCGCAAAGAGTCCTACAGTGAAGGAACGATCCCGCTTCAGACTATGCGCGCAGACATTGATTACGGCTTTGCCGAGGCAGATACCACTTATGGCAAGCTGGGCGTAAAGGTCTGGATCTACAAGGGGGAGGTACTTCCGAAAAAGACAGTCAAGGAAGGGAGCGATAAATAAATGTTAATGCCAAAAAGAACGAAGCATCGCAAGCAGTTCCGCGGCTCCATGTCCGGAAAGGCGATGCGGGGAAATAAGATCACGAACGGCGAATACGGGCTTGTGGCTCTGGAACCGGCCTGGATCCGCTCCAACCAGATCGAGGCTGCCCGTGTGGCGATCACCCGTTATATCAAGAGAGGCGGTAAAGTCTGGATCAAGATTTTCCCGGATAAGCCGGTAACAGCGAAGCCTGCTGAGACCCGAATGGGTTCCGGTAAAGGTTCCACCGAATACTGGGTGGCGGTAGTAAAACCGGGCCGTGTACTGTTTGAGGTCGCGGGTGTACCGGAGGAGACGGCGAGGGAAGCGCTTCGTCTTGCCATGCATAAGCTGCCGATCCGTTGCAGAATCGCATCCAAGGCAGAGTTAGAAGGCGGTGATGACAGTGAAAACTAAGAAATATGTGGAAGATTTAAAATCCAAAACAGCGGCGGATTTAAATGACGAGTTGGTAGCTGCCAAGAAGGAGCTGTTCAACTTAAGATTCCAGAATGCGACAAACCAGCTGGATAATACAGGCAGGATCAAAGAAGTTCGCAGGAACATTGCCCGGATCCAGACTGTCCTGACCCAGAAGAAGGATGCATAAAGGAGGGAGTTCATCGTGGAAGAAAGAAATTTGAGAAAGACACGCACCGGCAAGGTCGTCAGTGACAAGATGGATAAGACCATCGTTGTGGCGGTGGAGGACCATGTAAAGCATCCTGTGTATAAGAAGATCGGCAAAAAGACCTACAAGTTAAAGGCACATGATGAGAACAACGAGTGCAGAATTGGCGATACGGTCAAGGTGATGGAGACGAGACCTCTGTCCAAGGACAAGAGATGGCGTCTGGTTGAGATCGTCGAGAAGGCCAGATAAGTTAAGGAGGTATGTCAGATGATTCAGCAGGAAAGCAGACTGAAAGTCGCTGATAATACAGGTGCGAAGGAGTTACTCTGCATCAGAGTCATGGGCGGTTCCACCAGGAGATACGCACATGTGGGAGACATCATTGTTGCCTCGGTCAAAGATGCAACGCCCGGCGGCGTTGTCAAGAAGGGTGACGTGGTTAAGGCAGTGGTTGTCCGCACCGTGAATACGGTTCGCCGCAAGGACGGTTCCTATATCCGTTTTGACGAGAACGCTGCCGTAATTATCAGGGATGACAAGACGCCGAGAGGAACACGTATATTTGGGCCGGTTGCGAGAGAGCTTCGTGATAAGCAGTTCATGAAGATCGCTTCCCTGGCACCGGAAGTATTATAAGGAGGTATCCTTGATATGGCATTAAGCAAGATTAAAAGAGACGATCTCGTAAAAGTGATCGCCGGCAAGGATAAGGATAAAGAAGGCAAGGTTCTTGCGGTAGACCATAAGAATCACAGGGTTACCGTTGAGGGCGTCAACATGGTGACCAAGCACACGAAACCGAGTGCGCAGAATCAGCAGGGTGGTATTGTGAACCAGGAAGCTCCGCTCGATATTTCGAATGTCATGCTTTTAGTGGACGGTCAGCCTACCAGAGTCGGAATCCGCGTGGATGAGGAAGGCGGCAAGAAGACGAAGCACCGTATTGCAAAGAAGACCGGCAAGGTCATTGATTAAGGAATTGAGAGGAGGACCGTTTAAGGTGAGCAGATTAAAAGAAACTTATCAGAACGAGATTGTGGACGCCATGATCAAAAAGTTCGGATATAAGAATATCATGCAGGTACCGAAGCTTGACAAGATCGTTGTCAACATGGGTGTCGGCGAAGCGAAGGAAAACGCGAAGCTCTTGGATTCCGCAGTGAAGGATCTTGAGACGATCACAGGTCAGAAGGCAGTCATCGCTAAGGCAAAGAAGTCTGTCGCAAACTTCAAGATTCGTGAAGGCATGCCGATCGGCTGCAAGGTGACCTTAAGAGGCGAGAAGATGTACGAGTTTCTGGATCGCCTGGTAAATCTGGCGCTGCCGCGCGTGCGTGACTTCCGCGGTGTCAACCCGAATTCCTTCGATGGCAGAGGAAACTATGCGCTCGGCATCAAAGAGCAGCTGATTTTCCCGGAGATCGAGTATGACAAGGTAGACAAGGTCAGAGGCATGGACGTTATCATCGTAACCACAGCACAGACGGACGAGGAAGCCCGCGAGTTACTGACACTGTTCAACATGCCATTTTCAAAATAATTCAGGAGGAGAATATCCATGGCTAAAACATCGTTGAAGGTAAAGCAGCAGCGTCCGAAAAAGTTTTCCACGCAGGCTTATAACCGTTGCCGTATCTGCGGACGTCCGCACGCATATTTGAGAAAATACGGCATCTGCCGTATCTGCTTCCGTGAGCTGGCCTACAAGGGCGAGATTCCGGGTGTGAAGAAGGCAAGCTGGTAAGCTGATCAGGAAGGAGATTGAAAATGAGGACAACGAATGATCCAATTTCGGATATGCTCACAAGAATCCGCAATGCGAATATTGCGAAGCATGACACGGTAGATATCCCATCGTCCAGAATGAAGCTTTCCATCGCTGAAATTCTTCTGAACGAGGGTTACATCAGAAAATATGAGATCCTTGAGGAAGACGGTTTCAAGGTTATCCGCATCACGTTAAAGTACGGTGCAGACAAGACCGAGAAGGTAATCACGGGCTTAAAGAGAATTTCGAAGCCGGGTCTCCGTATTTATGCAGGCAAGGATGAGCTTCCGAAGGTGCTTGGCGGACTTGGTATCGCCATCATTTCCACGAACCAGGGAGTTATGACAGATAAAGAGGCGCGTACCCGCGGAATCGGCGGAGAAGTACTCGCATTCATCTGGTAAGAATATAAGGAGGTACGGCATGTCACGAATTGGGAAAATGCCTATCGCTATACCGGCAGGCGTTACTGTCGATATCGCAGAAAATAATAAAGTGACGGTAAAGGGACCGAAGGGAACACTCACCAGAGTGCTCCCGGCGGAGATGACAATCAAACAGGAAGGTTCCGAGATTGTGGTGACCAGACCGAATGATCTGAAGAAGATGAAGTCTCTCCACGGTCTTACGAGAACTCTGATCAACAATATGGTGATCGGCGTAACAAAGGGTTATGAGAAGGTTCTTGAGATCAACGGCGTCGGCTATCGCTGCCAGAAGCAGGGTAAGAAGCTGATCCTGTCCTTAGGCTATTCACACCCGGTAGAGATGATGGATCCGGAAGGGCTTGAGGCTGTTGTGGAAGGTCAGAACAAGATCATCGTAAAGGGAATTGACAAGGAGAAGGTTGGACAGTACGCCGCCGAGATCCGTAAGAAGAGAGCGCCGGAACCTTACAAGGGCAAAGGCATCAAGTATGCGGATGAGACCATCCGTCGTAAAGTCGGCAAGACAGGTAAAAAGTAAAGTAAGGAGTGGCAAAAATGGTTAGTAAGAGAAACAGATCAGAAATCCGTGTGAAAAAACACAGGAGACTGCGCAACCAGTTAAGTGGCACTGCAGACAGACCTCGTCTTGCTGTCTTCCGCAGCAACCGTCACATGTACGCGCAGATCATTGACGATGTTGCGGCTACGACGCTCGTATCCGCAAGTACCCTCGAAAAAGAGATCAGCGAAGAACTGCAGTACACGGATGATGTGGCTGCAGCGGCACAGGTTGGCAAGGTAATTGCAGCAAGAGCTCTGGAAAAGGGAATCACTACGGTTGTCTTTGACAGAGGCGGCTACATTTATCACGGCAAGGTTCAGGCGTTGGCAGAAGCTGCCAGAGAAGCCGGCCTGGATTTCTAATAGGAGGAGAAACATGAAGCGTACTATTATCGACGCAAGTCAGATGGAACTCGAGGAGAGAACCGTTGCCATAAAGCGCGTTACCAAAGTAGTAAAAGGCGGACGCAACATGAGATTCGCCGCTCTCGTGGTGGTTGGTGACGGCCATGGGCATGTCGGTGTAGGCACCGGCAAGGCGACTGAGATTCCGGAAGCGGTTCGCAAGGCAAGGGAAGAAGCCACAAAGAGTCTCATTGAAGTTCCGATTGATGAGAATCAGAGCATTCCGCACGACACCATCGGTATTTTCGGAAGCGCACAGGTGCTTTTAAAGAAGGCCAATGCCGGTACCGGTGTAATCGCAGGCGGTCCGGCGCGAAGCGTGCTGGAGATGGCAGGTATCAAGAATATCCGTACCAAGTCCCTCGGTTCAAACAACAAGCAGAATGTCGTGCTCGCTACGATGGCGGGGCTGGCTCAGTTAAAGACTCCTGAGGAGGTTGCGAGACTTCGCGGCAAGGCTGTCGAGGAAGTTATAAGCTAAGGATTGCCGGAAGAATGGATAACTCTTACCTGTTACCGTTTCAATTTTACGCGGGAGACAGGTAAGCCGGTTATTTCATCCGGAAGACCATAAGGAGGTTAGATTTATCATGGCTGAAAAGTTAAAGATTACGTTAGTAAAGTCAACGATCGGCGCCATTCCGAAGCACAAGAAGACAGTTGAAGCTCTGGGACTCCACAAGCTTCACCAGACGGTAGAGCAGAAGGACAATGAAGCGATCCGCGGCATGGTACAGCAGGTGAGGCACCTGGTAAAAGTAGAAGAAATTTAGGAGGTGCGACATGGATTTATCGAATTTAAGTCCGGCGGCCGGCTCTGTTCACAGCGATAACTTCCGCAGAGGCCGCGGTCACGGCTCGGGCAACGGCAAGACTGCAGGTAAGGGCCACAAGGGACAGAAAGCCCGCAGCGGCGCGCCGAGAGTCGGTTTTGAAGGCGGTCAGATGCCTTTGTATCGCAGACTGCCGAAGAGAGGCTTCACGAATATCAATTCGAAAGAAATTGTAGCCATCAACGTAGCAGCGCTTGAGCGCTTTGAGGACGGCTCTGTGGTTACGGTCGAGACGTTGATTGAGGAAGGCATCGTTAAGAATCCGCGTGACGGCGTGAAGATTCTGGCGAACGGAGAGCTGACGAAAAAACTTACCGTCAAAGCAAATGCATTCAGTGAAGGAGCAAAAGCCAAAATTGAAGCGGCTGGCGGAACCTGCGAGGTATTATAAATGATCAAAACGCTTGTTAACGCATTTAAAATTAAAGAGATTCGGGGCAAGCTGTTCTTCACCTTTCTGATGCTTCTGGTACTGCGAATCGGCGCACAGCTGCCGATTCCGGGCACAGATTCGAGTGTCATCTCGTCTGTGCTCTCGCAGTACTCTGGCAGCTTTGGATTCTTTGACGCCATGACCGGCGGTTCGTTCAGCGACTATTCCGTATTCGCACTGAGCATCACCCCGTACATCACGTCATCCATCATCATTCAGCTTTTGACGATCGCAATTCCGAAGCTGGAAGAGATGCAGCGCGAAGGCGAAGAGGGCAGAAAGAAACTTGCGGCAGGTACAAGATACCTCACAGTTGCGCTTGCGCTGATCGAGAGTATTGCCATGGCCATCGGCTTTGGCAACCTTGGCCTGTTCGGCGACGAATATACGTTCTGGAATGTGCTTATGTCTGTATTCTCCATGACGGCCGGTTCCGCAGCAGTTATGTGGATCGGTGAGCAGATCACGGAGTTCGGTGTAGGAAATGGTATCTCCATGGTACTTCTGTTCAATATTGTATCCAGAATTCCGGAAGATATCGCGTCTCTCTTTACAAAGTATGTATCCGGACAGTACGAGAAAGGTATCGGTTATTCGATCCTTGGCGCAGTGGTAATTATTGCCATTATCGTATTCGTGGTAGCATTTGTTGTTGTCCTGAATGCCGGTGAGCGCCGCATTCCGGTTCAGTATTCCCAGAAAGTTGTCGGGAGAAGAATGATCGGAGGAAACAGTTCTTATATTCCGCTGAAAGTTAACACATCCAGCGTTATTCCGGTCATTTTTGCATCTTCTCTGATGCAGTTCCCGGTTATTATTGCAAACCTGTTCGGCTCCTCAGCAACCTGGACGCATTATCTGACCACCAGCTATTGGTTCAACCTGGATAACATGCAGTATACCATCGGGTTTATTGTGTATGTCCTCCTGATTGTGTTCTTCTCTTACTTCTACACCTCGATTACCTTTAATCCGATGGAAGTTTCGAACAACATGAAAAAGCAGGGCGGCTTTATTCCGGGTATTCGACCGGGTGCACCGACGACGGATTATCTGAATAAGATCCTGGGATACGTCGTTTTCATCGGCGCGGTTGGTCTGATTATTGTTGCTACGGTACCAATCTTCTTCTCCGGCGTATTCGGAGCAGATATCAGCTTTGGCGGAACATCGCTCATCATTATCGTAGGCGTTGTGCTTGAGACGATGAAGGCGATTGAGTCCATGATGGTTGTGAGAAATTATCGCGGGTTCCTGGCAGAGTAATAAAAAGAAACGATGTTTAAAATCTGGTTGTCCCTGTCCCGGTCAATGTTTCGGGGCAGGGAAGAAATAATTGAGGAATAAACATGAAGCTTGTTATGTTAGGAGCGCCTGGCGCCGGTAAGGGCACACAGGCGAAAATGATAGCGGATACTTACGGAATTCCGCATATTTCAACCGGCGATATCTTCCGCGCGAACATCAAGGAAGGCACCGAGCTGGGCACGAAAGTGAAGACCTATATGGATCAGGGACTTTTGGTTCCGGATGAGCTTGTGGTGGATCTTGTGGTTGACCGTGTGCAGAAGGATGACTGCAAAAACGGTTACGTGCTGGACGGGTTTCCACGCACTATTCCTCAGGCAGAGTCACTGGATGCCGCCCTTGCGAAAGCAGGCGACAAGATTGATTTTGCCATCAATGTGGATGTGCCGGATGAGAATATCGTAGAGAGAATGTCCGGCCGCAGAGCGTGTGTGTCCTGTGGGGCTACCTACCACATTGTCAGCATTCCGCCGAAGCAGGAAGGTATCTGTGACCGCTGCGGTGCAAAGCTCATCTTAAGAGATGATGACAAGCCGGAGACTGTAAAGAAGCGTCTGGATGTCTATCATGCGCAGACGCAGCCGCTCATTGACTATTATGAGAAATGCGGTGCGCTGAAAAACGTGGACGGTACCGTCGACATGATGCAGGTGTTCGCACAGATTCAGGATATTTTGAAGTAACTTCAAATAAGTATGAAGACAATCGTTTCGCATAGCGAAATATGTTTCACTATGCGAAACGATTGGACGTGTGAGACATCCGGAAGAGATATTTTGATGTAAGAGCCTGCATTGTCGGAACCTATATTGTGGATTCTGATTCATGGTATCATGAAATTGGCTCTATGGGCTCTGGAAGAGGTCGAATATGTCTATCACGATTAAGTCTCAGTCTGAGATTGCACTGATGAGGGAAGCGGGAAGAATTCTTGCGATTGTACATGAGGAGATGGCGAAGATCATTCAGCCCGGAGTTACAACGTATCAGATTGATCGTGTCGGTGAAGAAGTGATACGAAGCTACGGCTGCACTCCGGCCTGCCTCCATTACGAAGGGTTTCCGGCTTCCATCTGTATCTCAATTAATGAGGAAGTTGTGCATGGAATTCCCAGCAAAAAAAGGCACCTGAAAGAAGGAGATATTGTCAGTCTTGATACGGCTCTGTGTTATAAGGGATATCATTCCGACGCGGCCCGCACACATGCGGTGGGTGAGGTTTCACCGAAGGCAAAGCGGCTGATGCGCATCACGCAGGAGTGTTTCTACGAAGGAATACGCTATGCGAGGGCAGGCTGTCATTTGAATGATATTTCAACCGCCATAGGGAGTTATGCAGAAAAGAACGGCTGTGGGGTTGTGCGGGACCTTTCCGGGCATGGTATCGGCGAACAGATGCATGAAGATCCGCAGATTGCGAATTTCAGACAGCTCAGGCGCGGTCCAAAGCTTCGCGCAGGTATGACTCTGGCGATTGAACCCATGATTACACTTGGAACATGGCGGGTTGAATGGCTGGATGATGACTGGACTGTAGTGACACAGGATCATTCTCTTGCTGCCCACTATGAAAACACGGTGCTGATCACAGACGGAGATCCGGAGATCCTTTCGCTGAAAAAAGAATAGAAATGTTTGTGGGTGGAATTCACGCTTTAAAACAAATGGAGGTATCAATGTCCAAATCAGATGTTATAGAAATTGAGGGTACTGTCGTTGAGAAGCTGCCGAATGCAATGTTTCAGGTGGAATTGCCGAACGGCCATAAGGTACTGGCACATATCAGCGGCAAACTTCGTATGAATTTCATTCGAATTTTGCCTGGTGATAAGGTGAAGATGGAGCTCTCTCCTTATGACCTGACAAAAGGTAGAATCATCTGGAGAGACAAATAAGTTACTATTTCACAATAGTAACAAATTATGGAAATTTTATGTAAAAGAAGCTTGCAATAAAGAAAAATCCATGCTATATTCATCGGTGGACTTTTTTGAAAGGAGGATTAACCATGAAGGTTAGATCATCAGTGAAGCCTATCTGCGAGAAGTGCAAGATTATCAAGAGAAAAGGCAGCATCCGTGTTATCTGCGAAAACCCGAAGCACAAACAGAGACAGGGATAAGTTGTCCATGCATTGCGGCTGCAGCATTGACCCGTACCGTAGGGATCATTGCTTTAAAATATTTATCATTATGAAAAAGTTCTGCTTACCGTACTACATTTCAGACGTCCAGTTGGACGGGCTACGGCCGGGCGGCTACTTTAGTTTCAAGTGGAGGTTCATACAACATGGCTCGTATATCTGGTATTGATTTGCCAAGAGAAAAGCGCGTAGAGATCGGCCTGACCTATATTTATGGCATTGGCAGAGTCAGCTCGAACAAGATTCTCGAAGCGGCGGAAGTAAGTCCTGATACACGCGTGAAGGATCTGACCGATGATGAAGTTCGCAGAATCAGCGATGTCATCGAACAGCATTACACGGTGGAAGGCGACTTGAGAAGAGAAGTTGCACTGAATATCAAGCGTCTGCAGGAGATCGGCTGCTATCGCGGCATCCGTCACAGAAAAGGCCTGCCGGTTCGCGGTCAGAAGACCAAGACGAACGCGCGCACACGCAAGGGCCCGAGAAAGACTGTGGCTAACAAGAAGAAATAAGTAAGGAGACCCTACAGGGAGGATAATAATGGCTAAAAAGGTTGCGAAGAAAGTAACAAAAAAGCGCGTTAAAAAGAATGTAGAACGCGGCCAGGCACATATCCAGGCTTCGTTCAATAATACGATTGTCACCATCACCGATACGCAGGGTAATGCACTGTCGTGGGCGAGTGCCGGTGGACTTGGTTTCAAGGGATCAAGAAAATCGACTCCTTATGCAGCACAGATGGCATCGGAAGCAGCTACAAAGGCGGCACTGATTCATGGGTTAAAGTATGTGGACGTTATGGTAAAGGGCCCGGGTTCGGGTCGTGAGGCGGCTATCCGCGCACTTCAGGCAGCAGGCCTGGAAGTGGTCAGCATTAAGGATGTTACGCCGGTTCCGCATAATGGTTGCCGTCCGCCGAAGCGCAGAAGAGTCTAATTAGGAGGTATAAGTTAAGATGGCAGTTGACAGAACTCCTGTACTGAAGAGATGCAGGTCGTTGGGCCTTGACCCTGTATATCTTGGGATTGACAAAAAGTCCAACAGAGAATTAAAAAGATCGAATCGGAAGCAGAGTGAGTACGGCCTTCAGCTGAAGGAAAAGCAGAAAGCGAAATTTATCTATGGCGTACTTGAGAAACCTTTCCGTAATTATTATGCCAAGGCAAAGAAGATGAAAGGAACGGTTGGTCACAACCTTCTGATCCTCCTCGAGAGCCGCCTTGATAATGTAATCTTCCGCTTAGGCTATGCGAGAACGAGAAAGGAAGCACGTCAGATTGTTGACCACAAGCATGTGCTGGTGAACGGCAAATGTGTGAATATTCCGTCTTATCTGGTAAAGGCCGGCGATACAATCGAGATTAAGGAAAAATGCAAATCCTCAGATCGTTACAAACAGATCCTTGAGGTTACCGATGGCCGTCTGGTTCCGGAGTGGCTGGAAGCAGACCATGCAAATTTAAGCGGTGTCGTGAAAGAACTCCCGACCAGAGATATGATTGATATCCCGGTGAATGAGATGCTTATTGTCGAGTTGTACTCCAAGTAAGCTTAAGTTTCCAATAAGGAGGGTCTACGAGTGCTTGATATTAACAGTAAGCCAAAGATTACGATCGAGGAAATGTCGGAAGATAAAAAGTATGGCAAGTTTGTCGTGGAACCGCTCGAGAGAGGGTACGGCACAACACTTGGAAATTCTCTTAGAAGGATCATGCTTTCATCTTTGCCTGGCTCCGCGGTTCACCATATCAAGATTGATGGGGTCCTTCACGAGTTCAGCTCGATTCCCGGGGTGAAAGAAGATGTCACTGAGATCATCATGAACATCAAAAACCTTGCGATTCGCAACAATAACGAAACCGCACGGGAAGTCAAGGTGTACATCGAGTATGAGGGAGAGGGTGTCGTCACCGCGGCGGACATTCAGCCGCTGGCCGACATCGAGATCATGAATCCGGATCAGGTGATCGCCACCTTAAACGGAGGCGACAACTGCAGGCTTAACATGGAGCTCACCATCACGAATGGCAGAGGCTATGTGAGTGCCGATAAAAACAAAGGGCAGGATCTGCCGATCGGTGTGATCGCGATCGATTCGATTTATACACCGGTGGAGCGTGTCAACATGATTGTCGAGGATACCCGTGTGGGACAGACGACCGATTTTGACAAGCTGACATTGGAAGTATATACGAACGGTACCATCGGACCGGATGAGGCAGTGAGCCTTGCCGCAAGATTATTGGACGAGCAGCTGATGCTTTTCATCGACCTTTCCGAAAATGTGAGAACGATTGATGTGAAGACTGAAGTCGTGGAAGATGAGAAGGAAAGCGCGCTCGAGATGAATATAGATGAGCTTGAACTGTCCGTGCGTTCTTACAACTGCCTGAAGAGGGCTGGGATCAATACGGTCAAAGAGCTGATCAACAGAACACCTGAGGACATGATGAAGGTTCGTAACCTGGGACGTAAGTCGCTGGATGAGGTTCTGAACAAGTTAAAGGAACTTGGCCTTCAGCTTCGCCCGAATGAAAATTAACCAGGAGGTAAGAGATGGCAGGTTATAGAAAGCTGGGACGGACTTCCAGCCAGAGAAAAGCATTACTCCGCTCCCAGGTAACCAGCTTACTGTATCATGGAAGAATCGTGACGACAGAAGCGAGAGCAAAGGAAGTCCGCAGAATCGCGGAGGGACTGGTTGCCCTGGCAGTAAAAGAAAAAGATAATTACGATGAAGTAACCGTAAAGGCCAAAGTTGCCCGCAAGGACAAGGATGGCAAGAACTTGAAGCAGGTCGTGGACGGCAAAAAGGTAACCGTCTACGATGAGGTTGATAAGAAGATCAAAAGGGATCAGCCTTCCCGCCTTTATGCCAGAAGAAAGATGCTCGCGGTTCTCTATCCGGTGGTAGAAGTGCCGAAGGAGAACAAGGGCAAAAAGAAAGCTACCAAAACTGTGAGTGTCGCTGATAAGCTCTTCGATGAGATCGCACCGAAGTACGCCGGCAGCAAGCACAACGGCGGTTACACCAGAATCGTTAAGATCGGCCAGCGCAAGGGCGATGCAGCGATGATGGTGCTGCTGGAGCTGGTGTAATAAAGGGATTCTATCGTCTGTGATGATGACATCTTATGCAATTAGAACAGACGTACAGAGTGTCTGGTTTCATGTTGACAAATGAATTTTAAAATAAGGAAAAGGCTGGTCGGGTGATCAGCCTTTTTTTAAAGAATCCAGGCTTAAAGTTTGATTTGCTGTAATCAACGGAACCTGGTGTGCTGTGAGAATCAATTCATATTAAAAGGACATGCCATGTGTTATTTGGAGAAAGAATGAGTTTAATCGAGGTCAGTAATCTCACCCACATATATACTACGAAAAATGAGGATGGAGATATCATATCCCAAAAGAAATCTCTGGATGCGCTAAAATTTTCCGTCGAAGAGGGAGAATTTGTCGTCATTCTGGGGGCCAACGGCAGCGGAAAAACGACGCTGGCAAGACATTTGAATGCACTTTTGATGCCGACAGACGGCAGTGTTCTAATCGAAGGGAAGAGCACGGCGGATGAGGCGAACCTGTATGCCATCCGCAGCACAGTGGGCATGGTATTTCAGAATCCGGATAATCAGCTGGTGGCACAGCTGCTGGAAGATGAGGTCGCCTTCGGACCGGAGAACCTGGGACTGCCGACGGACGAAATTCGAAACAGGGTCGATGAGGCTCTGAAATCTGTCGGTCTCTCCGACAGGGCAAATTTCCCTGTGGAATATCTTTCAGGTGGGCAGAAGCAACTGGCGGCCATCGCAGGTGTATTGGCAATGCAGCCAAAATGCATGGTGTTAGATGAAGCGACTTCCATGCTGGATCCGCAAGGGAGACGGGAGGTTCTGCATGCGATAGAAAAGTTACGCGGCGAGAAGCAAATTGCAATCGTGATGCTCACCCACGATGTGGAGGAAGCACTTTTAGCAGACAGAATTTGCGTGATGGATCGCGGAAGAATTGTTCTGTCCGGGAAACCCGAAGACATTTTTCAGAACGAAAATCAGATTAGAGAGCTTGGACTTGAACTTCCGCAGGCAGCGGGGATTGCCGCAGAACTGCGGTTCAGAGGACTTCCGATTCGCCAGGGCGTCATGACAGAAGAAGAATTGAGACGGGAACTTTCGTGTTTAATAGGAGCACAGTGCACAGGAATTCGTATGAACCGCATGACTGATACAGGTGTGAAAGTTAAAAAAGAGGAAGGGACCAGAGAGAAAGTTAAAAGTCCTGGGATATGGAAAAAGGATGAAACGACAAACAACGCCGGAATATCGGGAAATGCAGAAGAATTAAAAAAAAGCGGGAAAGAGAAAAAGAAAAATTATATCAGGAATTCTCATTTTTCTCCTGATCTGAAGAAGAGAAAAGATGGAGAGAAATTAGTTGAATTAAATCATGTAACGCAAAGATATTTCAGTGGAACTGACATGCAGGTGGTTGCGTTAAGGGATGTGAATTTTTCCATTCATGCAGGAGAATTTATTGCAATTATTGGTCAGACGGGATCAGGCAAATCAACGCTTTTAGATCTGCTGGGGGGACTCGCGAAGCCTGCCCAGGGCACGGTGGAGGCTTCTAAAATGATCACAGGTATTGTTTTTCAATATCCGGATCATCAGCTATTTGACGAAACCGTACTGGAAGATGTTATGTTTGGCCCCAAAAACCTCGGAATGAACATGGAACAGGCAAAAATGCTTGCCAGACAGGCATTGCAGGTGGTACAGCTTCCAGAAGAAACCTGGGGAAGGTCACCTCTCTCCCTTTCCGGTGGAGAAAAGCGTAAAGCCGCACTGGCCGGTGTTCTGGCTATGGAACCGGAAGTGCTGTTGCTGGATGAACCAACCGCAGGGCTGGCACAGGCAGATCGAACAAATCTGTTTACCATGTTGCGTGACGAGTATAACGCAAAGGGAAAAACCGTTCTTTTTACCACGCACCACATGGAAGATGTCGCTGAATTCGCGGAAAGAGTCATCGTACTTCACGAGGGAGCGGTCGCATTTGACGGGAGACCAAAAGAAGTGTTTCGGCATGCGGACGAACTTGGCAAAATTGGGCTGGATGTGCCATTAAGGGTACGGCTGGAAGAAGAATTTCCTGTGTATATGTACAATGTTGATGATACTGGGGTCAAAAGTCATGACACCACGGATTGCTCCACGCCGAGTCAACGCGAAGCGTTTAATCATGTGCTCCTGCAATCCTAAAAATATTCGGATTCCGCTTAATTTTGACCCGTTTTTGGTTAAAATTGGCTGCATCCTCATGTTTTACGGGTTCCAAACACATGAATCCAGATGCGAGCATCCGATTCCTGTGCTTTTACCTCTGGTGTCATGTTGATATAAATCATGAAAAAGGTAGAATAAGCATGAGCCGTATGAGTCTGGGACAATTTTATCCGGGGAATTCCATCATCCATAAGCTTGACCCGAGAGTGAAGCTCATGGGTCTGTTTCTATATCTGATACCGTTGTTTCTCATATCAACTGCCTGGTGGTATCTTATACTAACGCTGATCCTCATTTTGGCCTGGATGAATTCTGGTGTCCCAGGGAAAATGATGTTTCAGGCGATGAAAAGAGTGACGGTATTTTTATTCATAACATCTGTCTTTTGTTTCTTTTGCACTGAAGGGACGGAAGTGCTTAGGTTTGGATTTCTGCACATTACCGTGGAAGGTATGCGCAGGGGCGCCATGCTTTTCTGGAGGCTGATGCTGGCCGTGGTGGCCAGTTCGCTGCTGACTTTTACAACGACACCGGAAAAGCTGGCCGATGGCCTTGCAAAAGCCATGCATTCTCTCACAAAAATCGGCGTTCCGGTGAGTGATATCGCGATGATCGTGACGATCGCGTTGCGGTTTATCCCGGTCCTGAATGAGGAGGCTGCACGGATACGCAAGGCGCAGATCGCCAGAGGAGCGAATTTCTCGGAAGGAAACCTGATACAGCGGGCCGGAAAGCTTGCTGCTATCTTTGTGCCTTTGTTTGTATCGTCGGTAAAGCGGGCGCAGGATCTCGCAGTGGCGATGGATGCCAGGTGCTATGGGTATGCGGGGGAGAGAGGAAGCCTTCATCCGCTGGTCTATCACAGGGCAGATTATATCGGATATGCAGTTATGTTGTTATTCTTTTCGATTTCTGTATTTGTCAGAATGATATTATAAGAGTGTGACACCAGAGTCAGAAGTCGAAGTCAGTGCGTAAGCACAAGAGTTCCGCTTTGCGGAACTCGACGACATTTTGCTTCACAAAAAATGTTCCATTCAAAAATCGGACGATCGCACCGAATGCAAGTGTTTGGAATCTGCGGTGTCATAAGCATTATTATATGGGGATGAAGAGTTCATGTAGCAGAAAAGAAACACCGGTTTCGTATCACATTTAGATAACGGGAGTTGATCGAAATGCTGTGCTTTGCTCTTTTATATATTTCAAAAAAGAAGGCCGAACACTGAACGCAGGGAAGGAAATTTAAAAGCGATGAAACGTATAAAACTTGTCATTGCCTACGACGGCACAAATTACTGCGGATGGCAGATTCAGGATAATGGTGTAAGCGTAGAAGCTGTGTTGAACCACGAGTTGTCTGCCCTCCTGGGCGAGACGGTCACTGTGATCGGCGCGAGCCGCACGGATTCCGGTGTGCATGCGCTGGGCAATGTGGCTGTCTTTGACACGGAGACGAGAATCCCTCCGGAGAAGATTTCCTATGCGCTAAACAAAAGACTGCCGGAGGATATTCGCATTCAAAGCTCAGAAGAGGTAAATGCCGATTTTCATCCCAGACACTGTGACAGCACGAAAATCTATGAATATCGGATCCTGAACCGGAAGTTCCCTGTGCCGACCGAACGCCTGTATTCTTACTTTGTCTATTATCCGCTCGATGTGGAGGCGATGGTAGAAGCAGCACGGTATCTTGTGGGTGAGCACGATTTTATCAGTTTCAGCTCATCCCACACGCAGGTCTTAAGTACGGTAAGGACGATCTATGAGCTATCTGTGCAAAAAGAAGGCGATATGATTACGATCCGTGTGCGCGGCAATGGGTTCCTCTACAATATGGTGCGCCTGATTGCGGGGACACTGATCCGCGTGGGGCTGCACATCTACCCGCCGGAACATGTGTGGGAAATCCTTGAGGATAAAAAGCGTGGCGTAGCCGGCCCGAAATCACCGGCTAGAGGGCTGACGCTGGTGGGGATTGAGTTCAGCGAAGAAAACACCCACAATCAAAATGACAAATGACACAATTGAGAAAATATTCTGTGACAAAGGCAAAGAATTATTATTGTATGAATCCTCACCAAACAGAGAAAATATTCGGTGGTACGCAAGATGGAATTACTGCCGTATTCTTTCTCGAATTGAGAGATGAAATCCGGATGTTTTCTTATCCGGAAAATCAGAAAAGCGGAAAATTTGCATAAAGCGGAGGCATACGAAAAAAATGGATATCATAAAGAAAAAAGTTTATACCCAAAAAGAGATGTACGCTGCCATGGTACAGCATATCAAAGATATTTTTCGGGAGACCCCAGATTTGTACGCGGCGCTTGCCAATACATCGGCAATGCTGAATCTTTATCTTGACCAGGTCAACTGGGTGGGATTTTATATCATGAAAGACCTGATGGAAAAACCGAAGAATCAGGATGTAAATTCGACTGAAGATCAAAAGGGGGATCAGAATGAAAGTCTGATTGAAAATCAAAACGGGGATCAGAACGAAAGACTGGTTGAAAATCAAAACGGGTATCAGAACGAAGGAGTGATTGAAAATCAAAACGGGGATCAGAACGAAAAACTGGTTGAAAATCAAAATGGAATTCAAATCGAGGATAAGAAAGAAAACCGGATAAAACGGAGTCTGGTACTCGGCCCATTTCAGGGGAAACCGGCGGTGGCGCACATCAAAGTCGGCAGCGGCGTGTGCGGAACGGCGGTGGAAAGCCGCTGCCAGCAGCGTGTGGATGATGTAAGAAGCTGCTGCAACCACATCGCCTGTGACCTCGCGACAGCATCTGAGATCGTAACACCTGTTTTCGTGGATGGAGAAGTTTGGGGGGTCATTGATATTGATAGCCCACTTCCGGCCCGGTTTGATGTAGAGGATGAGGAGGGCATGAAAGCTCTGGCAGAAGAGTTGGGGGAGCAAATCAGAGAACGGGCGTTTTCTTTTCGAATTAACCAGTCCACGCTTCCCGATTAACCGCCCATTTTGCCTGGCAGAATTTCCGTCGACTGCGTTCCCGGCGGCCACCGATGCATGAATCGTCTCACGCAAACGTCCTGTTTACGGACAATTCTGTACTTGGCAAAATGTACGGTAATTAGAAATTAAACGAAAAATTTCAATGTAAAAAGTTAAATTTCCGGTTGACATGATTTCCTACTTATAATATAATCTCAAGTTGTTGCGGCCTGCCTATTTATGTTGCCGTACATAAGAAATGCAGCAGCTTTCAGTCTGTTATTGTCACAAGCCCCGGCAGTATCGGAACTTAAAGTAAGGCTATTTCAAATGACGCATCACAGTTGATGGCAGAAGCACAATCACAAATTAATTTTTAAAATATTATCTAAATTTGAACGTACAGGATACAGGAGGTAGGTCGGATGAAAACCTATGTAGCTACCCCGGCAACGATTGAAAGAAAGTGGTATGTCGTTGACGCTTCGGGACAGACATTAGGACGCATGGCTTCCCAGATTGCCAGCGTTTTAAGAGGCAAGAACAAGCCTCAGTATACGCCGTTTATTGACACAGGCGATTATGTAATCGTGATTAATGCAGACAAGGTAAAGGTTACCGGCAAGAAGCTGAGTCAGAAAGTATACGTAACCCATTCGGATTATGCCGGCGGCGTAAAGGAAACCCGTCTGGACGAGATGCTTGCAAAGCATCCGGAGCGCGTGATTGAGCACGCTGTGAAGGGTATGCTTCCGAAGGGACCTTTGGGAAGAGACATGTATAGAAAGCTTTTCGTTTATGCAGGACCTGAGCATCCGCATGCAGCGCAGAAGCCGGAAGTTCTGACATTTTAACGGAGAGGAGGAGTAAGACATGGCATCAGCAAGATATTATGGCACTGGCAGAAGAAAAAGCAGTGTTGCAAGAGTATATTTGACCCCAGGCAGCGGCAAGATCACCGTGAATAAGAGAGATCTTGATGACTATTTCGGACCGGAGACCTTAAAGGTAGTGGTTCGTCAGCCGCTGAAGCTGACAAACACCGCAGGCAAGTATGACATTCTGGTGAATGTCGGCGGCGGTGGCACCACCGGACAGGCCGGCGCGATCCGTCACGGTATCGCGAGAGCCCTGATCGTAGCAGATCCGGAGCTTCGTCCGGTACTCAAGAAGGCAGGATACCTTACGAGAGATCCTCGTATGAAAGAGAGAAAGAAATACGGTCTCAAAGCGGCTCGTCGTGCACCGCAGTTCAGCAAGAGATAATCAGGCTGTACAAAGCACTTCAAAACGGTTCAAAACCCCGGAAAAACACCATTTTCCGGGGTTTTTTGACGCTTTTTGGCTTTTGAAAGAACTTTTAAGCAACTGTCAGGTTTGTCGCGTTTGAATGAAATTGACCGGATTTGGCCTTTTCTGTACCGAAAATTTTGATTAAAAATGGGGCAAAAATCGATGTGCGAAGTTTTTTGATTAAAAAAGGGGGCAATAATTCGGAGATCTTGTATACAATGTACAATCCGTAAGGCCCGATTTTTTGAAAAGATTTGAAAGGGATCACCGGATTTGTTTTCTTTGGTTACTGATTCATGGTCAGCCTCTGTGAGTCAATAATTCTACGTCGAGCTTGCTCGTAAGGGGAATTATTGACTCACAGAGGTTGACTGTGCAACAGTCACCTCCCCTCATGAGCAACAGTTGCGCATCAATTTTGATTAGTATGGGACACTTGGACGCAACTGTTGCGAATGCAGGGGAGGCGACCATGAATCGCCAAACCGGATGAACTTTAAGTTGTTTGTCGTGGTGGGCTGAATTCGCTGTAAAACAGTGGTTTTGGAGCGATGGGAATCTGCTGATTTTGCGGCTCATTTTACAGATCATGGGGCACGTAAATGACCATGAAAAAGTTTACCGGTTGAGGAAATCAGGGGATTCTATGAGAGGAAAATCAGAGAAGCTTCCGTGAAGAAAAGTTCATATGGAAATACAGGTGCAGCCGCTTACTTCGTTTGGAGTAAGCGGCTTTTTTCATTATTGTAGAGAATCGGCGCGTCACCTATATTCTGTGATACCGCCGGTTGAATATATGAAAGAGAGGTAGAAACTGACTATGATGAAAACAAAAGTGATCGCCGTCGCCAATCAGAAGGGCGGTGTCGGCAAGAGCACCAGTGTGTACAATATTGGTGCCGGAATGGCTATGTGTGGGAAGAAGGTGTTACTTTTGGACGTCGACCCCCAGGGTGATCTTTCAAAGATGCTGGGCTTAAGAAAGCCTCATGATCTGCCGGTATCCCTCGGTACAGCGATGAATGATGTGATCGCGGGCGTACAGCAGGCGGAGCACCCGGAGATCATGCACCACAAGGAAGGCTTTGACTTCGTGCCGGGGAATCGTGTTTTGTCTGCCGTGGAGGTGGGCCTGGTCAATGTGATGAGCCGTGAGACGGTGCTGCGCCAGTATGTAGACAGTGTAAAAGACGATTACGATTATGTCCTGCTGGATTGCCGTCCATCGCTGGGGATGCTGGTCATCAATGCGCTGTCCGCATCAGACTACGTGCTGGTGCCGGTACAGGCAGATTACCTGGCAGCACAGGACATGACGGAGCTTCTGGGGACGGTACAGAGTATCAAACGCCAGATCAACACAAAGCTGCAGGTAGGCGGCATATTTCTGACGATGGTAAATGAGACCAATTTCCGTAAGGAAACGGCTGCAGCGGTCAAAGAGAATTTTGGAAAACATCTGCCGGTTCTGCATACGGTCATACCGGCCACAGTTCGTCTGGCAGAGATCAGTACGGCGGACAAGAGCATTTTCCTGCATGACCCCAAAGGAAAAGCGGCGGATGCTTATCGAAATCTGGTAAAGGAGGTACTGGCCATTGGGGAAGAATAATGTAGCTGATCTGTTAAATGTAGACGGCCTTTTCACTACACAGGCTGAGCGGGATGAGGAACAGAGGGAGAAGGTTGTGGAAATCCCGCTGTCAGAAATCACAGACTTCCCGGATCATCCGTTTAAGGTACGGATGGATGAGGGTATGATGGAGATGGCGGAAAGTGTGAAGCAGTACGGCGTACTTGTACCGGCGCTGGTTCGTCCGAAGCCTGACGGTGGTTATGAGATGATCGCCGGGCACAGGAGAAAGCTGGCCTGTGAGTTAGCTGGGGCTGATACAATTCCTTGTATTGTGCGTGAAATGACGGACGATGAATCCACAGTAATCATGGTGGACTCGAACCTGCAGCGGGAACAGCTGCTTCCGTCAGAGAAAGCCTTCGCTTACAAGATGAAGATGGATGCTATGAAAAGACAGGGAAAGAGGACGGATTTAACTTCATCGCCAGTGGCGACAAAGTTGGATTCCGCAGCAGAAATCGGAAAGAAGAGTGGTGAAAGTCGAGATCAGGTGTTTCGTTATATCCGCCTCACCTACCTGATTCCCGAAATACTGGAGCTTGTAGACAACTCCGTGCTGAAAGAAAAGGGAATGCTTCAAATGGCGATGCGCCCGGCGGTGGAGCTGTCTTATCTGAATGATACGGAACAGTACACTCTGCTTGAAACAATGGAGAGTGAGGACTGTACGCCTTCTCATGAGCAGGCAATCAAGATGCGTAAGTTTTCACAGGAAGGGAAGCTGCATCCGGATGTGATCTTATCTATCATGCAGGAGGAAAAGCCGAATCAGGTGGAACAGTTCCGGATGCCGAAGGAGCGGATCAGCAAATATTTTGCTCCGGGAACATCAGCGAAGAAGATGGAGGAGACCATCGTAAAGGCGCTGGAGATGTATCGGAGACGGCAGAGGGAAGTAAAGAGATAGCTAACCGCCAGAGGTAATCTGGGTCAGATAGACAGTATAACAATGCTTATAATGACAGAAGGCTCTGAGGCATTTTGCTTTGGAGTTTTTCTTATATATGAGGTCAGGTGGCAGCACCTGGCCTTTTTTACGTTTATCGGAGAGGAGGTGGTACATGTGAGCATTTTAGAGAAACTCTATGAGGGCAAGCTTTATCCGGCAGAACAGGTCAAGCCGAGTGACCCGGACTACAGGAAAGTGACAGACGAGTACTGTGACCTGATGGACGCTGCGTCCGGGGAGATGCCGGCAGAGGAATTTGCAAAGATCGAGAAGATCACGGACCTGCAGGTGCAGTCTCATTCATATGAGGTTGTGGCACACTTCAAGTTCGGCCTGATGCTGGGAATTCAGTTCTCGAAAGAACTGGAGGAGTTGCAGGAGATGTACCCTGATTTGATGGAGCCGTAAGCGGCGACGGTCAGGAAAAAAAGAGAAAGCGAAGAAACATGGAATGTCTCCCCGCTTTCTTTTTTACCATACAGAATAAGATTAACAGGTTAAACAGGTTTGAGAAATTCTTACAGGAGTGGAGCCAATAATCTACGGTCCTGTTCAGAAATGCCTAACGCATCCAGCGCTGTCGCGGCATCTATGTTTAAATTGACCATCACGTTCTGAATCATTTGCAGAAGATCGGAAAGACGCTTTTTCTCAAAGCGTTCTCTTTCTTCTCTGCGCTCGCTGGCGATAAAATCCGTCAGAATTTCTTCTTCATCATAAAGTTTCATCATAGATCATATCTGTGGCACAAGCCCAATCCAACGTTCAACCGTACTGGTATTATAGCCTATAATCTCAGCGATGTCTTCAACAGAAAGGTGCTTTATACGCAGTCTTATAGCTGTTGCTTTCGCAAAATATTCTCTTTCCTCTCTACGCTCACTGGCGATAAAATCTTCCAGAATTTCCTTCTCATCATATAGTTTTGTCATAAATTATACCTGCGGCACAAGATCGAGCCAGTTTTCTACCGTTTTGGTGCTGACATCAAATGTTAATGCAATCACATCAACAGGTACCCCATTTTTATATAAGGTACGGGCACGAGATTCCGATTTTCTCTTATCTTCATTCGCAATTTCACTGGCGATAAAATCCTCCATAACTTCACGCTGATCAAATAATGTAATCATAATATCTATTACCTCCTTCGCAGCGTTCCAAATACTCCCGCAGGACGGTTCCGACTTTTGTAAGTGTGGAGTGATTCATATACAACGAAAACTAAGATTGGGATGAAGTGTTATTATCGTCTATGACCTTTTGAACGTATTCAAAAACTCCGTTTCGAAAGAATTGTGCCTGGATGATCTGTTGCTCTACCTTTTCCTTCGAAATGATATAGTAATCATCATAGTCAGCGTCGGACCTCACATCGAAAGCTTCTCTTAGTATTCGCGAATATTCTTTTTCAAAGATACCAGTTTTGACGTAATTCTTTTGGAAATATGCCATGACGCCGGCATGTTTAGAAAAGTCTATTCCTTCCAGAGCGAGTATTGCTCTTACACTGTGGAAGATCGCATAGTAAGAGCGGTTAGCTGCACCGCAATAATCGCCAGCATTAATTAAAATACGGGCAGATTCAAGGCAACTGTCTGCTTTCTCTAATCGGTATTTGCTTAGATCCTTGTTGCGTTCATCCATATATTCTCACCCCGTCTTTGACGATGTTCTTATAGAATGGTAGAAAATCCTGATTCTCTTCGAAATTTTTCTTATCCCGTAACAGAATGGAGAGGAACACATCTTCATCGAGCGAAATATCGTTGGCCATCTCATAGGTTGGCCGTCGCATTGCTTCCACTTCATCCCGGCTGCAGTTTAGGAGAATCATGATATCTATATCGGACTCGTCTGTGTAATCGCCTCTGGCGTAGGAACCATATAATATAATACTGGATAGTTTGTTGCCGTATATAGTCTGTGACTCATCGGTGACTCTTTGTAAAACGGTCTTCAATACAGCTTTACTGCACATAATCCTCATCTCCTCTCGTGCTAAATTTGGTTGCTCTGAAATGCTATGAAATATCATACTACAGATTCGGCAAATTCTCAACTCGTTTGAAGAAAATCATAAAAGTTTTATATTTCAGCAGCCTGCTGTAGAAAAGATGACCGCTTGAACAGAAGCAGGGCTGGCAGTGTCATTCTGCCAGCCCATGATACTAAATCGACTCTGTGCTTTGCTATGCGGTTTTTGTTTCTGCAGACTGCTTTTTCGTCTCTTCTGTAATAAAATCCTCCAAATTCTTCTTAGATATTTTCCAGGTATGTCCCATTCGGAACCCTTTTAACTTACCGCTGCCAAGTAAAGCATAAATCTGATTCTTACCGACACTTAAAGCCTCTGCTGCATCGGATACACTCATTACATCACTGTAGTTATTAAACAAGCTCTTATCCCCCTTTGAATGATTTACTGTTGTGTTAATGAAATAATTAAGAAAATTTAAAATGATATTTCCACATACATCTAAATAAAAATCACCAAAGCTTTCCAGCAGAAACTGGAGCTTATTGAAACGGAGGAAATTTATTATGATGAATGTATCTGTAGGCATAGATCATGTGAAATTCAAGAAAAAACCTGAAGATGATAAGGAATATTACTATACGAAAAGGAGAGCATCAGAACACTGGGGAGAATATGATCTGGAAGAACTTGCAGATTATGTAGGAAACCGTAGACATGCTTTTTTACCTGGCCATCTGGTTGGCGGGATGCGTAAGGAGAACTGCACAGGTATGCAGATCTTTGGAATGGATTTTGATGACGGTATTTCGTATGAGGAGATCCGAAACAGATGTGTTAATTGGGGTATCCCGTTTACGTTCTCTTATGAAACTTTAAGCTCAACGGCGGAGAATATGAGATTCCGCATCGTGTTTGTTCACGAGACGCTGATCGAGGATATGTATGTAGTTTATCTGGTTTTACATATGCTCTATAAGCTGTTTCCAGAGAGTGATCAAATCTGTAAAAGTCCGGACAGGGTGTTTATGGGTGGTAAGAGGTTAATAGAGTTTAATGCAGATGCTCGTATTGCTTTAGTGAATTTTCTTCCTCCACTGACTGAAGTACTGGCAAGAAATAAAAACTATCAGAGAGATATTAAAAACTTTTGCAGACAGAATCGAGTGTTGTTTACAGATGATCAGCCAGCTATGGGGGATGCTCTCTACCTTTCTACTTTGCTTGAAAATGACGCAATTAAGGAAAATTCTATAGTACATAAAATAGTTCAATCTCAATTTCCGTCATTTTTTGTTTTAGAAGACATTAGTAAAACCAAAGGAGTGTCGGCTAGGCCTGATGGTAAGAAGAAAAAATTTCACTCAAGCAATACGAGCAAAGTATCTATAGGATTTGATATCAACAGTACAACTCCATGTGAGTTATTGAATCGCTTTCTATCGGGTGAAGAGTTGGATCATAACGAACGCTTTGCACTCGCCACGAACCTGATCCAGTTCAAAGGTGGACCAACGCTGTTTATGAAAGTTCTTGAAGAGTATTATTCACAGGATACGGTAGACAAATGGTATAGAGACCTTAAATATATGAAAGGCTATCAGCCGATGGCTTGTTCTGAAAGCTTCTGTCCATATTATGAGGATGGAAGCTGTATGAGTTTGGGAAACATTGTAAAGACGCTTAGCTGCAACAGACGCGTAACCAGAGCAAAAAAGAACTACTGCAGTTTAGAAGAAGCTCAGGAAGCTTTTCAGAGAAATCTGATCGAAGCGACAGAAGCGAATGATAATTTCATTCATCTGATCAAAGCTCAGACAGCGTTGGGTAAAACGGAGTCTTATACAAGGCTTATAGCGAGAATGAAAAATCGGAAATTCATTATTGCTGTTCCAACAAATGATCTGAAAGATGAAATATGCGACAGACTTAGACGTGTTGGTGTATCAAGAGAAGATATATATGAAACCCCAAGCCTGCGGGATTGTCATTCTATGGTTGATGTCGATATCAGGAAGAAGTACATGGCATATAAAGATAAAGGCCTGCACCGTGAAGCAAAGAAGGTTCTGGTTGATTATTTAAAGAAAATAAAGAAAGAAGAAAGTGAAAGCTTGGCGTTGATTCAAGAGGTAGAGGGACTTTTAGGAAACACGGAAGAGATGTTGAAATCCAGAGTTATCGTAACAACACATGCAAAATTCTTACATCTGTCGAGCGATGTTCTGAAGGATCGTGTTTGCATTATTGATGAGGATATTCTGCTGAAGCAGATTTTCGGTAATACCCATTGTCTCAGCCTTGCCTCAGTTGAGCAGATCGCGAAAAAGGAAATACCAGGATACTCTGGTATAGCGAAAACAATTCTGAGCAGTCAGACAGAGATATATAAAAAAATCACACCCTGCAGTTGTATACCATTATCGGAAGAGATGATTCAGAAAAATGACTTATCTTTCTATGGCGGAGATGATATTAATGATATAGCAAAAGCCGGAGCTTTTGCTATATTGTCAGAAGATGGAGGAAAATTTGTACACTATTTTACTCCGGAATATTTGCCGAAGTACAAGATGATCATCCTCTCGGCTACACTGAATGAGCAGATATATCGGGATTACTTTTCTGACAGAACGGTCATTATGCATCCGGCCCTGGATGCTAAATATGAAGGGAAAGTGGTTCAGTTTACATATTATTCTCTTGGAAGAAGTCAGATGGCTTTAAAGAAGGATGAAGTGTTTAAATTAGCCAAAAGTCTGATTCTTAAAGCCGACGAAATGAAAGATGAGAGCGAAAAAAAAGGAAGTGTAAGAGATCGGATCAGCAGATTAAAAAGAAAAATGTATAAGACGCCAGAGACAACTGCAGATGAGAAACCGGCAATTATCACATTTAAGAAGTTCGAAGAGATTGAAGGCTGCAGAAAGCATGGTCTTCACTTTGGGAATGTTGCTGGAATTGATGCTCTAAAGGGAGTGAATATGGCCGTTGTAGGTACTCCTTATGAGAAGGAATTTTTTTATAAGCTGATAGCCTGCTATCTTGGGGCAGATGTAAACACAAAAGAGGATAAACGTCCCAGATTGAGACGCATCACTTATAAAGGGGACGAGTTCCTGATGGTGACATATCTTGATGAAAAGTTGAGGGAAGTACAGCTCTATGCGATCTCAAGCGAGCTTGAGCAGTGTATTGGACGTGCGAGAGCGCTCCGCTTTAAGTGTACAGTATTTGTATTCTCCTGTTTTCCGTGTGAACAAGCCGAAATTCATACGGTAAACTATCTGATGTCGGACAAAATAGGTGATTTGGAAGAAGAGGCAGATAAAATATCTGCCTCATGCTGAATGACATGTTATATGGATAACGAAAACAATCAGGCAAATCGGAAAGATAACGGATGTTCACGGGTGTTATTTTCCGATTTGTCTTCCAGAAGATATCAGGAGATTCTGAGGGAACTCTTTCTCTGAATATAGTCTTTCACGGCTGCACGGGGGATTTTCCAAATCCTGCCGATCTTAAAGGCTTTTAACTCTCCGGATCGCAAAAGTCGGTAGGCAGTTGAACGGCCAATCTGTAACAGTGACTCAAACTCTTCCATAGTAATCAGGTCATCCTGCAGGTTGTTTTCCATGTTGATTATACCTCCATATTTCATTATATTTGTGCCTTACATAATTGTTCTGATTTTCAATATATACGAATGACTGGAAATCATCTGGCAACGCCGGAGAACCGATCTCCGTGCAGCAGGGTATTAAAAGACGATAGAATATGCGTGAAAATCGTAATTAACATCTCACAGTTTTACTAACTTAGAAATAAAAATAATTGCTCTGACTCATCGTTAGCGTTGCTTTGAACAGTAAGAGAGAGCAAAATTAAGGAGGAAAACATTATGAATCAGCGAGACTTGTCTTTCTATGATGAAGAAACCAGAGGATATCACTATGATAATATTGACGGAGATATGCCATATAATTACAGATACTATGTGAATGTAAATACATTTTTAAAATCGATGTGTCATATTATAAGTGGTGATGAAAGTGAAAAGGAACGTGGCGGGTACATATTAGGTGCAGATGAATTCTGGGGAGTTGAAGCGGTTCTTCAACAATTTTTAAGTATGCAGGAATTTAACTGTACCGAATTGGGAAAAGAAAAACGAATTTATCATGAATTCATTTCTTTGCATAAACGTGATGAGCGAATACCTGATGGTTCCTGGGAGGATATCTGGACAAATCTTGGATACGAGTTGATGGAGGTAGCATACGAATTTGGCCGTTCATACTTTGATAAAGGCCACCAGGCATTGTTTACATTGCACTGGAAAGAAGGATTTCACATACATTATGTTATTAATTCCGCTAGCTTCATAGATAATAGATGCACATTCATAACAAACGAACAGAAGAGAACACGACAGGAGACTCTTATTAATGCGATCTTAATGGAACACAGAATCAATTTATATGGATGCTTGTCGGAGACAGAAGTACTGATTCATAATCCAAGGATATTGTAAGATATCTGCTAACAAGTAAGGTATTTATAAAATTATGGAGTTGACAGAATTATAAAGAACATGAGAAAACTTGCGAAATAGAATCAAGCAAGTGGGGAAAACTCTGCCTGCTTGATTCTTTTTCGCAAGTACATAATTCAATCAGCCAGTCGGATTATAAGATGATGGGGAATGCTGGGAAATTATACATAACACTTTACGACGCTTGCTAACACTAACATATAAATAAAAATATATGCCCTGATACTTGGCACTGGTGTTTTGAGCAGCAGCAAGAGAGGGCAAGATAGGAGAAAGCGTTAATGAAAACCAGAAAACCAGCTATTGTTAAAAATGAAGTACCTGGCGAAGAATGTAAAGTGTTGGTCAATTATGCAATTTCGAAAACAACCTTGGAGAAATTAGAAGAAAGAGCCGCATTAAGAAATACAACCCCGGAAAACTTGGCCGATGAGATGATAGAGAAAGGCCTTCGTAAGAGAACGGCTCGTGATCCTAAGAAACTGGAGACTCTGGTAAGACTGCAGCAGGATTTTAATGATCTGATCGAAGGCGTAGATCAGGATGATCTGAGACAGGATTTGACAGAATGTATGAGGAGGTTTTTGGAATTATGGTAGCAGAAGTAAAAAATTTAACAAGTCGGTATCCAGTCAGAGATATTGATGGAAAAGTAATATATAAAAACAGACATTACACGAATACAGACGCAGTTCCTAATCTGCTGAACTTTATCGTCAGAGGCGAACCGGGAGAAAAGGTATATGGTTGGAATGCATTAGGAGCAAGCGACTGTTTGGATGTGGATGCTGTCATTCAGCAATTCTTACACGTACAGGAGTTCTTCCATATCAATTCACGAAAAGGCAAGAGAGTCTATCATGAAATGGTGACTATACATGATGTAGAACCGCTTGGTAATGACAGGGCTTTTGACTGGAATGCCCTGATGGAGATAGCATACGAATTCGCCTGGGTTTATTTTAATGAAGGATACCAGGTGATGTTTTCATTACATTGGAGCAGAGAAAGGGGATATCATATACACTATGCCGTTAATTCTGTAAGTTTCATTAATAATGGTCGCAAATTCAGGACGAACAAACAGAAGAGGAATGAACGGGAGAATATTTTTAATGCGATCCTGGGGCAGCATCAGTTTAGGAAGTATGGCAACCTTTCGGAGATTCCAGTACTGAACGATGATCAACCATCGCTGGAAGATGTATGCTGACAAGCAATGCAGACGTTTTTATAACAATCTTACAGTGAAGCTTGACGAAAAAGAGGCGGGGTGCTACTATACTGACATGAATCCAGGCGTCTTGACTGATCGTATGAGATTCTAAAGACAGCGAAAGAGGCAGCGAGGTCGTGAGTAAAGTTATAGAAGATATGATAGAAGAAACGGATTATAAAGCAAGAGCAAGAGTAGTGGTATCCTTGTGGACAAATGGAATAAAAGATGTTAGTCGCATTGCAAAAATAACAGAGTTTTCAACTGATCAGGTGATAAACATTTTGGGTTCGCGGTATGCGGAGGCTTAAAGTATAAGGAAAAGGGGATATATGTGCAGATCGATAGAAGAGATGTTA
>JAJQBQ010000002.1:0-8552 GCA_021203205.1 Lachnospiraceae bacterium | reverse complement strand
ATCAGGTATCAGCGGAAGCAGATTATAAGGCAAGAGCAAGAATTACATTATTACTGTGGGATCAGGGCATGAATGACATTCCCCGCATAGCGGGAATCACAGAATTCACAACAGATCAGGTGAAAAATATTTTGGGTTCAAGGTATGCGGAGGCATAGACAAGACAGAAACAGATTTGGATCAGATATAAAGTCAGGCAGGTGGCGAAAGACGTCACCTGCCTGATTCTTTTTTGCAAGTATATATGATTTGACAGATTTGCCAGATCACTGTTCAGGATCGTCCGGGTCCGGTACCTTCTCAAACAGATCGCCTACCGGAACACCGAGCAGATCGCTGATTTTCTCAAGGTTTTTGAAACGTATGGATGAGGTCTCATTATTCACCAGACGATTAAAATTCTGGTAACTGAGGTCCATTTGCTTATAGAGCCAGTATTTTGTGTGATGCTGTTCCTCCAGAACATCAAGAACTCGCAGCCGCAGCATGTTGATTCCTCCCTTGCAGCACAGTTTGAGCGGATAACTTTTTCGCATTATAAGTCGAAAAATCTTCTTGCGTAACTGATGTGGAAAGTATATAATGCACACATGAGATACGAGGCCCTTGCTGATATGCTTTTTACTGTAAGCAGACAGACATTTTAAGGAAGGGCAGACGATTTAATAATATGCAATACGAGGAGGAAACAACTGTGGGTGAATTGTTGTTAATGTGGACTGGTCCGAATAAAGATAAGGTCATTCAGATCATTCGAGATATGACGGGCTTGAATCTTGAGAGTGCGAAATCAATCGCAGACAAAGTTGAAAATGGGGGCGCGTATACAATAAAAAATCCTTCGGATACAGATACGTGTGTGTGGGTAAAGGAACTTAATGATGCCGGGGCAATCGCTTATCTCCCGAAGGCTGTTGACAGTGAGAATCCATATGTTCCACCGGTTAGCTCAAATGATGTGCATCTGTTAGACAGACAGGGTACAATGGATGTACTGGGAGAATGCAGAAAAATAGCAACAGATTTTGAAAATAACAACGCAGAACTTAACTCGACAAATCATGCGTTGAATGCTGAGGCTAAAAAAAGCGAAGAACTGCGAAATGCCATATCACCAGGTGCAAAAACAGCGAGAATGGCTGTGTCGATCATGGCAGGTCTTCTTGGTCTGGCTGGAGGACCGCTCTTCATCGTTACGACTATTTTGGCGTATGCTATTATGACTGCGACCGTTATAAAATCGGACAAAAAGAAACACCAGGAAGAAAATAATGCGAAGGCAGATGATTATTACAGAGAGCATGTAGAACCACTGAGAGAACAGATGGAGAGACTGTGCGATGAACGAGAAGATTGCCTCCATAATGGACGTTATGACTGGGCTCTTTCTATTGTAGGTAAGGATTTCTTCTATAGCAGCTGTATTGATGACTTATATAAGCTGGTCGAGAGCCACCGTGCAGATAGCCTGAAAGAGGCGTTGAATCAGTATGATGACGCGCTTTACAAGGCCAGAATGGAAGAGATGCAGGCTTCTATTCAGAATGCATCTGAGATTTCGGCTGCAGAAGCTGTTAAGCAGACTGCATATGACAAGGAGATCGCAAAGAGTAGCCGACAGGCTGCGAACGCGGCTAAGGCAACGGCAGCACATACACGCGCGATTGATAAGAACACTCGCAGATTCAGACAGTAAAGTGGTGAGATTATGAAGTGTCCGAGATGTGGTTACAATTCCTGTGATATGATATCTGAAACGAAACAATCAGGAAAGGATTATTCTATCTGCAGGGGAATATGTGGAGAAATGCTGATGGGTCCCTACGGGTCGCTTTGTGGCTGGACGGATGGAAAAGAGACGGATGTCGATGTTTACTGGGTTTGCAAGAAATGCAAATATAAATTCAAAGCATGAGATGGGTGAAAAAATATGGATAAAGCTGATGGCACTCGGAGCACATCTGGGATGCCATCAGCGGGCTGACAGAAGTTTTATTTTTCGCAATTACCAGTTCCCGGTGTGCGCAAGGTGCACCGGGATAATTGTGTCAACGATCATAGCCTGGATTACGTATTGGAAGGTAAAACTAAAAACACCGATTGCCGTGTTACTGATAATCCCGATGGCCATAGACGGTTCTGTTCAGTACTTCAAGCACATTGAGTCGGACAACAAACGAAGATTTATCACGGGATTGATGGGCGGATATGGTACGACGACGATCCGATTGAATCTTTACACATGGGTTTTTAGGTATATAAAAAGCCGGGTTATCAAAAACAGCTAGACCGAAAAGAAAATATGTGCTATATCATGAAAAACACGCAATTATCATCAGAATAAGTCTCTTTTACCATCTGATGAAACGTGCTATAATTGTGATTATCTAAAAATGCACAGGAGGAACGAAATGTTACAATACAAAAACGGACGATTCTTTTTTGATATCGAACCACGAAAGTTATCCTTTCAAATTCCAGACAGATTCTGGCTTAACACAGAACCGGGACAATATGCAGCAGATCTCATTAGTCTGTGTACGGAAGACAAGGCTGTAGAGGTAGAAGTTTATCTGCGGACAAGTCACGGAAAAGGAACGGAGGAAGAACTTAAGAAAGATTTTGAGGAAACTCCGGAAGACGAATTGGACGGCCCCCATCCGGTAAGCGTGCAAAGTGAAGTATCCGGAGAATTTCACGGTCATGCGCTCTGCTGTATCGGCAGAAGATCGGAATATGTGGTTAACCTGGACATCGGGAAATGCGAATTTCTTCAGGAAGGCGAATGCGTTGATCGGCTGGTTGTAACTGTGACTGCAGATGAAATCGGTAAAAGCAGAGATGAGATACTGGCGGACATGGGAAACATTGTTGGCTGTGATGGAATCAGAAAACTTATGGAGAGTATCCGAGTAGAATAGGAAATGACGCGATGCGTCGAATAAAGTAAGGTATAAGGGACGAGTCGGTTCTCTTATACCTTATTTTTGTTCATTAGCAATTTCATAACGGGAGATATTTTGTGTGTAGGAAACAGAATCGGGAGAGTGCGGGTACACGGGTATCTGTCCATTCAATATTAGGTATTCTTCAGTTGCTCTTTTCATAGCAGCCAGAAGTATTTTCAGGAAATGATCTAGATAATAAAATGATGGTAGCTATAACAGGCAAAAAGAAAAGCCTCAAAATATGCCAAAAAATGTAAAAAAAAACCTTGACTTGCACGTAGCGTGCAGGTTTATAATGTGGAGCAGAGGAGGTAAACGTGATGAAGAAACTCAGTGAGGTTTGCAAAATTGTTGGCGTTACCCGTAGGACACTTCAGGAGTACGACAGAATTGGCTTGCTGAAACCAACAAGCAAAACAGAATCAGGATACTGGCTATATGACACTTCTGCAATACAAACATTGATGGCAATTCAAGTGTTTGTAGAATGCGGATACGAAAGAAAGAAAATAAAGGCAATGCTTGAATCCCCCTCAGTGGATCTATTAGATGAATATGATTGCTTAATCAAAAATCTGGAAGATAAGCGAGAAAAGATTGATGGTATGATAAATTTTGTCAAGTTTTTAAAAATTAATGCAACTCTTCCGGAAAGCGTCATACAAGCGATGAGTGATATAGATGATGTTGATTTTGCACGTATATATGCAGATAAGAGTTTTACATCAATTATAGAGGATCTATTCTCCAAGTCCACAGAGATGGAATATATGCTGACCGACCAAAGTATGCTATTATTGTTGGAATTAATAACCATTGGAAATTATCTGGGTATACCAGAGGAGACAGACTGTGTACAGGAAGTAGTAGAAGAAGCGTATAAGAGCTTGGTGGAAATAGTGCGGACAAATGAGAAATATCGGTCTGTAGAAATATCGGAGACTATATTTGCAAAAGTTTTTTTAGAGGTAACAAAAGATTTAGTGGGTGAGTCTGAGCTCCAAAAGAAGTTAGATCGTCAACTCGGAGAAGGAGCTACGGAGTATATAATACGTGCTGTTGAGTTGTTCTGCAACAAGATATTAGCTGCCCAAGAAAAGGGCTCGAAAGGAGAGAGGTAAATTATGCAAATATCAGCGAGAATTTTAGGACGCAGTTATGGTCTGACAGCCGAAGAGATGAATCGTGTTCTGGTGAAATTGGGATTTTTGGAAGGAATACCGGGTGATTACAGTCCGACCGAAAAAGCGCTACCATATGTTGTTGAGAAGGATTTTCATATGGGCACGGGAGGATATGATCATTACAATCGGTATTGGACTACGAAAACTTTCGACGATTCAATTAAAGAGGTTCTTGACGTTCCAAAAGAATTGATCTCTGAAGTGCGTGATGAACTTACGGCGATTAGAGCTGCGAGAGCCGCCGAACGAGCAATTGCGAGAGAAATAGCTGATGCGCAATTTTTGGCGAAACAAGAGGCAGAAAGGGAAGCAATTGAAGCTGCAGAACAAGCGGCCAAAGAAAAAAAGGCACTGCTTGCTATGTGGAAGAAAATAGGTATAATAAGCATTGTAGTTGGTGGAACACTCGTGATTACATATGGCGTATATAAAGCAACGCCTAAGGTGAAAGCATGGTGGGAGGAACGTAATCAGAAGCGGAATGTCGAGGAAGTGGAAAACAACAATTCACAATCGTAAGTACGCTCTGCGGTGGGGGTCTGTTTACGTCAAAGAGTGTTGTTTTAAGGAGATTATTATGAAGGAGAAATTATTTGCTTTGTCCCTGTCTATTATGCTGATATTTTCTTTTGCCGCTTGCGGCAATGGAACATCTGATAATTCGGAAAGCTCTGATACTGAAAAAGCCTCAAATTCAGCCACGAAAGCCTCAGAAGAAGTAACGGAGCCTGATGAGACTGTCTCTGTGTCAGAAAATACAGAAATGGATGAATTCCTTATATCGGCATCTATTGAAGAAACGGTTCTCTATGATGAAAATAATGTTATCATTACTGCAACAGACATTGAATATTCGAACTATGAGGTCACATTGAATATTTTGATTGAAAATAACAGTGATGAAGATCTGAAATTTATTAGCGGCTCAGCTGGATATTCATGTAATTCTGTGAACGGCTATATGTGTTCATCAGGTTATTTGTATGAGAATGTATCTGCTGGGATGAAAGCTAATGAGGATATAGATTTTTCTATTACCGAGTTACAACTCTTTGGGATCAACGAGGTGGCCGATATCTGCATTGCCATCGAAATCGAAGACGATGAATACAATGCGATTTATACTGGCCCTATGCAGGTGCTCACAACAGCTGCTGATACTTACGATTATGAAACAGATACATTTCTTAATGTGGTCAACAGTGGTGTTTTCGAAACAATCTATGAATGTACAGTCGACTACTTCACGACAGATGTAGCTGTCAATTCCGAAGACGTTCAGATTCTGTCAGAAGGAGTTATGACAAATACGGACAACGAGACTTTATTGTGGCTGGAAGTGGAGAACAATACAGACGAAGTCATTTATGCGGTAACGTCGAATGTTTTCATAAATGGATTATACGCTTATAGCGGTACATGGTACTCTGATGCTATCGTTCCAGGCGGACGGAGCGTGATGACAATGGAATTTGAATACTTGTCTGTGATTGCCTACCGGGACACAATCGGTATAGATGCAATTGGCAATGTCGCATTCACTTTCAGTGTACGCGATGAAGATCAAAACTCGCTTTTTGATGGGGAAGAGTTGTCTATCATTATCTCTGACGCCGTGCTTGACACTACCGGAACAGAAATCTATAGTGATGAATATGTGACACTTGTTAGCAAGGGCCTGGTGGAGGACACATATTCCAACAGTGATGACATTCATCTTTTAATTCTGGCAAAAAACAACACAGATAGAGACGTGTATTTGAGAGATGAGTATGATTCATTGTCTGTGAATGGTTTTATGACTGACTACTCATACTACGGAGCAACAATTCCTGTCGGGGCATACGCTCTTTTGGATGTGGAGCTAGATTATGACTCACTCACAGAAAATGATATTGACAGTATAGAGGATATTGTTGAAATTTCATTCAGCACGAAGATTTATGACAGCGACTATAGCGCGTATGAAGAAGTATATATTCCGAAATTAACCATAGAATTCTAAAGCCGCTGAATATAGATTAAAAAGTGATTGATGAGAAAAAAATATACTGTTATACTTCGAAATACCATATAGAGTGCGAGCAGGGACAAGCCCTATGACCGCACAGCAACCTGCAAATGTAAGGTGCTAATGCTTGTTCGATGGTAAAAGTCAGCAATGAAATAACGCGGTGTTTTCAAAAAAGAAAATCCGCTTATGTGAGGTTGAGGCTCCCATCGGAAACGATGGGAGTTTTCCGTTGTGCGGGAAAGCGGCGCTCTTTATGGAAAAATATTCATAAGGAGCGTTTTACTATGTTTAAGAGAAAATTCTATGTACCAGAAGGTGACCGCACATTGAAGGCACTGGCCGAGCTTGGTGCCAGAGTATATGTATATTGCCCGGACTGCAGAACGAAGCAGCAGTTCATCGAGAAGGCGGAAGATGAGTATTTCCATTATTGCGATGGAAAATCGCTGTTGGAAAGAGAGCCAGAGAACATTATGGCGCTGAACCAGGATAAGACAGTTAATTTCGTAGGCTATATTGGTCATCTGGCCTTTCGCACATCGGCTAAGATGGTCGGAGATAAGACGTTACTGAAAGTCGATTACAGAAAATATTTGGCGGGAGATAAGAATTTCATCTATACGCCGTGAAAACGGAAGGTAAAGGATATATTCAAGTAAAATGAGATAAAACGGATGCCAGTTTACTCTACCGGATGTTATAGCTGGTTATAGAATGGCGGGATTCGGCTGGGTATCATATAACCACAAATTGCAGCAAAAAGAGATGTCTGCAATTACAGCCACCTGCGAAAGGAGAGGCAAAATCCGTCGAAAAAGCACGTTTTGCGAATTGCTTTTTCTATTGATTTCCTATATAATTAGGAGAACCTTTTTCTGAGAAAATATATATGATTGCAACAGGAGGGCAAGACGGTTATGCCGAGAGCAAACTGGCAAAAAATTAAGCTTCTGAAACTCGCAGAACTGCTGCAGCAGGAGACGGATGAGCAGCATCCGATGACGACGAACGCAATCTGCGAGCGCATGGAGCAGATGGAATTTCGGTGTGACCGAAGAACTCTGAGTAAAGATATCACTCTGCTAAACGACATAGGTATGGAAATTCTCTGGGTTTGGGTCGGTAAGCAGAGAGGTTATTACGTCGCGGACCGTAGTTTCTCGGTTCCGGAGCTTCGCATATTGATCGATGCGGTGCGGGCGTCCAACTTTATCACTGAAAAGAAGACGAATGAGCTGGTCGAAAAGATTGCCGATCTTGGCGGCAGCCACCGAGCCGAGCTTTTGAAAAGAGATCTTGGCTATGCTGGCGTCCATAAGCACAGCAACGAGAATATTTATTACAGTGTGGACTCGCTGGAGGATGCAATCGAGCAGAAAAAGAAAGTTATTTTTCGCTACTTTGACATCGGCATCCACGGGGATAAGGAATACCGCAGGGACGGTCACCATTATGTTGTGGAGCCGGTATCTCTTGTTTTCAACGAAGATAACTACTACATAGTCGTTTACAGCGCACGCCATGATAACCTGGCCAACTACCGGGTCGACCGTATGGAGGATGTAGAAGTCATCGCGGAGGATGTCTCGGAGAGAGCACTGGACATGCGAAAGTGCATCGGCGAGTACATTCGGCAGGAATTTAAAATGTACGATGGCGAGTTACAGACGGTGGTTCTGGAATTCGACAGTTCACTTGTTGGGCCGATTCATGACCGTTTTGGAGAAAATCTTGGAATGCTTCCAGCAGGAGAAGACCGGTACGTGACAACGGTACAGGTACGGGTGGCACCGACGTTCTGGGGCTGGCTGTTCCGGTTCGCGGGGAAGATGAAGATTATTTCGCCGCCGGAGATCGTGGAGGAGTATCGGAAGCGTGCGGAAAAAGCGGTGGAATGACTCGGGTGACGGTGATGTGGAGGACGGCGATATGAGAAAAAAGAAAGAGAAGGATGTACGGCTGTCGGAAAAGGAATTGAATAAGCTGAAAAGCGGCATGAGCAGGAGTGAAAGAAAAGAATTTGAAAAGCGTCAGAAAAAAGCAGAAGAGGATAGATTTTGGAATGAAATAATGTTTGCGGCTACATTTATGGACGATGATTAAACAAGAATTTTAGATTAAATGGAATTTTAGATGTCAAATAAGATATCAATGGGTGACAGGGTGAAATTAAAAAATGTGTGGCTGATCATAGAATGGCTTTTAAGTTTGAGCACGAAGTCAATGCTATGCTGGACTTAGAAAAACAAGAAACGGAACGGATGGACAAAATACAAAGATATAAAGATAATTGGTGAAAATAAGAGCTGAGAAAGAGAGGTACAATATTTTGGAAAAAGATATACATGATATTTTTCATCTCGGAAACAGTTTGTTTCTTGATAAGGATAAGCAGCAGTATATATT
>JAJQBQ010000032.1 GCA_021203205.1 Lachnospiraceae bacterium | reverse complement strand
GACGATGGAAATGGAGGAGTGGACGGGAATGATACAAATGAAGGAGAAGCCGGAGGCAATGGAAACGGAGGAGAAGCCGAAAGCGATGGGAACAGCGCAGATTCCGGAAACGATGGGAGTAACGGAGACAACGGGAACGGGTCAGAAGAAAACGAGGATGACGGAACCGTAAGCGGGACAGAGAAAACAGAAGGCGGGGACAGCGAAGAAGGCGGGGATGGGGATAGCGGAGAAGACGGGGAAGGCGGGGAAGGCGGAGAAGATGCAGAAGGCGAAACCGGCGCGGACACGTTTCTTATGCCGACGGCCACGGGAACGGTTTACACTGCGGAAACGCTCACATACAGCTTCCTTTCCTCGAATTTTTATAATATTTCTTCTTCTACCGTTGTATATGAAAGCGAGCTGAACGGCAGCCTGCTCGAGGTGCCGCTTACGCTGTCCGAAATCACCGAAGAGCCGCAGATCCTGATTTATCACACCCACAGCCATGAATTTTTTGCGGATTCCGACACATCCAACCTGGAAACGGGAATTGTCGGGGTGGGGAACTATCTTGCCGAACTGCTGGAGGGTTACGGTTATTCAGTTCTGCACCTGACCGATCAGTTCGATTATGTGGACGGCGTACTCGACCGCAGCAAAGCATATACTTATGCGGGCGTACGTTTAAAAGAGGTGCTTGCGGAGTACCCGACCATTGAAGTCATGATAGATCTGCACCGGGACGGCGTGGACGACGGTCTGCATCTCGTAACCGAGATTAACGGCAAAAGCACCGCCATGATTATGTTCTTTAACGGCATGAGCCGTACGACGTCCGGGAACATTTCCTATCTCCCAAATACGAACCTGGAGGCGAATCTGGCCTTCAGTCTCCAGCTCAAGGTAAAAGCCGAGGCTTACTATCCGGGATTCACCCGCAAAAACTACGTGAAACCGTACCGATACAACCTTCACCTTCTCGAAAAAGCCCTCCTGATCGAAGCCGGTGCCCAGACCAACACTTTTGAGGAGGTCAAAAACGCCATGGAACCGCTGGCAGTATTGCTGCATATACAGCTTTCGGGGCTGGAGTAGACTATTATTGTCCTATGGTGGTAATCTATGTTTATAGAAAGTTTACAGAAATTTAAAAAACTGCTTGAATATTGTAACAGAAAGTGGTAATGTGACATGAATGATACCAGATTTCCGATATACAGCGATATAAGAAACCTGCGGACAAACGGCAACGGAGCCTTCGCCTGGTGGCGGGGGCTTTTTTTGGGAGCTGAACTTTGGAAATTGATGGCTGAAAAAGACCGATATCTTTGATTTATTGAAACAGGCGTTTTCAAACCGCCGTTTCTGTAAATAAAGTTACTGCTCGCGGCCGCGAATCAGTAACAAAAATATTCAAAACAAGGAGGAAAAACATGAAACGAGTGACGAGAAAGTTTATCGCTTTGCTTATGTGCATGGTGATGGTGCTGTCCATGATGACATCCATCTCCGCGAGCACCGGCAAAGAGGATAGCAGCTCAGGCACGTCCGGATTCTCATGGGAAGAAGCGGACGGCACACTTGCGGCCAGCATCACCTCGGATGAGGCTGATGAGGTCGAAGAAGACGCAGTGGACCCGGACACGGAAGTCCGTGTCGCCATCGTCTTCGAAGAAGACTCCGCCATAGAAGCGGGTTACTCCACTGCCGGCATCGCCTCGAACGAGGAGGCGCTGGCTTACATGGATGAGCTGGCCGAGAGCCAGGAAGAGATCCTGGAAGTCATCGCGGACGAGGTGTATGACGGTGAGGCACTGGACACCGATTACAGCTTCACGCTGGCGACGAACGCGGTGACCGCCACCATCGCCTACGGCGAGATCGAGGCCATCGAGGCCGTGGAAGGCGTATCGGCGGTGTATGTGCAGACCCAGTATGAGGTGCAGGACGACACCCAGACCACCACGGCGGCTGACATGATCAGCAGCACATCCGTGTGGGCGGCGGGCTACACCGGCGCGGGCATGAAGGTAGCTATCGTGGATACCGGTATCGATATCGACCATCAGTCCTTCAGCCAGCAGGGATATCTCTACAGCCTGGAGCAGCTGGATGACGACAGCTACACGGAAACCTGGCTGACGGCGGATCAGATCGCAGAGGTGCTGCCGTATTTGAACGCATCTGCTACTTATTATGAAGCGACAGGCAAGACCTTAAGCGTGGCGGATGTCTACCAGAACGCAAAGGTTCCGTTCGCGTACAACTACGTGGATGAGGATCTGGACATCACCCATGACAATGACGACCAGGGCGACCACGGTACTCACGTGACCGGTATCGCTGCGGCAAACAAATATGTATATATCGACGGCGAGTACGTGGAAGCCGCGGAAGACAGCGACATCTACACCGTTGGTGTGGCTCCGGACGCGCAGGTTCTCACCATGAAGGTGTTCGGCAAGAACGGTGGCGCCTGGTCTGAGGACTATGTGGCAGCCATCGAGGACGCGGTTATGCTGGGCGCGGATGCGGTGAACTTAAGCCTTGGCTCCGCTGCGGCGGGCCTGGTTACCTGCGACAGCGAGTGGGAGCAGGGAATCTTCGACAGCTTAAGCGAGTCCGACACCATCGTCAGCATTTCCGCCGGTAACAACAGCTACTGGTCGGAGAACAGCAACTACGGATATAACCTGACGGAGGATACCAGCATTTCCACCACATCCTCCCCGTCTACCTACGAGAACGCTCTGTCGGTAGCCAGCGCGGACAACACCGGTGCCACCGGCTATGCCTTTGAGGCGGCGGGCGTCAACGTAGTGTATACCGAGACGACGGGCTACGGAAATGAGGCGCTTTCCACACTGGATACCAGCGAGGACGGCAGTGGTACAGAGTACGAATATGTAATTCTCGCGCCCGGCATGACCGGAGATTATGATGAACTCTGGTATGTGGATGCTGCCCTGAAGGAAGCGGGCGATGAGGACGGCCTTGCGGGCAAGATTGTCTTCATCCAGCGCGGTACCATCAGCTTCTATGTAAAAGCGGGTAATGCGGCAGCTTATTTTGGCGCTGTTGCAACGGTTATTTACAACAACACCAACGGTTCCATCTCCATGGATCTGACGGGCTATGAAGCCTACGGCGTCTCCGCTCCTGCGGTTTCCATTCTGGAATCCGAGGGCTATGAGATCATGGCAAACTCGGAAGAAAATGAGTATACTTATGTAACAGGTTGGTATTATGTGACGGATGAAAACGGGGAATATGTCTATGATGAGGAGGCGGGAGATTACGCCGTCGAATATGTGACAGAGGATTCCGTTTACTACACCGGCACCATGACCGTGTCCGCCGGTCTCACGAAGGTCACATCCGACGATCCGACGGCGGCTACCATGAGCACCTTCTCCTCCTGGGGTTCCACCAGCGCTCTGACCATCAAGCCGGAGATCACCGCACCGGGCGGATCCATCTGGTCCACCTATACGGACGGCGAGTACGGTCTCATGAGCGGTACTTCTATGGCAGCACCCAGCGTGACCGGCATGTCCGCCCTGGTACTGCAGCACATTTATGATAATGAAGCGTTGAGCGAGCTGGTTGAGAGCGGCGAGTACACCGCCCGTGCTCTGGCACAGTCTCTGCTCATGGGCACCGCCACCCCGCTCGTTGAGACGGACTACTCCGGCGTGGAATACTCCGTGCGTCAGCAGGGTTCCGGTCTTGCAAACGTTCTGAACGCTGTGACATCTACCGCGTTCCTGACCGTGGAAGGTCAGGATGACGGCAAGGTAAAAGCGGAACTTGGCGACGACGCGGACCGCGAAGGCGTTTACAGCTTCACCTTCACCGTGACCAATTTTGGCGATGAGACGGTTTCTTATGATCTTGACAGCAGCGTGCTGACGGCTGATGTGTTTGAATACTACGGCGACCTGTACATGGATACCGTAGATGTTGAGTTGGATTCTGTGACAAGCTTTGTGCTTGATGTAACGGATATCCTGATCTACGACCTGAATGAAGACGGTGTCGTGGACAGCCTCGACGCTCTGCTGGTTCTCCAGTACGCGAACGATAAGGACACCCTTACTGAGGAGCAGCTTACGCTGGCAGACCTTGACGGCGACGGCGATGTGGATACCGCAGACGCTTATCTGTGGCTTCTGTACATCGAAGAAGGTGATGAGATCACCTGGGATGCCACCGCAACCCTGACCGATGCGGACACGCTGTCGGTAGAAGCGGGCACATCCGCTTCCGTCACCGTGACCATCGAGCTGACGGATGAGGGCAAAGATTTCCTGGATACTTACTATGCAAACGGCGGTTATGTGGAAGGCTATGTATATCTGAACGCCTCCGCCGGCGACAACGAGGAAGGCGCCATTGTGGCAGTTGACCAGTCCATCCCGTTCCTGGCTTACTACGGCAGCTGGGCGGAGCCGTCCATGTATGAGCGCTCCGTGCTGATCGACGACTATTACGATGAGTACTACGGTGCATATAATTACAATTACAACTATTCCTACTATGGTTATTACTATGGAGGCTATACAAACTACTACACGCTGACCAGCGGCGGCAGCAGCTACTACTTCCTGTCGAACCTCTATGCGGACGACTACGAGTACATCGCAGACCGCAACGCATTGAGCAGCGTGAGCGGTGACGCGATCGGCAGCGCGGTATTTACGCAGATCCGCAACAGTGCGGACACGTATATCCTCATCAGCGATGCGGAGACCGGCGAGGTTTACTACTATGAAGATCTCGGCGCATACTACGCGGAGTATTACTACAGCAGCGATGACGCCTGGTATTACACATCCAACACCGTGACCATTAACTGGGCCGGTACGGATGCGGAGGGCAATGCCCTGACGGACGGAACGAAAGTTCTGGTACAGGTGGTTGCCGTGACCGAGCTGACAGATGAGGACGGCAATTACATCATCGGTGACGGTTCGACTCTGGATCTGCCGCTTACCATCGACAACACCGCGCCGGTGGGCAATGGTGTGCTGAACGAGGACGGCGACCTGGTGGTGACCGTCAGCGACAACAACTATGTTGCGGCTGTGCAGCTCTATGACGCGGACGACAATTACCTTATCTCCGTATCGCCGCAGCAGACAGAAGCCGGCTGGGATGTGGAAACAGAGATCAATCTGGACGAATACCTGATGGCCTATGAGGGGTATGACCTTGCGGAATATTCCGAATATCAGGGTACCAGCATCTACACGGTTGTGGTGGTAGACTACGCGGGCAACGAGACGGAATATCGCGTGAAGCTGGATGATTCGGAAGAGTACGCGACGGCATCTGACGCAGTTGTGCTCTTTGTGGACGGCGAGGAGACGAGCAGCGTAAGCGTTATGAAGAATAACTCCACGACCGTGACCGCAAAAGTCTACCCGCTGAATGCGGAAGACCGCAGCGTGACCTGGACCAGCGCGGATGAGAGTATAGCTACCGTGAATGTAAACGGTGTTGTGACCGGTATCAGCGAAGGTACGACGACCATCACGGCTACATCGAACCAGACACCGGAGGTATACGCAACCTGTGAGGTGGAGGTATTCTCCATCGACATTGACCTGAATGCCCTTTACTGGGATGAAGACGGCTATGTCCATGAGGCAGGACTCAATACGCTGGATCTCAGTACGTACGATGAGATCCTGTACCTCGGCACAACCCAGTACATGTCGCAGACCCTCGTGGGAGATACGCTCTATGTGGCAACCTACACCAGCAACACGCTTGGATCGCAGTGTTCGGATATTTATACATTGGATCTTGAAACGGGAGATGCCGAGTATGTGGGTTATTCCTACTGGATGACTGATATGGCCTACAGCACGGAAGCAGAATGGCTGCTTGGTTTCTACGGACCGTATCTGAATATCGTGGATCCGGTATCCGGTGAATACCTTGGATATTTCAATCTTTACTATTATGGTTTCTATGACTACATGGTAGGTCTCACCTACGCTTATACCGTGGAAGACTACTATGATGCGGACTGGGATGAGACCTACGATATCGAAGTCTTCTACGCCATCAGCGAGTACGGTGACGTGTATGAATTCTACTTCTACTATGGCGGTTTCTGGGGATGGTCCGACTGCCTTGGCAACATCGGTGTTGACAGCAACTGGTACTTCGATTCGGCCTGCTACGATGCGGAGAGCGGATATCTGTTCTTCAGTTCTTACGACGGAAACAATAACCAGTATCTGTACGCGATTACCTTTGATGAGGAAGGCTATGTGGATTCCTGCGTGACTGTCGGCGGATTCAACGCCGGTGTATGGCCGGTAGCGGGTCTGTTCCAGACAGATGCGTCCGAAGCGGAAGCAGCAGACGGCAATGCAGTGAACGAAACAGCACATCGTGTAGAGATCAGCCTGTCACTGGATGCTCTGGAAACCATCACGAAATAAGGAAGGAGTGAAACGCCATGAATTTAAAGAAATATATCAGCGCCCTAGCGCTTAGCCTTGTGCTTGTCCTCTCCTTCGCATTCTCTGCCGCCGCGGCTACCGCGGTGGACAGCTCGGCCGATGACGTGATCACCGGAAAGATCACCGCGGACGGTACGACCGTGACCGTACAGGTAGACCTTGCGGCGGACACGGGTCTTACGAACGGCAAAGTAACCGTGACCTATGACACGGCAGTATACACGCTGGAGAGCGCATCGCTCGGAACCGCTGCGGAAGCAGCGGACATCTCCGACCTGAATACGGAGAATGAAGGAACCGTTTCTGCAGCGTTCGCGGAGACGGCAGGCGACACAGACGGCGGCACTGTCCTGACGGTGGTACTCACCGCGGCGAGCACGGACGATGTGACGACTCCGGTCACCGTGACGTTAAATGAAGCGGGCACGGCGGACGGAGATGTGACGGTGGCCGCGGACAGCTTTGCGCTGACCGCTGTGGACAAGACAGAGCTTCAGGCAGCCGTGGAAGAAAGCGGCAGCCTGGAAGAGAGCGAATACACGGAAGAGAGCTGGGCGGCATATCAGGAAGCGCTTGCAGCAGCGGAGACTGTTCTGGCGGATGAAGATGCTACTCAGGACGACGTAGATGCGGCGTATGCAGATCTGCTGGCGGCAATCGAGGCGCTTGTAGCGACCGAGACGGAAACCACGGAAGAAGCGACCACCGAGGAAACCACTACTGAGGAAGCAACCACGGAGGAAACAACCACCGAGGAAGCGACAACCACAGAGGCGGAGGAAGTCACGACGGCAAACACCTCGTCTTCTTCCACAGATGAAACGACGACGACCGCTTCCACAGGCGGCAGCGGCCTTGCTACCGGCGACCGGAACCTGATGCCGCTCTGGATTGTACTGGCAGTCTCTCTTGTCGGTGCGATCGCGCTTGCGGTAAAAGGAAAGAAGCAGACGGCGTAAAACCCGAAACCGAAACAACGGAACAGATTTCATCAGAACTTCTGACAGAAGGAATGCGTATGATGTCAGGGGCAGAAAGTCCCGGACTTATATAGGCTGATGAAACGGATAAAAAGAGAACCTCTTAGGGGCTGGCACTCTTAAGGGGCTCTCTTTTTGACTATCGTATGATGCAAAAAAACGCACATCCAAAGAATCGGATGTGCGTATTTTCATGGAGATAGGGGGACTCGAACCCCTGACCTATGCGTTGCGAACGCATCGCTCTCCCAGCTGAGCTATATCCCCATATGAAGTTCACCTAAGCTTTCGGAATCCCTTTCAAAAGTTCTTCCTTCGCTCGAACGGGCGGTATTATAGCACAGCTTTTCGGAAAATGGAAGAGGTAAATTTAAATTTTTTAGAAAAAATCTGTCAGTCCGTTACAACTCACAGACACCTAAAACAAAAACAGCATGACTTTATCTCATTTTCTTCAGCAGCCGATCCATGACCTGCTCGCTGGCGAGCACCAGCAGATGGTCGCCCGGCTGTATGACGGTCTGCGGGCTCGGCATGTACTGCGTTGTGCTGTGCGCTTCGCCCGGGGAGGTGATGATCGCGACCACATACACATCGTGTTTCGCCCGGATATTGGATTCGAGGATGCTTTTGCCAACCCACTCCTTTAAAGGCGTGATCTCATAGACGGCATACTCATTTTTTACATTAATATAGTCAAATACATTGTCATTATTATACTTGACAGCGGCGCGCATGGCGGAGCCCTTGTTCGGGTGGATCACCTCGTCCGCGCCGTTGCGCAGGAGAAACTTGGCGTGCACCTCGCTGCTGACCTGGCTGACGACGTATTTCGCGCCCAGGTCTTTTAAGAGGCTGGTGATTTCCAGATTGCTCTGGAAATTGTCGCTGATGCACACGAAACAGATATCAAAGTTGCGCACACCGAGCTTTTTGAGGACACTCTCCCGCGTGCAGTCGGCGATCAGGCTGCTGGTGGCGATATCCAGGAGGTCTTCCAGCGCCGCCTCGTCCCGGTCCACGATCATCACTTCATTTTTCATGCTTGCCAGGTCACGGCACAGATAGTGGCCGAAATCGCCCAGGCCGATAATTAAGACAGATTTCATGTGATTGTATTTCCTTTCCTTGTTTTCTTTTCTTTCACCATTATTTTCGAACGTAAAGTCCATACCGGTTTATTGTTGAGTTAAGGAGTCAACAACAATATACCATGCTCCGGGGGCTTTCCTCTGATACCTTTTTGGACAGACTGTCTGAAAACAAAAAACAGTCTCTCTGGTTCCACAATATGTGGTGTTCTGAAAAAACCCGAATTATTACTGCATGTTGTGTCCGAAGAAACGGTTAAACGAGTTTTCAGACAGTCTGGGGGAATCAATTTCGCAAATCATTTTGGTTGAACCGTCAAACTGTTACCCCGCCACGATCTCCTCCTCCGGGTAAGTCATGTGGCTGTCGCGCCGCCGCTCCGTGAAGGACATGGCGAAGGAGAGACTGCCGACGCGCCCCAAAAACATCAACGCCATAATGACGATGCGCGAGAGGGTGTTCAGCTCCCGCGTGATGCCGGTGGACATGCCCACGGTGCCGATGGCGGAAAAAGCCTCGAAGATAACGTCCGCCAGCGGCAGATCCTGACCGATCAGCAGCACGAGGATCGCGCCCAGCGCCAGCGAAAAGTTGATAAAGAAGATGACGCTCGCCCGGCGGATGGTGTCGTCGTTCAGCCGGCGTTTAAAGGCGGTGCAGTGCGGCTCCCGCAGCAGGTACGCCTTGATGTGGAGGGCGATCACGAAGAGCGAGGTGGTCTTGATACCGCCCGCCGTGGAACCGGGGCTGCCGCCCACAAACATGAGACAGGCGGTGATGATCTTGCCCGCGTTGGAGAGGGCCGCCGTGTCCACCGTGTTAAAACCGGCGGTTCTGGGCGTGACGGCCGAGAAAAATGCCTGCAGCAGCGCTTCGCCCGCAGTGCAGTCTGCGAAGAGACCGTTCCGCTCGCTGATGAGAAAGAGCAGCGTGCCGCCTGCGAGAAGCGTACCGGATACCGAGAGGACAATCTTCGTCTGCAGGCGGTAGTAACGCCAGTGCCATTTGTGCTCCAGCAGGTCTTCCCACACGAGAAAGCCGATGCCGCCGATGATGATGAGCGCCGACAGCACCAGAACCACGAGTGGATCGTTCGCGAAGGAAACAAAGGAGGAATACTCGCCCGTATACCCCATCAGGTCGAATCCGGCGTTGCAGAAGGCGGAGACGGAGTGGAAAATGCCGTACCACAGCCCCCGGGGGAAGCCCAGTTTCGGAATAAAGCGGATACAGAGCAGGGCCGCACCCACGCCCTCAAAAAGTGCGGTGCCTTTGATAATGCGCCAGACAAGGCGGACACTGCCCTTCAGCTGCAGGGTGTTCAGGCTCTCGCGAATCAGCTCCCGCCCCGCGAGACCGATCTTTTTCCGCAGAAGAATCATTGCGAAGGAACCGATGGTGATGAACCCCAGCCCGCCGATCTGAATCAGGCACAGCAGCACGACCTGCCCGAAGAGCGTCCAGTGCGTCCAGGTATCATACACCACCAGCCCCGTCACGCAGGTGGCGGAGGTGGAGGTAAAGAGCGCCCCCAAAAAGGTGGTCGTCTCGCCTGCGCGCGTGGCGAAGGGCAGCATCAGAAGCAGAGCGCCCAGCAGAATAATGACCACAAAGCCAAGCATAATCATGGCGACCCGCGGCGGGCGGGAGTGGACACGCGTACCGCCGGATGAACCGAAAAATCTATTCATATAATTCCTCTTTTCGAAGCATTTATCTGCAGATAAAATCCGGTCTGGAATATCTGGTGCACATCGACGGAAGATATCAGTCAAATCCTGATGAAAGATATTGATGAATTCCCGAGAAAGACGTCCAATTAAAGTTAGACCAACAGAGAAAGATATCCGTTTGCCTTTGAAGAAAGCTATCTGCCTGGATGGTTCTGCGACGCTTCTGCGCAGAACGGAAAAGCCACCATTATAGACCCTGGTGTTATCAGATTAATCGGGTTTCGGTAAGGCTGTTTCAATCGCAATCCGTGTCACAGCCTCGTCTCCCGGCTTCAGTTTCTGGCGGATTTCTCTCTGGCTTCGCTCAATCTCATCCCTCAGATTCGCCGCTGTCATGCGCAGCGCCCCCAGACTCAGGATGGTAAGCTGAATCAGCCCGTCGCCGGAGACCACCGTGACGCGGTATTTCTTCCCGAGCTCGTTCACCGTGCGCTCGATAAAGGCGTCCGCCGTCTCATCTGCCTTCGTGAAGGCAATGATGATGCCGTCCGTGGTATCAATGCCCGGCTTTTCTTTCTGTTTTCGGATGTCCTGCTCCGCTTTCCCGGCGTAAACCTCCGTATGCCCGGCACCGCCCTTTACGCGGTAGGCATCGTAAACCACGAGAACGCGAATCTTGCGCCAGGCCTGGTAATTTAACAGAATATCATTTAACCGATCTCTGGCGGCATCAATGTTGCCTTTCGAGAGTTCGCGCAGATCCTCCCAGGCAAAAATGACATTGTAACCGTCCACAATCAGGTATTCCTCCCCCTGTCGCTGCTTCGGGTAGATAGGGTTGCCGTCCCGGTCGTGTTTTACTTTCGTGCCCGTCGGCTTATTCTTGCGGCCAATGCCGCCGGAATCACCCCGGCGGAGGCGCTCGGCCTGAAGGTCGGTGATGCTCATGCCGAACTCGCGCGCGTAGACATCGGCAAGCTCTGCCTCCAGGGCAACCTCGCTCATGGAGGCGACTTTGTTTTCCCAGTTCTTTCGCTTCGGTTCAGGGGAACTGGAGAAAGAGCGGCCTTCGGTTCGATACGCATAGCCGTCGGAATAACTGCCGGGGGAGCCGAATGCACCGACGGAATCAGAAACTCCGTGAGCACCGGCGCTCCTGGTCTCCGGTCGGTTATTTCCCGCCCGGAATGTGCCCGACTGAAGGTTTCGGGGAGAACCGTCAATAAAAGTATCGGGAATATCCTCCGGAGAATAATCCGGGAAACTGCCGCCGCGCCTGTCGGAACCGCCTGCCGAACCGTTCGGCCGGTTGCCGAAATTGTCGGGAGAGCCTCCGGAAGGTGCGGAGAAACCGTTCGCGGAACCGCCGGTTTGTCCGGCTGACTGCCCCCGCGGGACATCCGGGCACCAGGCCGGCGGCAGATGCATGAAGCGCACCACATCGTACCACGGAACCGGGAAGCCCGCACCGTGGGCGCAGAAGACGGAGCCGGTGGGATTTTTTGTGTCCGCTTCGCTGTCATAGGCCCGCTTTTCTATGACCTCCTCGCTGTTGTGGCAGACATCGTAGCCGGAAAGCTCGCAGGCCATGCTGCCGATGCCGTTGGTGTAGGAGTGCACTTCCCGGGCATAATCCCAAAGCGTCGACACCGGGCCGGTGCCTGTGATACGCGACATCTGCGTGCCGTTTGCCGCCGGGTCCGTGTACTCCGGTGTGCCGAAATGAGAAAAGCGCCGGTCCAGATCCGTGATGGCCCGCCCCACATCCGCGGTCGGCAGGTCCAAAGTGAAGCGGTAGTAAGGCTCCAGCAGCACACTCTCCGTACATTTCAGACCGTGGCGCACCGCGCGCCAGGTGGCCTTGCGGAAATCGCCGCCCTGGGTGTGCTTCGGGTGGGCGCGCCCAGTGAGGATGGTGAACTTCACGTCCGTGAGCACGCTGCCGGTGAGCACGCCGCGGTGCTCATGCTCCTTTAAATGCATGGCAATCATCCTCTGCTTCGTGCCGTCCAGCACATCCGTGCTGCAGGCGGAGGAAACCTGGATGCCGCTGCCTGGCTCCCCGGGCTCGATCAGCACATGCACCTCCGCGTAGTGGCGCAGCGGCTCGAAATGCCCCACGCCCTCGACGGGTCTTGCGATCGTTTCCTTATATATAATGTCGCCCGGCCCAAACGCCACGTGGATGCCGAACCGATCCCAGATGCGCCTGGTCAGAACTTCCAGCTGCACCTCGCCCATCAGCCGCACATGCAGCTCTTTCAATTCTTCGTTCCACTCGATGTGGAGCAGCGGATCCTCCTCCGTGAGCTGGCGGCATTTCTCCGCCATCTGAATGGGGATCACGTCCGCGGGCGGAAGCAGCTGATAGGTCATGACCGGCTCCAGCATGCTCGTCAGGTCACTTGCCTCCTGCCCCAGGCCCATGCCGGGACAGGTGTGGGAGAGCCCGGTCACCGCACAGATTTCCCCGGCGGTGATTTCGCCGACCGTGGTGTATTTATCCCCGGAGTAGAGGCGAATCTGGTCAACCTTCTCGGGGGCGAAATCCGCAGCGGACGGGTCGCCGTCGGCCGGTTCGGAGGTGAAATCTGCGGCAGAAAGATCGCCGTCGGCTGATTCCGCGGCGACGGTTCCCTTATGGCCGGATTCCGAAGAGGAATTTCCGGAGTCGGAAAGATTCGCTGCTGTCCCGCTGTAGGAAACCAAATCCTTCACCTTCAGCCGCCCGCCCGTAAGTTTCAGAAAAGTCAGCCGCACACCTTTGGGATCTCTTCCTATTTTATATACCTTCGCGGCGAATACGTCCGGGTAAGACGGCGCCAGAGTAAATTCTTTTAACCCGGCGATCAGACCCTCCACGCCCTCGAACTTCAGCGCCGAGCCGAAATAGCAGGGAAACAGAATTCGATCGGAAACAGTCGCCTGAATGGCGGGGAGGGAAAGGTGTCCCGTCTCCATGTATTCATTTAACAGGGACTCCTGTAAGACGGCGATCTCTTCGCAGAGCTCATCCGGCGCGGCGATAGTAAAATCCACGCACCCCTCGGAAAGCTCCTTCTTCAGGCTCTTCATGAGCGCCTCCCGATCCGTGCCCGGCAGATCCATCTTGTTAATGAACAAAAAGACCGGAATCCGGTAAGCCGCGAGCAGCTTCCACAGCGTGCGGGTGTGGCTCTGCACACCGTCCGTGCCGTTGATCACGAGAACCGCGTAGTCAATCACCTTGAGGGTGCGTTCCATCTCCGCCGAAAAATCGACGTGGCCCGGCGTATCCAGAAGCGTCGCGGAAAAATCCCCGTCCTCAATGCGTGCCTGACTGGAAAAAATAGTGATGCCGCGCTCCCGCTCAATGGTGTCCGTATCCATAAAAGAGTCCATGTGATCCACGCGCCCGGCCTGGCGAATCTGCCCGGTTAGAAACAGAAGCGCCTCCGACAGCGTAGTCTTCCCGGCGTCCACGTGGGCCACAAGCCCCAGATTAATATGTTTATTACTCATCTTAAAATCACTCCCCTGGTGGTGCCTGCAAAACAGGCATGGAGGTCTACTGTCAACTTACGCGAAAGTATATCAAAGTTGAGGAATCCGGTCAAGCGGAGTTAAAAGCGGGGGAGATTTTTTTGGGGATGCTGTGCTGCACGGTCGCTGAAGTTCGCATTGCGAACTTCGGAACTCTTAAATAAGTCGATACTTCCCCTTACTGAGCAATGAAGAGAAATCGCTTCGCAATTTATCTTTCGACGCGGAAGTATCGACTTACTTAAGGGCTGCCGTGAATAGACAACGCTGTAATTACATATCCCATATATCCCGGCTGATTTCCGAAAAATCCACCTTACAGTCGCCGCCGTAGATACCGACCGGAATGACAGAATCGAACTTATAAACCTTCGGAAGCGTAGCGAGCTCCGGGTTCTGGAAAACATAAACTTCGACTTCCTTACGCTTCATATCAATGATCCAGTACTCCCGCACCCCGGCCTCCCTGTATTTGCGAAGTTTTACAGTGCGGTCCTTTTTACCTGTCGACGGCGAGAGAACCTCCACTACCAGATCCGGCGCACCGAAAATGACACCGTTCCTCAATTTGTCCTTGTTGCAGAGTATAACAACATCCGGCTGAACCATCGTCCGGTCATCGCGATCCAACTGCACATCCACAGGCCCGGGAACGGCTTTGCAGCTGCCATGTTTGCTTCTGATGTATGTTGCGAAAGCGACACACAGGTCAGCCGCAACAGACTGATGTGCAAACGTAGGGGCTGACATGTCGTAGATCACACCATCGATCAGCTCCACACGCATGTCATCCGGAAGCGAGTAATAGTATTCCAGTGTATATTCGCCCTGCTGTTTCCGATGGCCGTAGGCCACCTCAGGTTCTCTCAGGCGTGTGGCTTCCGTATCCGGCGGATTGTCCGGATACCTCACGCGGTGCGTTTTTGTGCAGGTGGCATCGTCAATATTTGGTCCTGACTTGTCGAAGGAGCCATTGTCAACATTATTTTCCGGTAAGCCACAGTTATTATCGTGGAAACTCACAGCGGCATCAGGACGAACTTCTTCCGGGTCTTTTCTCATTTTATCTCCTTTCAGGCTTCCCTTCCCGGTAATACTGCGGAGCGGGTATGAAAACTTACAGGGAAGGCGATTACCGTTAAATTATTCTGGTGACATGTTATCACACTCTGAAAAAGACTGTCAATCGTTTTGTGCGAATTTATAAACATTTTATACTGGTCACGTGCGATGCAACACGCTCGTTTCACAATAAGAGATTGAGTCAGTTGCATCGCATGTAACATGTTACATATTGCACGCTTTCGCCGCGCTGCCGTTGCATTTTTTACACGGTTAATCATGGCTACGGGAATTTGATTTACTGTAAAGGCCTGTCAAACGGCTTTTATTACTTGTGGTACCCTCGAAGCGGGCATGGGAGTTTGGTATAAAATTGGTATAAAATTGTAAAGAAAGTGGGTGTTAAAAATGCTGATCCTGTGCTAAAATGCGTGTGAGTGATTTAGAGAAAAACCGGTTATGGCACAGGAGGTGAGAAGAAAATGGGTTATTATCTGAACAGTACACAGGCGCTGACTCTATATAAAAGCGAAGTGGACAGTCCGTATTTTGTCGATAAATCCCTGCTTTTAAGGGAGTTATTTCCGCTGGTAAAGATTGGCAACAAGCATGTCTGTATTACGAGACCCAGGCGCTTTGGAAAGTCCGTCATGGCTGCGATGGTTGCATCTTTTTTTGGCAGGGGGATAGACAGCAGCGAAATTTTTGACTCTTTAAAGATCGCGGGCAAAACGGAAGAAGCGGATGACTCTACCGGATCGGCAACGGAAAATTCCGGAGCTGTCATAAGCAGGAGTGTCTGTCTTGCGGATTCCTTAGATATCGTGCCTGAACCTGAGAAACCGAAGAAAAACAAAGAAATATTTGACTATCGGGATTTTTTAAACCGATATAACGTGATATACATCAACTTTATTGAACCGGCGAACCTGAGTAAAAACTATGATCAGTTTATTCATCGTGTTGAAAATGTGCTGTCGAGAGATCTTCACAGGGAATTCTCACATGTGGATTTTTGGGATGATGCAGCTCCGCAGGAGGATATGACACTGATTCATGAAGAAACAGGTGAGAAATTCATCTTTGTCATGGACGAATGGGACTGTATTTTCCACAAAAATTATACCACGGATGATGATCGGCGAAGCTTTATCAACTGGCTTGCTGCCCTGACGAAAGACAAGGCCTATGTGGCATTAACCTACATGACAGGTGTGTTGCCCATAGCAAAGTATTCGAGCGGTTCGACCATTAACCACTTTGATGAATACACGATGAGTATACAACCTAAATTCAGTGAATTCTTCGGATTTACGGAGAAGGAAGTGGATATGCTTTTTCAGCGTTATTTGGAGGAGGAGAGGACACCGAAAATTACGCGTGAAGATTTGAAACTCTGGTACGACGGTTATTACACGGCGGGGGGAGACAGGTTGTACAATCCGCGTTCCGTTGTCAAAGCGTTATCCAACAACTGCCTGGCCAGCTACTGGACAACATCCGGCTCCTACGGTGAAATTGCCGCATACATCAAAAACGACCGGGCAGATATCCGCAAAGATGTGGCTCTCATGGTGACCGGGGAGGCTGTTCCGACGAATGTGGAGGAATACGCTGCCACGGCGATGCAGCTGACGACGAGGACTGAAATCCTCTCCGCTATGGTGGTGTACGGTTTTTTGAACTATGAGGACGGAAAGGTGCGCATCCCCAATAAAGAACTGATGGATGAGTTCGCGAAGACCATCCGGGAAAGGGAAGACCTTGGTTACATCAATCGTCTCGCCATGGAATCCGATCGCATGCTGGAGGCGACACTGACGGGAAACACAAGGACGATGGCAGAAATCCTGCAATTTGCGCATGATTCGGAAACACCACTCTTAAGCTACAACCATGAGTCTGAGCTGACCGCGATTGTAAACCTGGTTTATCTCTCCGCCAGGGACAAATACTTCGTGGAACGAGAGGATAAGGCGGGGAGAGGGTATGTTGATTTCATTTTTTATCCGGTGGATCCGGGAGAGGATGGCATCATTCTGGAATTAAAAGTAAACTCAACTCCGGAAAAGGCATTACAGCAGATTAAAGACAAGGGATATGTCATGAAGTTCCGGGGGAAAATGGCCGATAAAAAGCAGCGTGCCGGGCAGATCAGGCTGGTAGGGATAGGATACAGTAAGAAGACAAAGAAGCACCGGTGTAAGGTCGAGGTGCTGAGGCCTTCGCAGGGATCGTACTGATGCTTTGGACAGGTTGGTACTGAATTGAGACTCTGGAAAGGTTCATGCTGAAAGCGGCCTTAACCCTGAAGATACGGAGATTTATTCTGTCATAGTGGAAACTGAGATTTCAAACCGGGAATTGCTATGTTTAAATGACGTTCCCGGTTTATTTCTGTAACATATTATATCAGGAAAGCTGCCGGTTTCACGAATGGTATGATTTTATGCACGAATGGCGCGGCAAAGGGAGTCAAATTTTGATATAATTCCTCAGGTTTTTAAAGGAAGACGGTGCAGAACCTGGGAAGTTGAATCATCAACCGGGGGTATTGCTCGTCCTGAAAGCATGAGATATCGACTGAAATATCAAACAAAATTGCGTAATATTATAAAGATATAGAAAGAACAGAACAAAAAAACGGAAAAACGAGCCGGAATTGCTTAAAATTGCCATCTATTCTGGAACAAAAGGTATACTTTTTGTTCCAAGTTCAAATATCCCCGTGATCGGTTTTTGAAAAACCGAAGGCAATTATCACACCATATTAATAACAAATTTATGAGACGTTTATCGTATGCTCACATTGCCCGATAAACGTCTTTTTTATTTTGTAGATGCAAACTTAATAAAATCAAAAGAAACTTTATAATAATCTTTTTTCTTAATTTTTTCT
>JAJQBQ010000041.1 GCA_021203205.1 Lachnospiraceae bacterium | reverse complement strand
TCTGCTTGATCTGCGCGATGTACAGAGAGGACACCGACAATCCAGTATGCTCTTTCACATACTCCTTGATCTGACCATAGGTAGCGCCCTTCTGGAATCCGGACATATCCATATCCTCCATAGAGAACTCCACCCGCACTTTCTTTGAGTTGATTTCTCCCTTGGAAAGTTGAACAACCGTCTCGACGTTCGCTGTCGAAGAAAACATATCCACACAGCACGCCCGCTCCACGCGGTACCCGCCAGCCTGCAGGGCTTCCAGATCTACCGCCAGGCTCGTGGGCTTGCAGGAAACATACACGATCTGCTCCACCCCGTAGGCGATGATTTTCTGCAGTGCCTTCGGGTGAATGCCGGCCCGGGGCGGATCCAGCACGATCATGTCAGGCTTTTCCTTCAGGGAATCCAGCACTTTCAGCACATCTCCGGCGATGAATTCGCAGTTTGCGAGGCCGTTTAAGGCAGCGTTTTCCCTGGCGGCTTCCACCGCCTCCTCCACGATCTCCACACCGACCACCTTCTTCGCCACCGGAGCCAGGATCTGTGCGATGGTACCGGTGCCGCTGTAGAGGTCAAAGATGGTCTTCCCCTCGATGCCGCCCGCATACTCGCGCACTTCAGAGTAGAGAACCTCCGCGCCCAGCGAGTTGGTCTGGAAGAAGGAGAATGTGCTGATCTTAAATTTCAGCCCCAGAATCTCTTCAAAGAAGTAATCACTTCCATATATAATGTCTGTCCGGTCGCTCTGGATGACGTCCGCCACGCTGTCATTGTAGATGTGGCTGATGCCGACGATTTTTCCGGAGAGCGGGAGGGACAGGAGGACAGAACGTAGTTCGTCGTCTTCCTCCGTGATCAATTGAGTCTCGTTCTCCTTTCTCACGGAAATCAAATCATTTTTTCCGCCAGATAGTTCGTCTGCCATCCCCTCCAACTCTGCACTCGCTGATTCCGCAAAAGCGCGAGATTCTTCCTGTCTTCTCGTCGTCGTGACCAGCGCGACAGTGATTTCCCCGGAACGCACGCCCCGCCGCACGAGCAGGTGGCGCAGGTATCCCTGATGCGTTCTCTTGTGAAAAAATGTCACGTCCTTTGAGGCGTACATGGCGAGAACCGCCCTTAAGATTTTACGAAAATCCTCATGTACGATACGGCAGTCCCCGGTGGTTACAATATCGTAAAAGCTGCCCCGGCGGTGCATCCCCAGCGCCAGAGGACCATCCTTGTATTCATCGCCGAAGGAGAATTCCATCTTATTGCGGTATTCCGTTGGGTGAGGGGATGGGAGGATGCCTTCGAAAAGCATGTTGCAGGCCTTTTCCGGCTCTTCTGCAGCTTCTAAATCTTCAGATTTTTCTGACACTTCCAAAACATCTGTACTCATCGACTCCAAATGATCGCCCGATACGATTGCCTTCTCCAGGATCCGCCGCACCTGGTCTTCCTTGATCTCCAGCTGTTTCTCATACGGCACCGTCTGATAACAGCAGCCACCGCAGGTGGCGGCGTGCGGGCACACTTCGGGCGCGTCCGGCGCGTATTCGTAATCCGCCTGGGCAAGGATCTCCAGCAGGTGTCCCTCCGCCAGACCTCCCCGCTTCTTTTTTACCGAAAATGAGACCTTCTGCCCCGGCAGTGCGCCTTTCACCAAGGCCTGATCTGTTTCACCCTCAACGCCCACAACTGCCTTGTTCGGAAAATCCAGCCGTTTGGCAATTCCTTCGTATATGTTTCCCTTTTTCATTCTCTTTCAAAATTCCTCTCAGCTTCCGTCTTTATATAATATGATGATACCAGGGCCAAAAGCTCATGAATCGGAGGCTTGCTTCCGAATTCATGAGGTTGAAATCCCTTTTATACATCCGCAAACACCCGCACGACCACGCCATTATTGCCATCCTCCAGAACTGCCGTCAGGTCCGCTCCGTTCATCCACGCGAGGGCCTGACTTTCCGTCTGAATTCGCGGCTTCCAGGTTCCCGCCGCGTCATCCCAGCGGTTTTCGATGGCAAGTGAACAGTTTTTCCCGTCCGCATCCAGGCCGCACAGTTCATAACTCGCGCATACTTCCGTGCATTCGTCACCTGCATATTCCCGGTGGTCGCAGCCATAGGGCTGGATCACACCGTGGAAATATTCCGTGTCGCAATAGCCTGTGAAGAAAATATCGAGATTCGATTTTTTTCCTCTGTCACTTTCGCATTTCGCCAAGCCTGTCTCCGTATCTGTAACAGTTTCCTCAGATTTCACTTCAATATCAGCCATATTTCCGGTATTTGTCGATTCCGTCTGACTTTCATTTGTCTTAATAGTTTCCGGCAGGTCAATCGTTCTCCTATTCTTTCCGGCTGTCTCTGTCTGATTTTCCGACACTTCCTTCCTCTCACTCCCCGTAATGATCACATGGATCGTCAGCACTTCCGTTCTTCCGCTTAAAAATTCCTTCATGGACGCGATCATGCTGTCTTCCTGGGCTTCGTTCTGCCCGTGTCCCATCTTTTCAATGAGCTGCAGATGGCACTGCCCCGGCCGGTAGCAGTTTTTCATATGCTGCGAATAAGAACAGGGAATCAGCGTATCCGCCGTCCCGTGGAGGATCAGCACCGGCCCCTGGTAGGGCGCAAGTTCCAGAAACGGATCCATGGCCGCCATCTGCTCGTGAAACTGCCTCCCCAGCACGGTGTTTCCGCAGTCCAGCTCCTCCGGCACGTTTTTCGGGTCATAGTGGGCGCCGCCCATGCGCCCAAGCCTCGCATCATGCGGGATGGCCAGCGCCGGGTAGACCAGGATCAGCAGGCTGACATCCGCGGACCTGGCTGCGGTGATGCCGGACACAAAACCGCCCTGGCTGAACCCCGCCAGCACAATCTTCTCCGGGTTTACAAAAGGCCTGCTCTTCACATATTCCTTCACGGCCATCAGGTCTTCCACCTCGGAAAGCACGGACATGTCCCGGGAATCTCCATCGCTTTTCGTCTCCTCCGGCTGGCCGAACCTCCCGCCGCCGCAGAAACTAAAACAAAAAGCCGCGTAGCCGGCCTGCGCGAACTTGCGGCAAAAGCGGATAAAGTCGGAATAATTTCCCGTATATCCGTGACTGACGATCAGCGCCGGAAAGCGGGTGTCTCCGCTGTCGGCATCCGGATAAAACTGCATCCCCACGATGCGTAAATTGCCCCTCATACATGTAAAGCGTTCCTCTGTCATTTCCTGCACCATCCTTTTTTATAAAACCCGGCAAGAAAAACGCAGGAGAGATCACGTCTGAAATTCCGAGATACTCTCCTGCCGAAAATCTTCTTTCTAAATAACTTTCCGTTTCAGGCGCTTCCTGTTTGCACGTTTCAACTCTTGTTTCGAACCACACCTGATGATTTAACGTAAGCACAAAATTGAAGCATATCTTTCCAAACCTGATGCATAACCAAAATTTACAATGTCCGGTTAATGTCCAGTTTGACTGCCATAGTGCGAAAGTTCCCTCTTTATTCTTCCTCGATATCCGCCTTCGTCACCACATCGCTGGCATCCGCGGCCTCGCCGATGACCTCATCCTCGTCATCTTCTTCCTCTTCCGCGTCCTCTTCGTCCTCGTCATCCGCGAAGAAATCGTCCTCGAAGTCGTCATCGAAATCGTCAAAATCATCTTCATAGAAGTCCATGTCCAGCTCATCCTTCTTCCTGCGGACGATGAAGACGATGATGGCAACGATGGCCGCGATGACAGCAACCACGCCGACGACCGTCAGCGCGATCATCAGGCGATTGTCTTTCTTCTCCTGTTCCTTCTTTTTGTTCATAAATTCGCCTAACTTTACTGCTTCAATAAAATCCTCTACTTTTTCCATGTATCATATCCTCCATTTTCGCGGTGACGGTGAGCGCATCGCGTGATAATTATTGTTAGTATACCATGTATCAGTCTTTTTTTCTACTCTAAATTAAACTTTTTTCAGCTTCGCGAACCCGGCCATCATCCGTTTCGTCCCCGCCTGTTCAAACTCCACCATGACGACATAGTCCCTGCCTGCGTCCTCGATGGAGAGCACGGTGCCCCGGCCGAATTTGACGTGGCTTACCGTGTCGCCGACACCGTATTCCAGGCTGCCTGCCTTCGGCGCGCCGCCTTTCGTGACGGTCGGTGGCAGATTTTTCGGATTTCCAAATTCGCTCCGCCCCGTGGCGCTGTAGGAAACTCTTTTTTCGTAGGAATCGATTTTCGTCCATTCCTTTCGCTCCGGCTTTTCCTTTTTCACGGGTCTTGACGGGTATTCGTCCCGGTTCTGAGACAATCTCGGGTTCGATTTGCCCTGGGAGCTTTCCCTGTAACTATCTCCGGTAAATTCCTGTCCTGTTTTCTTTCTCCCGAACGTACTTCCTGAGTACTCGTCCGAAACATCATCTCCCGACTTTCTCCTCCCGAACGTGCTTCCGGAATACTCGTCTGAGACATCATTTCCCGACTTTCTTCTCCCAAACGTGCTTCCCGAGTACTCGTCCTGCGAATCAGCACTCCCGGCCTGTTTTCCCGAAAACGAGCTTCTCCCGTATCCTTCCGTGTCGCCCCCGAAGTTGTACGCGTACCCGTCCCGTCTCCCGGCGAAATCCTCCTGAATCAGCCTCCGGGGGATTTCCTTATAGAACCGCGACAGATCGTTGAAGTGCGTCTGCCCGTGCATGGTGCGCATCTCAGCTGCCGTGAGAGTCAATTCCTCCATGGCGCGGGTGATGGCCACATAGCAGAGCCTGCGCTCCTCCTCGTCCGCATCCTCATCCTCCGACATGATGGACTGATAGCTCGGAAACAGCCCCTCCTCCATGCCAGTCAGATATACCTTCGGAAATTCCAGGCCCTTCGCGCTGTGGATGGTCATCAACACCACATAGTCGGCGCCGCTCTCCAGGTTGTCGATGTCCGCGATGAGGGCCACCTCCTCCAGGAAACCAACAAGCGTCGGGTCCTCGGCCGTCTCCTCATAGTCCGCCATCTTGTTGATCAGCTCGCCGATATTCTCTTTGCGGGCCTCGGCTTCCTCTTTTCCCTCCGCCTCCAGATCTTTCAGATAACCGGAACTTTCCAGGATATCCTTCGTCAGCTCCGCCAGCGTGCAGGAGCCGATCTTCTCCCGCTCTTCCAGAACCCAGTTCGCAAACTCGGTGATTTTCTTCTTCGCCCTGGTCAGCCCGCCGATCTCGTCTGCCCGGGTCAGCGCATCGAAAAAGCCGATGCCCTGCTCGTCCGCGAAGACCTGCACCCGCTCGATGGTGGTCTGGCCGATGCTGCGCCGGGGCACGTTAATGATGCGCTTTACTGCCACATCATCCCGCCCGTTTTCTACGGTCTTTAAATAGGCCAGCACATCCTTCACCTCTCTGCGGGAATAGAAATTCACGCCGCCGAAAATCTTGTAGGGAATGTTGTGGCTGATAAATTTTTCCTCCAGCGTGCGGGACTGGGCGTTCGTGCGGTAAAGGCAGGCGATATCCTGATAGCGGTAATCCCCCCGCCGCACGGTGCCCTCGATCTGCCTGGCGATCAGCTCCGCCTCCTGGTAGGCATCCCTGGCCTGGATGAAATGGATGAGATCTCCGTCTCCCTTGTCGGTCCAGAGTTTCTTCTCCTTCCGCCCCCGATTGTTGCGGATAACGCTGTTGGCGGCCTCCAGGATGTTCCCGGTGGAACGGTAATTCTGCTCCAGCTTCACCACCATCGCCCCCGGGAAAGAGCGTTCAAATTCCAGAATATTGCGGATATCCGCGCCACGAAACTTGTAAATGGACTGGTCGTCGTCGCCCACCACGCACAGGTTCCGGTACTTGTCCGCCAGCAGGCGCACCAGCTCGAACTGGGCGGCGTTCGTGTCCTGATACTCGTCCACCATGATGTAGCGGAACCGGTTCTGGTAGCCTGTCAGCACCTCCGGCTCCTGCTTTAAGAGATCTACCGCACGAAAGATGAGATCGTCAAAATCCAGCGCATTGTTCTTCTTCAGCTTATCCTGATAAAGCTGGTACGCATCCACATAACGCTTCATTTCAAACTCGTACATGTGCTGCTTCGCAAAGGTTTTCGGCCCGATCAGCTGGTTCTTCGCATCGGAGATCACAGACAGGATCGCCCGCTCTTTCAGGTTCTGGGTATCGATCTGAAGCTCTCTGCAGACCTCCTTCATCAGCGTCTTCTGGTCGTCCGAGTCGTAAATCGTGAAATCCCGCTCGTAACCGATGCGGTCTATGTAGCGACGCAGAATCTTCGAGCAGGTGGCGTGAAAGGTGGAGACCCACACCTCCTCCGCGCCGAAGCCCACCAGATTATTCACGCGCTCGCGCATCTCGCCGGCGGCCTTATTGGTAAAGGTAATGGCGAGGATATTCCAGGGATTCACCCCCTCATCCTCGATCAGATGGGCGATGCGGTGCGTCAGCACCCGCGTTTTTCCGGAGCCCGCGCCCGCCAGCACCAAAAGCGGCCCTTCCGTAGCAAAAACCGCCTCCTGCTGGCGGTCGTTTAAAACTGGTATACTCATATTCTTATTCCATCCATCATCCGATGCCGGCGACGAAAAGCACCCGGCACTCAAAAAATCCAATGCAAGCTGTCAATCGCCTGACACTCAAAAAATCTGACACAGACTGCAAATCGCCTGATACTCAAAAATCGATACAAACAGCAAATCGTCTGGCACCCAAAAACCGATGCATGCGACAAATCGCCTGACACCCAAAAATCGCTCCGCACGAAGTCTGCGCGAAGCAGTAGAGTCGATTGTACCATATCTCACCAAATGTGTCACCCCGAAAAACAAAAAATTTTGCCGCTTGCTATTTCCTGTCTGTTCTGTTATACTGCCTTATACTTCGTTTTCAAAACCACGTTACATGGAGTGTGCATAGTTGTTCTGGCGATGAAGACCTGAGGTTCGGCTGATGAACCCTGTCCGGATTTCTTCATATGCTGCAATGTCAATGTTTTTTAACATATACTATCTGTAAACAACAATAATTCATAATTCGAGCGACAGCGGGACATGCTGCCCGAATTTGAGGAGGCATAATGGATAAGGAAGTCGAAAAAATCATCTCGGATACCATCCGCAACTTAAGTCTGGTTCGCTCGGAGGACATTCCGAACATTGACCTGTATATGGATCAGGTGACCACATTTATGGAAAAACAGCTGGCTTCCTTAAAGCGCACGCCCGATGAGAAAATTCTCACAAAGACAATGATCAACAACTATGTGAAGAATAACCTCCTCCCCCCGCCGGATAAGAAGAAATACTCCAAAGAGCATGTCATCATGCTGACCTTCATCTACTACTTCAAGGGTTTTCTGTCGATCAACGATATCGATACCCTCTTGCAGCCGATCCGGGATCAGTATTTTTCCGGCGACAAATCCGTCACGCTGACCCAGATCTATGATGAAGTCTGCGGGACAAGCAATCAGCTCGCTGCCGAGCTCTTTTCGGATCTCGCAAAGAAGTGCCGCGCGGCGGACGACACCTTTGAGGATGTGAAAGACGACGAGGAGCGCCGTTCCCTCCAGATTTTTGCCCTCGTCTGCATGCTGAGCTTTGACGCTTATGTGAAGAAGATGCTGGTGGAAAATTTTGCGGACCACCTGAAGGAAGAACGGGAGAGGAAGGCACAGGAGGCCGAAGCGTCCTCAAAAAACAAGACGAAATCAGGAACACAATCTCTGCCTCCTCATAATTTATAAGAAAAACAAAAAAACAGACGCCGGTCTGTTTTTTTCATGCAGGTATTATTTTGAACCATTTCTTTCTGACAATGAAGTCCCACAATTTCGGCAACTCCCGGATATGCCGATCCATCCGGAAACAATCTGCTTCTTTGAAACTCCTTCGCTTCGCTCTCATCGTTCTGTTGTGCCTGTCTTTTCCGGCATTTTTTACAGCATGCGGCAGCACATCCTCCGAAGATGGCGAAGGCACCGCAGGCACGTCCGGAAAAGCGGAGGTTGTAACAGACAGCGGTGACAAATCTGCCGGCAATTCGGCGGAAAACGCTTCGGCCCCGTCCGGCGAAAGCACCTCCGATGTCAATGCCGGTGGGAGCTCATCCGGAACCGACCTTTCCCTCACCGAAGTCACTCTCTGCGAGGTGGCGCATTCCATCTTCTATGCGCCCCAGTACTGCGCCATCGAGCTGGGCTACTTTGAGGACGAGGGGATCGACCTCACGCTTTACAACGGCTCCGGCGCGGACAATGTCATGACGGCGCTGATCTCCGGGGACGCGGACATCGGCTTCATGGGCTCCGAATCCTCCATCTATGTGTACGCCCAGGGCGCGACGGATTACGCGGTAAACTTCGCCCAGCTCACCCAGCGGGCCGGGAATTTTCTGGTATCCCGCACAGATGAGGCAGACTTCGCATGGGAAGATCTTGTCGGCGCAACCGTCCTGGGCGGCCGGGCCGGCGGCATGCCCCAGATGATCTTCGAGTATATCTTAAAGCAGCACGGCATCGACCCGGCCACGGATCTGACCATCATCCAGAATATCGACTTCGGCCTCACCGCGGCTGCCTTCTCCAACGGAACGGCGGACTACACGGTGGAGTTCGAGCCCTTCGCCACCTCACTGGAGGCGGCCGGTGAGGGTTACGTCATCGCTTCCCTGGGCGAAGAGTCCGGCTATGTGCCCTACACGGCCTACTCAGTGTTAAAAAGCTACCTGGCAGAGCATGAAGATGTGATTCAGGCATTCACGAACGCCATCCAGCGGGGGCTTGACTATGTGAATTCCCACACGCCGGAGGAAATCGCCCGGGTCATCGCTCCGCAGTTTTCCGAGACGGATGTGGATACGCTGACCACCATCGTCGAGCGGTATTATGAGCAGGATACCTGGAAGGAAGATACCATTTTCACACAGGAGGCTTTCGAACTGCTGGAGGATATCCTGATGGAGGCAGATGAGCTGGAATCGGCCGTGTCGTATGAGGATTTGGTGACGACGGTTTTCTCCGAGAAAGCAATCAGGCAGTAACACATGATCCCTTCGCCAAAAGGGCATGTAACACCGCCCCAGATACAGGAATTCGGATGTAAGTATTCGATTCAGAAGTCAACCGCGTAGCACATGATTTCCGCTTTGCGGAACTTTATCGAAAAAGACTTCGCCTGACCGGGATATTCATTTTTGTATGATCTTCTATCTCCCGCAGTTATACAGCAGCTGCTCCCACCTGCGGTCCACTTCCTGCTGGAACTCCGCGATCAAATACTCATTTTCCGGCTTAAAGAGGTGCTTAAACCTCCCCTGCCCTTTCAGGAAATCCTCGATCGGCAGCTTTTTCTTCGGCTCATAGTTTAAGATCCAGCGACCGTCCACCACCTCGAACAGCGGCCAGTAGCAGGTCTCCACCGCCAGGCGGCAGTACTCCATGATGTTCGCCGGCTGGTACTTCCAGCCGGTGGGGCAGGGTGCCATGATGTTTAAGAAGGCCGCCCCCGGCGTATAGATGGCCTTCTCCGCCTTGATGTGCAGGTCGCGAAAGTTTTGCACAAAGGTGGTTTGGGCCACATAGGGGATGTTGTGGGCCGCCATCACTGCCGCCAGATCTTTCCGGTACTGGGGCTTGCCGATGGATTTCTTTCCCACCGGCGTGGTGGTGGTATCCGCGTACATCGGTGTCGCCGACGAGCGCTGGCCGCCGGTGTTCATGTACGCGCCGTTGTCATAGCACACGTAGACCATGTCATGATTGCGCTCCATCGCCCCCGAGAGGGACTGGAGGCCGATATCGTAGGTGCCGCCGTCGCCGCCGAAGGTGATAAATTTATATGTATCGTCAATCTTGCCCTTTTTCTTTAAGGCCCGGTAGGCTGTCTCCACGCCGCTTAAGGTCGAGCCAGCGTTCTCAAAGGCATTGTGAATGTAGCTGTCCTCCCAGGCCACGTACGGGTACATGAAGGTGGAAACCTCCAGGCAGCCGGTGGCGTTGCCGATGACAGCCTTATCCCCCTCATGGAGGGCGCGCAGAACATTTCTCGCCGCGATGGTGCCGCCGCAGCCCGCGCACATACGGTGTCCGGGAGCCAGACGCTCCGGACGGTTCATCCATTCTTTAAAATTATAGCTCATAATCTTTCGCTTTCTATCTCTCTCAAATATTCATGGTCGCTCTCCCCCAGGCTGTCCGAAAACTCGTTTGACTACCTCTTCGGACACAACATGTGGTGTTTCGCAATCTTTCTGGATACCATATGTCGTGGAAACGGAGAGACTGTTTATAGTTTTCGGACAGTCTCCCCCGCAGGAGCAAAAACTTCGACCAGAATTTCACCGAATCTTTTTACTTCGCGAAGTTTTTGCTCCTGTGGGGGAGGTGACTGTTGCACAGTCATCCTGTGTGAGTCCACAAATCCCCTTACTGAGCAATGGAGAGAAATCGCTTCGCGATTTGTCTCCTGACGTGGATTCATGGACTCACACAGGCCACCCATGAATAATAACGCTATTGTCTCAAATCAAGATACCGGTACGTCTCCTCCGTGCCGCCCGCTGCCCGGATCTCCTCCAGAGCCGCGAATACGGTCTCGATGCTCTCCACCTTCACGTCCCTGCCGCCGATGCCGTAGATGTAATTTACCGCATAAGCGTCAAGACCTCCGGTGAACATGGCCGACATCAGCTCCGCGCCCAGGGGGCCGCCGTTGTCGGAAAAGCCCTCGCAACGATCCATGACCGCCACGGCCTTCACGCCCCGCAGCTCCTCTGTGATTTCCTTCGCCGGAAGCGGTCGGAAGAAACGGATCTTGATGAGGCCCACGCGCTTTCCCTCTGCCCGCAGTTTATCCACCGCATCCTTCGCCGTGCCCGCGGCCGAGCCGATGAGCACCACCGCGTACTCTGCGTCTTCCATGCGGTACGCCTCGTAGAGCCCGTAGTGACGGCCGGAGATCTGCTCATACTCCCTGGCCACCTCCAACGCCACCCGCTTCACGTTTCGGAGAGCTTCCGCCTGCGCCCGTTTCGCTTCCATATAATAGGAAGAAACTGCGTAGGGGCCCACCGCCATGGGGCGCTCGCTGTTTAACAGATAATCCTCCGGGCGATACTCGCCGACGAAATTCTTCACGGATTCGTCGTCCAGTACTTCGATATTCATAACCGCGTGGGAGGTGATGAAGCCGTCCATGCACACCATGATGGGCAGCCGCACATCCTTATGCTCCGCGATGCGGAATGCCATGACCATGTTGTCGTAGGCTTCCTGGTTGGTCTCCGCGTAGAGTTGGATCCAGCCGGAGTCCCTGGCACCCATGCTGTCCGCGTGGTCGCAGTTAATGTTGATGGGCCCCGTGAGTGCCCGATTCACGCAGGCCAGGGCTAACGGCAGACGATCGCTGGCCGCCACATAAAGAATTTCCCACATAAACGCCAGCCCGCAGGAGGAGGTGGCCGTCACGGTTCTCGCCCCCGCCGCCTCCGCGCCCAGCGCCGCGCTCAGAGAACTGTGCTCGCTCTCCACGGGGATAAATTCCGTATCGATCTGCCCATTGGCCGCAAATGTCGTCATAAACTGCGGGATCTCCGTGGAGGGCGTGATGGGGAACGCCGGCATCACGTCCGGGTTGATCTGTCTTAATGCGCAGGCAACCGCCTCATTACCTGACATTCTGTCTTTGATATTCATATCCGGTTTAAGCTTCCTTTCGATGAAATCAGATTTGTCTTCTGCCTGATTCCGTATTTCTGTCTGTTTTTGTCGATCCTGCTCATTTATGTAGCAGAAACATCTTCCTGCCGCATCTCGATGGCGCCAAACGGACATACCTTCGCGCAGATGCCACACCCCTTGCAGTGTTTATAATCCACCGGTCCGCGGCGTTTCTCTATGACCGGGATGGCACTGTCCGGGCAGACCGGCGTGCACAGCAGGCATTGCCTGCATTTTTCTTCTATAATAAAGGGCTTGATGGTGGTCCACTCGCCGGTGTTAAAATCCTTCGAATTTCCGCCGGTGAAGATTTTCATGCCCTCGGTCAGCTCCTGCCACGTGCAGGACTCGTTGATCTTGCTGAATTCATCCATATCTTTGCATCCTCATTTCGATTCTCCGGGAAAACCGGTCTTGCAAATCTTTGTCACTCTGCCACCGCCGCCAGCGCCATCTTCAGCGCCTGCATGTTCGGCCCAATGACCTCCGGCTTCTTCGCAAACTTGTGGGCGAAGGATTCCTCCATCGCTCCCATAAACTCGTGCTCCTCCATCACGCCGGTGATCTTCACCGTGGCGGCGAGCATCGGCGTGTTCGGGAAATACCGGCCCAGCGCCTCCATGGAGATTTTCCGCGCGTCGATGAGATACAGCCGCCCGGTATAACCGCCCAGGTGGCCGCGCACCGTCTCCTCATCCTCGTCCGTGTTAATGATAACTGCGCCGCCGGGCTTCAGACCTGCCAGCACATTCACCACGTGCAGCAGACTGGCGTCCACCACCACCACGTAATCGGGCTCATAAATATTCGAATGTACGCGGATTTCCGTGTCGCTCACCCGGTTGTAGGCCGTGATGGGCGCACCCATGCGCTCCGGCCCGTACTCCGGAAACCCCTGCACATACTTTCCTGTTCCAAATACGACATCCGTGAGCAGCAGCGCCGCCGTTTTCGCGCCCTGCCCGCCACGACCATGCCAGCGAATTTCTATCATTTTAAAAAATTCCTTATTCCGGAGCGTAAGCGACGGGGCGACGAAAATTTCGCGAAGGCGAATTTTCGTCTGCCATCAAAGTCAATTTGTGACGCTCCGGCACAAATTGACGTGTGAAAAATCAGCTCATCAGAGTGATTTTTCACACAATCCTCCATCCTGTAAAAAACAATCGCTTCGCTTTGCAAATTTATCTTATCGTGAACCTGAAATCCTTTTATTTTAGCAAAGCGCCGCTAAACAGATACTATAGCACAATTCCATAGAATACTTCAACTCTTTTTTTTGACATACTGCTACGATTCACATCGTTACTATTCACGGTCGCCTCTGGTATAAAAATTATGATGTTCATGTAATCAAATACAATCGCGCGTTACCTTAAATGTGACATCCCACAAATATTAATCAAATTAAGTTCGACCACAAGATATAGTGTTTGTACGAAAAAAAAATCACAATATATAGTAGACAGTCGCTATTTTCAGTGTTATAATGCCATTCGCTCGCCTGAAAAACAGGCGCTGAACATGAACACTTACAGACAGATGACTTTGTTTTGTCATTTTTTAGATAATCAGGAGGAGATACTATGGATTACGTAATCAAACGGGACGGTCGCCGTGTACCTTACGACCGGGAAAAGATCGCCATCGCCGTACAGAAGGCGAACGCCGAAGTGGAGCCGACTGACCAGGTCAGTGATGAGCAGATTTATAATATTATCGCGTCCATCGAAAACCGCGGTTACACCGAGATGTCCGTGGAGGATATTCAGGATATCATCGAGCAGAAGCTGATGGCGGCGAAAAAGTATACGCTGGCGAAGACCTACATCATTTACCGCTACACCCGGGCGCTGGTGCGCAAGTCCAACACCACGGACGACTCCATCATGAGCCTCATCCACAGCGACAATAAGGATGTCATGGAGGAGAATTCCAACAAGAACGCCCGCCTGGCCTCCACCCAGCGCGACCTGATCGCCGGCGAGGTGTCAAAGGATCTGACCCGCCGCGTGCTGCTGCCGGAGAAGATCTCCAAGGCACACGATGAGGGCGTCCTCCATTTCCACGATGCCGACTATTTCGTCCAGTCCATCTTCAACTGCTGCCTGATCAACATTCAGGACATGCTGGACAACGGCACGGTGATGAACGGCAAGCTGATCGAGAGCCCAAAGAGCTTTCAGGTGGCCTGCACTGTCATGACACAGATCATCTCCGCGGTGGCCAGCTCCCAGTACGGCGGCCAGTCGGTGGATATCCGCCACCTGGGCAAATACCTGCGCAAGAGCCGGGATAAATATCAGAAACATTACGAAGAAGTCTACGGCGGCATCCTGACGCCGGAGCAGATACAGGCACTCACGGAAGACCGCCTGAACGATGAGCTGCGCAGCGGTGTGCAGACCATCCAGTACCAGATCAACACCCTGATGACCACCAACGGTCAGTCCCCGTTCGTGACGCTCTTCCTCTATATCAACGATGAGGATGAGTACGTGGACGAGGTGGTCATGATCGTGCGGGAGATCCTGCGCCAGCGCCTGGAGGGCATCAAGAATGAGGTGGGCGTGTACGTAACACCGGCATTCCCGAAGCTCATCTATGTGCTGGACGAGAACAACTGCTTAAAGGGCGGCAAGTATGACGATGTGACCCGCCTGGCCGTGCAGTGCTCCGCAAAGCGCATGTACCCGGACTACATTTCCGCGAAGAAGATGCGGGAAAATTATGCGGGCGAAGTCTTTTCCTGCATGGGCTGCCGCAGCTTCCTCTCCCCATGGAAGGATGAGAACGGCAACTACAAGTGGGAAGGCCGCTTCAACCAGGGCGTGGTCAGCCTGAATCTGCCGCAGATCGGTATCATTGCCAAAGGCGACATGGAGCTGTTCTGGCAGCTGCTGGAGGAGCGCCTGGCCCTCTGCTTTGAGGCCCTGATGTGCCGCCACCACGCGCTGGAGGGCACCCTCTCCGACGTGAGTCCGGTGCACTGGCAGTACGGTGCCATCGCCCGGCTGGGCAAGGGTGAGAAGATCGACCCGCTGCTCCACGGCGGCTACTCCACCCTCTCCCTCGGGTACATTGGCCTGTACGAGCTGACAAAGCTCATGACCGGCGTCAGCCACACCGACCCGAAGGGCACGGAGTTCGCGCTGAAAGTCATGAAGCGCCTGCGGACGGCCACCGACACCTGGAAGGAGAATACCGGCCTTGGCTTCGCCCTCTACGGCACACCGGCCGAGTCCCTGTGTTACCGATTCGCCCGCATCGACAAGGAGCGCTTCGGCACCATCAGGGATGTGACAGACAAGGGCTACTACACGAATTCCTACCACGTGGACGTGCGCGAGCCCATCGATGCCTTCGAGAAGTTCCGCTTCGAGAGTCAATTCCAGACCATCTCCTCCGGCGGCGCCATCTCCTACGTGGAGATCCCGAACATGCGCCACAACCTGCCGGCGCTGGAAGAGCTCGTGAAGTTTATCTACGACAACATCCAGTATGCGGAATTCAATACCAAATCGGACTACTGCCACGTGTGCGGCTACGACGGCGAGATCATTGTCAACGAGGACGGCGAGTGGGAATGCCCGCAGTGCCACAACAAGGATCACGCGAAGATGAACGTGACAAGGCGCACCTGCGGCTACCTGGGCGAGAACTTCTGGAATGAAGGAAAGACCAAGGAGATCGCGGCGCGGGTGCTGCATATCTAATGTTTTGAAGTGAATAATACAGTCACAGGAGGCCATGAAAACGGTCATGGCCTCCTGTTCTATATCTATAAGTAATATGAGGATCCGACATGAACTACGCAGACATAAAAAAACTGGATATCGCTAACGGCCCCGGCATCCGTGTATCCGTCTTCGTGAGCGGCTGCACCCATCACTGCAAAGGCTGTTTCAACGAAGAAGCCTGGGACTTTAAATACGGCAAACCGTTCACGGACGACACCATCGAGGAGGTCATCGAGGCCATGAAGCCGGACTATATCTACGGCCTCTCCCTTCTGGGCGGCGAACCCATGGAACCGGCCAACCAGGCTGCGCTCCTGCCGCTGGTGCGGCGTGTGCGGGAAGTCTACCCGCAGAAAACCGTCTGGTGCTATTCCGGCTACCTGTTTGACAGGGATCTGCTTGGACGCTTCGCGGGACATGTACCGGAAACGGAAGAACTGCTCTCCATGATCGACGTGCTGGTGGACGGAGAGTTTGTGGAGGATCTAAAAGATTTGAGCCTCTGGTACAAGGGCTCCTCAAACCAGCGTGTGATCCTGGTGCAGGAGTCGCTCGCGGCCGACGAGGTCGTTCTATGGACACCGCCGGAGGAGCTGCCGGATAAAAATCGAGCTTGATTCTTAACATCAGATGTGATACTCTATAACATGTTATTCGTTATCTATATTCTCGAATTGCTGTATGAAAGGAGTTCTCTATGAGTGCAATAGATTCTACTGTTTCCATTATGAAAAGGATGTCAGAAGAAAATTGTGAAAAAGTTCTTGATTATGTCAAGTTTCTTTATATCTCTGATACAATTCAAAATCCATATGAGCCACTTTCAAGTGATGAGATTTTAGCAAAATTAGCCCTTTCTCGCAAGCAAATTGCCGACGGCAAAGGAATTTCCATGGAAAAAGCACTAAAAAAGATTGGAACCGAGCATGGATTCATATAATGTAATTATTTCTCCAGAGGCCCTGGAACAACTTGAAAATTGCCTTGATTACATTCATTATACTTTGCAAAATGAAATTGCTGCAAAAAGTGTTTATGAAGATGCGGTAGAAACAACTGCTGTTCTTTCTACCGTTGCCGGTAGCCTTGCGCCATGTCGAAGTAAGGAGTTACAAAAATATGGATACAAAATAATTAACTTCCGACGACATCAATATCTAATGGTGTATCGCGTTAGTGAATCAATAGTCTATGTGGAAGGTATTTTTCATCAAAAACAAGACTATGAAAACCTGTTAATACGTAAATTTGACGATTATGATTAATATGGATATCAAGAGTTCCATTTAACGTAACACAGAGAGGATATAGTTATGACTGCAAATATCAGAATCAGGAAATTAACCCCCAACGCCAAGCTCCCCACCTACGGCAGCGCCGCTGCAGCCGGCGCGGATCTTTACGCCTGCCTGGATACGCCGGTGACCATCGCCCCCCACGAGACGCACCTCATCGGCACCGGCCTCGCGCTGGAGATCCCGGAAGGTTACGCCGGTCTCGTCTACGCCAGAAGCGGCATGGCCGGGAAGCGCGGTCTTGCCCCGGCAAATAAAGTCGGCGTCATCGACGCGGATTACCGGGGCGAGCTGATTGTGGCGCTGCACAACCACAGCGAAGTGCCTGCCACCGTGGAGCCCGGCGAGCGCATCGCGCAGATGGTCATCACGCCGTTTCTCGCCGCAAACTGGGTGGAAACGGACGAGTTAAGCGACACCGTGCGCGGCGTGGGCGGCTTTGGATCCACCGGGACGAGTTAACATCGAGTCTCATCCATTTTATAAATCCATTCACCGATTATAAAAATTTCATCACCGTTCTTATGCATCCATTATTTTTCTGAAAAACCTCCTGCTCTGCGCAGGAGGTTTTTCAAGATATACTTCCATGCCCCTTTCACGGGCACCACCAGAGATGCAACCGATGATTCCGCGCTTCGCGCTCCGAAACGAGAATTCCCGTGACACATGACTTTTAGCTCAGCAGATATATCTTTCCACATTTCTTTACTTCAATCTGTAAAGCTTCTCATACTTCTTCGTAAAATACCGCACAAGCGGCTCCGCCGACACTTCCTTCCCGCAAACCGCCGCGATCACTTCCTTCGGCGTGCGCGTGCTGCCGTAACGGTGAATCTTCTCATTCAGCCAGTGCGTGATCTCCGCAATTCTTCCGTCCGCCAGGATCTCATCCACCGGCCCCAGCTCCGCCTCCATCGCATCCAGGTACATGCCGTCATAAATGCTGCCCAGCAGATAAGACGGGAAGTACCCGAAACTGCCGCCGGACCAGTGGGAATCCTGAAGGATCCCCTCCGCATCGTTCGCGGGGGTGATGTGCAGATATTCCTGCATCTTCTCATTCCAGAGCTTCGGCAGCTCATTCACATCCACATTGTCCCGGAAGATGGCCTTTTCCATCTCATAGCGCAGGATGATGTGGAAGCAGTAGGTCACCTCGTCCGCCTCCGTGCGGATCAGGCTGGCCCGCACGTGGTTAATCTCCCAGTAAAAGTCGTCCAGCGGGATGTCCGCAAACTGCGGCAGCAGCGTCCCCAGCTTTCCGTAGATCGGCACCCAAAAGTTGCGGTTGCGCCCGAGGATGTTCTCGTAAAAGCGCGACTGGCTCTCGTGAATGCCCATGTAGCGGCAGCTGCCCGCCACGGTGTTATCCAGATCTGGGTTCACATTCTGCTCAAAGATGCCGTGCCCGCCCTCGTGGATGGCCGAAAAGACAGAGCTTAACGGCATATTTTCATAGTAATGATTCGTCACGCGGACATCCTTCGAGGAGAACGCCATCGTGAACGGGTGCTCCGTCTCGCCAACTGTGCCGGCGCTCTTCCGAAAACCGATGTAGTCCAAGAGCATCATCTGCACTTTTCGCTGGGCGTCCGGGTCAAAATAGCCCTGAAACGCGGAATCATCCGGCTGTTCGGCCCGCAATATTTTGTCTGTCAGCGGAATCAGATCCTTCTTTAACTCCTCAAAGAGCCGGTCGATGGTGGCGGAATCCATGCCCTCCTCATACTGGTCGAGAAGCGCATCGTAGATCTCCTTATCCGGATCCGTGTAGCCTGTGATCTCTTTCGTAAAATCGATCATCTTTTTCAGGTGCGGCGCGAACAGCGAATAGTCCGACTTCCGCTTCGCCTCCTCCCATGCGCTCTCCGACTCCGCCTGTGCCCGGATGTATGCCTCGTACACGTCCGCAGGAATCCTGCGGTCACGATCGAACTCGCGCTTCATCCGTTTCACAATAAACTTCCAGGTGTCGTCCAGCTTCCCGAACTCCTCAGGTGCCGCCAGAGCATCCAGATAGCCTCCCAGTTCGTCCGATGTGGCCATGGCAAAAGCCTCGGAAGAGAAAAATGTCACCGCATCGATCATGCCATCCATGCCCTGCTTCGGGGTTGCCGTGCGCATGTCCCAGTAAAAGAGGGAGGACGCGCGCTCGTAGCGGTTCATCTTCTCCAGATAGTTTTTGAAATCGTCAAATATCGTGCTCATACAATTACTGCTGCTACTCAAAATATGGACAGATATACCCATACCGAGATAATTCCTGCTTCAACCTATATGCTTTTGATTGTCCGAAAACATATCTACTCACAAGTTCTTGTATAGTCCACAGGCGTAAATTCCCGACTAGCCATCGGTACATACTTACAATCGCTTTTCTATGCTATCTTGTAAGTTTTGACATCTCTCAAATTAAGGCTTGCATTGAAATCCCTGTCTGCTCTGTATCCGCATTCACAGATATAGATTCGGTCTGACAGCTTCAGGTTATGCTTTATACGGCCACATCCATGGCATACTTTGCTTGAAGGATACCATCTGTCTGCAACCCTGAATTCGATCCCGTTTTCTTTGCACTTTGCTTCCAGCTTCGTCCTGAACTCATAAAACTTCTGTGAAGCGACTGCTTTCGAGAGATGCCTGTTCCTCATCATTCCCGATACGTTTAAATCTTCAATTGTGATATAAGCCGGTTTGGTTTTCACCAGTTCACTCACGCACTTATTTACGTAATCGGTACGGATATTATTTATCCTCTGATGAAGTGTCTGTACCTTTAACTGTTGTTTTTGGATATTCTGCCGGGTAGCTCCTCCTTCCTGCTTTGTGCTGCGCTTTTTATGGCCCTCGTATTTCCTCGACAGGCTGCGCTGCTCCCGTTTTAACTGTTTCTCTAACTTCCTGACCTTTGCGGTCCTGTTGATATTTTTCTTTTTCATGCCGTTGCTTGCGATCATAAAATCCCTCACGCCGACATCTACGCCGATGCCGGAGTCCGTTAAGGCCGACTTTTCTTTTTCAGGCTCTTCCACCAGCACCGACACATAATATCTGCCTGCGTGGCATGAAATTGTCCCGCTCTTTATGACATGGGTATCAGGATCTGTCGGGATATAGCCCTTTTCTTTTAACCTCACCCAGCCGAGCGTGGGGATTTTTATCCTGTGCCGTTCACATGGGATGATCACTCGTGAATCTGTTTTGA
>JAJQBQ010000035.1 GCA_021203205.1 Lachnospiraceae bacterium | reverse complement strand
TATCATTCTCATCAAATTTAATATAAATATTAAAATTATTTAGCATGTCATAGAACTTTTTATCTCCCAGTAAATCAGCAAATATCTCTTGAAATTCGCAAATCTTGCTTTTCGGATTACGTGCACGTATTTTTGATGCTACCTTTTTGCTTGAATCAACCAGTATTTCGTAAATTGTGTCAATTATGTTGTTATAAGAGAAGTCATCATCTAATATAGGTTTTTTACCATATATAGTTTCTACTTCTATATCATCACTTGTAAAATACTGGCCAACGTCATCCAATTCTATCAAATATGGATATAGATAATTGTAAATCACATCAAAGGTACACAACAAATCTATTGTCAGTTCGTTATAATCAGCTGTATCATCTATTCCGAAGTGAGTAATTGCATTTCTTCTTCGGCTAAGTTTTATAAGGATTTGATATTCCTTATCAGAGCCGCCAAACATTTTTATATATCTATCCACTGCCTCAGAATAGGTTATCGTTTGAAAATCACCTTTCGATATTAGTATATCTTCTAGTTTATTTGTTTCCGTCACCTCTGACAGTGCCGCTTGTATTTTTCGACTGTTTGGTTCTTTATATATCTGCAACGGATCTTTCGTTGATATTATAGCTTTCAGCATAAGTTCGACTGCATTTTCCAAAAAGACAACGCACAATTTCTTTGCCTCATCTATTTCAGGCTTGCTAAGTCGCTCTCTATAATTCACGTAAAACATTTTTTTGAAGTTAGACAATGCGATTGTAAGAGAACTCACTGCATTTTCCTGTAAAGTGTACTTCATTTTCTCCCTCTGCCCTGTTACGGCTACTTATGTTCATCCGAAATTAATATTGCTCCGTTTCCTATACTACAGTCACTCTCCCCGTCCCCTGAGATTTCTTCATGGAACTCCTTAGCGTCCCACAAAATCCCTGCCTCGGAAGCTCTGCCTGCAGATAATGTACCACGTCGTAAACTATCTGTTCTATGCTCTCTTTTTCTCTGTAACGGAAATAATAATCTTTCTGCGCTCTGCTTAAGCCATAACGGATGTATTCGTAGAGCTGCGTTTGATCATAAAATTCCAGGTGGTTCTTTACAAAATAGTTCTCCTCTGTGGAGATACAGTTTGGAACACCGGCAAAATTCGAGTGATCCCGGCTGATGTCCGCATCCGTCAGATTATAATAGTCATAGTTGGTCCGGCCTTCTTTGGAATTTGCCAGATCCCATGTCATGTCCAGATGGTAGGGTTTTCCATTTATTTTTATAATGTTCCAGGAATGCTCACCTTCTTCGGTACCGCCCAGGCCGTCTACCACAATACACTTTATACCGGCAGTATTCAGGACAAGTTTTACCGCTTTCGAAATGCCCTCGCATACCGCCCGGCCTTTCGCGAATACTCCAATGATGGAATGCGCTGCTATCTGCCTGTTGTAATTGCCAGTTCCCAGCGATTCCGTGTCATATTCAAAATTTTCACAGAAATAGTCATGAACCCGTCGAAGCCTTTCCGGTTCTGAGCATTCTGCGAGGCAAAGTTCCGACATCATTTGATTGACAATCGCTTCGATTCTGGAATTATAGATTTTGATTTGCTCACGGGTACAAAAATACTGCGGTTCGAGAATCGTCTCATACTCCGACTGGCGTACTTCAAGAAGGCTTTGGTTAAAGTAGTAAAGGAAAGGATTGTCATTTGTGACGGCACGAAATACAGCATGTACCGATTCCATGGGAAGGCATACGCCATCCAGCCGGATCTCCCGCTTTAGATTTAGTACGCCTTTGTATAATGCCTGATACACTTTCCTGTCAGACTCCGACAGTTGCATATAATAATATCTGTCAGCGATCATCAGCGATCCCCTCCGGCTTGAATTCCCGCGCCAGCATAAGCAACCAGTTCACCGCTCTTTCCGCACCATTCGCAGGTAAACCGTCCTGTGGTTCCCGTATTGCAATTTAATTTCCCACAAGAACACACAACAAAATATTTTGCACCACAATATGGGCACCCGGGATAATCCATGTCAGGCTCGATCTGACCGTCAATGGTTGTGCCAACGTACCCTTCTCTCCTCGCCGTAGCTTCTTTCATTGGAAACGCCCATGTATATTTCCAATGTCCAGGCGCTGTTTTTTCAAAGCGGACGCCATATGTTTTGTGCGTTTCTTTGCATTTGCAAATCGCTACTGTCGCCTCAGCCATGTTCTCCAAAAAGCACACCTCCTCATCCCGTAGTTAATCCCGCAAAAACCGATTGTTTCAGAGCAGTGTGAAATGTTATTCCCATTTCTGCAATCGCTCTGAAATACTCACACTTTATATCCTATTAATATGTATTCTCCTGATCATTTTCAGCATTGTTAGCGCCGGGTAGAATTAGCATCTGTCAAATATCCATAAATATGCTTTATGCAAAAACAAGTGCTCACACCTGTTTTAACTCACTCATGAACATCTGCCTGACTGTCATAATAGTTCATCACCACTGTAATATCGTCTCCACACCCCAGTTCACTGGTTTCCGCCAGCCATCCCTTCAGGTTTTCAGCTACGCTCTCAAAGCCGTTTTCCTGCACCATGTCAAAATATTCCCTGCAGGTCTGCCAAAAACTTTCCTCAGAAGCATGGCTGTTTGAAAAGCCGTCCGTTGACAGCATATATAACTGACTGCAGTCTCTGTCACGCCTGTGTACCGCGGTCACCGCATTTTTCCAGGCATTTTCGCTCGACAGCGAGTGCGTCTCAGTACCTAAAATTTTATCTGTCTCAACGATCGGCTCCACATGCTCCGCGTCGACAGACATCATATCTCCATCGCCAAGCTGGAACGCAAACAGAAAATCAGGCAGAACCATCAGGCCAAGCAGCGTGGTTCCGTACATCCGATATACCGCTGTCTTTTTCTGGCTTCCATCCGGATTCAAAGGGACTTCCCGTTTATGTTCCAGATGTGCTTTCCATACGCGCCGTTTCCATTCTTCTTCGATCGCTTTCGCTACCTTGACCTCACCTTCACGATTTAAATAGGTGATAAGCAGCTCTGTGTTGTCAGAAAAATTTGCCAGAAGCCCGCCGACAACAGAGCAAAAAGTATTCACGGCAACTTTCGCACCGGTTCTGCTGAACGGGCAGGCATCGCTCCCATGGCCGTCTGCGACAGCCATAAGAGCTACCGTATCTGAAATCTCCTGATACTTGTAACAATCCTCACAGGGTTTTTCAGCGCGAATGTGAGACGCACCCCGGACACTTACACCGCAAATCATCCGACTCATTCGCATCACCTCGCTTTACCAGACATCACCTTCGTTAATATCATCCGGGTTAGGGATATTGTTCATATCAAGCACAAGCGGTGCGGTTCCGCCTCCTTTCGACAGCAGATCATCTGCCGATGCCGAATCTGTTTTACCGGCTTTATCTTCAAGTTTTATTCTGCTTGCCGGCGAGGATACCATGGAAGCTGCCGTAGACGCCCACTTAATCATTTTCGTCAGCATGGCTGCGTTATTTGCCTGGAGTACCAGCTCCCGGTTGCCGGTAAACTCTGTAAGCACAGAATCCTCCGCATCCTGTCCGATCGAGATTGCAATTCGAACTGCCTTTTTCCCCCAGGGAAGATGCAGCAGCTTATCCAGCGACTTCTTGTAATCATCCGTTGGCTGTCCATCGGAAAGCAGCACCAATACCGGCGGCAGTGCGCGGTCTGACATTGGTGGAATGGTTAACTGGGCCGCCAGCAGGTCAAAAGCCTTTCCGAGGTCAGTGACGCCGCCTGCATCCAGATCGTCCCAGGCAAAGTCCTCTACCGGAACCGGATTTGCGGTTACCCAGGAAGCACCTGTTGAAAATTTCAGCGTCCGGATCAACAGCTGGGCATTCGGGTTGTTGTTCGCAGCTTCTACCATGTCCGGGATCGTGGACTGAATCGCATGATTCACCGTCCCGATTTTTTCTCCATACATAGATCCCGAGCAGTCAACGATCCAAAAGAAATGTAATGGTCTGCTTGCTAACTCCCCGCCTGGTCTTTTTAATTTTTCTGACATGTGTTTGTCCTCCTTATATAAACTCGCCAGTACACTGGTCAAAATGTATCTTTGTCCCCGGAGCTATGGTTGCGGACCTTCCGCAGGGCACCGGAAGCTGGCTTCCATCCGCTTTTTCGTAAGTCCAGTTTGATTCGTCCTCGTTGCGAATGCCCCATAAAGTTGGTACCCGCGGATTCTGAATCACAGTCCCGACTGCATGATCCATATCAAAATCATTTCGTACATGATGACTGGTTATATGGGAACCCGGAGCGAGAATAACCGTTTTCTTTCCAATCACCAGTCTGGCCGGCGTCTGCACGACTTGCTTACAATTCCAGCAGGTGTGTGCGACTCCCAGCTGCTCTTTACGTTCATCATAAAATACTTCCGCACCACAATTCGGACATATCATAATTCCGCTCATTAAGTTTGCGATAGCTTCCAGCCACTGATTTTCCGTCACACGCCGGTTCGGTGATTTTAACCCTACCGTGAAATCCTGCAGAAACAGAGCTTTCACGTTCTCAGGGAATATCTCCCAGTAAATCTGCGCATTATCATGGATTCCGGTAACCGGCCGATTCCGCTTATCCTTCGGGTCAAAGATAAATACCGGATCCGTTCCGTATAATCGCTCCATGGCAAGAATATCCATACATTTAATATTCGCCTCCAGCCGTCCATTGAGCGGATGATTGACCATGAACATGTAAAACAGCAGCACGGCCAGTGAATGCAGATCTGTGTTTCGCGACGGTTTCGCTTTACCGACAACGATTTCCGGTGCCATAAAGCCCGGAGTCCCGAGCACGCCGCTGTCATCTCTTCCATTAACAGAGACGTTATCATTATCGCAAATCAGGACATCTCCGTTCTCAGGATCAAAAAACATGTTTCCAAAAGATATATCCCGGTAGCTGTAGCCCATAGAATGAAGCTTCTGATATCCCTTTGTCAGGTTGAATGCCGCGCGGCAGACAGTATAGAAGGACGGATCTACCCGCCGTTTCATCAGATCCACGATACTTTTATAATTCTTCGGCCGCAATTCCATGATGTAACCGAAAGAATCGCCCAGCCGTGGGCAGATGAGATCCATCGGCCAGAGAAAAGACGCATCCGGGCTGCCTTTCAAAATCAGATTGTCCAGGATCCGCTTCTGGTCACTTGTAGCCGTATGCTTGAAGTACCATTTCAGAGCATAATGTTTTCCGCCACTTTCTACGTCATATACTTCGCCCTGTCCGCCTGCGCCCAGCATTTTCTGTACAACATATTTGTTGCCGCTGTCCGAGGAAAGAATTGTTCCTGCCTTTAATAATCCGTCCATGGTTTCCTTTCCGATGCTATTGATTTCATTCTTTCCATCAATAGGATCTTCTCTGCTGTATCATTTTGATTACCTGGTATGGGATGTTCCCATCCGGCAGTACCAGTGTATATGTCTTTTCCCCATACTGTAGTTCCATGCCATTCGTGAACGGTTTTACCGCTGAAAGCTGCTTATACGGTCGATCAAAGCCGTGATCTTTGCAATTCAAAATAATTCTCTGGTTCGTGATGTAAAGAATCGCCCGAAATTGCTGCGTTTCGACATACTCTTTCGAATCTCCGACACCAAAATTCATTCTTGTATCTTTAAACAGACCCGGTGAGCTGGTTCCGGCATGACGATATATCTTCTTTGTCTTGTCTTGCAGCAAAATAGCCTTGTCTATGTAACAACAATACTCTCCGCGTTTCAGAAAAATCGTATCTGTATTTAAACGTGGCAGCCGTCCCGCTAATATCTCCCGTCTGGCGGCATCCGGCAGGATACTGGTCACAGGCGGAATCTGTTTATTTCCACCGAACAAAGCATCTAAGAATCCCACCGTATTGTCACCTCCTTTGTCGCCACTGTCTAAATTTCCCACAGCGACCACTCTATTTTTTGACCGCAAGTTTTATTTTAAGTTATACCAGCTGATATTTCAGTCTGTTTTTCCTCGCATAGGCCTCCGCATAAGAGCCGCTGTCACACATCAGCAGAAACTTCTCATGAGTTTGTGCAAAGGCCTCATCTCCGATATCCTGAACACTTTTGGGGACATAGATGTCTTCCAGGTTGCAGCATCCAAAGAACGCCTCTGATCCGATCCTGCGTATCTGCCCGTGCAATGTCACCTTTTTCAAGCCTGTACAGCCGGAACAAATCTTATCCGGCAATTCGTCAACGCTGTTTGGAAACGCGATGCTGCTGATGCATCCGCAGTTTGAGAATGCTCCCTCGCCGATCCAGTACGTTGACTGCGGAATAGAAATACTTCTCAAACGCGTCCCCGACAGGCTGTAATCTCCAAGCTTTTCCAGGAGCGGGGGCAGCGCAGCAAGAGATAAATTGCTGCAGCCCGCAAACGCCGACATGCCAAGCTCCCGCATAGATTCCGGGAAAATCACCTGCGTGAGGCTGGAACAGCCCAAAAAGGCCCTGTTTCCGATTTTCCGAATGCCTTCCGTGAAGATAGCCTCTTCCATATCACTTTCGGAAAATGCGCCGTCCATGATTTCCAGCACCGGCTTTCCGTCAGAGAAATTCTGAAAAATAATGGTCTTCCTGTTTTCTCCGACAAATCCGGAAACAGCCAGCCCCTTTCCATTCGAGCTTCGCGTATAACGGAACAAATCACCATAGGTAACAACTCCAGGCTTATCCCCTGCCTCCGAACGTGCGTCCCGGCTGCTCTGCCGGGAAAGTGCTTTTAAACTGCATTCTTTTCCCAGCGTTTTTTTCCCATAACAAATACACCAAAGGTTTACCGCCCACTCTGCGTTCACACGGCTGATTCCGTATTCGTCCACCATACGTCTGACAAAGCGGTAGGCAAACGCATCATCCAGCTTTTCCGTGAACCGAATGTCGTCCGCAATCCCCAAATCATATGCGGATAAAATCAGGTGGCTCTGCATTTTCTGCTCTGGAAAATAATCCTTCACAAGCCCGGCGAATCGAATCCGATCACCAACGGCATCTCCATAGGAAGACAGCAAGTTTTCAAAATCCATCTCAATCATAGAGGGACTCCTCCGTGTATCCTTTTACTCCACTCCCAACGCTTTAAAAACAGCTTCCTGCGGTGAGGAATAGAAAATCAGGCTGAACGCCCCAACCAGTTCGGACGGTACCGTTCCAAGGTCTGCGGCAGAAGTGATCGGCAGCAGAACTTTTTTCGCCCCGCTGTCCAGGCACACCTGAAGCACATTTGCCAGCTCGCTTACCTTGATCAGCGAGCCACTGATGCTGATTTCACCCAAAGCAGCAAGACTGCTCAGAGCCGGCTTATTCAGAGCGGCAGAGCAAATAGCGATCAGCGTCGGCAGGGCAAGGTTCTTTGTCATCCCGATTCCCTGCAGATCCTGATAATTTATGATGTAGTCCTTCGTGGTCGTGCTGATCGAACCGGAGATCGTTTTGCCATTCGCTTTCAGGTAGTTAAAGGCCGTATTCGTTGCCTCTTTCACATCTCTGTCAGAACCGATTCCGGTACGCTCAAACTTCCCGTTTCCGGGCAGGACCTGAGTCTCCAGCCGATACACACCCACCATGCCTGTCTTACACTGAGATACGGTATAAACATGCCCCGGCTTACTCATACCCTCCGGAATCAGCTTGCCGCCGCCCCGCTCCGGCACGGTAACGTAGCTCTCGTCGAAGGTTTCATTATCTATGTAAGAGAAATTAACATCGTAAAACTCCATACCACCGATCTTTTTCAGCTGCTCTTTCACCCTGCGGCGCAGTTCAAGGGAAATGTCCAAAATCTCCCGTATTTCATCCTTCGTCACTTCACCGTCGGGATAGACGAGTTTCACGAAACCCGACACCATCTTTCTTACTGCAATCGTGTCGCGCTGGTTCAAATTGCTGCCAAAACGGTAGTATTTGTCCGCCGCATCCCCGAAGTTTTCCTTGCGCATCTGTCGCATGAATTCTGCCAGATAATCCGTGATAAATCCATAGTCATCCGTAAAGAATTCCGGACGATACTTTGGAATTTCCCAGCCGGGAATGTAGCAGTGCATTCGATCAAGAAATGCCGTGTCGTACGCCATCGCTGCGGGAAAAGGCTCAAATAAATGCGATGTTTTCTGCAAAACATCCACGCTCTGGTTGATATTGCCAACAAAAACCATGGAGGCCGACGCGGCTTTTTCTTCCCTTCCTCTGGCAAAGGAACCGGACGCCATGTAGTCTTTCATAATCTGAACGCCGTCTTTGTCCTTAAATGTAATTCCGGCCACCTCATCGAAAGCCACACAGTCCCACATGCCCACAAGCCCGATGCTCTTCGTGGACATATTATAAAACAAATTGGCAACCGTGGTCTGACCGCCGGAAACCAGGATACTGTTCGGGGAGATTTCCTTGTAGATATGGGACTTACCGGTGCTGCGCGGTCCCAGTTCGCAAAGATTAAAGTTATTCTCCACCAGAGGCAGCATACGGGCCAGCAGAAGCCACTTCACGCGGTCGTCGAACTTTTCCGGCTCCATTCCGGTCGAACGGATCAGCACATCGATCCACTCATCTTTCGTGAAAGCTTTTCGGCCATTCTTGATCTCATCCATATCAATGTGGGGCATCTGAATCGGCGTCAGCTTACGGATGCGGATCGGGAGGTTATTCTTTTTATCTTCCTCAATGAATTCATAATCCAACTGAAGAATGCACCAGATACCGCCGCAAAGAAGTCTGTCATATTTTGACGGATAATCCGGGTGGATCGGCACATTTTTGATCCCAAGGTTCGAGAATTCTGCCTCATACCGGTCTTCTCTGATATTCAGATGAACCGTGATTTTGTCAATCACGGTATAGCTTCCACGTTCACGCAGGATGGACAGAACCTTTTGCGACTCATCCGGACGGACAAAATTGTCGGCGAGGATTCTCTTGACGTTATTTACCCCATCTTCGATGATTTCCTCATCATCCGAACTGCAATACTGGCCAAGCAGAAACTCCAGTACATAAACGGGTACATTCGCACCCTCCTTGATCCGCTTTGTCAGATCCTTGCGGACAATACGTCCGTCAAAATATTGCCGCAGTTTATTTTTGATGACCTTGCGGCTGTCATCTGTTTCCATAAATGCGTCCATATATTACTCCATTCAGGCAATTCCAATGATACCACGGATTCCTCCAGAGTCAATGTCTTCCCTCAGATTTCAAACTGCCCTGGAAAGCGTCACCATACACGGCTTTCCCAATACTTTCTCTCCATAGCACACACACCAGACAGACACCGCCCATTTCGCGTAGGCTTCTTTCGTACCGAAGTCATTTACAAGGCGTTTTATGAACCGCATCGTGAAAACATCGCGGATTTCTTTCGCGTCCTGCAGGGCTTTTACGATATCCATCTTGTAAAGCGTCTCTATCAAATGCGCCTGCATCGGACTCTGTGGAAAGTAATCTTTCAGCAGGCCTGTAAACCTTTGGCTATCCGTCAGGGTATCCGGATATTTTTGCAGCATATCCAAAAATTTTGTCTCAAACTCGTCCGAGGATATGGCAAAGTCTTCCTTCTCCGGCTCCGTCTGCGGCTCGCTTAAGCTTCCATCTCCGACATCATCCTCATCTTCATTTTCCGTGGTGCCATCCGGGGCCGGCTGAAACTTATCATTCCAAAGCGACACTTCGTGCTGATACCCCAGAGTGAGCAGCCACCCTTCAAAGGCAGGATCCAGGTTATAATCGTCCAGAAACAGCATCTGTACCTTGTTGTGAAGCCTGTCTTTGGAGATATCCGCAATGCTTTGCAGATACGATGCCAGTGCTTTTACATCATCGAAGCTTTGTGCATCAAACATAAATTTCTTCTTTTGAGACAATACCGCATACAACAGACGGCCCGTTTTTCGTTTTATGTAACCGCTGTTCTCCCTGTTATAACATTTTTCGACATATTTTACATTCTCTATCGTTTCTTTTGCCATCCCGGCACTTTTTGCATAGGTACTGAACAGCCGGTTCTTCATCAACAGGATCAGAAGCCGATTGAATTCGATGTCTGTTCCTCCGCGCAATAGCGCAAGCACCTCGTCCTCATACCCGAAATCCCGGTTCCGCCAGTAAAGTTTCGGCACCTCCGCCTGCGTATAAATCCACTTCCAGAACAGCAGATCTCCGTCGTTCGGCTCTGCCTGAAAAGCCTTTTCCGCAGACTGAGCGGAATTATACAGCGTTCGGTTCACTGTTTTAAAATAGGCGGACACCTTCCCGGAAAACAAGGTTTCACGCCCGTCTTTCCAGTTCGCGGCCATCGCATCCAGCAGCCGGTTCGTGTTGATATACGGGCGACCCATGAACTGAAACGGCTGCGGTGTTTGTTCACTCATTTGTCAGTTCCTCCTCCCATATATACCTTCTCGTCAGACATCCTTAGGATGTCCGCATTCTTAAGCTCTTCAAAGTTTGATTTGAGTATCCCTGTAATTTTTGCGCCTCTCCTGGTGAAACCAAATACCCTGGCTGTCTCTGTATACAGATCTTCCAGGTCGATTCCATAAGCAAACTTCACGATAGTGATCATCGCATCCTGTATTTCCTCCGGACAGATGTATTCGATCGGTCGCTCATCTCCGCTCTGTGCACGGGCTTTAATCTCTCCGAAATCATTCAGAGAAATAAATCCGTTCACGATACTGATTCTGTTCCTCAAAGTTCCATTCAGGCTTAAGTCAACATATCTCCTGACGATCTCCGTCACCTTCTGCTTTCCGAAGACAGGTGCAAGTCTCTTATAAAGCAGTTCCATATGTATCGGCTGTTCGTGACGCAGAACATACAAAATCGCATTGCCAACGCTCACCTTCGCTGCGTTCTGAATCATCATCGGGCTGCTGACCTCATATTGCTGAAACCTCAATTCCCGGTCATCAATCGTAACTTCTTCCTCGGTGGTCAGCAGGCTGATGTCCTCCGGAATCTCATCCTCCGGAGAATCCTGCTGTAATGCCGGCCTCCTCTGTGCTGCATCGGGCGAAGATGCCTGCAGGACCTCATCCAGGAATTTCAGAAGTCTCTTTTTCTCTGTCTCCGGGTTCTTATACCAGGCCAGCGACCAGACATGGTACAAATTCCAGCCGATGGCTTTCATCATATCCTGCCGGAGATAATCTCTGTCTCTGGCTGTGCGGGCAGCAGAATAGTTTTCCCCGTCACACTCGATGCCGGCGATATAGGTATCCGGCAAGGACGGATGTAAAACCGCGATATCTACTTTATACTGCGACTCACCGATGTTTTGCCGAATCTGATAGCCGTTCTCCTCAAGGAAATCGCCGATCTGGTTCGGGAACTGATCCGGTGCATCCGTCGTATCCTCCCCTTCCGGAAGGCCATAATCATTCTGCATTGCATAAGCAATATAATCATGAAGGAGCCGCACGCCTTCCTTGCTGTTTTCCTTCAAAAGGATATCATTCGGGTAGATAGAGCCGACCAGTTTTACGTTATATTTTGCGCGGGTAATGGCCACGTTCAGTCTTCGCTCCCCGCCTGCCTGGCCGAGGGGTCCAAACCGCATATGCATTTTTCCGTCTTTATTCCGCGCATAGCAGATGCTGAAAATAATCGTATCCCTTTCATCTCCCTGCACGGTTTCCAGATTTTTCACGAAAAACGGCTCTTCCCTGTCTTCCTGGAAGAAATCTTCGTACTGAGGGTTCTTCAAACGCCATTCCTGCACTGCATTGCTGATCACGCCCTGCTGCTTCTCAGAAAATGCGATGATCCCCAGGGAGCGGTCCGGATGCCGTCTGATATGTTCTTCTACCAGCTCCACGCACCGTTTTGCCTCCTCCACATTGCAGTTTTTACCGCCGCCTTCGTAGTAACCATTTCTGACATAGAAATACTCCAGCCCCTTATCCGCTTCTTTCCGGCAATTCGGGAATGTCGTCAGATGGTTGCCGTAAATCTCACGGTTGGAGAAAGCGATCAGCGACTCATCCTTGCTGCGGTAATGCCAGAGCAACGTGCAGCCTGTCGGCAGGCTCTGGTTTGCCTCATCCAGGATCGATTCGCTTACAACATTGTAGAAATCCTCATCGTCTTCATCCTCATCAGAATCATATTTGTCCTCATTTCTGGCGGATGCCGTGAAGAAGTTCGTCGGCGGCATCTGCTTCGTATCTCCGGCAATGATCACCTGCCTGCCGCGATAAATCGCGCCCACCGCATCTTCCGGAAGGATCTGGGATGCCTCGTCAAAGATAACCATGTCAAATTCGTAGACTTCCGAATCCAGGAAATAGGAAACCGACAGCGGTGACATCATGAAACATGGCTTCAGCTTCTGCAGGAGAATCGGAATCTCCTTAAACAGCCTTCGCAGAGGCATGACTTTTCGTTTCTTTTCATTTTCCCGGCGCAGGGTGGATATTTCATCCTTTCCATTCAGGGAAAGACTGTGTCCGGAAGGCTTTTCGGATGACAGCTTCGCATTCAGCCTGGCCTGATTGACGGTCAGCATTTTCTTATCATTCCTGCGGAAGCTCTGAATCAGATTTTCGTGCGAATAAGATTGAAACAGGCGGATCCCCTGCAATTCATCCGTGTTCAGCCACTCCAATACCCATCTCGTCAGGAAACTTTTCCGGTAAACCGGAAGCAGATCTTCGCTGCTATTTTTACCTTCCATGTAGATGAGATAGCTTCCCAAATCGTGGCTCTGACAATCCTGGCGGAGGATGCTGTAGTTCAGCCAGCTGTCCAGTTCTTCCATGTTCGTGCAGGCCTGGCTTCTGTCGCTCAGCTCCCGTAACGGAATGGACAGCATGTCCTCCCGGAAAAGGTCGTCGAATCGCCGCAGGGCATCCTCCTCCGGTAGGGTGACCCTGCTTCCCATGGATGCCTCATTCAGCGAATTCCTGCAGGAAGTCCGGTCGCCTGTGAAAGATTCAAACGCATTGTTCGTAGCGTCCTCCACATGCTCCATATATTCTTCGAGCAGGGCAAACAGTTCCTTTCCTGCCTCGCTGAAATTTTCGATTCCCGTATTGCGGAAGCTTTTTTCCGCATTTTCCTGCTGCTCGTGTAAGAACTCCCTTACCTCTGAATAATTTCTTAATGCAGCAGTCATCTCCCGGAGGGTCTTAAAATTCTCAGGGTGCTGAAACAGGGATGCTGCTTTTCGGGCGACTGCATCGTAATCCTCAATGGTAAGGATACAGGAGCCAATTTTCAAAGCCATCTGATCTGCAGGGCATTCAGGACTCTCCAAATGGACTGTCGAACATCCAAGCCCTTTCAAATCGACCATAGAGCATCCATGCTCCTTTGAATCGACTGCCGAACATCCGGCCTCCTCCCAAATCGACTGCAGGGCAGCCACGTGCTCCTCATCCGTCCAGTCAGAGACCGGGCTCCCGCAAAGGCTGATCTTCTGCCTTTCCTCCGGCGGCATTTGCAGGGCGGAAATCATTTCCGCCGTTAACGGAACATTTGACGCATACCACAGCAGACGTTCCGCACTGTCCATGCAGGATCCCACGTAATCCCAGTCCGTGTCAATTCCCCTGTCATGAACCGGGAACACGGCTTTTGCCGAATCTGCAGCGTTCCCATATGCCGCCAGCTCCTCTCCCACGGCCTTTACACCGGCAAAGAAGCCACTCATTCCGGCAACCGAAGCGCCCTCCTCAAAAAAAGCCTGCCGCTCACATTTGCACCAAGGTTCCTCCGTGGCAAGGATGCCCTGTAAGGAGATGCGCACTTCATTCATGGCGCTCAAAATCTGCACCTGTCTTTTCCTGGCGGCGATCACTTCGGCCAGATTCGCATTTCTGTAAGGATCCAGGTAAGAGCTGTACTCCCGGATCCGCTCGCCAGATGCCAGTTCTTCCGCCCATACACCGTTCAGCTTTGCGTACCTCCGGACCCCGCAGCTGCTGCCCAGGAACTCTGCCAGCCCCGGATTCATCCCATATTTCTCGTAATATTCATAAAGCGGCTGGCATCGGTTTAAAACCTCGCGCACCAGTTTCCAATCTGTGTCTGTGCCGCGGTAATAACCGCCAAACACAGCCGCAGCCTCGCCGGATTTGCGGTCAAACTGTGCTTTTACATTCTGGTACATGCGCAGCGTCTCAAGGCCGGCGATACACTCGGAATCCTCCAGCTTCTTTCCCGCATTTCGTTTCATCGCCAGCATCGTGCGCTTATCCTGCTTATACTGTCCGCCGATCTTCTTAAGGAAAGACGAATAATCCACCTTGAAGCGGCTGTAAATCTCAGAACAGTCAAACGAAAGGAATTCGACTTCCCAGTCCGCAAGTAGCTGCACGGAAAGACGTCTGAGCTGCTCCGACAGCTGCTCCATTTCTCCGGCCAGGCGGAGCACTGCGCCGATGTTTCCGCCGGTTACCCACTCCAGCCGGAAATTATATGGGATCATCAAAATCTGAGAGATCAGCCGGATCCGATCCAGCCCATCCCACTCAGTGCGATATTCCATCCGAATGTCCCGGCTCACACCGTCCACAAAGGCGAACACCTGCTCAAGTCTTCCGACTTCACTGCCCAATTTCGCTGAGAGCTCGGATATCTGCTCCCAGGTCTCCGGCCGTAATCCAGAACTTTCCGCCTCCTGGCGCGCTGTCTCCCAGGCTGACTCCAGCGGCTGTACTTTCATTTGCAGTGTGTCATAGGCATCTTTACACTCTGAAATACTGCCCCACGCCATGGCAGCGGGAGCCTGGAAGAAATTCTGTACCGTCTGATCAGCTGTGTAAACCGAATCCCGCAGAGACTTCATCTGCGCCAGCGCGGATTTCGCCAGGTCATACCGATCCCTTTCAAGCCATGCAGGATCTGTCTCATCACAGAGCATTGCCGCCTCCAAAAAGGCAAGCTGCCTTCCAAGACCTGCTCTGTCCAGGACAAATTCTGTCTGAAAGCGCTGGTTAAACTCCTTCATAAAGGAACACACGGTATTGACCTGTTCCAGCTTGTCCCGAAGCTTCCCGCATTCTTCCTGCCGCTGCTCTTCCGAATCCAGTGTGCCAGACAAATAGCCTTTCGACTCGAGGCTTTCCCTGGCTGCGTCCATGCGCGCAAGCAGATCCGAAACATCGGCCGGTTCCAATTCCCGAACGAAGATCTGCGAAAAGTAATTCTGCACCTTCAGTGAAAAAGCGCGGAGCGTCTTTGCATAGGCGACTCTCTGTATAAAACCACTGTAATCTTTCCAGCTCCAGGTATCCCCAATTCCATAATCCTGTGAGAGCAGATCCAGCAGTGAACAGATGCCGAGCATCGCAACGGACATGTCTCCCAACAGCTGTTCCACCGACTGCTTTAAGTCAAACGTAACCACAGCAATGCTGGTGGTTCTCCAGGGATTTTTCTGGATGTCTCCCGTATATTGTGCCAGAAAGTCCTGATATTTTTGAAGGCTCAGCAGCTTTGCCTGATATTCCTCTCCGATAATTTCAAGCACGGAATCCGTGATGTGAAACAAAGAGACCTCTTCCAGCCCGCAGAGTTCTGTCAGGACATCGTATAAGGTACGGTTCAGCGGTGCACGCTCCTGTTTCAGGGCGGCAAAATAATCGTCCAGTTCCTTTCTCTGCTGTTCGTATTCCGGCACGAAATCCAGCACGCCGGATTTGAGGCTCTGCCTGTGCGCATCCAGCGAATCCGCAAGTTCTGCGATGACTTTCTTTTTGTCGGCCTTGTAATTATGAAGCGAAAGACAATATTCTGAGAGGTTTACCTCCTGAAGCCTGTGATAAACGACGCTCAAAGCCGCCATTTTTTCCGATACAAAAAGAATCTTCTTCCCGTCAGCCAGGCCCTCAGCGATAATGTTGGTGATCGTCTGACTTTTTCCGGTTCCCGGAGGACCCTGTAAGACAAAGCTGTACCCTTTCTTTGACAGCCGTATTGCATCCTGCTGGCTGGAATCCGCATTGACGACCTGCCAGGTGTCAAGCGCGCTGTCCCGGTCGTGCGGATAACCGGACAGGCCGGGATCCCACTGCGGGAGCCGGGAAGCGTCCCCGCAGAAAGCGCTGATGACCGGGTTCTCAAAGATGCGATCCTTATACTTTTCAAGATCCCGGTACATCACGATCTTTAAGAATGACAGCAGGCCGAGGTTCGCTTCTTTCTGAACCTGCCACCCCAAAGGTGCCACAAGGCGTCCGACCTGATCCAGATAATCACCGATATCATCTTTTGCAGCATCAAAATCGGGCAGTTCAATGCCAAAATCGGATGACAATACATAGGCAAGGGTAGGATTGACCACAATATCCTCATCCAGCCTGCTCATAACATAGGGGCTGCCATAGGATTCCAGGGTAAGGCTCACCGGCACCAGTACCAGCGGTGCCAGCATTTCATTGTCCGTCGGCTTCTGCTTCCACTCCAGGAACCCGAAGGAAAGGTAAAGGATATTGATTCCCTGTTCCTCCAGGGACAACTTGGACTTCGCACGCAGCTGTTTCAGCGTACGGTTGCTCTCATCCACAGAAAACTCTGTGTCGATCTCGCCTTCGGTCACCTCCACCGGGGTTCCCACCCTGTCCATCAGATAAAACAATCTGGTAATTTGGGCGTCGCGGCTACAATCCACGCGAACCTTAAAAGGGATGGACTCGTCGCGGTGCACAAGGCGGTCAAAAAGAGCGCAAAAATCCGGCGAAAGAATCTTCAGGGTTGCCCGTTTTGTCTTTCGGTAGTTGATCATCCGGTTGCGCTTGCTCACATCCAGAAGGCCGTGTTTCCACGTTTCAAATTTTTGCTGTTTTCTATCCTGTGCCATGATCCCATCCCTGTTTTATACTACGGATCTGTCAAAAATAACCTGATTATCTTGCAACATGTTATTTCGTGACAGTTTCTTAAAATCCAAATCCAAAGTCATCCCCAAACGGCAAATCCATAATCACCGGATGCCGCCATGCTTCCATCTCCGTTGCCGTATCTACCGCAGTCAAATAATAGTGTTTCGTCTTATCATACCTCTGGTTTCTGAAGGTGAATCTCAGTCGCGTCATGCGCTTCGTGGCATCTTTTTCACGGCTGTCGGCGGCCAGAAGGTTTTCATTTGAGATCTTCTCGCCACTTTCCGAGACAAAGCAGAGCCGGTAAGTCGTCGCTTTCACGGTGTCGCTCACTGCGTCCGACTGAATGAATTCCATGGAAGTGACCAGGTTCGTGATTTTTTGCACGATGCTGACCAGCGCGATCTGTGCCGGCCGGGTATCCATATGCCCCTTTTCCATCTTGATGTCAATGACAGGAATCAGCATTTCCTGGGGTGATGAGCCGCCGTGCACATAATTCTGTCCGCCGCCGGGAGCCTTAAATACATTTCCGGATACCGGGTAGGAAACCACCTTGGTATCTTTGTTGTCCAGGATCTGTCCCATGCTCATATGCCCGATTCCGTCGCCGGCAAGAGGTTTCTGCGACACCAGAAAACGACGGTTCAGTAACACGTTTTTCCCGGCTGCGCCGTCTATCTTATCGCTCTCCGTCAGCTTGTCACGCTTGTAAAGGAAGCCGTGATCCGCCGTCACCAGGAAGCGGTAGGTATTCGCATTGACGGCGATCCGCCGGATCAGATCCATGATTTCCCGGATGGCTTCCTCGCAGGCAACAAACACCTCATCCTCAGTGTTCGCCTTATCTCCCCGGGCATCGATCTGATTATGGTAGACATAGACCACCTGCTTGCCGGTGAAGATGCTTCGCAGGACGGCCTTATTTGCCGTTTTGATATCATCGAACTGTACACACGAGCTGTCTGCGCAGTGGCTCTGCAGTACGGACTGACGGCCGGCCAGCGAATCGCAGAGCGTATCATCCGCCAGTATTTTATAATCATCTGTCATGGTCAGCGTGTCATGTGGCAGCAATGCAGCCATGCCAAGTCTGGTATAAGATGGCAGGACACTGAGCATAGCATCAAAATGCACCGTGCTCTTGGGGTCATCCTGCATACGCAGGAACAGCTCCTGTCCCACCTCATAGCGCATGGCATCCGAAATGATGACAACCGTACGCTCTTTCCTCTTTGCCCGTTCCACGTATTTTGTATAAAAATCTCTCTGCAGAGGCAACACGCGGAAGCTGTCCGGCTCCTGAATGCCTTCATTCCATTTCGGAAGCTGCACGGCCAGATATTCGTTGGTATAGATGTTCTCCACTAACTGCCTGAGCTTTTCAAAATCTCCTATGCCGCCCGACAAAACAGATCTGCCCATACCCTCTGCCTGATGGAAGCTTTCCTCATTCTGCACCCTGTCATAATTTCTATAAAAACGACGGTATTCCTGATCCAGTGCATAGTCTTTTTCCCGATATGTTTTGACTATATTCTGAAAGCCGTCCGGACAGCGGTAGCTTCCGGCCTGGATCAGACAATATGCACTTTTCAGTACAAGATACCGGCAGGCATTCTGTTCCCCAAAATGCATCTTCCGCCTGCTTTCGCAGATCTGCGGGATGGTTCGACCATTTAACGCCGCACCCATATCCTCCGCGAGAAGCCGCTCCGTCATCCAACAAATCAGCCGGTCATCGATTACCCGAAAAGCATCGCAGTCCAGGAGTTCCTCCGTCGGAATTCCGGCGAGTTCCTGGCCGACATTTAAACCGGCCGCCACATGGTCGGACAGCGCGTCAAAGCTGTCCCGATACAGCACGCTGTTCATCAGGCTGTCCAAAAACGAGATGGTATTGCCCGGTTTGAGTGACACGAAAGTATTCCACGTCTTCGGCAAGGAAGCTTGAACATATTTATCCGTATAGGTTACAAACATCGTCACCAGCAGTTTCTCCAGCGTTGGCGCAGCATCTGTATAGCCGAATTGCTGCCCGCAAAGCTTCCAGAACGCTTCGGTGAGGCCGTACTTACCCATCTCCTCCAGATAAGCGTTTTCCTCCAGCCCGCCGTCCGTAAGCATCACCCGGAGTGCCTCCTCGAAGGAACAAATGCGCGTCCGACAGATAGAACAGATCAGGCCAGTCAGGATAGTTTCTTCATTGAACTGCTCAATTTCCAGATCATAAAACCGCCTTGTGCGCTCCTTGCTGGCGAAGAACTTCACATGCTTCTCAATCACCGGCTTATACTTCTCCGCAATGCCCAAATCGACGCACAGTAGGGAAGCCCTGTCCGCGTAGAACCGCCGGGAGTACAGCAACGTATCCTCCAAATGGTTGTCCCGCACATCCGGCTTGGGGAACGGAGCGTAGATCAGGTAGTTGGTGGTGGTGTCCTCGCGCTCCAGGAAATATTTGGTGTAGAACTGATTGTCTGGGCGCAGGAAATACACCTTCGCGTTGTCCAGCACCATGTCCTGGATTTCCTCCACAAAGTCAGCATTATCGTCGTACCAAAAGACCAGCTTCCGGGTATCGCCGGTGAACTCGGCGTTCAGGCGGTCTGTGATTTGTTGTAGGTTTAGTTCTGCCATGAAGTTTACCTCATCTCGCTTTATAATTCCTCAGCGTTTTGTAAGCAATTAACGTGATCTTTTTCCCCCCTAAATTCTTCTAGTTCACTTCTTGTGAAAAATAGCAAAGCTGATTCATACATCTTTTTCCCATCAACCGTAGCCAATCTAATGTCAACTTCTCCTCCATCCTCATCAGATGACAATTGCTTAACTTCTTTAATGCATGCACCAAAAATTCCATATATTCCTTCTAATTGAAAAGATTGTCCAAACAAATTATACTGTTTGGTCTCTATAAATTCAAAATATATTTCTTCGTTCTTATTTATACGCTCTTCATTAATCTTGAGTTTACCTTTTCCAGTCACATTTTTAAATATTTTATATATTTTTACCGGCTGCTTTTCAATTAAACAACGATAAAGTGTTTCAACAAGTA
>JAJQBQ010000025.1 GCA_021203205.1 Lachnospiraceae bacterium | reverse complement strand
TCGAACCCCCGACACCTTGGTCCGTAGCCAAGTGCTCTATCCAGCTGAGCTACACGCACATCCTTCGGTCACCCGACAATCGCGTATTATATAGTCTTAAATAGGATTTGTCAACCGGTTTTTTGAATATCTTAAAAAATATTTAAAACAATTATACCAATAATCTTTCTCGGCAGTCGACAATACCCCCTCCTTGTGTGCCGTTTAAGTTAGAAACTTTGTCATGGGAATTCCTTCCTTAAAAGAAAAGAACGGCATATATTTGTTATCTTTGTTATCTGCGTAAGGCATTATGACGCAATAGAATATTGCGCGTCAACTATTCCATCCAGCTTATTCTCCTGCTGATTCGTGAAAAGTCCACCACACAGTCCCCGCCATAGATCCCCACAGGTATGATATCTTCGAATCCATATACCCTCGGCAATGTGGCGAGCTCCGGATTCTGAAAGATATAGACTTCCACTTCCTTCCTTTTTATATCAACCATCCAGTATTCCCGCACACCTGCTTCCCGGTATTTGCGCAGTTTGATTATTCGGTCTTTCCGGCTCGTAGAAGGGGAGAGAACCTCCACCACAAAGTCGGGGGCGCCGTATATGATGCCGTTTTTCAGTTTATCCCTGTCACAGAGAATCAGAACATCCGGCTGCACCATGGTTCTGTCGTCACGGTCCAGCTGTACATCGATCGGGCCTGGAAAGACTTCGCAGTCCCCGTTTTTGCTTTCAACATAGTTACAAAAAGCGGTTGTCAGTCCGGCCACAATTGACTGGTGACTGGCAACAGGTGCCGACATATTATAAATAACACCGTCGATCAACTCCACGCGCTCGTCATCCGGCAGCGCGTAGTAGTCCTCAATGGTGAACTCACCCTGCTTCTTTTTCCGGCCGTAGGCCACCTCTGCCTCTTTCAGGAAGACGGGCCAGTCATCTTCGAAAGTGTCCGGATAAGTCACGCTGCCTGAGCCGACACCGGGTTCAGTGGCATCGTTTTGCAGCGCCGCGTCGGAGTCGCTGTTAGGCTGTACTGTATCGGATCTGCTGTTTTGACGCGTTGTTTCGGAGGCACTGTTATGCTTTGTTGCACCGGAGCCGTTATTTTGCCGTGCATCAGAAGCACTGTTTCCATGCATGCAAATGCGCGTGTCAAAGTTGTTTTCTACAGTTGCTTCACAATTATCTGTTTCTGTTTTCCTTCCCATTTGTCTTTTCCTGCCTTTCTTAATGATCATACTGCCAGAGTCCGGAAGATTTGAAGTTGATGCTTCGCGTGAATTACCGGAATCGGAAGCCTGCTTCCAAAGTTCATGCCGTTTGTACATGGCATCAGATTTATAACTGACTGTGGGCATGTTATCATATTCTGAAACCGGCTGTCAATCGTTTTATTGGATTTTATAAACATTTTATGGTAGCAACGTGCGATGCAACACGCCGGGTTTTTTATAAGTTGCAAGGCCATGTAACGTGGCCACATATTGCAAAAATAGCAAGTTGCATCGCGTGTAACATGTAAATTTCAGGGCTGTGATTAGCAATAATTTCAGAAAATATTTAGAAACAGCAGGTTGATTGCATGGATAAAGTCGTGATGGTTTTTGACCTTTAAATTCCGGAACAGGATCTCATTATAACAAATGAAGACCGCTCTTATAAATGCAAATGAAAACCGCTCTTACAAATCAGTTGATTCAAACGGAATTCTGTGCTAACATAAAGAGGTTTTTGATACAGTTTTACTGAAAAGGATAAGAGGAAAGAAATGGACTTAAAACAAATCAGAAATCAGATAGATGAGATTGACGCTTCTTTCGTGGAGCTTTTCGAGAAGCGCATGGAGCTGGTGAACCAGGTGGCGGAGTATAAGCTTAAGACCGGCATGCAGGTGCTGGACAGCGAGCGGGAGAAGGTGAAGATCGAGCGGGCCAGGGACGCGGCCCACGGCGATTTTAACAAGCAGGGAGCCGCCGAGATTTTCCACCAGCTGATGGCCATCAGCCGTAAGTGGCAGTACCGCATGATCCAGGAGCATGAAGATCAGGCGAAAGCGGATGAAGAAGCATCGGGTACGGAGCGGAACGACTCACTGACGGAAAAGACAAATGTCGGACAAACGGTGGATCCGGTCGGGAAAACGCAAATGACAGATGCGGATCCGGCCGGGAAAACGCAGATGACAGATGCGGATCCGGCCGGGAAAACGCAGACGGCAGAAGCGGACGCGGCCGGTCATGTGACAGATGATAAGGAAGAGCACTACCGCACTGTCGATTATTTCGATTTTACCGGCTGCACGGCCGCCTACTGCGGCATCCCGGGCGCCTTCGCGCATCAGGCGCTGCACGGTTATTTTGGCGATGACATGAAGGAGCTTTCCGTGGCATCTTTCCGGCAGGCGATGCAGGCCATCTACGAGGGCGCCGCGGATTACGCTGTGTTGCCGATTGAGAACACTTCGGCGGGCATCGTGAACGACGTGTACGACCTGCTGGTGGAGTACGACAACTACATCATCGACACCTACGACCTGCCGATCCGGCATTCGCTGCTGGGCGTGCCGGGCGCAAAAATCGAGGACATCCGCTATGTGTATTCCCACCCGCAGGCGATCATGCAGTGCGGAAAATACCTGGGGGAGCACCTGCAGTGGGGAACCATCCGCACGGACAACACGGCGGTCAGCGCCAGAGCCGTGGCGGAGGACGGCGACCGCACCCACGCGGCCATCGCCAGCGTGGCGACGGCAAAGCTCTACGGCCTCGATGTGTTGGAGGAAAATATCCAGACGAACGACAACAACATGACGCGCTTTATCATCGCGTCCCGGGAGCCGGCTTACCGCAAAGGTGCATCGCGCACCATCCTCTGTTTTGTGGGACCTCATGAGGAAGGGTCGCTGTACAACCTGCTGTCCCATTTTGTATACAATCACCTGAACATGACCAAGATCGAGTCCAGGCCGATCCAGGGGCAGAAGTGGCAGTACCGCTTCTATGTGGAAATAGAAGGAAATCTCGGTGATGCGGGCGTGAAAAACGCGCTGCGGGGCATCCGGGAAGAAGCGATTGAGATGAAGCTGCTGGGGAGTTACTGATCGACATAAGAAATAGGGTACAAAGCATGAAAGTACGGGGAGTAGTGCGAGGAAGTGCGATAGAGTGCGAGAGAGTGCGTGCAACCGAGTGCGAGGAAATGCGAGAGAGTGCGTGCAACC
>JAJQBQ010000044.1:117974-174419 GCA_021203205.1 Lachnospiraceae bacterium | reverse complement strand
GTTTGTGACAACTCATGAAGTCAGATTTGTGACAGCTCATGAAATCAGCAACAATGTGGCGGCATGTGATCATTATAATTGATATAAATTCTGATTCCTCTAAACGAGCATATGATTGGCATACGATTCCTCCTGTTAATCTTGCATGTCACTAATCTTAACATTTTTCATGCAAGATTACCACATCATTACGAACTAATCAATCGCAATTTGAAAAAGTTCAAATTGATTCTTTCATAACGAACTATCACTTATCCGGGAGAGTTTGGTGGCATTGCTATTTTTTTATGCTTTGGCGAGGATCTGTCCTGTAACAATTGATTTTCCACGATCCTGCCAAATCCATAAAAAGAAGCGTTTGCTAATACTTTAAAATATCAGCAAAACGCTTCTTACTTAATTCCGATTCTTTTCGAATGCTCTAAATCATCCAGTCTCTTTCTTGTAATTATCTACATCACTTCGACCGTCCATCGCTTTGTTTTTTTTGCTTCATCCTCACCATTTCACACGTATTTCTTTTTCGCAATCAGCAGTACACATGCTGCCACTGCAAACAGAATGCTATATCTAAAAATCTGAACATCGGAAGTTGACACCGCTGTTCCGTCTGCGGAAACCTCTGCCAAATCGGTTGCTTCGTTTCGATTTTCATACGAAAGTTATCCATGACTGGACTTACACCTATTAGAACTGTGCCATACCTGGCATACTCAGAGAAAGGCAGGGTCAGAAAGGCTTCCCAACCTCGCCCAGGTTTTCTCCTGCCTGTTCAGATCCGATCTGCTTTTCACGGCTGAATCGTGCGTTTGGTCAGCAGAATCGCGGCCATCGCCAGCAGAGCAATCCCTGCCAGCACTTCCCACAGAATCAGGTTCGCACTGTCCCCGGTCTTGACTACAGATGTCTCGCTCTTGGAGGGACTGCTCTCGGAAGATTCATTTTTGGAAGAAGTGGTTTTAGATGAGCAGCTTGTTTCACCCGCATCCTCCCCGGTATTCTCTCCACCACCCTCCTGCTCAAATTCCAAAGCCGCAATAAACGCGGTGCAGGTCTCACCGCATACCGTGCAGATGTAGGTCATCACACCTTCCGTTTCAGTGGTAGACTCCTGTGTCATTACACCTTCATCCCAAGTGTGGCCGGTGGCTGCGATAGCCTCTGTTTTGGTTTCGCCGCAGACAGAGCAAGTGTAGGTCATTACGCCTTCCTCGATGCAAGTAGGTTCAATTGTAACATTCCCTTCGTCCCAGGTGTGTGCCTCTGTGAAATTGTCGTCATCCCCGATGCAGGTTGCGGTATGAGTGCCATCGCCATTATCTGTGTAAATATAGTAATGAGTATGAGGCAGACTTGTTTCATATTCTCCGTCACCGTCGGTATCTTCGTAGAGCACGACTGTATCATCTTCCATCAAAGCCTGAACATCTATATCATCTTCCACGTAAACCGTAGATGTCTCATAGTTGTTGTCCATATTCTCTACAAGATAATTTGACAAGTCGCCAATAATGTAGATGGTATCATCTATGATTTGGAATAAAACGTCACCATTTAACTCACCGACAATGCTGACATACCCAAAATCACTGTCGTTGAAAGTAATGTTGACTGCCAAGTCACCTTCTCCATCTTGAATATCGACAGTTCCATTTGAGTAAATTGTTGCACTCTCAAATGCTCCGTTTATACCTACTGAGAAATCGTCATAAGTCAGGAGCGCATCCAAGGACTCTCCATCTGCAGAAGATAGTGTATAATAATCACTGGTATCTGGTAAACACACGGTATAAAAACTATTTTCCGCTTCTTCGCCATCGGCCAACTCTCCAGCAACCCAGCCAATACTCACATCTAAAGTTCCGCCTATAACTGAACCGTTAGAAATGGTTGCATAAGTGCCATCGGATGCATTGATGGTATAATTTGGAAGGCTTTGATTATCCACGTCCAGATAAACATAATGGGGAATATCCAAATATTCACTAAAGGTGTTCCAATTGTTTTCATCTGTAAGCCCGTATATGATATAAAAGCCAGTATAAGCAGAATCGCTACCCAACTCAGCATTGCTGAAATCCTCACTGATGTAAATATAATCTGCATTATCAGAATTAGGATTATAGATAAGTAGCCGCTTATCATATTCGTTCTTCCACCAGAGAGCACCTGTGGAAAAATCACCGGTTTCTGCCCCGTAACAAACCACCGCATGGTTACCACTTTCGCTATGCAAACACATAAGGAATGGCTGCTCCCCGCTACCGATTGTCGTAGCAACATTCCAAATATGTTCCATTTGCTCAGCGAAATCTTCCTCTCCTTTTTCAGCACCATCAAAGCCTGTATCCACATACTGAGAAATTAGATAGAGATTAATGATGGATTCCAATTCGGTATTTTCGTCTTTGCTCAATGGTCCCAGTTCATAAGTTGTCGCGGCTCCCAGGTCTTCTGCTGAAAGATTGCCTGTCTTAATCAGTGTGGCCACCAGGCACATACCGTAACAGGAACCGTCAAAATTAACCAGTTCGTTCTTCAGGAAGTTTTCCAATCTAACAGTTCTTTTGCTGCGATAAGTCCAAAGCCATGAATAGGCGCCATAAGCGTTAGCTATTCTGATTACTTGTGTTTTCGTCAAGGTTTCCAAATAAGAATAGAACATTTCGTCTTCGATATAATATTCTCCACTCCCAAAACTCTTCTTCGAGTTCAAAAAGCTGAAATTATCTTGACCAAAGACCCACGTGTAATCAGCGCTGGAATCTTGACCATCTTCTTCCTCCGACCCGCTGCTGTCATCGAGATCACCCCACTCACAAAGAAAGTGATTATCTGTGTCACTGACATCATCCCATTGGGCCGGTTCGATATAATAGACACTTCCTCCATCTCGGTATCCAGTACAAATCACACCATAATCCTGACCACCGAGATCATCAGGCTCATTTTCACCCCAGTTTGTATAGGTGACGGCCTCTCCTGTTATCCATGTAGACCAGTCCCCTTCTGTACCTGAGTCGGTGATCCCAATCCAAATATCTTCATCGCCGGCGAGTTCCTCTACATAGCAATATACGGCATTCTGTTCGTCTTCTGTCGTAATTGTCACAAGATAACCACCAACTGACTCACAGTACTCTTTTGCATCCCACCATGTACATGCTTCATCATAAAAGTAATAGTAATGGCCATTATAAGAAAGCGCATCGTCAGGAATATTGTCAGCGCCTTCCTCTTCGGCGGCATCCGCTTCCACTTCGAGAACTTCACCGTATTCCTCCGATTCTGCATCGGACGAATCGATATCTGTCGTTGATTCGACTACAAAATCATCCTCGGTGTACCCGGAGACTTCCGCCATCCAGGCGTTGTTGAACAGCAGGGACAGGCACATGGACAATGCCAGCGCCAATGCGGCCAGTCGTTTCATGTTTTGTTTCATAAAATTCCTCCCCTTTTTCTTTTACCACCTAATTGTCGCTCACATATCAGCGTCTAAAGGGAGACCGCTTCTGGCACCGCAGTGCCAGCGCCATCTCCCTTTCAAATAATCTCTATTCTGTTAACGCCTGCCTGTCTATTCTTCCACTCTCCTCTTTGCAATCACCACTGCACCAACCACTGCGCCTGCGAGAATTACCAGGTATACCCATACAGAAACGTCTGCTGTATTGCTCGCCTGCTGATTTGAGCTTTCCGTAGTGGCAGTTGCCGAAGTTGTTGCTCCTTCTTCCTCCTCTGCCGTCGTGGAATTTTCTTCTGTCTCCGTACTGCTTACAAGGAATGCAAACGGGCTTAAAGAATTCACTGTCACAACCACACTTCCGTCTGTTTCAACACTTGCCTCTTCTGCAGTCCATACACCATCCACTTTGTGCAGAGTCCCGACAAAATTTTCTGCCGTTACACCGTCTGCTTTAAATGTAAGGGTAAGCGGAAAATCCAGAGCACTTTCATCACCCACATAATATACTTCTACTACTTCAAGAACTTCTATTTCGTCTGCAGACGCATCCGTATCGCTGGCGATCTGTGCTTCAATGATGGCGGATATGTCTGCATCCGTCAGATCCACCGTCTCCGTCGATGCTGTAATGACAAGATAGCCATCCGTTCTGCCATCGGCTGCCGCAGCATCTTCGCTGGAATATACCGAGATTACAGTTCCATTCTTATCTGCAGCCGCAAGCTCAGCAGTCGTAGCTGCTGCATCATCATCTGCTGTATCATCATCTGCTGCATCAGTGGATGACGAATCATCTGCCACTGTGGTTGAAGTCGTTGTCGCATCATCTGAATCTACGCAGGTAGCAGTAACCGTAATAATCGACTGAGCGGGAGCATCCTCTTCAGTATAATCAAATACATAGTCAACAATGAAATAAAAATAATATGTCTCACCTGCCAGCATATCAAACAGATCATCATCGCTCAGAAACACGCTGGAGCCATCGTCTCCGCTAGGATAAAGAGCGCAAATTTTACCATCTTCATCCAGATAATATGGTATCCGCTCCCAGACCATAGAATAATCATCGATTGTAGTACCATCACAAAATATGATTGTCACCTGCATATCAAATGTGTACTGTCCATCTGCTTCAGGAGTAAATGTATACTGTAAAGCTGCTCCCGATGGAATATCAATCGTTAATGTCTCGTCCAGTGTGAGGGTGTATGTGCCGTCAACATCTGTCGCATACTCCTCCAGCCAATCCTCATACGAGTCTGCCCGCACCGTCATGGTTCCAAGCGCCATAACAGCGATAAAGCATGCCAGCACAAGTACTCCGGCCGCCTTCATAGATAACTTCTTCTGTTGTCTCATTTCTTCTTTTCCTCCTTGAAAAAAACTGGCAATAAATGCCTTATAATAATTATGTTATACCCCCCCCCGAGCCCTGATTGTCAACTACTTTTTCATTTAAAATTCTACTTTTTATTTCTGTATAGCCATAAGGTGTAGAGCTTGGCGACTCAGTGCATACTGCACGGTGAATTAGAGCGCTCTGAGATGCCGTTATTTACACGGTTTTCAATGTAGCCAACTTAACCAGCACAAACAATACGGATACCTGACAGAAATCCTTGCTATGAAACCGTTCAGAAGTTTTTCTTGTTTTCCCGATAAAAAGGACTGACCTTACGGTCAGCCCCAATAATTTGCTTCTTCATCTGCTGATAGGAATGGTAACTAATTGATCCTGTCAGCTCGTATTTTCGCCAATATCACGTAATCAATATATTCAAAAAAATCATATTTTAATTTAGATTTTTCTTTTCCATCTCACAGATTCCGGTCAACACCTCAATATCTTCAAGATGCCAGTCCTCGCATTCATCATAATAATTTATGTCTTTTTGTTTCTTGAATATGCGAAATGGATAATCTCCTGAATTGTCATAGATATGGCATATGTCACTTACTTTTACTACCTCTTTCACCAGGGCAAGCGCTCTGTCATACCTTGAAATGATCTTTTCCTCAGGCACATCATGCCCTCCCGCCTCGACTCTGGATCTGACACGAAAAACGTTAATAAGCGGGTCGGCCGTTAATACATAATAGCATCGTATAAAATATCCCTGTTCTCGCGCTCTTTTTAGCAGATTCAGATTTCTGTCCGTTGATAAAACCGTTTCGAAACAGAACTCTTCCCTACGACTGAGGTGTTCTTCTCTTTGTTTCTCAGCAATTTGCGCTGCTTCAAGATCCGTGCACTTCAAATTCTTCTTTATCTCATCTGCATTAATGTAATCCACAGGAGGTTTCAGCAGTTCAGTTAACGTGCTTTTTCCTGATCCGTTTGGCCCGCAAAACACGATAACTTCAGGCTTCCTGTTTGATTTGCTCACTGTAACGCCCCTTCCTTAACCGATCGGCAATTTCTACTTTTGTTCCATCCCCATAAACGTGATAAATTTTTTGTGTTTTTCGGTCATATATTACAGCCGGTATCCCTAATACTTCTTTCTTCTCCAGCTCAATTTTTACTGCCGCGCAAGCTCTTTTTACAACTTCCTCATCGGAAATATAATCTTCCCGCTTCATTATTCCACCTTCTTTCACGAATGGCTTCTCATCTCATCCGATGAAATCCACCCCTGTTCTTCTCCTGCTTTTTTCCCTTTCGAAAGCTCATTCGCAAGTCTCTGCATGGCCAGAGACTTTTCATAATCCTGCATGTCAAGAATCACATAACGTCCCCGTCCGTTTTTTGTAAGAAAAACCGGAGAGCCGGAGGCTACATCGTGTAGTACTTCTGTATAATTGCGCAGATCAGAAACTGGTTTTATATTTGGCATTGTTTTCCTCCAAAACTCATATCAATTTTCGAGGCTCAGCATATATAGACAGCATCCATAAAACTGCAGCCTCATTCTCCACACGTTCGATGTTAGTCTAGTCAAATCTGCTGTAAAAATCAACAGCAAATTTTACAGCAGTCAAATTATCCCCTATGCTCTCCTGGTATACCTGCACGCCGGAAAGTTGCTGCACCCATAAAAGCTGCCAAACCGCCCATTCCTCAAGGTCAGCGTTCCGCCGCACTCCGGGCAGGTATTCTGGTCGCGCCGTCTGGCCGCCTGCATTTTCGCGGCGGCCGCCTTTTCCCGCACCGCCGGGTTGTTCGACTCGCACTCTTTACAGGTTCCAAGATTCACATGATTTTTCCCGCCGTAGGAAACAAAATTGCTGTCCCGGTCAATTTTTCCGCAAAATTCACAGCGGATCCAGCGGTTTCCATCGCGGTCATAAACCGGTCGTTCCTGCTGTGAAAACTGCGCCTCCATATTGTGCCGGAAATCCTCGTCCCGTTTTCTGGCCTCGGCTTCTTGCTCCGCCCGCCGACGCCTGCTTTCGGCTAAATGTCGCTGATACTCTTCTTCCAGGCGCTGCCTTTCCTTTTCTATATCATCCCGCCGTTTTTCCCTATACTCTGCGGCTTCCTGGCGTCTTTTCGCCCGTTCCAGGCTCTGGCGATCCATCTCTTCTTCCCAGAGCCGCTCATTTTCGACTTTCCTCTGTTTTCTCTCTTCTTCCCGCTGTCGCCTCTCTTCTTCTTCGCGGAGTTTCCGGGCCGCCTTAAGTTCCTCTTCCTGCTGCGCCTGAATTCGCCTTTCTTCCTCTTCCTGCAGTATTCTGGCCTGTCTTTCTTCCTCTTCCTTCTGTCTCCGAGCCCGCCTTTCTTCCTCCGATAGAAGCATCCATGCCCGTCTTTCCTCTTCTTCCTGTAACTCTCTGGCCCGTCTCTCCTCTTCCTCCTGCTGTATCTTGGCTCGTCTTTCTTCCTCTTCCCGCTGCCGTCTGGCTCGCCTTTGCTCCTCCTCCCAAATCAGCCGTTCCCTCTCCCTTTGCTTCCTCCTCTCTTCTTCAAGTTCCCTGCGTCTTCTTTCCTCCTCGCGTCTTTTTTTTAATTCTTCCTGTGTTGCCCGAAAACTGTCGCGGACATCTTCCCGATACAGTTCCAGCGCTTTTCCCGCATAAATAACTACGCCGTTCTCGTCAATATCAAACTGCGGCAGTGCATCCTCCGCAAACGTGAGTTCCTGCCAGTGTCCATCGATATCCTTCTCATAGAAAGCCGCATGCAGGGTTGCCTCCGCATAATTCGAGCCCTTGATATTCAGAAACAGAAGGTGACCCTGCCGCCTCTGAATCTTCATCAGCCCCTCCGGGTACTGGCCGGTATTTCCGCTGTTTGCCTCATCCACCACATACAGGATTTGAATTTCCTGCTGATTACTTTCCAACGCATCAAACTTTTCATCAGAGAGATTCGCTCTCTCATGCGTGTAACTCAGCGCAATTTTCTTTTCTGCTGAAAGGAAGGAAAATTCATACTTCCTGCCGCCGTTTTTTGAATTCGAGGATCCGTTTTCCAGTGACCGGACCGGTACACGCGTCTCCAGGTCTGTGGCGTGAAGCTTGTCGTCCAGCCAGCATTTCAGAACAATTTTGGAATTCAGCGATATGTTGCCCTCCGTGACCGCGCTGCAATTCGCATTCGATGCGCCGTCTTTCAGGCGAAAATGCTGCTCACGGAGGTTTTTGTCCCCGGCCACAAGGATCAGGTTGGACCCGCAGCCACAGGGACAAAACAATTCGTTCTTCCGGCTTCTGGCACGAAGTTCCTCTACCTTTCCCGGAATATTGATCTGCCTGCCGTCGACAACCGTGAAAATCGTCTCGATTCCTACATATTTTCCGTCACACAGACATACGGTTCGCTGCGCCATACTCGTTCCTCCCGTTTTATCTGATTTTCAGTGCCTATGCTCCCTGTTAAACAATTCATAGACATACGATGAACCCTGTAAATATAGACCTGTTTCTATATCTGTAAGCTTTTCAAATGTCACAGATGTATAAAACAACTCCATTGCCTCATCCATATTCAGGTTTTTGTCCTCCATAATGAACGCGATAATATCCTGTGTCGTGTACTCAATCATTTCTCTCTGCTTATCGGTCATATTTATATCCCACTTTCTTTCATCTCGCTATTTTGCGAACTCCTATGCCCAAAAATCAGTATAAAATCATTCTCTTAAAAAGTAAAGATGTAATTCTGATTTTTCCTTTCATGTCACTCTGCATTAACTCCTCACATCCGTTCTCCCCAATAATTTCCATCTCCAAAAGTCATCTCCAGCAATTCTGCCGCAATACTTTTATTGCACACTCTCATAAGATTATCTTCTGTGTCTTCCTTTCCAAGGAAATTCATACTCCCGTACCAGACCAATTCCCTGTCAACAATACAATAGTGCAGGCAGTAATCTTCAACCAGGTTCATCTCAAATCCCGCGTTCCGCATTCGCTCCTGCAATTCCATCCAGTACGCGCTGTCTCCGAAACCATACATGTCCGGTTTCCATGTGACGATGTGAACCTTCACGCCGCTTTGCTGCTTTTCCTGGAGCCATTCAATGAGTTCATCTACTTTCCCGCTACTGATTACCGGGCTTGACAAGATGATTTCACTTCCAGCCCGGCACAGATCCTGCCTGTATCTTTCAAGATAATTTCCCGCATCATAGATAGCACCGGGACTCTGTGCTGACTCATCTTCTCTATCGTTGCCACCTTCGTCTTTCCCCTCATCTTTTCCTTCGCTTTTCTTCTTACCCTTTTCTTTCATTATTCGTGTTTCCGTATACATGTCATACCCAATCTGTCGGTAGGCTTTCAGCCGCTTATTATACATTTTTTCAAACACACTGATATGAATGTCCACATAGTCATAGATTATGACATCCTCTTTCCCCTCATAATCTCTGTTCAGACGCCCGGCATATTGCTCCACGACATTTTTTCCAGATACCGGCGTTGCCATGATCAGCGTGTCCAATCGTGGAAAATCAAATCCCTCGCCGACCAGTTTGCCTGTTCCGATCAATATCATGCTTTCGTCTGCTGACACACGGTTCATCTGCTCTATGATTTTCCGATGTTCCTTTTTAGAATTCTCGCCGGACAGTAAAAATATCCGATCTGCGCACCCTTGCAGACGCTCATATAATTTGCGCGAATGATCAACATATCTTGAAAGGATGACCGGCGTCCGTCCGCTTTCCACACATTTTCGAACATCACACAGGATCATCTCATCCCGATCCTCATTGTTTCTTAAAAGTTCATATGCTTCATTCGGGTGCATTCTGTCATTTCCAAATCTTGGGGCTACCGCTCTGGTAAAGCGTGGAACAACCAGGTGTGCAATCCCCTGCTCCCTGGCGCGATCTTTCGAAGTAAATCGGTAGCGAACTCTCCCCAACAGCATTTCATTTATCTTTTCCAGCCTGTCACCTCTGTTCGGAGTCGCAGTTACACCATACACGTATTTCGCACGTACTTCCTGTAAGACATCCACAATTGTATCTGAAGCAGCGTGATGGCACTCATCCAGGATGACCATTCCATATTGTTTGAGCTTTTCATGGAATATCCCTTTCTTACATAAAGAGCCAACCATTGCAATGTCAATGATCCCCGTTGTAGAATCGTGGGCTCCCTGCAGACGACCGACCACGCTTTTCCGAACTCTGGTTCTCCCACTCGGTGTCTGATATTCCGGTGGTTCCTCATCAATCTCCAAAAAGTTCTCTATCGCTTTTTCCCACTGCTCCATCAGTGTCGAGTTCTGCAATAGAATCAGCGTATTTACATGTTTTCGCGCGATCATATCACAGGAGACTACTGTCTTTCCAAACGCCGTGGCCGCATGTAAAATTCCGGTATCATACTTTTCCAACGCCTGAACCGCTGTGATCTGAGATTCTTTTAAATTTCCGGTAAATTTTACTTTTATATCATGCCCTGCACAGCGATGATCTTCGATTTCGTAAGGAATGCCTGCATTCTCACAATTTTCTTTAAGATTATCCAACAATCCCCTGGGAATTCGGATATACCCATCGGCATCTTCCCCCAGATAAATGTAACTGGAGTTTTTAAAGTTCGATAATCCCATCGCCTGATTTTTATAGAATTCCGGGTTGCTAAAAGCTGCCAGTCTCCGAATTTGATTACGGATTCTGGGGGTGAGGTTCGATGTTTTTACATAAACCGCATCCGCCAGTGAAATATGAAGCGCTCCTTTTACATCTTCCATTTGAAAGCTCTTCGATTTGTTCCACGGCTTCTCATTTGTTTTCTCAGATATCTCATCCAATGGAATGGACGGAATGGAAGTCTGCATACTCCATTCCTTTATTTTTTCTTCGATAAAATCCCTGCTTAATCTTCTCTTTGACCTCAACACCGCCCACTGATCCGGATACGCATTCCAGTGTTCATCAACAAACGCGCTGTTTCCGTTTTTCAGCGCCTGCCCCTGCAGCGGCAGCGCAATCAGGTTTCCAAAACCGCCCTCCGGTAAATGATCCTGCATCGGATACATGCGATCATAATACCTGAAATTTTTCAGATCAACAGACTCTGCTCCTTTTCCGAGAAGCATAAACCCAAACTTTCTGGCAAGGCTGGCCTCTATTTTCCCCTGAAAGAAAATCCATACATGTGCGCCTCTGCCCGATCTGGAACGCTCCACCAGCGCGTCGATTCCGTTCACCCTGCAAATTTCGCGAAGCGCATTCACCTCATCCATCCAGGAATCATCCGTATTTGCAAAATCATGTTTATCAGCTCCCGCTTCGTGGTTATCAAAATCATACACAATCAATCGGCACGTATCATCCGGAAAAAGGGGATAGATTCCGATGACATCCTCTGCAGTTTTCGATAAACCCTTTAGATGCGCGAAAATCTGTTCCTTTCCCAACCTGATAAATGCAGGCGACTTGCACTTGCTGCACTGAAATTTCTTATCTTCTTTTTTCGGGCATCCCTCCTGCCAGATCTTATGACACTGGGGATAATAATCGGCTGTTCCTTTCGCTTTTGAGACGGTACGCTTGCTGTATAAATCCATCCGACCGCGAAACATCACAAAAAAATCATTCGCATCATCCGTAGTGAATTCCGTTTTGGGAATGATACGGCTTCCCTGGTTCGGATCATATTTATCACATTTCGTTGATTTGTCTTCTGACTCGAAAGAGATTCCGGCATTTGTCAACAGAGTTCGCAGATATTCATTTTCCTTCTCAAGCTGGGATACCCGTATTTTCAGACTTTCAATTTCGTTCATGTGGAGCCTCTTATCCTTTCTGATGCGCGTGATTTATGGTGGCTTTGGATATGAAGTGAATTTTACATGTTTGTGTATTGATGTCAAGTAAATTATAGTATTTGTATTTAAACTTCGGGAAACCTCCTGACTGGTTGGATTAGGGGAAAGTATACGGCTACACTCAATTTGGAATACAAGACTTTTCTAAAAACTTGTCCTTGACATAGATACTCTTCCATGATACAATTGCGCGAACATTAGTTCGATTCTCAAAGGAGGTGATTAAACATGCAAGTAGATAGCTTTCATCAAAAGTTTTCTACAGAAAGCTTTGCTGATTCTAACATACAATATGTTAGAATTGGACGTATTTCTTCTGATATTGTAAACTTTTTAAAAGAAAAATCTCCTTCTTTGGCATCTGTTTTGTCATCTGAAACAGATATCGTTTTCTGGAAAGACCGTCTGCTTCATACAGAGCGTCATAAAAATGATTTTATGTCTGATACTGCATACCTTAATGCTTTGGAAAGCATACCTGATATCATTCAGAATCCAGATTATCTGGCTATCCACCCTAAAGATAGCAGTATTTCTTTTATCAAAGACTTTTCTGATCACATTGCAGTAGTTGTACGAATTTCCGTTACTGGGAAATTATCGTACAGAACCATGTATCCTCTCATGGATGCACAGTTAACAAATTATCTGGAGAAAGGCCGTGCCTGGAAATGGACTAATAAATTGAGTGACTGAATCATAATATTTATAAGATTAAATGGCGCGAAGCGCAGGATAATTCGTAAATCAACTTTTGGTATCTGAGTCAATCAATGTTAACGCATTAAACAACTAATCAAAAAGCAAAAGCAAAATACAAAAATTAACCGTTGACAATTCAGCCAAAAAAAGTATAATAAACCTTTGTAAGGCACAGACTTTTTTATGGAATCTGAGGACGGAACAGGCAGCCGTCACGCCCAAGTGGTCTTAAAAGAGATGCAGGATTGCCACCCTGCCTATTCCATGAATTTTTGTGGGGCAGATAACTGATATTATCTGCCCCAGTTTTTGTTGTATAAATATGCGTTTGTTTAAAAGAACCTGCCGCAAGCGGCAGGTCCCATAAATTTAAAATCAATTATGCTGCTGTCAAATTATCCCATCCTGCGGATCGTATCCTGCGCCGCGTTGTACATATCCATGACTCTGTTCACGTCAAATTCATTAACGCCAAGATAGCCAATGGTATCGAGGTTCTTCTCTATCATGTTTTTCTTCGCATTCAGGATATCCTGTGCGGAAACACTTCTAAGGTCATCGTACATCTTTTCATAGAACCTGAGCAGCTGCTGGTTCGTCGTCTCACGGCACTTCACCGTATCCCGAAATGCCTCCGCAGCCAGAGCAGCTCTATCTCCCTCAGGCTTTTGCTCGCCCTCACGACCGCGAATATACTCATCCAGGAATTCGCGGAGCAAACCATCCAGTTCTTCGTTCTGCTTCTGAATTGCCGCAATCTGCTCTAAAGCATACGCTAATGTATAGCGATTTTCAGGCGCTGCAACACCTGCGGCTTCCTCTGTGCTGTTCACTGGCGATGCCTGTGCCGCGGTTTTCATCTCCACCGCAGCCTCGTTGGCGGCATCTATATTTTCCATTGGTTCGATTCTATTTTTTGACATCTTATCGTCCTCCATATTATATTCCGGCACGGACGTAAGACGAATCGCATTTTCCGAAACGAAGCACGCCCTGCCTTTCTTTACAAGCCCCCTCGCCCGTTTGAGCCAGGTCGTCCCGATTTCGTTCTCATGCTCATCAAATACAATCACATTTTTATCCATGGGTGTCTCCCCCTTGCATTGATGCCATATAAGATTGTCTGACACAAGCGGCAAAAACAAATGAACAAAATTCGTGTTTCATTTCCTATTGTCGCTCGCATATTTCCCGGAAGTATTTCGTTTTTTCTTATGGGTGCCTTCCCCTGCTTCCTGCGGTAATCCTAACACATTCGATGGTTTGGCGCAAGCTTTTTTAATTAACATAAATACGCTTTTTTATTGCTGTGAATAAATAAGTCCTGTTTTACGTCACAGTCAAAGAGTGTAACGATCCATGGTTGCCTTATGTGTCCGTGCCTGCTCATGCTCTCTGCTGACCACAAAGGTTATCCCTCACCTTTCTTCGTATTTTCCGCTCTTTCGTCATTAAAACCGCAATTAATACCACGCCGTATACGCATACCAGTTTCCTTCGATCTGCCAGGTCGTTCCCTTATTATCCCCTGTTCCGACCCACCGCCAGCTGTCTCCGTCTGCAATGAGATTTGCGCCTGACTCATCGGCGACCGGACAGCCGTCAACGGAATAATACAGGCCCACATACGGTGCCGGCGGCATAACGCCAAAGGAAGATGTATGAAATTCGATCACCGGATGCTTTGTCTCCGCTTCTGACAGATAAACAATGCTGCTAACACCGCCTATGTCGATATCTTTTGTACTCCCTGTTTTCTGTATCGTCTGGACGGCTTCTTCCAATGCTTCTTTATTTCTTGCATAGATTTGTTCCGGTGAATTCCACCAGCAAAAAAGTGCGGCGAGAAGCACGAGAACTGCCAGAACTGCAAAGGTTATCACCAGACGCTTGTGTTTTATTTTTTTCATAGCATTTTTCCTCGTTTTAAAAAGCTCTTTCTTTTTGAACAACTCATTCATCTGTAGAACCAAAAATGCACATTTTATGCACGTAATGTCGGGATTCAAAATTTCCTGCATCACGGCTTCACGGGCTTTTAACCCATATGCCATGCACATATTTCCGGTTTTCATCTCTACAGAAAATACTCCACGATATACAATTTCCCTTCGCTCTCATTCCATAACACCAGAATCTCGTCGCCGCCAACTGCCCGCGACTGATACCACCAGCAGCATTCTTCCATGTCCGGGTACTCCTCCTCCGGCACCGAAATCTCGGCAAGCCACTTTTCCACGGCCTCGGAATAACTCTCACAATCCTGCGTGGCCCTTTCCGTCAGCTGCCAGTCAAACATTTCAGAGACAGGTTCCGTATTTTTACAGGAAAAGACATGGTAGCGGATCCCGTCACCGTGCCAGGATGCTTCGGTGCTCCGGCTGTATATTTCGGAATAACCGGCTTTTATGGGCAGGGAGAATCCCCAGTTTGCATACAAAACAGAAGAATAATCGAAAAACCATCTGCACAGGCAGGCAATTCCCAGGAGCACGGCAAAAATCAGAATTGCCACCGCGATGATCCGGCCTTTCCGTTTCCTCATTCCACACCGCCTTTCCTGTATTCCAGCAAATCACCCGGCTGGCAGTCCAGCGCCTCACAGAGTTTTAAGAGCGTAGATATTTTTATCGCTTTAGCCTTCCCGTTTTTGAGGATCGACACGTTCGCCATCGTGATGCCGACGCGCTCTGACAGCTCGGTCACGCTCATCTTCCTCTTTGCGAGCATCACATCGATATTAAAAATAATTTCGCCTTCCATGAGTTTCCTCCTATTACGATGTGACTCAACAGGATCCTTCCAAAGAAAATGTAAAGCATTTTCTTCAGTAATGCGTAACCACATGAGTTCCATAAAACGATACTTAAGCGACATTCGACTTCATCTCTGCTGAATGTCACTAAGATCAGCTTCGCTGATCTTATGTGCTTACGCAAAAGTCGTTCACTCCAGAATCCGGGAAGTAAACTTCAAATTTCTGAAATAAGTTCTGCTCTGCAAAACTCCTGTGCTTACGCGTTAACTTCATTTTTGAACCCTGCTGTCAAATCGTCAGGTCGCTCTGTTCCTGCAGCTCCGAGGCTTTTTTCACCAGATGCGACAGAGCAGCCGAGGCGACGGTGACCGCCACGCCGATAAATACCACCAGCATCAGGGCTAACATCACTCCGGGATGACTCATGTCAAGCAGTAACAGCAGAACATTTCCAAAGAAGAAGAATAAGGTATCTCCCGCCGCCACATAGGAGATCCACTTAAAATACCTGGCGTTGTCCATGGAAAACGAGCGGTCTTGGCCAATACATGCCGCGATTTTCCAGGCAAACACCAGCACAACATAGCAGGGCACTCCCGTTATCCACAGAAAGATGACCCACGGCCAGTAACGGTTTGCAAATTCCGGATACCAGTCCAGTGCTGCGTCGCCGCAGACAGGCACCAGCGCATAGAAAATAATGCCGCAAAATCCGATTCCCAGGATGATGCACTTCAACCATTTCGCAAGAGTTTTCTGTTCCATTTGCGTTTCCTCCGAGCAATCGCTGTACCAGGCCCTACAGCGACTCCACTTAATTTTTCACCACGAGTTTTCATTTATATGACACCAGGGTCACGGGAACGTGGGGCAATCTGTGCTGTCATACTTTTGACCTCGACCCACCACCAATAACCCGCTGTCATGGGTATAAAGGGATATTAGCACACGGCCATTCGAATGTCAATATAAATTTATTGTAATTCGATAATTATTTATCGTCCTTTTCCGTTATCCGCGGTCAGCCTTAAGTAATCTTACTGTCTAAACCGTGAATAGACACAAAGACAAATGAACAGTTGATTTTACAAGCTGAATCATTTATAATTACAGGCAAACACTTTTACAGGATTGAGGTGATAATTAAAATATGAATTATGAAACCGGTTCTTTCACAGAATGGTCCGACCGAAGAAAAGTTTTAGTCGAATTTCAAAAGGCTCTGATTCAAAAATTCGGCGAAGCGGACTACAATGTATTTGTATACGGCAGCTTTATCCGCTCAGACTTCGAGGACGGGAGAAGCGATATTGATATGATTGTGTATTGCCAGAATCGTGAAAAACAATGGCAAATATACTTATTTTGTGAAGATTATTTCCGCAATATGAATCTCCCGGCAGATGTTATTGAGTATCGTTTTATTGAGCGGGCATTTATATTTCCATATGCAATTTTAAGCTCTGTTCGAATGACAGATTATTATCCGGAGCAGCTTAAGGCGGACCTGTACGTTATTTTGCATGGATTGCCTGAATACCGGGAGGAACAGAAGCAAAAGAAAAAATACTTCAGATGGAAAAATTTACTGCTCAAAAGCAGGCAGGGGATGACAGCCGGGGAGGTAGCGCAGGTATGATTAATATACCGAATGAAATATGGGAAAATGTCGGAGCAGCCGCGCCTAAAACATTCGACGAAGTGGAGAGGTCTGTATCGAACAGCCTGCTGCATATGCAGGATCAGGCAGACCGGATGATAGAGGAATACGAAAGATATTGCAGGTGCGAAGATGAAAGGTTACAGGACACGATTCTGAGTGCAATTACCAGTCGACTGAACCATATTGTTCAGGCATTCTGCGATGTGATGATTTTTATTGAGATCAATGAACCAGGAAGAGGAACTTATGAGGAAACGCTTTCCTATCATATCAGGCAATACGAAATGCGCAAAATTGCCGAAAACAGGGACGAGGAAAAAGCTGTTGAATTCTTTAAGAATCGGAATTCCATTGTTCATGACTATCTGAATTCTGCCAGATTGAATAACGATTTACTGAAGGCGATTTCATCCTATGGTGATGGTTTCAGGCAATTGCCACGGAGTTTATCAGACTATTGCGCAGCGCACTTTTCGGCTGAACTCCTGGAAAAAAGGATTCCGGATTCAAAGAAAACACAATAATAAAATATGAGTAATATAGCGCAGCGATGTCCAAAGATGACATCGCTGCTTTTCCGTTGTCCTGACCCCGCAGTCAGTTTTTTCTCCAATTCTCTCACCATCTCACAAATTCATTCGATGCTTCATGTGATGGTGCCATTTTACTATTTCTGCGTTAATGATCTTTTTCCGTGCGTAAATGCATTTTTATGAATTCTGTGCCCTCCCTCTGTCCAGATACTTTTTCAGCGACCACAGTACCACACCTGTCCACACGCCCACTGCCAGAAGGAACAGAAGACTTGCGACTACAATTATGCCGGCAAGGCCGTATATCTCCACTTCCAGCTGCCAGAGTGTTGACAACTGCCCCGCGATATACAGCGCCGCGCCCATCACCGTATTTACGGTTCTCAGTGTTAAAAGCTTTTTCTGCCCCGGATAACCGTACTTCCCGGCGATCGCCGCCAGATTCGTGAACAGCTGATAGATAAAATACATATTCACTGCGAGTTCTGTCAGCTCCAACACAAGAAGATACGGTGAATCGGTAAAGATAGAGGTCACCCAGAGAATACCGGCGATCGCCGCCAGCACCTTTGCCAGCGAGGCCAGCAGCGTAGCGGACGGCTCTTCTTCCCCGATGGCCGGCAGCGCCTTAAGGATCAGAAGATATCCAACCCAGTCCGGCAGCAGGTTTAAGGCTCCGCCAACTGTCTCTCCGGTCACGTAATTATAATCCCATATGGTTTCCACGTTGAAGTCAAGATGCAACAGAACATATCCCCACAGGATATATGTGATCGCATGTCCAAGCTTTCGCATCTGCGCGGCTGTGCGTTCGGCTCTCCTGCGCTCTTCGGCCACGTCACTGTCACTTTCCCTGTACTGAACCGGATCATCCGTCATGTCCTGGCTCCAGCCACCCAATATATTATCATTCATGTCATCCCTCCCATTTTCCCGCATACCTTCGGCCATATCATTCTTCCGTCTTCTTATACATCTTAATATCGACACCTCGAATTTCTTCTCGCTATGCACTCTTTATACCCTGAGACAATGTGAAACATCTACTTCTGAATTCAGGATGCAGATTCCCGATCATTGAAGTGAACGGCTTTTATGTCGCAAAATGTCGTTTAAGTTCCGCGCAGCGGAGCTCAACTGCTTACGTCTTACCTTCGGCTTTTGCCCCCGATGTCACAGCGCGCTTCACTGCACAAACGAAAACCACCAATAGCCATTAACCCCCGAGAGCTCGCAGTAGATGACTTCCCTCTCCCCGCTCTCTTCCACGACCCAGGCATTTTCTTCCCGCGTTATCGTCACCGGGATCCGAACATAGCCTTCCAGCGGTACTCCATCCTCATCCATCAGTCTGTTTCCTTCTTCATCATAAAAGCGCCAGGAGGTGAACTGCAGCACTGCCTCCCAGACGGTATCAGAGACCGCCGTCAGGTCATCTACGACATATGTCATATCGTCAAAGTGCTCGACATATCTCAGCTCTTCCCCTGCATCGAGATAATAGGCTTCCCGCACCTCCTGCGTGTTATAATTCCAGGAAGAATACTCTTCCGCCTCATCGTCTTCATCGTCCTGCGCCACCATCACGATGCCCGATAAAGTTCCCCTCGACTCATCCGACGAAGTTTCCGTCGAACTGTCCGGCAAATATTCCTCTGCCATATCATCCAACCAGTCTTCATCCACCGCGTTATCACGCATGCGCTCTGCCAGCTCCTCCTGCGCCGAAAGCGGCGAGGCGACGGCGATGTAAATCCCGTTTTGTTTCAGAAGCCCCGTGGCATAGGTCTCCAGCGCCTCTTCCACGGTATCGCAGCGGTCAAGCCTCGCCACCGCCAGCGAGCGCTCCAACGCCAGCCCCGTATTCTCCGGATAATAGTATTTTGCCGTTTTGAACGAAAGTGTCGTGCCAAAGGCAATCGGGCAGAGCAGTACCAGAAAGATGCACACCGAAACCAGCGCCATCCCTGCCGGATATTTCTTAAAATGCGCGATGCTGCCGATCCTCCGGGCGATATTCTTCCCGCCGTTTCCCCAGGATGTGGTGCCCGGCGTGTGGGCGTACCGCTCATTTGCCATGGCTAACAGCGCCCGGCCGTATTCCCGCCGCTCCTCGCCTTCCAGGCATTCCAGCACCCTCTGGTCGCACAGCGCTTCCATATCATTGCCGATGCGGTGAAATACATATTGCAAAAACGGATTGCACCAGTGAACCGCACGCAGCACATTCCAGCCCCAGTTCTGCAGCACATCCAGATGATTTCGGTGCATCAGTTCATGGAGGATGACCTTCTCATCCACGTCTGTCCCTTCCGGCAGGACCAGGATCGGGTGCAAAACTCCGCACAGAAACGCAGATGTGAGGCCGGGCACCGTGATCGCCCTGCAGCTTTTCAGATGATATTTTTCGCTCACTCCGTTGATCACGCTCTGCGTTTCCGCCGTCACCGGATGCCCTCCGCGCACCAGAACGTGAAGCGACATCCATGCCAACACCAGACGCAGCAGGCACACCAGCATGCCGATCAGCCAGATGAGAAACAGCCAGTCCGTGATGCTCTGCGGGGGCCCCGCCGGAACCGAAATTCCAAACTTCACCGAAATTGGCCAAAACTCCCCCGCGTAAGCGGAATCCAGCGCCCTCTCCACGATGCCCTTGATTGTCTCCAGAAAAACAGAGATCGGAATCAGGACATATCTGGAAATGCTCACCGGCAGCAATATGCGCAGCGCCAGAAGCCCCCAGACCGCATACTGCCACCGGGGCGAAAGTGTCTTTGCGAACAGGTGCTTTAGGATCAGCAGAAATGCCGCGGCGATCGAAACCGCGCAGGTCTGAAGCAGGAAACCCCATATATTCCCATAATTTATCATTCAAAATCTCCTCCCCAGTCACTGTACTAAAACCATGCAGCGACTAAATTTTTCACCATGCTTTTTCCGCATTCATCAAATAAAAGACTACTGAACTATCTGCCCGTTTTTAATTCAATGTTTATCGCTGCAAAAATCTCAAGTCTGGCGAATCAGGACACCAGGGGCAAAAGTCAAAGTCAACATAAAGCGTTTACTTCAATGGTCGGAATCTTGCTTCCGAATTCATGGCGTCGTGGTGTCATGGTTTTCGACATCAGTATCATTGCTACACTTCCATCTCATCCAATAATTTCTTCAGCCGCTCCTTTTCCTCGTGGGATATGGTGGTTTCCTTTAAAAACGCCGCCACGAGATTCCCCACGGCTCCGCCATAAACCTTCTGCAGCAACTCCTCCCGCTCGCTCCGCTCACAGGCTTCACGGGTCACCGCGGCAGAATATGGCTGGCGGTACTCGCGTTCCACCCGCACCAGCCCCTTCTTTTGCATGCGCAAAAGATACGTAGAGACCGTATTCCTGCTCCATCCGTTCACAGACTTTAGCGACTCCGTAACCTCTCCCAGGGAAAAGCGCACCCCGGACCACAAAACCTCCATCACAGACCATTCGGCTTCTGTCAATTTCATGTGCAAAACCTCCTACAGTTGTAGTTATATATACTACAGCTGTAGGAGGTTTTTGTCAAGTAATAAATCATCCTTTTATCCAATAGCTTTGCATCTGAACATGAGCCGTACGCGACCTATATCCGGTGAAAATCAGGGATTTCCATGTATCTATCTGCAATCGTTTTCTGTCCAACTATCCTCAATACATAAGTTCGTACCCGTTTTCTCTCATATAGCGGATCAGTTCCGTTCCATAGCTAAGTTCCGGATCGTTCAGGTCATAGTACAGGTGTCCCGTGTCATAGTCCGAAGCCATATACTGTATGGAAATACATCCATTATCCCAGAAGTTTATCTGCATCCTCTCTCCGCCACAGGTTCGCATGGTAATTGCCAGCCCGGTCTTGCAGGCTCCCTCCATAATTTCATCGTCTTCCGCGATCTGCACCGCCGCCGGCACAATGTTCTCCGTCAGATATTCCATCTTAAAATCCGGGTACCACATGTTGGACCTCCATTTGGTTGTCAATCTCAATTCGACATCCCGGATCCCGGCTGCTTCCAGGTAATCGGCTAACGTAACCCCGTCGCCCCATACCCCGAAATCTTCATTGTCGTACAAATACGGCGTGTCGCTGCCTGCGAGATAGCCTATGAGGGCAAATTTCTCATCCGTGTTCTTTATCCGGTAAAGCGACAGCTTGAAGGCATCGCCCTCTTCCGCCTCGCGGAGATCGCTTCCCGCGCCGGTAAAGTCGGCGACTTTCTCCTCCAGCTCCAGCGTGAAGCTCATATCTCCTTCTTCCACGATCTCATTTGCCATCGTATAAGTGACACCCTGATATGTTATGGAACCGTAATTCTTCTCTTCCGTCGTATAACTCACGCTCTTTGTGGTACTGTCGTCAAAAATAACCGATTCATCATATGCCGACTCAATATCCCACCGATATACCTGTGTGATCAGTTTACCGATCGCATTATCCGGATTTATACGGCAATCTTCCAAGCTGTCAGATGGTTCTGCATCCGGATGTGTGAGATAGTGCACCAGCCTTGCCCCCGGTCCCACCAGAAAAAACAGTGAGACAAAGATGACCGCCAGCGCGGTGCAAAGTGCCACAGAAAGCTTTCTTTGCCGGGTATACTTTCTCCCAAATAACTTTTCCGACCGTTTTTTGCTGTTCTTTTCCATCCCATTTTCCTTCCTTTCCGATGGTCTTTGCGCAAAAATCTGCGGCATTCACATCCTCTACACCAATTTTTAATTCATGTGTCGAACGTCTTTTTCATATCCCGATTGTTACTTTTAATGTTCTATCCTTAAGAACACCTGCAAAAACACCGCTGCCCCCGTGGCCGCCCCCGTCAGCAGGAACACCCCCGGCGAGAGGAAAAGATTCGTTTCCATCGCGGCCAGAAATGCCTGCGCCACTGCGGTATTGCGGAGCATAAGCCAGCAGATTTCCAGCAGAGTCGCCCCCGCCAGCCAGGCAAGCGCAAAGTCAAATACAAAGTATGCCGTCTCGTAACGCACTGCCGCCAGCCTGCGGTACCCCAGAGAGAACAGCAGCCGCCTGGTTCCCGCCCGATTTTCCAGATCATACCCCACATAGCGCATGAGCGGCAAAAAGATAAACACGGCAAGCAGTAGGAAGCAGGCCCCCGCCTGATAAGCGTACTTCGGCGAACCCATACTGAGGGTATAATCCTCCGTCAAAAGCTTGATCAGATAATCCTGTCTCTCAATCGGGCGCAAAAGATACGAGCATCTGAGAAGCGCAACGGTAAAAAGCAAAAGAAACATGTTTACCGTGTAGACAAACAGCTGCCAGAGATACCTGGCAGAGCAAATATGTTTTTCGGAAATTGCAACCATTTTAACCCCCATTCTCACTCTGACACCATCCGCACAGATTCCAGTTTCTTTAACCCCTTCACCCCGGCCAGATAACCGACAAGCGGTGCTCCGAACCCGATCGCAAGCGTCAGCAGTACGACACCCGCCTGCGGGACGATGCTGATATGTTCAAAATAGATACCCAGGAAAGAAGGCAAAATAACGTGCACCGCCGCCAGAAACAGATTGCCCGCCAGCATCGTGATCCCCAACGCACAGCCGATCATGCCGATGGTCTCCCGGAACAGGATCTGGTTTACATCCCCGTCGCGGTACCCCATGGCTTTCAGCAGCATGAATTCCCGGCGGCGCATGCGGATGTCGCGCTCGATGGCGTAGATCAGCGACAGCGTGGAGTTAACCGCCAGGGTGATCATGATCAGATTGACCACAAAGGATATCCCGGTCAGTATCCAGCTGTCGGCGGACGAAATTGACGTGATACATACCGGATGCAGGTCAAATTCTTCTTCCACATAATCGCGGAACGAAACAAACATGCTGTAGTCCTTCAGCACCACATTGTACTGGAGCTCATCTATATAATCCCAGGGGATAACATTTCCCTCCCCGTCATAAAGATCCTCGCTCTCATCCATATACGTGAGGCTCTTTAACTCGTCCGCCGCCATTAAAATATCATAGTTTGCCAGCCCGGCGGCCACATTGTCATAGCAGCCCACGATTTTTATCTCGCAGGTGACATCCTCCTTCACATTTCCGTCGTATCCTGTGCGCCGGTAAGTAACGGAAATGGTCTGTCCGACCAGTTGCCCACCGTCAAACACCTCATTCTGCTCCAGTGTCGGAAAATAATTGCCCAGGCCGTCCGATGTAATATATTTTGCGATGAGTGCCTCATTTCCGCTTAGAACCCCGCACCCTTCCGTGAGCAGATACGGCTCCATGGCTGCCTGGTCATAACTTCCTGCTGTGAGCCAGCCCAGGTCAGGATCCTCCGCTTTCATCGCCACAACTTCCCGTTCCACATAAGAATATAAATCCGGGCTGGCATCCAGCCAGGCGAGGAACTCTTCCGGCTTCTCGTCCTTATAGAATTCCTCCATATATTCTTCCCCCTCTTTATAGGAATCTGCGTACTCCTCCGCCCCGCTGTGACGATAGCCGGCGAACACGGAGACCATCATGGTCCGCGTTTCCACGCTTTCGTCCAATGTGCGGTTGATTTCAGAAAGGTAAGACAGTGCCACATTGTCCACACAGTAGATGACTAACAGTGCCAGCGTCAGTGTGGCGATGCTTCTGCGGATGTTTGCGGTTCTCCCTGGGATTTTTCTTTGTTCCGGCATACAGGCCCTCCTCTCTTTACTGCGAAAGTCAGATGAAAAGTGTGATAAACGTAATGTGACATCTCTTTAAGCGATCCGGTTTCATCGCCCTCCTCCGCCTCGCAGATTCCATTTTCCGGAACCCTGACTTTCTTTTAAGAAAGCCGGTTTCGCTTTCTGTCTCTATCATATCAGATAAAGGTAAAGAAACCGGTAAAGAAAAGCTGCCGGATTTTAAAACTTGCGACTACAATCAGGCCTGCACAGCCTCCTCCCTTACTGCAGCACCTCAAGATCAATTCGATATATCATCTCCTGCAACGGTTTCTCTTTTTCCACAAACATCAGCATATAAATCGGATAATAGGCTATCTTTCCGTCTGCACTGACGTTCCCGTTATGGAAAACATATGCTTCCGGGATATCATAGGCTTCATTCGACAGAATATTCGACAGCGCCGCGTGTTTCCTGTAATCCTTGCCGGATTTAATTTCAATGGGCAAAACATTTCCGCCCCGCTCTACCAAAAAGTCCAGCTCTCCCTGCTTTTTACTGTTGAAATAATACAAGTCAAAACCGTGCGCTTTCAGTTCCTGCGCGGCAGCATTTTCATAGACAGAACCAAAATTAATATCCTTTTCCCTGTTCAATATCTTTAACTGAATGTCATTCATATACATGGCCGCCAATAATCCCACATCCGCCAGAAACAGTTTAAAAAGATTCGTTGCTCTGGAAAGGCGAAGCGGCACTGTCGGTTCGCTGGCACAGTAGACAGGCAGCGCAACTCCGGCATCTTTCAGCCACAAAAAGCTGTTGCTGTATCTTGAAAACTTGAAGTGTTCATTCAGATTTTTCAGCACAAAGCGCTTATTTTTACTGTTCAGCTCGCCGGGGATCAAGTCGAATATATCCTCCAGATACAACTTCTCCTCCGGATCATAGCGGGCAATATCCCGCTTATACATGGTAATGATAGATTGCTGCATCCGGATTACTTCCCGCAGATTGTTTGTCTCAAGGTAACTCGTGACAACCGCAGGCATTCCTCCTACGATCAGGTACAGTCGAAAAAGCTCCATCATTTTTTCATGGATGATATCATCCACCGGCGTTTTGTTCTCGAAGGCGCTTCGCAACGCATCCAGCACATCTTCCGAAACCTTATTCGCACGAGCAAACTCCTCGAAATCCAGCGGGTACATTTCCAGCACATCCATGTATCCCACCGGCACAGAACGAATATCTTTCAAATCAACGCCCAGCATGGATCCGCTTAATATATAGCGATAACTCCCTTCTTCCACCAGAAACTTTATCGCTGTCACAATCTCCTTACATTCCTGTACCTCATCCAGAAAAATCAGTGTTTTTCCGGGGATTAACGGCGCTTCAGCGACCGCTGACAGGCGAAGTAAGATATCTCTGCTGTCGTGCGCATTCTCAAACAGGGTTTGTGCCGCCCTGTTCTCGTAAAAATTTATTTCCACGAAAGATTCAAACTGTTTTCCGAATTCCCGGATGATGAATGTTTTTCCCACCTGTCTGGCACCGGTAATTAAAAGTGCCTTCTTATCGAATGAACAGTAAAAATTCTGCAATTCCTTTTCTATTTTTCTCGCAATCACCGAACAAAGACCCCCTTTAAGGAAATTGATATGAATAGTATAACATGATTTGTCCGTTTTTCCAACGATTTTCTTTGTTTTTTGTCCGTTTTTTCGGCAGCATTTTCATGGATTTTGTCCGTTTTTCCAACCGCATTTCCTGAATTTTGTCCATTTTTCCAACATTTTAAATTTCATGCTTCAGGATAGCGCTTAAACTGGTTTTAAACTGGTTCAAAAGTCAGGGACTTTTTTTAGACAATTATAGATTTTTCGATGACAGAAATAAACTTTTTTTAGACAGCAGCATGCAACTGATAGAACTTTATAAGACAGAAATAGACTCAGAGTAGACAGCTTTGGGTCTTTTTTAGACAGAGTAGACTTTGAAACGACAGTCATAGACAACCCTGAACAACCGTAGATAACAAAAATCATCATTTTTTTAAAAAACTGCCTGATTTCAAAAAATCCGGCAATTTATTTTTCATCTTTTCAATCCGCGCTTTTTGTGGTAGGATACCGGGGTTCAAGGCCAGACGGCTTTTTGCCAGACATCCCTCTCACATTACCGTGAACAGTGGCAGCCGAATAGAAAATGAACATATTTCGTCAGCGACTTTTTCTAAAAGGACACAAACCTATGAACCATTATCTGAAAGCAAACTATCACACCCACACTATCCGCTGCAAGCATGCGGAGGATTCCGAGCGCGACTATATCGAAGCCGCCATTTCCATGGGGTTGGAGACCCTCGGTTTCGCGGACCACATTCCCTGCCCGTTCCCGGACGGCTTTGTCTCCACCATCCGCATGGACATGGCACAGGCAGACGAATATGTGCAGACGATCCGCTCCCTCGCCCGCGAGTACGAAGGGAAAATCCGCCTGCTCGTGGGCTTCGAGGCCGAATATATGCCGGAATTTTTCGACGCGCAGATCGAGATGTTGCACCGCGTGGGCGGCGATTACCTGATCATGGGACAGCATTTTCTGGGACGTGAACCATATGCAGCCTACACCGGCGCTCCCACGAAGAGCGACGACTTTCTGAAAAGCTATGTCGATTCCATCATCGCCGGAATGGAAACCGGGGAATTTCTCTACCTGGCCCACCCGGATCTGATCCGCTACGAAGGGCCGGATGCCGTGTACGAGCGGCAGATGACGCGTCTCTGCGAGGCTTTATATGACCTTCATATCCCGCTCGAAATCAACCTACTGGGGCTCATGCAGCACCGGCACTACCCCACGGAGCGCTTCTGGCAGATCCCGGGGCGTATCGGGAACCGGGTCGTGCTGGGCGTGGATGCCCACAAGGCTTCCCAGATTTGTGCGCAGGATGCGTATGACAGGGCGATGCGGATGGCGGGGAAGTTTGGGCTGAAGGTGGAAGAGATATTAAAGATATAAAAGTATCGGCAGATATGGACATTCCTGTCTCATACCTGCCGACATTTTTCCCTCTACACAGCTATCATTATTACATTCAAAGCACCTCAATCTTGCATCGATGCACCTTGTCCTTTTTATAATATACTACCGTTAAAACGCGGTGCTGTCCGCACGATTTTATCAAACTCCAACCGCAATTCTGCATTCGGAATTCTCACATGCCCATCAAAATAGTTCAGATAGCCATACACCGTCATGACCGAAAGAATCTCATCTCTGCTCTCAAGCACACTGGCCGTTGTGGCATACTCATCCATAGCGATCCGTATCGGCTCCCCAGCCACAAGGAGCATGACGGCATCCCTTACTCCGTCCGTGTCATCCAGTACATAATCCTTTAGTTCATCGTACTCTCCCGCTTTTGCCCAGTAGCCTCCGATCCGATTTTCGATAAGCGCCAGCACGACCGAATTTGGGTTATAGATGCTCTCTTTCCTTTCAACATGATAGCCATCATACCATTCCGATAAATCCTCGCGTGATACCGCCGGTGATGGCGTTTGTTCCAGATAACGCTGAAACAATTCATCGACTTCCTCATTGGTAAAGCCAAAATATTCACTGAATCGAATACTGTTTGCCATATTGTATTCATAAAAATGATTCATGGTGTCACTGGCGGAGAACTTCTTGATTGGCAAAACACCGGTCATATACGCCATTTCGACGTAAGCCCTCCCCTTGGTCAGATCTCCCAGAAACGCGGTGAATCTGCCCCGATCCGCCGTTGTGAAATAATCCCTGTGAAATACATAGTCCCATTCATCGAAAATCAGTATGAATTTTTCGTTCCTGTTCTCCAGAGAAATTGTTCGCAGGATCGCTCCCATGGAATCATTTTCATCAATATCGACATCCGGGTATGCTTTTCTCAGATCACGACGCAGCCGTCTCTCAATGGTTCCGATATACTGGCTGTAGGAATCACAGTGAGATACATCTTTGCTGAAATCGATATAAATAACATTATGCCGGTTCAGGTGCGCTGTATATCCTTTCTCTTTCGCAATTTTCAGGCAGGAAAAAACATGTGTGCTGTCAACCCCCTTGCAAAAATATGCGCCGATCATCGCGGCTGCGATGGATTTGCCAAATCGTCTCGGCCTTGTAACAGATATATAACTTCCCCTCTGTTCCACCAGCGGAATCAATTCCAGAAGCATTTCTGTTTTATCAATAAAATATGGCTTCCCTGTTTCTCTTTCATATAAATCAAGAATATCTTCAGGGTTCAGATAGTATCCCATGTTTTCCCCACCCCCTTTTCGAATGCATGATGATGCCCGGAGCAAAAGCTTTCAGGCTAATGTTTTTAATACTTTGCGCTGACTTAAGAAGGCATCCCCAGATGCCACCGTTTTCAACCTCACGCCTGCATACCGTTTTCTATTATAACTATCCAAAGTGATTTTGTCCATGAGCAATCCACTTAAAATTCTGTTTATTACAGGTCGTTTACGATAAATTCCGCTTAAAATCCCATTGATTATTGATTCCACATCACCCTTTCAAAAGATAATCGTTATTGAGTACCTTCATGGACAAAGGTGCCGAAAGGGTCGGCGAATAGACCGGCTCCGGCGGGCGGATGACGATCCCCTCCTTATACATGCCAGAGGGATACTTTCCGCGCGCACGCTCCAGAAGCTCCTCCACGGAACCGTACGGGAAAGCCTCGCCCTGCTCCTCGATCGGAACATGCTGTAATCCCAGTTCATCGCAGATTTTCAGCATGCGGTCTAACGACAGCCTTCTGTGGGTTGAAAGGTCGATCGCCGTAAATACATACCACTCGGGATGCTTCAGTTTCAGGCGGTTTTTCTGGATCCCGCCGCCGCAGAATTCGCCCTGGAGAGCCAGATTCTTCGGAAAAAGTTCTTCCTTTCCTTCCGTCGCCGCCTTCAGCTTCTCCGGCAGACCAAGCATCTTCGCATACTCCCAGAACGCACATTTTCCGTCGTCCGCGTACTCAAAATTCCTGCCGCAGACACCGAAGTTCCCGTCCATCTGGTACATCGTAACGCTGGTGCCGTCCATCTTCGTGGATATATAGTACGGTTTCCCCGCAAATTCGTCGATCAGTTCCGGGAAGGACTGGACACGCATCTCATCTGTCTTCGGGATGCCGTGCGGCAGCTCCCCGATAGCCGTGCCGCTACTGGTAACCTTATCCTCGATCTCCCACTTGCGAACGCCGAGCAGTTCCGTCACATCTTCTCCAAGTTCATACTCCCTGTCCTGCGGCAGGATGCTTAAGGGCAAAATCAATCCCTGCGAAATCTGCCCACGGAACCGCTGCGATTTCAGGCGGAAGCCTTCGCCCATGAAATCATCATTCCGGTAGCAGCTGCTCCGCAAAAACTCAAAACTCCTCACAAACCGGCAGAAATGAATCCACCTCAAAATACACACAGGAATCCCCGACATGGAACTCCCCCTTCTTCGCCACAACCGTCCACCCGAGGACATGCACACATTCAATGCGATCCGCCCCCTCGATTGGGGTGATGTCGTGAACATACTGGATCGATGCCAATTTTCTTTTTACAGCCATAATAACCTCCTTGCAACTGACTTATATTTCAGTATTCCTGATATTCATCTCAATTATTATAGCATATTTTGCGTTGTCTGTCATCCAACGCATTCTTGTATTTTACTGCATTTTTCATAGTTTTCCCAGCACAGCTTGGATAATAAAAGATAAAATGGCAGATACGGAAATTCTTTCCCATATCTGCCATTTTAACCTCCATTCCATCGCAAGCGATGTGTCCCCCGCATCGCAGCAAAGATTCAGGTCAAGGCACACGGATCTCTGCGTAAACAGATATGCTTCATGCGTGAAGGCGTTTTTCTCAATCCAACGCCTCCAGAATCCCGCCACTAAGATGATAGTTCATATCCGAGTATTCTTTCACCATCTCATTATGCGTCACGATGATGACAGTTTTCCCACTTACCGTCAATCCTTTTAAATATTCCAACACTGTCCTCTCATTGTCGCCATCCAGGTTGCCGGTCGGCTCGTCGGCTAAAATTATATCCGGGTCGTTCGCCAGTGCTCTGGCAATACATACCCGCTGCTGCTCGCCGCCCGACAGCTCGTCCGGGTAGCGGTCGATGAATTCCTCCATGCCAAAGGTCGACAGCAGGCCGCGGATGAGACTGTCGTACTCGGATTTTCTGATCTTTTTGTTGATCTTTAACGGCAGGATCATGTTCTGCTTCACCGTGAGCCGCTGGTTTAAGTAATGGCTCTGGAACACAAAGCCGATGCGGTCGCGCCTGCGGTCCGCGCGGGCATCTTTCTTTAAAGTTGCAGTCTCTTCTCCGCAGATAGCGAGGCTCCCCGAGGTCGGCGTGTCCAGGAGACCGAGCAGATTTAAAAAAGTCGTCTTTCCGCTCCCGGAGGGGCCGAAGATGGCCGCCAGCTTTCCCTGTTCAAAATCCACCGTGATGTCCGCAAACACCGTGTTCTCCCGACCGGTCACGGCGCTCTTATAAACCTTTTTTAAATTTTTTGCTTCGATTGCATTCATACCTTTCCTCCTCGCATTCAGTCAGCACATCAATAACAGAGCATCCGTTCCGAATGGTCTGAGATTAACAGGCCCTGACAACATCAGTTCCGAATGGTCTGAAATTAACAGGCCCTGACAGCATCAGTTCCGAATGGCCTGAAATTAACAGGCCCTGCTCCAGTTGATCCAAAATTCTATAAGATACCCCTTACGGAACAAGGAAGAGAAATCTCTTCGCGATTTTTCTTCCGATGGTTGTTCTTATTGACTTTTAGAATGGCTTCGAACAGTAGCCTTGATTAACAGACTTCCATACCCACTTTCTGTCGCTATCATATCAGCTAACCGTAAAGAAGTCGGTAAAGAAACTGTAAAGAAATCGGTAAAGAAAAGTGGCTGTTGCACTGATTTTTTGAAAAAACTGCCCGATTTTGCTCAAAATTTTCGCCTCAAAAAGAGATGCTTATTTATCTCTCGTATCATATCACAGAAATAATTGCAATAATTTATATTAGATGTTATAGCAAATCTCCGTAAATTCACAATCGAAGTGTTAAAATATGCGTTCTTTTGATGACGAACGTTTCCAACACTTAAGCTCATAAGGTGTGTCATACATTCATATATAGCTCCACGCAAAACCTTCCGTTTTTCTTTCCATAGCTGATATCCCCGTGATATTTTTCCACCACGGAGCGGACGCTCAACAGGCCCCAGCCGTGTCTGGCGAGCTCACCGCGTCTCGCAGACACTTTCTCTGCCTGTCCATCCTGCTGCCCTCCACAGTCATTTTCCATGTACAGCACAAACATCCACCCCTCCGTCCGGATCCGAATACAAATCTCCTGTCCGGCGGCGGCAAGCGCATTGTCTGTCAGGTTAAAGAGCAGCGCTGTCAGATCCTTTTTCTCGATCGCCATGTCCAGCGGCAGCGGGCACGCCTCCAGAGTCAGCCGAATTCCCCTCTGATCTGCCCTGCGCTTCGTCTCCGCCAGAATCAGGTCTGCCGCCTCCACCCCTGTATATGTTTTCGGAAGCGGGACAAGGGACCCCACATCCAGACTTTGCAGGTAAACCGCAGCTTCGTCGGACCGCCCCTGCTCCAGCAGGAAGGAAAGCATGTTCAGGTGATGCTTCATATCATGGTAAAACTTCGCATTTTCCGTATAAATTTCGGAGATGTTTTCATAGTTTGCCATCAGAAGATCATTCTGAGCCCGGATCATGCGCGTGTTCCTGCGCCCGGTCCGCCAGCGGAATATGGCGCAAGGGACCAGAGCCGCCACTGCAATCACCGCGTAATTAATCAGCCACTCCAGGTTCATGGCCAAATCCTGTATGCTGTCTGCATAGCGAAACATCAGGCATGAAAGCCCCACGTATCCGGCTGCGCATATTGCCGCAGAGAAACGACCTGTCCGTCCGGAAGCGGGATAGCTCGCATGCTTCCGGTACCTCTCCTGTGCAAACCGGTTGAATGCCGTCCACAAAAAGATCCGTCCCGGAAGTGAAAGCATGGTAAGCAAAAGACATGCAATCGGTTTGACGTGCCAGGTAGTCCAACCGAACCACTGCTTTACCGAATATATGCGTGGATAATAATTACTGCCGGCAAAACCTGACTGCGAGGCGTATATGGATGCAGTCACGAACAGCAGCACGAACCAGAACACAACCAGCGCCAAACAGTACAATCCGGCCACCGAAAATGCTTTCGCCGCTTTCGACTCCCAGAGCGCGGTCATCAGGAATCCACCCGCGACAAACACTGCCACAGCCAGAAAAATCCCACCGCCCAGGGCCTGCGACCAGGTAATCGTCCGGTCATCCACCGCGGCCATCTGTCCCCAGAGCACTGCTGCGGTCAGACAAAATATCGCTGCGGCGGGGAGCCATGGAAGCAGTTTTCCCCTGCGGTCGTTCTCTTTTTCGCCCTCTGTGCCAGGGGCAACCGATTTCTTGCGCTCAAACAGCAGATCCGCCCAGGAAAACAGCCAGAAAATCTCCATCCACAAAGCTACCAGCTGCAGTACTAACATAAGGTAACTCATATTGTAATCTGTAAGTATCCCGCTCTGGTAATTCATAAGCATATCCCTCTCTCACCTGCTTTTCTCATGTCCAATTTTTATGACACAAGGGACAAGAGATCCAGAAGCAAAATGTCGCTTAAGTTCCGCTTTGCGGAACTCATGTGCTTACTCGTTGACTTCTGATTGGAACGACACACTGGTCTCACTCGCCCTCTCTCCTCAGCCTTCTCATATGAAACTCCCGAATGCTGTCCATGATCCGCTTTTTATCCGCCAGCGCGAACACTTCCTCGTGTCCGTTGTCAAAAAAAACGCGGCAGCTGTCATTTCCGTCCAGATGCGCCAGGTTCGCGTAGCAGCCACGGTTGATGCGGATGAAATCATCCCGCGCGAAGTCTTCTGCCACCGCGCTTAGAGCTTTTCTCACACGGAACTCCTCCCGTTTGCTGACCAGATACACGTACTTTCCGTTGCGATAAAAATAGAGGATGTCCCGTTTCCGCAATTTGCGAACTCCCTGCGGGGTTTCCAGAAGAAATGAATCTTCCGTCTGCCTTTCCGCCTCCCGCACCGCGTTCTCCAGCGCCTGCGGGAAATCCTCCTCCAGCCGGCTCTTGCGCACCACCCAGAAGGGATGCACGGCAAACGTCTCGAAAAAATACTTTTCGTACTGAGAGATAAACAGCACCACCGCATCCGGATCTTTTCCCCGGATATGCTTTGCCAGCTCCATGCCGCTCTCCCCCGGCATTTCGATATCCAGCAGATAAATATCGAAATCCGTATCCTCCAGATCCAGTTCCATCAGGCCGGCATCACTCTCTGTGCAGATTTCTCCCGTCCGTCCCATCCTCGCCAGCTGCTCCTGCGTCCGTTTTCGTATATCTTCCAGCATTTTTTTATCATCATCGCATATCGCTATTCGTATCATATCGAAATCTCCCATCTGTATTCGTATCCTGTTTGTTCTTCGTAGCCGGCCGCCCCGGTATTTTTCTTAAAAATGCCCGAATAACTCCGTTCAGACAGATAATTTTCTTATCTTGCCGGTCGCAGTATATCATAATTCAACCGACAGGAAGCTATGACTTAACAGCTTTATAAAATGGAATTGACTTTGTTTCTAAAAGCTATGTCTCCATACCATATCACATTACTTTCGTCTTTCAAGCCAGCTGTTAAAATATGCGTTCTTTTGATGACAAACGTTTCTTCACTCCGCTCTTCCCTTCATCGTCTCCGCCGCGTCCAGCCTCCGAAGACTTACCGCGCCGGTGAGGAAACCCACAAGCGGCGCAAGGATCCCCACCGCCGCGGTCATCAGCACGATCCCCGCCGTCGGCACGAAAGTCAGGCTGCTCCAGAAAAGCCCCAGTTCCCGGTTCGACCAGATTTCCAGTCCCGCGACGATGCCCCCGCAGACCGCCGCCGTGACAGCAAAGGATGTGGCGATGCTTTCGAGAATTTCCGCCAGCAGGATCTGTCGGATCCGCCGTTCCCGGTAGCCCAGCGCCTTTAGCAGGCCAAATTCCTGCCTGCGGGTACGGATGTCGTGCTCGGTCACGTAGATCATGTTGGCCGCCGCGTTGAAGATCAGCGCCAGCATGATGAAATTGAAAAATACCGTGATCCCGTAGAAAGCCGTTCTGTCCGATTTTGTCAGATCTCCCCTGGAATATACGCCAAAGTCATATTCACTGCGGATGGTACGCATCAGGTCGTCCACGAGGGCGTATTCACTGGCCACGATCCGATAGCCGCGGCTTGTGGTAAAATACATCTCCTCATAAATCTCTTCAAACTGCCCCTCGTACTCCTCCTCGCCGTACATGGCTGCGATTTCCTCCATATTCTGCTCATACCACAGATCGTCCTCCTTCGCCACAAGAACTCGCATCGTTTCCTCGGACAAATACAGCGCGGTCGTATTGCCCGCCGCCTCGTTGTCGTAACAGCCGACGATTTCGATCTCGTAATCCTCTCCCAGGATCCGGCAGGTGATGGTCTGTCCCACCAGCTGCTCCCCGTCATACAGCCCGGACACATCGGATGCTTTGTCCTCCTCTTCCACCTGAATAGATTTCGCGATGATCGCCTCGTAAGCGCCCAACTCCCCGGGGTCTTCCGTCAGCAGGTAGCGGGTTAACGCCCCCGGAATCAGGCTTTCAGCCAGCACTTTCCCGAACAGCTCCGATTTCACTGTGATGGACAGCTCCTCCCCATAGGAATAGAGCTCCGGATACTCATCCAGCCAGGAAAGAAGCGGCGCCCAGGTATCCTCATCGATGACCGCATCAAAATCATCCACCGACACTCTCACGGTGCGGGTGTCCAGGAATTCGAATCCTTCATCGATAAAATGGATCATGGAAAATAAAATGTTATCCACGGTAAACACCAGTACCAGCAGGATGACAAAGGAAATCCTGTTACTGCCCCGTTTCTTTGCTCTTCTTCGTTTTTTCATTCAGCTATCCCTCCTGCTTCCGCACCTGCACAGGTTGTCACCTTCAGAAATACAGCCCCTGTAAAATAATCATGATACAGGTGTCGATCATGTTTTGATATTTCCATGCAATGATGCCGGGGGCAAAAATGGCTGCATCCTCATGTTTTGTGTGTCAAACGCGCATCAATTCCGGATTATTGCCCCATCATCTCAAGATTCTTCCTCGCATAGCGGATCAGCTCCTTCCCGATGGACAGATCCTCATCCTCGAGGTCGTAATAGATGTCAAAGCTCGCGTACTTCGCGGTGCCGTCCCTGATGGAGACGCAGCCGTTGTCCCAGAACCAGATCTGCCCCGGCATACCCAGCTCATTTTTCCAGATAATGCGCAGCCCTGTCCGGCTCGCTCCCTCCATGATCTCGTCATCCTCCGCGACCGCGGTGGCGGAGGGTGTCAGGTGTTCATCCATATATTCTGCCGGCAATCCCACGTAATAGACTTCCATGCTCTGATTGGCCGTAAACAGATCCACGCAAAGATCCGCGATGCCGAGGCCGTCCAGGTATTCCGCAAACGTCAAATCCTGTCCGAAAGCTCCGTTTATATAAATGTAGATAAAACTCCCTGTTTTCTTTTCGGCGATCATATAATCCGTCGAAATGCCCGGAACCGCATAGACCCCTTCGTCCCCGACGCTGTCCGACTCCATCAGAAATTCTCCCAGCTCCGTGTTTCCTGAAACATAGCAGTTTTTCTGATAGGTCTGTCCGTTATACTGCAATAAATCGGGATCCGAAGCCTGCGTTATGTAAGCGATCCCCGAAATGCCCACGTACTGATTATAAAGCTCCTGATCCCAGGAATCCCAGATTTCCAGCCAATCGTGATATTTTATCTTTCTGATCTGCTTACCGATGGCATTGTCTTCCGAAATGTCCCAGGCAATCATAGAGCCGCTGCTCAGGTCGTTTATCCACGCCAGGATGCGGCAGGCGCCGTGGCCGACGGTGAAAAAGAGGATGAGCAAGAGCAGGATACCGCCCACCGCAGCCAAAATCCTGGCTCTCTTTTTCAGATGGATCGGAATTTTTCGCTTTTCTGATTTTCCGGAAAACACGTTCGCATCCGGGCCGGCGGTATGCGGCCCAATATTTCGGCCTGCATTTTCTCCTTTTAATCCATCCGGCTGAAGCAGCATTGCGTCTTTTCTCCCATGCTCCGGTTCATGCTGGTTTTCAAACTTCCCGTGTTTCGGTTCAGGTTGGTTTTCAGCTTGTCTTTGCGTCATCTCGCTCCGTTTACCAGCCTGCTTTCCAAACCGCTTCCCGACCCGAAGCCTTACCGAGATCCACGCACATGCGAAGATGACAAGTCCGACCGCCAGCACCTGCCACACCCGCAGGAAATACGTTATTCCCATGACATTCAGAAAAATCTTCACGGTATGGTTATCCTTCATCCCGCAGCAGATCAGAAGCAGCAGCGCGGAAGCCAGCAGCCATGCGGTGAAAAAATCCGCCAGAAAATAAACTCCCTCGTACCGCGCAATATCCCGCACCCGGTAACCCAGCGAATCCAGCAGCTTCTCATCCGTCAGGCGATATTCCATATCGTAGCCGATGAAGCGGCTCATGGACCAGAGGATACCCGCCGCAAGCCCAAGACATATGGTGATGGCCAGACGGATCCAGATGAGGATATCATCCATAAAGAAGACCACCACTGCGTCCTCGGAAATCTGCCGCACCAACAGGGTCAGCTTTTCGGCATCGCAGAGGTTGGAAAGCCATACGGCAAGCCCCACCGCGCCCAGGATCAGCAGGATATTAAATGTATAAACAAACATTCTCCAGACATACCGGAGCGAGCGCACCCGTTTTTCGTGAATTGACATGGTACCTCCTTCTCTGTCACACGTTCATATATAATTCCACGCAATACCTTCCGTCTTTTTTCCCGCAGCTGATGTCCCCGTGATATTTTTCCACCACAGAGCGGACGCTCTTCAGGCCCCAGCCGTGTCCGGCGCGGCTGCGTCGTTCATAAAAGGCTTTTTCTTCTGTCTGCCCTCCGCAGTCATTTTCCATATACAGCACGAGCATCCGCCCCTCCGTCCGGATCCGAATACAGATCTCCTGACGGGCGGCGGCAAGGGCATTGTCCGTCAAATTAAAGAGCAGCGCGGTCAGATCCTTTTTCTCGACTGCCATGTCCAGCGGCAGCGGGCACGCCTCCAGGGTCAGCCGGATTCCCCGCTGTTCTGCCCTGCGCTTCGTCTCCGCCAGGATCACATCCACCGTTTCCACCCCCGTATACGCCTTCGGGAGCGGCACCAGCGAACCTGCGTCCAGACTTTGCAGGTAGACGGCGGCTTCGTCGACACGGCCCTGCTCCTGCAGGAAAGAAAGCATGTTCAGGTGATGCTTCATATCGTGATAAAACTTCGCGTTTTCCGTGTAAATTTCGGAGATGCGCTCGTAGTTTGCCATCAGCAGGTCATTTTGAGCCCGGATCATGCGCATATCCCGGCGCGAAGTCAGGTAACGAAAGATCGCGTAAAAAATCAGCGCCACCGCCACGATCACCAACTCATTTATCAGCCACGGCCAGTTCATGGCCAGATCCTGTATATTTTTCGCAAAACGGAACACCAGACAGGAAAATCCCACGTATCCGGCTGCACAGATCACCGTAGAGAAACGACCAAACAGCCCGGGCGCGGGATATTCCGCATGCTTTCGGTATCTCTTCTGCGCGGACCAGTTTAATGCCGTCCACAGAAACAGCCGTCCGGGCAGGGAAAGCAGGGTAAGTAAAAGACTTGCTATGTCTGCAATCGCCTCATAACCCCATCCAAAGAACGCCTTCTTTAACCAGTACCACTTCGGAAAAGAGTGATTATTTATGATAACATGACCATTCTGATGAGCGTAAATCGATGCAGTCACAAACAGCAGTACAAGCCAGAACACGACCAGCGCCAGACAGTACAGGCCTGCCGTAAGAAAAGCCTTTGCGGCTTTCGACTCCCAGAACGCAGCCACCAGGGATCCACCTGTGACAAATAATGCCGCCGCCAGAAAGATCCCACCGCCCAGCACCCGCTCCCGGGCAAGCGTCTGATCAAATGCAACCGAGATCACCAGCCTGCAGAGTACAGCCGCCACCAGGAAAAAAATCGCCGCAACAGGGATCAGGAAACGCAGCCGCCCTTTGCGGTCGCCAAATCTCCAGGACCGTGTCCCGACCACCACAGTTTTTTTTCGCTCAAACAGCAGATCCACCCAGGAAAACAACCAGAATATTTCATTCCACAAAGCCGCCAGCTGCAGCACAACAATAAGGTAATTCATAGGCCTCTCCTTAACTTCCTCATATGAAACTCCCGGATATGCTTTGCCAGCTCCATGCCGCTCTCCTCCGGCATTTCAATATCCGGCAGATAAATGTCGAAATCTCCCATCTGTATTCGTATCATCCTGTCTGTTCTTCGTAACCGGCCCCGTAACCGGCCGCCCCGGTATTTTTCTTAAAAATGTCCGAATAACTCCGTTCAGACAGATAATTTTCTTATCTTGCAGATCGCAGTATATCATAATTCAACTGACAGGAGGCTATGACTTACGGAATTTTCCCGAATGAAATATAAGGAACTGTGCGTTTACTCCGTAAATCAAACTTCTGGCAGTCGGTTTTTCATTTTTTCAAATGGATTATAACATGAAAAATGTCTGTTTCAGAATCTGTCCGCGAAACCCGGCTATTTTGTCCTCAAATTTCAGACTTAATGTATAGAAGAAGCCTGTTCACTGTGGACAGACTTCTCTTACCTTCCGTATCGTTCGACCGCAAAATCAGGTTATTTTGGCCACAAATGGATTTGACAACAGACGAATACCTGTTAAAATAGAGAAAAACAGTTGTGCAACTATCAGGAAAGGTAACAAATCATGCTAAGCATTTACTATGGCAACATGCCGGAAGCAATTTTTAATACATCTGTTTATTTTAAGAACGCATACGAAGATGACTGGATCACCGACCCGGTTGCGGCTCAAATGATTCTTGACGTGGATAAATCTGTCGTATTGGGCAGTGCGGTAATCGACAGCCCGGTCTTAGGAAAAATCCCGCCGACCTCCTTATCAGGAGGCGTGAAGACGCTGATCTTAATAAAAAATGAACCTGACAAAATCTTCAATGCTTCCACCTGCGGAAATAATTGTGCAAAATGGATACTGGAGCTGTCAAAGGAGCAGGACATTACAATTAATCTGCGCCATATTATGGACTTTGGGCGCGGTGAATTTACAATCCGTATTTTAAACACGAACCAGGTCGTTCATTCCATGAAAGAACTGGTTCCGATTGCAGGGTTGTATGTATAATAAAGTTACTGATTCACAGCAAACCACCGGTTGAACTGGTAGTTGCACACTTAGTAACTCCAGAGGGGAATGAGTGAAAATTCACGAGGAGGACATGCATGAAAGGCGCGCACAGAATTATCGTTCAGAATAAAAGAATTCGATATGATTTTATAATAAAGCGAAATCTCACCGTGATTCGCGGGGACAGCGCAACCGGGAAGACAACTCTCGTTGATATGATACGTGAATATTTTGAAAACGGAACTGCGAGCGCGGTTGAACTGACGTGTGATAAGCAGTGTTCTGTTCTGGAAGGCCGCACATGGCAGGGGCAGCTTTCGGAAATCAGGGACAGCATTATATTCATAGATGAAGGAAACGATTTCGTGTCATCAAGAGCCTTTGCTGCTGCGATTCAAAAAACAGATAATTACTATGTCATTGTAACCAGAGAGGGAATTCCGACTCTGCCATATAGCGTGGAAGAAATATATGGAATCAGAGATTCCGGGAAATACGGGACATTGAAGCGAACATATAATGAATTCTACCGCTTTTATCCGGCGCCAGAATACGGCGAGAAATTAAAACCAGACTCTATCCTTACAGAAGACAGTAATTCTGGTTTTCAGTTTTTTACAGGCATTTGTGAAAAGAACAGACATGTCTCATGCAGCTGTGCGCATGGAAAGTCAAATATTTTTTCTATCGCATCTAAATACTCGAAAGATCATCTGTTAGTCATAGCCGATGGAGCAGCTTTTGGTCCGGAGATGGATAAGATGATGGAACTCGGCAAAGATTATCCAAATATAACGATGTATCTTCCGGAATCCTTTGAATGGATGATTTTGTCCTCCGGAGTTTTAGAGGATAAGGTCTTACCGGAGATATTAGCACATCCGGAGGATCAGATTGACAGCTCCGAATTTTTCAGTTGGGAAAGGTACTTTACTGCTTGCCTTGTTCGGTTAACGAAAGATTCCTATTTGAAATATAATAAGCGGCAGCTGAATCCTGCTTATCTTGGTGACAGAATCTCACAGAAGATTGTCGCTGTCATGGAGGGCGTTGAGCTTTAAGCATCAGGCGGTAGCAGCATCGTCCTGCCCCTGCTCGCCGCGCCGGGCCGCGTTGGGCGCAAGCCGAATCTTTCCTCTTGCGGCCCGTGTGCATAAAAAATCTGCCGGCGTTGATCCGACAGATTTTTACTTTATTCCAAAGAAATTCCCTGCTTTAAGATGTGTACCCAGTTGCGTTTCGCGTAGAGGAAACGAATGATGTGAACCGTGTTTCTTTCTTCTTCAATGACATAAAAAGCAAGATAATTTTTTATCATCACAAAACGCACTCCCCATGCAGACAAAATTGGGTCATCAACCCGACGATTGCGCTGTAGATTTTCATCAAGAGAAGAAAGTACCTTGTTTGCAGATACAAGTAACTGATATGCCGCATCAGGATTCAGGAGCGTAAACGCGATGTATTCGGCAGCATCGTCCAAATCACGTTCCGTCTGTCTTGTTACGTGGACGTAATAGCTCATACCCTATATTTGTCCAAAAGATCCGTCATAGCTTCGTTTAAAGGGCGGGTTCGTCCGGCTGCCACATCGTCCAGCCCTTCCTGCAGTAAACCGTACAACTCAAGGCGTCCGGCAAGTTGCTCATAGGTTTCAACACTCATTACCGCCAGATCGCCCTGCCCGTTTTTTGTTATAAAAACAGGCTCACGATAGGTATGACAGAATGTAGAAATTTCATTATAATTGTTTCGTAAATCTGTACTTGATTTGATTGTCGGCATAATAAGTTCCTCCGTAGCTATGATTCAGCCCATTCCTGCTATTATATTAACTGTTCACCGTATGCTCCTCAAATAAAGAAATTATACAGAAATATCTTTAGCCAGTCAAGCAGGTTTTTAATAAAAGACCGAAAGATATGGATATCCATGTCCATACCTCCCGGTCTTTTCTTGCCATTCTCAGGCGAACCTTCCCCCGCATTCGCAAAAGACGCGCCGTTTTATTTCGCTTCGATTTTTCATTTTCTCGCGTCTTTTGCTCATGTGGGGGAGGTGACTGTTTCACAGTCACCTCCCAAGAGAAAGAAGCTATCTACATTCGAGCACATAAGTTCAGCTTCGCTGAACTTGCGACATCCTGCTTCGCAGGAGTCGGAGTTCGATGTAGATAGCTTCTTTCTCTTGGCGTTAGCCTGCGAAGTAGTAACGCTTTATTGCAAATTTGTATACCCCATCAGGCTCTCATCCACTTCCTTCGCGCAGTCTCTGCCCTCGCGGATGGCCCAAACCACCAGCGACTGTCCGCGGTGCATGTCGCCCGCGGTGAAGACGCGGTCCACGCTTGTGGCGTGATGCCCTTCCGCCGTGGCCACGTTGGTGCGGGGCGTCAGGTCTACGCCGAAGGCGTCCGCGATGTAGCTCTGGGTGCCCAGGAAGCCCGCAGCGATGAGCACCAGCTCCACTTCCACGTCGTACTCCGTGCCCTCGATCTCCGCCATGTAGTAGCGGCCGGTCTCCTCGTTCTTGCGGCTTTCCAGCTTCACCAGCTTCGCGCCGCAGAGGTCGCCGTTTTCATTTTTGTAGAATTCCTTCACCGTGGTGGTGAAAACCCGCGGGTCATGGCCGAACACGGCGATGGCCTCCTCCTGGCCGTAGTCAGTCTTGAGGACGCGGGGCCACTGAGGCCAGGGGTTGTTTTCGGCGCGGGTTTCCGGTGACTTTGGCATCATTTCCAGCTGTGTGACACTCTTTGCGCCGTGGCGGATGGAGGTGCCCACGCAGTCGTTGCCGGTGTCGCCGCCGCCGATGATGATGACATTTTTATCCTTCGCCGAGATGAAGGTGCCCTCCGCCAGATCCGAATCCAGCAGGCTCTTCGTGGTGGAGGTCAGGAAATCCACGGCGAAATAAATGCCGTTCGCGTCCCGCCCCGGCACATTGATGTCCCTGGGGTTCGACGCGCCGCAGGCCAGGACCACCCGGTCGTACTGCGAAAGAAGTTCCTCTGCCGTCACATCCACGCCCACGTTCACGCCCGTCAGGAAGGTCACGCCCTCCTGCTTCATGATGTCCACCTTGCGGTCGATGACCCATTTTTCCAGCTTCATGTTCGGGATGCCGTACATCAGCAGTCCACCGACACGGTCATTGCGCTCGTAGACCGTGACCGTGTGGCCCCGGCGGTTCAGCTGATCCGCGCAGGTGAGGCCGGAGGGGCCGGAGCCCACCACCGCCACCTTCTTTCCGGTGCGCACGGTGGGCGGCTTCGCGTCCGCGTAACCCATACGGTAGGCGTACTCGATGATGCCGTTCTCATTTTCCTTCGTGGAGACCGGATCCCCGTTCAGGTTGCAGGTGCAGGCCGCCTCGCAGAGCGCGGGGCAGACCCGGGAGGTGAACTCCGGGAAATTGTTCGTCTTGTGCAGACGGTTGTAGGCCTGCTCCCAGTTGTCATTGTAAATCAGGTCGTTCCACTCCGGAACGAGATTGTTTAACGGACATCCGCTGGCCATGCCGGCCAGCATCTTTCCGTACTGGCAGAACGGCACGCCGCAGTCCATGCAGCGGGCGCCCTGCTGTTTCTGCTTCTCGCGCGAGAGCGCGATATGAAACTCATCAAAATTCTTTATGCGGTCTAACGGCGGGATCGCGGCCGCCGTCTCACGCTCATAGTCTAAAAATCCTGTTGGCTTGCCCATATTACCACCTATGCTTTCTTCATCGCATAAAACGCTTCGATCTGCGCCTGCTCGCTGCTCAATCCCTTTTCTTCCATCTGCACGATGCGCAGCATCATGCGGTTATAATCATAAGGAATGATCTTCTTAAATTTCGGCAGATACTCGCCGAAGTTCTCCAGGATCTCCTTGCCCTTCGCGGAGTTCGTGTAGGTCACGTGATCCTGGATCATCTGCTTTAACTCGATCACGTCGTACTTATTCGTGACCTCGGTGGAGAAGACCATGCCCTTATTCAGTCTCATGTAGAGGTCTCTGTCCTCATCGAGCACGTAAGCCACGCCGCCGCTCATGCCGGCCGCGAAGTTTTTGCCGGTGCGGCCTAAGATCACCACCACGCCGCCGGTCATGTACTCGCAGCCGTGGTCGCCGACACCCTCGACAACGGCGATGGCTCCGGAGTTGCGGACGCAGAAGCGCTCGCCGGCGATGCCGCTGATGTAGGCGCTGCCGGTGGTGGCGCCGTAGAGGGCCACATTGCCGATGATGATGTTATCCTCCGCGTGGTAGCCCGCGCCCTGAGGCGGGTACACGATGAGCTTGCCGCCCGAGAGACCCTTGCCGAAGTAGTCGTTGGAATCTCCGGTCAGCTCCAGCGTCAGCCCCTTCGGGATGAACGCGCCGAAGCTCTGTCCGCCGGCGCCGGTGCAGCGCACCGTCAGCGTGTCGTCCGGCAGTCCCTCCGGGTACTGCTTCGTGATCTCGGAACCCAGGATAGTACCGAAGGAGCGGTCCGTGTTCTTCACGTCCACGGAGATGCACCTGCGCTCGCCCTTCGCCAGCGCCGACTTAAATTTTTTCAACAATACCTGCACATCCGCCGTCTGGTTGAGGCGGAAATCGTATTCATTTTTCTCGTGGTACGCGATCTTGTGATCCACGTAGGAGGTATCCAGGATGCGATCCAGGATGACCGAATCCGCCGCGCCGTCCTCCACGTGGGGCTTCTTCTTTAACAGGTCGCAGCGGCCCACCAGCTCGTCGAAGGTGCGGATACCAAGCTTCGCCATGTATTCCCGCACTTCCTCGGCGATAAACCGCATGAAGTTCACCACATACTCCGGCTTGCCCTTGAAGCGCTTGCGCAGCTCCGGGTTCTGGGTCGCCACGCCCACCGGGCAGGTATCCAAATTGCAGACACGCATCATCACGCAGCCCATGGTCACCAGCGGTGCCGTCGCGAAGCCGAATTCCTCCGCGCCCAGCATGGCCGCCATCACCACGTCCCGGCCGCTCATAAGCTTGCCGTCCGTCTCCAGGATTACTTTATCCCGCAGCCCGTTCATGATGAGGGTCTGATGCGCTTCCGCCAGGCCCAGTTCCAGGGGCAGGCCCGCGTTGTAAATGGAGGTGCGGGGCGCCGCGCCCGTGCCGCCGTCAAAACCGGAGATGAGGATGACCTGCGCGCCAGCCTTCGCCACGCCGGCCGCCACCGTGCCCACGCCTGCCTCGGAGACGAGCTTCACGGAGATGCGCGCGTCGCGGTTCGAGTTCTTTAAATCATAAATTAACTGTGCCAGGTCCTCGATAGAGTAAATATCATGGTGCGGCGGCGGGGAAATGAGCGCCACGCCCGGGGTCGAATTCCGGGTCTTTGCGATCCACGGGTACACCTTATTTCCGGGCAGATGGCCGCCCTCGCCGGGCTTCGCGCCCTGGGCCATCTTGATCTGGATCTCCTTCGCGCTCACCAGGTAGCGAGAATCCACGCCGAAGCGGCCCGATGCCACCTGTTTGATGGCCGAGCAGCGGCTGGTGCCGTCCGCGTCCGGGGTCAGGCGATCTCTCGCCTCGCCGCCCTCGCCGGAATTGCTCTTGCCGCCCAGCATGTTCATGGCGATGGCCAGCGTCTCGTGGGCCTCCTGGGAAATGGAACCGTAGGACATGGCGCCGGTCTTGAAGCGCTTCACGATCTCGTCCACGCTCTCCACTTCCTCTATCGGGATGCCCTCCTCCGGGTAATTGAAGTCCATGATGCTGCGCAGCGTGGTCGCACCCAGCTCCTCAGTCACGGCCTTCGTGTATTCCTTAAATAATCCGTAATCCCCCCGCTTCGTCGATTCCTGCAGCAGGTGGATGGTCTTCGGATTGTACAGATGTCTCTCCTTACCGCTGCGGCTCTTGTGGGCACCGCCGCTCTCCAGCGTCAGGTCCACCGCCAGACCCAGCGGGTCAAAGGCCGCCGTGTGCAGCTCATCCACCTTCTCCTCGATCCGCTTGATGCCGATGCCGCCGATGCGGCTCACGGTGTTGGAGAAATATTTATCGATCACATCCTTGTCCAGGCCGATGGCCTCGAAAATCTGCGAGCCCTGGTAAGACTGGATGGTGGAAATGCCCATCTTCGAGGCGATCTTCACGATGCCGTGGAGCACCGCGCTGTTATAGTCGTCCACCGCCGCGTAGTAATCCTTATCCAGCATGTTCTCATCCACCAGCTGGCGGATGGACTCCTGCGCCAGGTACGGGTTAATAGCCGACGCACCGTAGCCCAGCAGGGTCGCGAAATGATGCACTTCCCTGGGCTCGCCGGACTCCAGAATCAGCGCCAGCGAGGTGCGTTTCTTCGTGCGCACCAGATGCTGGTGCAGCGCCGATACCGCTAACAGCGACGGGATGGCCACATGGTTCTCATCCACGCCCCGGTCGGAGAGGATCAGGATGTTCGCGCCGTCCTTGTTGGCGCGGTCTGCCTCCACAAACAGGCGGTTGATAGCCTTTTCCAGGCTCGTATTTTTATAGTACAAAATCGGGATCACCGCCGACTTAAAGCCCGGCTGATCCAGATATCTGATTTTCAACAGGTCCGTGTTCGTGAGGATCGGGTTGTGGATCTGCAGCATGCGGCAGTTCTCCGGCGATTCCTCCAGGATATTGCCGTCCTTGCCCACGTACACGGTGGTGTCGGTGACAATCTCCTCCCGGATGGCGTCGATAGGCGGGTTCGTCACCTGGGCGAACAGCTCCTTGAAATAGTTGAACATGGACTGGTACTTGTTGGAGAGCACCGGCAGCGGCGAATCCTTGCCCATGGCACCGATGGATTCCGCGCCGTTTAACGCCATCGGCAGGATGGAGGTCTTCAGCTCCTCGTAGGTGTAGCCGAAGGCTTTCTGCAGCTTCTGCCGCTCCTCCTTCTCGTACTCGATGACCTTCTTGTTCGGGATCTTGATATCCTTTAAAGCGATCAGGTTCGCGTCAAGCCACTCGCCGTAGGGCTGCCTCGTGGCGTAGGACTCCTTTAAGGTCTCATCGTCCACCAGCTCGCCCTTCACGGTATCCACCAGCAGCATCTTGCCCGGCCGCAAGCGGTCCTTCAGGACGATCTCCGATGCCGGGATATCCAGCACGCCCACCTCGGAGGAGAGGATGAGCTCATCATGCTTTGTAATATAATAGCGGGACGGGCGCAGGCCGTTGCGGTCAAGCACCGCTCCCATGATATCGCCGTCGGAAAAGAGGATGGAAGCCGGGCCGTCCCAGGGTTCCATCATGGTGGCGTAATACTGGTACATGTCACGTTTGCTCTGTGACATGGTGGGGTTGTTCATCCAGGGCTCCGGGATGGTGATCATCACCGCCTGGGGCAGATCCATGCCGCTCATCACCAGGAACTCCAGTGTGTTGTCCAGCATGGCGGAATCGGAACCCTCGGCATTCACCACCGGCATGACCTTGTACATATCCTTCTCCAGATACGGGGTGGCCATGTTCTCCTCGCGGGCCAGCATGTTATCCGCGTTCTTGCGGATGGTGTTGATCTCACCATTATGTACGATGAAGCGGTAAGGGTGCGCGCGCATCCAGCTGGGGTTCGTGTTGGTGGAGAAACGGCTGTGCACCAGGGCGATGGCCGCCTCGTAATCCTCACTCTGGAGGTCTGAGAAAAATCCCCGTAGCTGATTCACCAGGAACATGCCCTTGTATACGATGGTGCGGCTGGAGAGTGACACAACGTAGGTGTTGTCGTTGGACTGCTCGAACACCCGGCGGGCCACATAGAGCCTGCGGTCAAAATCCAGCCCCTTGCGCACGTCCCGGGGGCGCTTCACAAAGCCCTGCATGATGTGGGGCATGCACTCGAGCGCCGTACTCCCCAGAATATCCGGGCAGGTGGGCACCTCGCGCCAGCCCAAAAACTCCATGCCCTCCCTCTGGACGATCAGTTCGAACATGCGCTGGGCGTGTCTGCGCTTTAACTCATCCTGCGGGAAGAAAAACATGCCGATGCCGTAGTCCCGCTCGGAGCCAAGATTTATGCCCATGGCCTTCGCGGTCTTCGAGAAAAATTTGTGGGAAATCTGCAGCAGAATACCCACGCCGTCGCCGGTCTTCCCCTCGGCGTCCTTTCCGGCGCGGTGCTCCAGATTCTCCACGATGTGGAGCGCGTCCTCCACGGTCTTGTGGGTCTTTTTGCCCTTAATATTCACGATGGCGCCGATGCCGCAGTTGTCGTGCTCGAAACGCTCGTCGTAGAGCCCGGGCTCATGCACTTCATGGGCGCTGAATTCATTTGGTTGAATCATATGCTGTTACCTCTCTTAAAATGGGCCGAATCGCTCGTCTCAGGTACCTGGGTGCTTATCTGCATGCTTCCGCAGAATTGCTCCGGAAATGGCTTAAAAATGATGTCTCTCCCGTGCCTTCGAACAAATCAGAACCATATGTTTGCCTTAAAGGTTGCTGCCCGCCACTATATAGTAAGATTCCGAAGTTGTAAAGTGAAATTATTTTATGAATTGTCTAATTATTTAAATTTTGACAACTCACCTTCCAATTGTCTGACTTTTCCACTGCGTAACACCCATCCATATAAATTCCTTCAGGGCATTTTACCTCTCCCCGTTTGCTCCGCAGACTGTTCGAAAACTCTTGTAAAACGCAGAACACTGCGGACCGGCTGAAGCCATACCGTGAATAGCAACACCCCGGAGACCGACAGCCATGAGTAATTTTAATTTTTGCTTGCAGTCCTTTCACAAGGTTTGTATAATATTCTGCGGTGGTTTTTCGCTGTGAACTGCCCAGTGTCTGATACCGGTGTAGTTGCATTCACACTGTTTCAACCACAAAATAGTCAACTATACACTCAATGTAAAAGAGGAACGTCATGAAAGTTGTATTGGAAAATCTGACAAAAGAGTTCCCCGCACGGGGAAAGAAGGCTGCCGGGAACGTAGTCGCGGTGGATCATGTCTCGTTTGAGATTCCGGACGGCTCCCTCACAGGGCTTCTGGGGCCTTCCGGCTGCGGAAAGAGCACAACGCTTTTCATGCTGTGCGGATTGCTCGCGCCCACCGGCGGGAAGATTTTTTTCGGCGAGGATGATGTGACCGACCTGCCCGCCGAAAACCGCGGGGTCGGAATTGTGTTTCAGAATTATGCGCTTTACCCGCACCTGACCGTGCGGCAGAATATTCTGTTCCCGCTGGAAAACTTAAAAGGTAAGGATAAACTATCCAAAGCGGAAATGAACCGTAAAGCCGAGGAAGCGGCCGCCCTGGTGCAGATCGAGTCGCTGATGGACCGCAAGCCTTCCGAACTTTCCGGCGGGCAGCAGCAGCGCGTCGCCATCGCCCGGGCCATGGTGAAGATGCCGCGGGTACTTCTGCTGGACGAGCCGCTCTCCAATCTGGACGCCAGGCTGCGCCTTCAGACTCGTGAGGAGATTCGCCGCATCCAGCGCGAAACCGGCATCACGACGGTGTTCGTCACCCACGATCAGGAAGAAGCCATGAGCATTTCCGACCAGATCGTGGTGATGAAGGAGGGTGTGGTACAGCAGATCGGCCGACCGCAGGATGTGTACGACGACCCGGTAAACCTGTTCGTCGCGAAGTTCTTAGGCACCCCGCCGATCAACGTATTTGACGGGCGCGTGCGGGGCGGAATCCTGTACATTGGAGAGGATGCGGTGCTTAATGTAAACAAAGTTCCGGACGGCAACGTCACCGTCGGCATCCGCCCCGAAGGGTTCGTCCTCGCAGATGACGGTCCGCTGCATCTTACCCTCTCCCGCGTGGAGGTACTCGGACGCGATATCAGCGTTGTCTCCACAAGCCCACATTCGCGGAATGAGTCTGTTCGCTCTATTATCAGTGCGGAGGCGAAGGTGGATACTTCGAAGCCAACGGTGGCTTTCAAGCTGAAACCGGCAAAAGTCTTCTTATTTCATAAGGAAACGGAGGCGCGGATTCGCTATGGAGAATAACAACCGAAAAGCCTGGCTCTACCTTCTGCCGGCCATCCTGTTTCTCGCGGCCTTCATGGTCTACCCACTGATCGACGTGTTTATCTATTCTTTTGAGGAAGGCTACAACTTTGCGTCGCAGACCTCCTTCGGCACGGGCTGGTACAACTTTTCCTACGTCCTGCACGACACCTATTTTCTGCAGGCCGTAAAGAATACCATGCTGCTGGTGGTGATCACGGTGCCGGTCTCCACGGTGCTGGCGATCCTCATTGCGCTGGGTTTAAGCTCGATCAAGCCGCTGCGAAAGCTCTACCAGACCATCTATTTTCTGCCCTACGTGACAAACACACTGGCGGTGGGTCTCGTTTTCATGATCCTGTTTAAGCCCACAGCCTACTCCGACGGGCTGGTGAACCTGCTCATCAACTGGTTCGGCGGCTCCTCGGTGGACTTTATCGACGGGCCCTACTGGGCGAAAATGTTCGTACTTTGCTTTTACACCATCTGGGTGGTGCTGCCCTTCAAGATCCTGCTCCTGACGAGCGCCATCGCCTCGGTGGACCAGAGCTACTACAACGCTGCGAAGGTGGACGGCACTTCATCGTTCCGCATCTTTTATAAAATCACGCTGCCGATGATTTCTCCCACCATTTTCTACCTGGTCATCACCGGCTTCATCGGCGCGTTTAAATCCTACAGCGACGCGGTGGCGCTGTTTGGCACCGACTTAAATGCCGCAGGGATGAACACCATCGTCGGATACGTGTACGATATGCTCTACGGCGACAGCGGCGGATACCCGTCCTACGCTTCGGCCGCGGCGATCATTCTGTTCGTCATCGTGCTGACCATCACCGTCATCAACCTGCTGGTGAGCAGGAAGCATGTGTATTATTCCTGACGCGAATAAGAACCTGGTTCGGAAGGTACCCCGGTGAAAATTCTGAGCGAGAAACAAGGAGAATTATTTTCATGTTCTGTTTCTCTCAATCCGGTACCATCCGCGCTCCCGCTGTACCACAGATTTGCGCCCGCATTGAAATATACCATGGGATCCGAAATATTCTGCATATCACAGATGTTGTTCCAAAAGGGATCCCTGTATACAACTGTTTCGAGACAAAATCTAAAAAAAAGCGGGCATAGGAGTTTAGTTAATATGGAAGAAAATAAGAAAAAAAATGCAGACTACGCGCAGATCGAAGCCCGCGCAGCCAGGCGAAAGCGCGTGACCCACGGCATCATCTACGTGCTCCTCACGCTCTGGGCGCTCATTGTCCTGTTCCCGTTTTACTGGATGGTGCTCACCTCCGTAAAGAGCTACAGCGCCTACAATTCGGAGTATATTCCGAAATTCTACACCACCTCGCCGACTCTGGAGAATTATATTGAGGCCTTTGAAAGTGTGCCGCTGGGGCAGTACCTGCTGAACACACTCATCTTCACGGTGCTTACCACCGCCATCATGATGGTGGTAATCACGCTGGCGGCCTTTGCCTTCGCAAGACTTCAGTTTCGCGGCAAGAATCTGGTATTCACACTGTTCCTCTCGCTGATGATGATCCCCAATGAGCTGGTGGTCATCACCAACTTCACCACCATCACAAATCTCGACCTGCGGAACACCTTCCCGGGCCTGATCCTTCCTTCGGTGGTGTCCGTGTTCTACATTTACCTGCTGCGGGAGAATTTCGCGCAGGTGCCGGATTCCCTCTACTACGCGGCAAAGGTGGACGGCACCTCGGATCTGAAGTACCTCTGGAAGGTGATGATCCCCATCTGCCGGCCGACGCTCATCACCATCGGCATCTTAAAGGTCATCGAGTGCTGGAATTCTTACGTGTGGCCGCGCCTCATCACGGACGAACAGGCCATGTACCTGGTGTCCAACGGCATCCAGGAGATCCGGGAGAACGGCTTCGGCCGCGAGAATATTCCCGCCATGATGGCCGCCGTGGTGGTCATCTCGGTGCCTCTGATCGTGCTGTTTCTGATTTTCCGGGACAAGATCATGGAGGGCGTTTCGAGAGGAGGGACGAAAGGATGAGAAAACTTTTAAAATCCTTTTTCCGAACGTTTAAAAATCGGGGGGCTGTCTTTGCGGGATCCCCTGTTGGTTCTTCCGAATGTGTTTCATCCCCTGGGTTTCTAAGTGGAAGCGCTAATGTTTCCTGCTTAAAAAACAGGAATTCAGATTCGCGGTCCGTTTCTCCGGCTTCCGTGGAATTCAAAACCCCCGAAAGTCGAAAACATTCTCACCGATATATTTCTCGCTTTCTGTCCAGAGTGTCTTTCGCAATTTTTCTTCTTGCCCTCCCCGCCCTCACCGGCTGCCACGGTTCCGGGACCGCCACTGCCGCCTTCGAGGTGCCGGAGGAGTTTGACACGGAGACGGAGTACACCATCACCTTCTGGGCGAAAAACGATACGAACAAGACGCAGGTGGAAATTTACGACGAGGCCATCGCCTCTTTCGAAGAGCTTTACCCGAATATCACGGTAAATGTCCGCTATTACACGGACTATTCCACCATTTACAATGATGTCATCACGAATATTTCGACGGACACCACACCAAACGTGTGCATCACCTACCCTGATCACATCGCCACCTACCTGACCGGCGAGAACACGGTGGTGCCGCTGGACGATCTGTTCGCCGACGAGGAATACGGCCTGGGCGGCAGCGAGCTTCGCTACGACTCCCCCACGCAGGATGAGATCGTCCCGCAGTTTCTGGAGGAATGCTCCATAAACGGCACGTACTACGCCATTCCGTTTATGCGCTCCACCGAGGCATGCTACGTAAACAAGACCTACGTGGAGGCGCTGGGCTACACCCTGCCGGATGTGCTGACCTGGGATTTCGTGTGGGAGGTGTCCGAAGCAGCGCTGGCGCAAAATGACGACGGCACCTACGTGGTGAACGGCCAGACGGTGATGATCCCCTTCATCTACAAGTCCACCGACAACATGATGATCCAGATGTTAAAGCAGCTGGATGCCGGCTACTCGGATTCTGCCGGAAATATTCTGCTGTTTAATGACACCACCCGCTCCCTGCTCCTCACCATCGCGGAACACGGCTTAACCCGCGCCTTCTCGACCTTCAAGATTTCCAGCTATCCGGCAAACTTCCTAAACGCCGGACAGTGCATCTTCGCTATCGACTCCACCGCCGGTGCCACCTGGATGGGCTCGGACGCGCCGCTCTTAGACATCAGCGAGGATAAGATCGTGCAGTTCGAGACCGAAGTGATGATGATCCCGCAGTACGACACGGAAAATCCCCAGATGATCTCCCAGGGGCCGTCCATCTGCATCTTTAATAAGGAAGACACACAGGAAGTGCTCGCCTCCTGGCTCTTCGCCCAGTATCTGCTGACCAATGACGTGCAGATCGCCTACTCCGAGACCGAGGGTTACGTGCCGGTCACCACCAAGGCGCAGCAGTCGGACGAATACCAGGACTACCTCTCCCGGGCGGGCGAGGATAACGACACTTACTATGCCGTGAAAATCGAGGCGGCAAGCCTGCTGCTGGACTACGTGGACTGCACTTTCACCACGGCGGTCTTCAACGGCTCCACCTCCCTGCGCAACGCAGCCGGGCAGCTGATTGAAAATACCGTAAAGTCCGTGCGCCGAGGCGAAACCGTGGACGATGACTACATCACCTCCCTCTTCTCCGACATCACCTCCCTGTACCGGCTCGACCAGATCGAGACCTCGGAGAGTTCCGGAAAGGCGGACCTGGGGCCGCTGCCCACCGGATCAATCCTGCTGCTGGCGGGGATCGCGGCGGTATGGGTGTGTATTCTTGTGTATGTGGTTTGGGACCGGGTGCGGAGCCGGAAGCGGCGGACAGGGTAAAAAACATCATTTCCCTCTTGACAAAACCTTGTATTGTGCTACAATCAGAACAGAGTTAGGGAAAAATATTGACATGGAACGAAACACTACGAAAAAGCCCCCATTCGGTTGCAGTACCAGTGCAACATAAATGGGGGCTTTTTCTGTCTTACGGCCTGGGTGACAAACCCGCGCTGTTACCGCCGATCCTCCAGCCATTCATAAATGTAGTTTCCGACTACACTTGCAAACACGGACAAAATTAGGGAAAAGAATACCGACATAGAATTCACCTCCTTCCTCTACCGTTTTTTCCAGTCGAGTGGAGGGGTAGGGTGACAAAATATCTTATAATTCTCCTACTGTCAACCCAAAAAGGCCAGTTTATAAACTTTTAACCGTGGTCACATGGGTTTTGGTCAGGTATTTTTTTCTATATGTTATTTTTTTCATTTCTTCATTCGTACAAATTATAACTTTTATATTTTTATTGTATTTCTACTTGCGTTGTACTATCATTGCCCCACAGCTGTTGGTTCTTGTTACCTGTTGCATATTAGTTATGAGTGAAAGGAGCACAACGTGGAAAATACTCCAAGACCCATGAATTCCATTCTCAAAAATAAACTCTACCTCTACCTGACCGAATTTTTCTCCGGCATGGCCGTCATGGCGGTGGAGCTGGGGGCCAGCAGACTTTTGGCCCCGTACTTCAGCTCCTCGCAGATCGTCTGGACCATCATCATCGGCACAATCATGATCGCCATGGCGCTGGGCAATGTGTGGGGCGGCCGCGCGGCGGACAAAAATCCCGACCCGGACAGGCTTTACCGCCGCATCCTCATCGCGGCGGTCTGGATCGCGGCGATCCCGGTGCTGGGCAAGTATGTCATCCTCGCCGTATCCGGCGTGCTGATCGTCACCGTAAGCACCAATTTTCTGATCATCGCGGCATTTGTCAGCTGTATGGTGATCTTCGTGTTTCCGCTCTTTCTGCTGGGCACGGTCACACCGTCCCTGGCGAAATATACCGTAGGGAGTCTGGATGACAGCGGCAAAACCGTGGGAACGCTTGGCGCATTTAATACCATCGGCAGTATCATCGGCACCTTTGTGCCGACCTTCGTGTCCATCCCGGCGGTGGGCACATCCATCACATTCCTGATCTTTGCGGGAATCCTGCTGGTGCTGGCACTGATTTATTTCATCGCGGGGGCTGCGAATTCAGCTGGTTCTTCCTGCAGTTCTTTCGCCTATTCTTCGGATGGTGCTTCTGCCGGTTCGTCGGATAGTTCTTCCAGCTGTTCCTCCGTCGATTCTTTTTCCAATTCTTCCAGCAACTTCTCCCGTAACCGCACCACCGGCAGGAAGAAAAGAATCGGCTGTATCGTGTCTGTCGTGATCTACCTCCTCTGCTGCGTCTTCGGCCACTCCTCCAGCTTTGCTTTCTGGGAGGATGACCTTGTCTACGAGGGCGAATCCATCTACAATTACCTTCAGGTGAAGGAGACAGATACGAGTATCACCCTCTCCACCAACGTGCTCTTCGGTGTACAGTCCATCTACATGAAGGATGCGACGCTCACGGGCATGTACTACGACTACGCACTGGCGGCGCCGCTCATGACGGATCTGGCCGCAGCCACGGAGGACGGAACGCTGGACGTTCTCATTCTCGGCATGGGAACGGGAACGTACGCAACACAGTGCGAGTATTACTTCCCGGATGAATTCTTAAGCAGTTTTTCCTCGGATTCCGATTCGCAGACCTGCACTCTTTCCCTTGAGGGTGTGGAAATCGACGAGAGCATCACCGAACTCGCCCACGAATATTTCTCCCTCTCCGAGGACACTTATGTTGCCACCTACGACGGCCGTGCCTACCTGCAGGCGGTGGACAAAAAGTACGATGTCATTATGGTAGATGCCTACCAGGACATCACCATACCGTTCCAGATGTCCTCGGTGGAATTCTTTACGCTGGTGAAGGAACACCTGGCAGAGGGTGGTGTGATGGTCGTGAACCTGAACATGCGCTCGGATGAGGAAGGAAATATCAACCAGTACCTGGCGGATACCATCTCCAGCGTTTTCTCGCAGGTTTACACCGCCGATGTCTCCGGTTACACCAACCGGGAGCTCTACGCGTCGGACAATCCGGAAATGCTGGATAATCTCGAGGAGAATATTCAGGTGCTCGCGTCTTATACATCTTCTTTTTACGCTTCCGCCGTTTCCGGAGAAAGTTCTGAGACGGCCGATGCCTCTGGCACTTCCCATAGTTCCGATCTGTCAGATTCATCAGACACTGCAGGATCTTCTGTTTCCTCCGAATCAGACACTGCCTCCGCTGCGGACCTTCATGAGCTTGCGACAATGATGGAGACCGTCTCCGGCAAACTCACCGCATACGAAGCGGGGGACTATCTTCTGACCGACGACAAGGCCCCGGTGGAACTGCTCGGCATGCAGGTCATTGATGCGATGATCGAGGATGAAATTGGGTACTATAAGAATATTTTTGAAAATGAAGGACTGAGCGGACTGCTGGATTCGCTGTCATAAAGCGTCTCTCTCCCTTCAAAAAAAACACCGTAATGCCGGCTGGATTCAACATTCGGAAGCTGATACATGATTTTTATATTAGGATCCATCGAAAATCTTTTTTAATCCTGTTCCCGCTTCGCGGGAGCTACCAGGCGGGGTAAAATTTGTTTATGTTTTAATGGCAGGCCCTGAACATCCGGTGCCTGCCATTGTTATTATTTCTTATTCTTTATTGAATATCAGAATGTCTGATATCGTATCACTCCATCTTTCTGTTTCCCGTCTTCACCGTTTCCTTCTTCCGGCTGTATCAATCTTTAGTCATGATCCATCTCGTATTCGATGACCGCTCCGGTGCTGGCGTTGATCTCGTATTCGTACTCCACATTTCCTACGTAGAATTCGATTTCGTATACCGTCAGGCCGTCGTCTGTGTCGAGCTTCGCCTTCTTGAAGGTTACTTCGGAGACCGAATAGCCTGCGTGTGCCGCCGCGATGCTCTTCGCCTCGTCTACCGTGATGAGGGTGGAGCTGGAGCTTCCAGAGGAAACTTTTTCTTTATCCACTTCGGATTTGATGATTGCTCCGGTGGTAGCGTTGATTTCATACTCGTATTC
>JAJQBQ010000044.1:105572-117874 GCA_021203205.1 Lachnospiraceae bacterium | reverse complement strand
TTGATTTCATACTCGTATTCATATCCGGCGATGTAGAACTCGATGTCGTATACAGTCACGCCGTCATCCTTGTCAAGCTTGCCTTCGGTGAAAGTTGCGTTGGATGCAGATACTCCCGCATGGTTCAGAGCAATGGTCTTTGCCTCCGCCAGAGTGATCTGGGCAGCTGCCGCTGTCGTCGTCTGTTCCGTTGCCTTCTGTATGGTTGTCGTCTGCTCGGATGCCGCCTTCGTAGTGGTGGTTGTTCTTACTTCTTTCTCGGACTTCACCACGGCTCCCGTGGTAGCGTTGATCTCGTAATCGTACTCATATCCGGTGGTGTAGAATTCGATGTCGTATACGGTCACGCCGTCATCCACATCAAGTTTGCCTTTGGTGAAGGTGGCGTCGGATGCCGATACTCCAGCGTTGTTCAGGGCGATCACTTTCGCTTCATCCAGGGTGATCGTCGCTGCGGCTGTGGTGGCTGTCTCTCCGGAGGTTCCCTGATTTGCCGATGCATTCACCTGCTCCCTCTCCGACTTCAGGACCACTCCGCTGGTGACACTTACTTCGTACTCGTACTCATATCCGTTTGCGGTGAACTCGATGTCGTATTCCGATACGCCGTTGTCTACGTCAAGTTCCGTCTTTGTGAATGTTGCATCCGCCGCATCCACTCCCGCGTGCTCCAGGGCGATAGCTTTCGCCTCTTCCAGGGTGATCTGGGCTGTTCCCGCATTTTCCGCCGCTGCCGTGGTCTCTTCTGCGGTTCCCATGTCACTGACGGTCGCGTCTTCCGCGATCAGGGTGGTCTCTTCCGTTCCGGCTGCAGCTGCTGCCGTGGCGTTCACGATCTTGGCTTCTTTTTTCACTACGGTTCCGTCGCTGGCCTTGATCCAGTAATCATATTTTGTGCCGTCTGCGTAGAATTCTACGTCGTAGATGAACTGTCCCTGTTCGTAATCGAACTCGGTCTCTACATTTGTCGCTGCCTCAGGGTCAACGCCCGCGTCCGCGAATGCGTAATATTCGGCGTTTGTCGCTCCGATGGAGGTGTTCTCCACGTATGCCCTTGCGGCGAATACGGTGATTGTGCTGGCCAGTGCTACCAATGCGATGATGCAGGTGATGGTGAGGGCCGCTTTCTTCGGGGTTGCGAATAAGTTCTTTAATCTCGTCATAACAACTCTCCTTTCATCTTTTTCATACGCGCCTGTTTGTTATCTCAAGCGGTCTTGTTGTTATCTTATGGCCATAGTATAAGGTGGAAAGATTAGAGGAAGATTAGAGCAACTTGAAAAATGGCCCGAAAATGCCGGTTTTTGAAGACATTATTGTCCGATTTCTCGCCTCGATGTAGGAGTAGTGAAGGAATGGTCTGCTTTCAGGCGCATCTAAATACCGTTAATCACAACGATCTCTGGATGCGCCTAACAGTTCAAAAACCGAAGTGTCCTGCGAGGATCCCGACCAATAAAGTAGCTACGGGCGGTAAAATATAAGCCCACATCTTGCGCCATTTCTCACCGTCCTTATCCTCCAGCTGTTTCAGTCTTGCGCTCTCTTTCTCCTGTGCTTCCCGCATGGACGTCTGTTCCTTACACATCTCTTCAATGTTGTACGCCAGTTTCTGGACAGACAATGTCAGAGCATTCAGCTGTTGAATCGTTTCCTCCAGCACACCAACTCGTTTATTTAATCGCATGTCTTCATCATGCAGCCTTTCGAACTTTTCGTCGATCAATTTCTGAAATTCCCCCTGCTCGTAATGAGTCACTGGATTTTCCATCATTTTCCCCTTTCGCGATAGGAGGTCTGTCAAATATAACCAGCTTCTTGTGAGCTATAGTAACGGTCTTATCAAACAGGTCCTCGTAAAGTTCTATCATGTTTTGTCGTTGTTCTTTGGACATGAGCTTATAGAAGCTTCCCATCCAGCTTTTAAAGCAATCTTCTACACTCTCGTAAGTTCTCTCACCGGCATAGACTTTCACAGCAAGCTTCTTCAACTTTCTCCGTTCTGCAGTTACACGTTCTGGATTGATACGCTTAATGATTTTTCCGTCTTTCGTCAGCGTGTACTTGATTTGAAGGAACTTGTATGTGCCAGAAATCTTGACGATTCGAGTTTTCTTTTGGTTGATATGAATGCCAAGTTCTTCTGCAATCCGGGTAATATTGTCGAACAAATCCATTAGCTCTTCTTTATTCGGACTCATGACATACCAGTCATCCATGTACCTTCCGTAGAATTTTTGCTGTCTTACATACTTAATATAATTGTCGATTGGATACGGATAGTAAACACCAATTATTTGAGCCAATTGATCGCCGATATTGACGGATTTCTCCATCCACTTCTCGCCGGTCAACTGGCTCTTTGGTATTTCTCGGTATTCAAGTTTGTTGAATAGGCTTTCGGTGCAGTGTTCATACTCTTCATCGGACATATATGAAACATCGATCTTAAACCCGTCAAATATCAATGTTAGCAGCCAGTCAACAAATTCATCGTCATTCACCAGCCGAAGTAACTCCCGTTTTGCTATCTCGTGAATAATGTTATCGTAGAACTTTGAGAAATCTCCAAATAGAATATAACCCTCGTTCCCGTAAAGTTTGTAATACTTATGAAGATGAACCTCGAAACGTTTTCTCTGTTGAGAAATTCCTCTACCTTTGATAGAAGCACAATTGTCATAAATAATGTGCTTCTTAACCTCCGGCATCAAAATATCATCACAGAGAACATGTCGCACAGTCCGATCAGGAATACAAAGGCTTGAAATAAGACGAATTTTTCCACGTTCATGAAGTGTGAACTCTTTTATTGGTCCGTTTTTCAATGTTCGATTTTGCAAGTCATCCTGAATATCAAACAGATATGTCAGGTAATTCATCATAAACTTCTGAGAAGATTCTTTCCATTTGCTCCCTTTTATAGAAGCTTTGTAAGCTTTATAGAGATTGTTGGCGTCACACGCGATCTCTTCATAAGTCATTGAGTTATTCACCGTGATAGTAATACTTACCGTAGTAAATTACGTTCGGCTTTGCAATTTATCCTTGTCTGGAAAAGACACAATCTCCTTCTCTACTGGTGAAATAGAGAATCCGGACGAACGTTATTAGAGTTCGAAGCGTTGTTGTTGTTCGCGTTGCCATTGTTGTTCACGTTGGCGAATGTCGTCGGCGAAACGACGCATAATCAGATCATGCCTTTGTAAAGTGCGACTTGAATTTGTTATCACGCTGACGCCAACCTTTTATCAGCTCGATTTCTCGATTGATAGCTTTTATAGATTCCTTAAACAGGTTGATATCTACCTGAAACTTATCAGCAACCTTTTGAAGCTCTTTTAAAAGCATTTCACAATTGATGATTGCTCTGTTCTGCAGATCTCTCCTGTTTTCGTACTCATGCATGGAAGTCGGATACAGGTAATACGCGGCTCGTAAATTGCAGGTAAGCAATGAAGCCTGCTGCTCAATGTTCTCTTTTCTCCGCCGTAGTAACACGCGATAATAAGGAAAGTCTTCGCTGGCAATTTGCCCATGCGCATACTGCACCCGAACAAAATCGTCTACATCTTTGATACCGAAGTTTCTACTAATCAGATCGATCAGTAAATCATACACCTTCTCTGAGAATATAATTACTTCGTATCTGGACTCTGTTCGTTTTGCCGCTATCACACTCACTCGTAATCCTCTCCCGTGATCTCTTTAAATTCGTCCTCAGTGATCCAGCCCATCTTAACCGCATTACGAACTCTGGTAATATTCCACATACCCATGTCATACCAGTTCTTTACTTTAGAGTAATTATTACTATATGTCACGATGCTCCTCCTTTCTTAAAGCTCTACGCCGGTCATCATAGCCAAATACTCAAGGTCAGAATATAACTGCATTTCCTTGATTTCAGCCGATGTGAGTTCCCGGAGTGTAAACCAGTATTCGCCGGAATACTCGGTCAGGTGAACAAGTGTCATGTTTGTATAGGTTTTATCAGTTTCTCCGTCATTAATTGTCACACTGGACAGATTGCTTTCAAAAATATCAGCAGAGATTGCTGTTTTCGAAATGAAATTGTTACCGTTCAGGCTAAGAGTGTCAAGAACCGTTCCATCTGCCAGAGTAATAGAATAAGTTTTATCATCCATTTTTCTTGAATCCTTTCTAAAAAATATAATAACTCGGGGCTCAGGGCCCCTCGGGTTTACGCACCAATAGGAAAGACCGGACGAACGTAACTAGAGTTCGAAGCGACGTTGGCGTTCGCGTTGCCATAGTAGTTCACGCTGGCGAATGTCGTCGGCGAAACGACGTCTCTGAGCCATACAGTGCTACGGGTGTTAATAGCTCTTGGGCTTAGCCGGAACAGTGAAAGCTGCTGTTTGTCGATTGTATAATTATGCGAAATGGTCGAACCGTTGCTCATCGTAGACCGAATATATGATCCGTAAACCATAATCTCGTTCATGAGTTCTACGGTTGAATCGCACCAGAGTCCTGCTGAGGGATGGCCACTGGTTACAGCATTCGAAAGATACTCTCTGTGAGTTAATACAAGATCACCGAAAGCCTCCGAAATGGTTTCCTTAGCCGTTTCCAGTCCTTCTGTATACATCAAAGAACCAACATAACCGCCTTCTGTAGTATTAGAAGAATTCATCTGTGTAGAATACAAAGTTGAACCAGGAATCATTACAAGATGATGTGTTGTAAACGCCGTATCGCCGGTGTTGTACCAATAGTCCATATCAGCGATTATCCATTTTATACTGTTGATCGTCCAATAATCCCCGATAAACATCCCTTCAAAGGTACCCGCTTTAATCGCTGCCAGCTGAGCACTGGCAACTTCCGTACCCAAACTGGCTCCACGATAAATATTTCGACGATTAATTGAGGATATCTTTCCGCCCAGTATAGCCGCAAGATTTGCCGCCGTTACTTTTCTTGTTCCATCGGAGGTGCCGATAATAAATATGTCAGAAGTACTGATATCACTTGTTGAAGTGTATTCTGTAATTTTAGGCATTTTCATAATTCCTTTCTGTATATTTTTACCAATACTCCTTAAGAAGCAACGCCGATAGGAAAGACCGGATAAACGCTTCGAGCGCCCGAAGCGTTGTGCGAACAGCAACTGCCATCGTAGCCCACACTGGCGAAATCCGTCGACGAAACGACGTCTCTAAGCCATGCGGAGATACGGTTGTTAATAGCTCTCGGGCTAAGTCGGAACAATGCAAGTTGCTGTTTGTCGATTGTATAATTAGTCGGAATGATTGAGCCATTTCCCATTGGTGCACAAACGAGCGACCCGTACACCATAATCTCGTTCATGAGTTCTACAGTTGAATCATACCAGGCTCCTGCTGATGGGTAACCGTTGGTTACAGCATTCGTAAGATACTCTCTGTGAGTTAATACAAGATCACCGAAAGCCTCCGAAATGGTTTCCTTAGCCGTTTCCAGTCCTTCTGTATACATCAAAGAACCAACATAACCGCCTTCTGTAGTATTAGAAGAATTCATCTGTGTAGAATACAAATTTGACAAACTTAAACCAGGAACCATCACAAGATGATGCGTTGCAAACGCAGTATCACCAGTGTTGTACCAATAATCCATATCAGCGATTATCCATTCCACGCTGTTAATTGTCCAGTAATCGCCGATGAACATGTCATCAAAGGTACCCGCTTTAATCGCTGCTTGCTGAGCACTGGTCACTTCTGTACCAAGACTTTTGCCGCGATAAATATCTCGATGGTTAATCGAGGATATCATTCCGGCTAATTCAATGGCAACATCTGAGGCAGCTGCTTTTCGTGTCCCATCTGTACCGTCAATAAGAAATACATCACTGTCGTCCATTTCTGTAGCGGCAGTATAAGCTGTCATTTTAGCCATTTTTCATAGTTCCTTTCTGAAATAAATATCAATCTTCAAGCATCCAGTCGATACTAAAGATTTCGTCTCCGGAAAGAACCTCAAACACTTCCGAATAGTTCAGTGTCATCAGATCCAGTTCCTGTTCCACCATATTAATCGGCGCAAGTTCGTCACAAAACAGCTTAAAATTCGGAGAATTCAGTTTAATAGAAGAAGTTGGAAGCTCATTCCCTTCCTCATCATGATCCGGTTCACCGTACTTTTTAATCAGATCATCACGAAACTTATTGTAATCAATCAGAGCATTCGTGATTGTCCTGCAATTTCGAGCCGAAATATAACCGATCTTGTCCTTTCTGCTCATAAATGGACGTAATGTCCGAAGCATGTCACCAAGTGCCGCATTTGTATAAATTTTCTTCAAGATTTTTTGCCTCCTTTCAAAAATATCAGCCCGTATCAGCTGTCGTCAAAGTATCGACGCGAGCTAATAAATACTGAATCATATAGATACACAAAGATATAAATTCTTCATAACGAAGTGCATACCGGTACTCAGTGTTTCCGGCTTCATCTGTTATGGTATACTTCGAGGATTCAATTGGATAACCGTCTGTATCATACTTAGAATATCCAATCTTTTCGTCCCTGCAAAATCCGGCAAAGTCTTCCGGTGTTAATCCCACCTGTTCCATTGCTTCCAGAACTTCCTGCGCAATCATTCCAACATGAACGCGGTCACCACCATTTAACATATAGGTGACTGGCCGTAAAAGTTTGAACAACTTCACATACTTTTCCGAAATATCATTAATGTCATGCTTCTCGTTTCGATCAGATGTTGTAATACTGGATGAAGTAGCGTAAATGTTTTTCCACAAATAGCCGCTTGCTCCCAGATTCAGCATAGCAGATGTATATGGGAAGAATGCATCTGATGTCAGCATTACGGTATAGGTCGGCCCAATTAATCGAAGATAGTCATCCGTAGTCCTATAGGCTTTTGCCGTGACACTGCTATCAAATGTAACCGCATCTGCAAATGTGACTTCTCCGGAATGATACTCAGAACCATAGAAATTATGAGTGTAACTGCTTATGGACGAATGGTAGGAAATCAAATATGCGGCAATATAAGTTCCATCACCATCTTCGTCTCGGCTGAATGAAAGAAAATAGTTTGAGGAAGTCAAGTGCATCGCGATCCCAGTATAGCTTGTCCCACTCCAGACAGAACCAGCAAATGAACCTTTCAACACATCATTATAGTAGAAACTTAATTCACCGGATGAAAGTATTGCTTTATAATACCCACTTGATGTAGTGACAGTCCCTGAAAAGCTTCCGGATGCCGCAGATAATGTACCGGAGAAAGTTGCATTCCCGGATGATGTCAAAGTAAACTGTGTCGAGTCTACGACCAGAGTATTGGAAGCAAATGTGATCGTTCCTGCAGAAATCGTGATAGACGAGCTTTCAGCAGCAAACGCTGTTCGTGCACTCGTTACAAGTGTCGTCGAATCAGAATCCTCGCCATTCACAGAAAGTTTAATTGTTGCTGTTCCTCCGGAATTGGAAGTAACGCTAAGCGTTATGCTATCAGCCAACATTGAAATTTTACTACTCGAACCGGAATCTGCCATAACCCAGTAAGTCCCGTTATATACAAATGTCACATAAGACTTTGCAGGCCAATTGTACGCTGAATCAGAGGACAATGCCGAACCATAGGCCCGAATCTCTATTGCGCCTGTACTGTTCACATTTAACGTTGTGGTGTTAGACGCATTTTTATACGTAAAATATACGCAAATTGTCGTTCCTTTCACAAGTGAACTTGATGTGAAATCTGTACATGTAACATCTTTTGCTGCTGTAGATGCAGCCGTAGAGCATGTCCCATACTTCGTATCAACAGCACTTAATACCGATTCTGCATTGGTAGCTCTTGTCACTTCCGCCGTGATAGCATCCGTATTAACAGTAATAGCTGCTTCGTTGTAATACGAGTAATAGCCAAGAATCTCAATGTCAGTAATGTAAATTGTGGTAGACGGGATGTAACTGTATAAAAAGACTATATGAGAACCAGCTGATACATTGGAAAAAGTGAAAGTAAATGTAGTCCAGTCTGTTGTAATATCGCCAACTGTTGTAAGCTGAGCACTGCTTCCTCCACTTACCATACACATAATTCGTGCTTTACTTTCGTCCCCTTCAATGCAAGCAGCCTTAAACCGTACGGTTACAGTTCCTTCTTTTGGGTTTGAAAAAGTCTGACTGATATAGGCCAAACCTGATGAAGGGTTTGCAATAGTCACACAGGTCTTCTCATCGTACGTATCCGCTGAAATATAATCCGCGTAGGTACTTATAATCGCCCAATTGCTGAGCGGATCGTCTTCGTCATCAAATGAACCATTCACACAATAATCATGTACGCTGGACTCATAGATTTCCGACATAGACAACTGAATCGCTTCGATCGTAGTGGAAATCTTCCCGGTAACTTCATTGGTATAATCATTGGCTTCGGTTTTCGCGGTTGAAATCTTGCCCTCGATGAGAGTTGTGTACTCTACATTGATAGAGGCTGCATAGATTGAATCCGCCGCGATCATTTTTCCGTTGATAGCACCGTCCATGGTGATAGCAATATCATAGGTTTCTCCGCCATCACTGGAATACCCAAGTCCATTTAATGTCCATTTCCACAATCGTTGAGAAGCCGTATAGTCCCGATCCTCTGAAATATAAAGAGTCTCGGAGCCGTATTTATCCTGTACAATTGTGATGTATCCGGTCACCGCTGCGTTCATGATTGCTGTGGCGTTTGCCTTCGCTTCCGCGAGGATTGATGATTTTGTCGGTATGTTACTGATCTTATCTAAAATATCAATGTTGACCGAATTATTCACCTCTGTAAGAGATGTTTTAATGTCGTCGCCAAGCGTGTATGTAGTATTCTCCGGCTCCGCCAACGGTATTTCCAGTTTTGTCACTGGAAAATATCTGTCCAAACCATGCGGAACAGACACCACTCGTATCTGGTCGAGAAGTTTCACGTCCTCTACAGTTGAGTCAAGATAATGCAAATCCACCGCACTCAGCTCGATTGTAAGATTGTCAAACTGAATATCAGCGAGGTATTCTTCCGCTTTCGTTAAAAGTGCAGAAGCGGTACTCACGTCATCCCAATTTACAACTTTTTCAATCCAGCCATAGGCAGCGACTGCATCCGAATTTTCAACATACATGCTTCCTTCATTAACACTTTCAACAGTCAGGTAAGCATCCAGAGCCTCGATTTCGCTCTCGTCCAGACGATTTCCCAAAGGCAATAGCACAGTGCAAAATTCAGACATGTCCCATGTTCTGGTAAAATCCAGCAAATTCTTTCCGAACTCAATCTTCTGGCTGGTTGTGGTAGGATAATCTGCTAAATAGTCCAAATATCTTACACCGTCTTCTCGTCTGGTCTGCAGATGCCCACCAAGTCGATCCACCAACTTGTCGTTGATGCATTCCAGTGTAGATTCGTTGTTGGTGTAGCGATAAAGAGAATCATTGGAATCTGTAACTGTAACAACGCCGACAGTAAACTGACGATTCTCAGCGACTTTCGCATTATGTACTGCAACAAGCGCTTCCAGAAAACCGCGAACGGTCATATCATGGTATTCAGTAGGCGGCTGTGTGGTATCGTTAAAGAATGCCAGGGCACCTTCACAGGTAAGTGTCCGATTGTTGTAGAAATCCGTTTCTTCGTCAAACACTCGACCTTCCCAGATTTCTTCACCGTCTCGCTGAACCGAAATATCAGTCACAAGTCTGGTAACGGTATCATAAGCCACATTTGTAGTTGGAAGTGTTAAAACCAACGAACCGGCAGCATTGTCTTCCAGTTTGAGTTTTGGATTAACAACTTGCATATTTTCAAAAGGAAAGGTGTCAGTGTAAATGCAGGTTTCGTCATTAATATAAATGGAATACATGACTTACAACCTCCCTTTTCGAAAGTAAACCGACATTGTCCCGGTATCGGTAGTGCTGGCACATTGGTAGTTAAACCATAAACTATCTCCTGATAAATTCACAAAAACAAAATCGGATAATTGATTTGTTCCATCTGGTATTGTAATCTCGGAATAAATATTTTCATGCTGTGTATAGTCATAAACGGAAACCACCATCCCCGAACCACTGCTCGTTGAAACAGTAAATGTTGGCGCAATAGGAGCACGACCAATTAATTCAGTAATATCAAATATCTTACCAACATCCGGGGTATCAATGGAAAGTTCTTTGAAACTGGCATCGACACTAACAGTCGATGAAATATCAAACGGATCCGCCAGCCATTCGCCAAAGGAATCGTAAAGACTCCACTTATAAGGATTCACATCATAGTCGATTGTGATAACCGAGTAATAAGAACCGGATTGCCATTGACTGACAGTAAAACGTCCCTCGTAATAATACGTCGGATCATCTTCCAGAACAGCGATCATCTTCTGACCGTGGAGATAATCCATAATATCAGAATAGATTTCCTGCCATTCATCTGCACTGTCGATCGGTTGACAGTAATCGTTCATCACTACAAACTCGATTGAGCCTGTTCGATTCTCGTATACCGGATACCCGGTGAGGGCTTCGGTTAAGTCAATGACTCCGTCCGCCCCCGGAATATCCAGCGTTTTCTTTTTCAGTTCGGGAGGACTGAAAAACGGTCTCGATGTGGGGACGATATGCCAATCATCCCAGGTATTTTTGTCTCCAAAAGTTATGGAATGATACATTTAAATTCCCCTTCCTGTATAAGTCGCCTGTTTACCAAGAGCATAGTTCATTGGTGTAGCAATCTGACCGACTAATGCTCCGGTATCCATCACAACTCTTAAATTTCCAACAACCGAGCTCAAAGAAGCAAGGTCACCTCGAAGATCCTCAATTGCTTCCACTACATCATCGTTGTTCACATCCAATGCATTTTGATTTCTTACATCATAGGAATCCATTAAAGCCGCGCTGATAGATAATGCCTGTGTTTCGCTCAACATTGCATTCATCTCGCTGACTCCGGCTTCGACGTTGCTCAGATCAAGCACCGGACGAACCACCGGCATAATGTCAGCATCACGGTCAATAACGTCAATAACCTTACTGATCGCCTTACTTAAACCGGTTCTGGCAGAATCAGCCATATCTGCGCTCACATCATATGCAGTATCTGCATAATCAGTAATTGCGTTGACAAAGCCCAGGCCAAAGTATCCACCAATGCCATAGCCGACTTTGGATGGTGATGCGATTTCCAGTTCATCCTGTGCAGCAAGAGCTGCCGCCGCTGCCATTGCGGATGCTGCCGCCTGTGCTTCGTATGTTTCTGCCGTAATACCGTTTGCAAAACCTCTGACAAGATAGATACCGACATCGTAGAAATCATCATAGTAATCTTTAGTCACATTGATTGCCGCTGCAACATTGTTTCCGGTTTTCGTCTTCACTGTGTCTTTTTGCTCTGTGATACCATTGACGAAATATGCCATAACATTCCAGCCAATTGTCTTGAAATTCGGATACTGTGCCTTAATAGCATTACGGCAATCATCAACCAAATCAATACAAGACGCTTCTGCATAAGATGTTTTTGCCTCGATTCCATCTGAGAAGTAAACGATAAATGTCTGACCGGTATGTTCGAAACCGGTATATAAACCTTCCATCTCAGAAAGACAGCTGTTAATAAGAGTTGCGAATCCCCATCTCAGACTGATCTCCTGACTGTTTGCTCCTGAAATGATCTGAGAAACGAAATTTCCACCTTCATCGTAGTAATCTGTTTCCATAGTCTCAAGCAAGGTAATGATTGCATCACTCAATGAGCTCCATGTACTGTTAAGCGTTGTCTGTTCGTCCAGAGCGCCTTTGCGGAAATTGTCAACGAAGTCAGCACCAGCCTGAACAACTTCTTCCTCTGCATCGTCGAACGCATCAATAAACTCATCAATACTCTGCGTTGCAATCAGAACAATGTTGCTCGCAAATGTAGCCAGCCCAGTGTTGTCAATCCCCTGAATATCTTCCGCTGCATTGATCAAACGTCGGAATTGATCCATGACATGGGACAAAGTATTTGTTTCAATGTCTTTTACTGTATGGTAATAAGTATTCATTGAATTTCCGAACGCTTCCAGATTCTCACCGAAAGTAGCAAGATTTTGTTCTCCAGTAAACCACTGAACTATACCACCACTCACAGGAAGACCATCATTCAATGCCGTTATAGCAGAAGCTATCGTTTCTGTTTTCGTTCCTGTGTCAGCTGTTACAGCACTGATACTCTTCGCGTACTCATTTAAGTGCGGACCGAAAGCTTCCAATTCAGCGCCAAAAGCCGATAAAGTAAG
>JAJQBQ010000044.1:104715-105562 GCA_021203205.1 Lachnospiraceae bacterium | reverse complement strand
TTCAGCGCCAAAAGCCGATAAAGTAAGCGTACTACCATTAAACCAACTCTTAACCCCGTCGCTTTGAACCGGCAGAGCATCTGCAACAGCAGCCAAAGCAAGTGCTGCGGCAGCTGAATTTGTAGCGGCATCGACAGGCATTCCATCTACACTGTCAGCATACTCTTTCAGAGATGGACCGAAAGCTTCCAGCTCTGCTCCGAACTCTGACAAGCTTAAAGTAGATCCATCTCCAAACCAACTTTGAACCTTGCTGCTTTGCTCTGGCAATGCCTCAGCAACCGCCGCTAATGCTGTGGCAGCTGTAGCAGAATTTGTAGCCGCATCAACCGGCATTCCATCGACACTGTCGGCATACTTTTTCAAGTACGGGCCGAAGTCAAACAACTCCTTACCGAAGTCGCTAAGGCTCATTGTTCCACCAGTAACCCAATCAACAATACCATTTTGATCTGGCAGGTTATCCGCCATGTCAAACAGTACTTTTGCAGCTGTGGCAGACTCCTCAATTAACGATGAAGAAAGACCATCGAGACTGTCTGAATACTTTTTCAGATGAGGCCCAAACTCCGCTAACTCTTCGCCAAACTTTGAAAGTGACATGTTATCACTGCCGGTAATCCAGCCGATAACACTGTTTCGTTCAGGAAAGTTCTTTGCCATCTCCGATAATGCTTCGGCTGCAGAAGCTGAATTCTTAACAGTCTCCGCCTTGACACCAACAACACTATCAGAATATGCTTTCAAATAAGGTCCGAAATTAGCAAGTTCTTCTCCAAACTTCGAAAGCGACATGTTTCCACTTCCGGTGATCCAGTCAATGATGCTGCTTCTCTCCGGCAAATTC
>JAJQBQ010000044.1:37012-104705 GCA_021203205.1 Lachnospiraceae bacterium | reverse complement strand
CATGTTTCCACTTCCGGTGATCCAGTCAATGATGCTGCTTCTCTCCGGCAAATTCTTTGCCATTTCGGATAATGCTGTCGCCGCAGATACCGAGCTCTTAACTGTCTGCGGTTTAACACCTGTGACACTATCCGAATACTCTTTCAGATAAGGACCGAATTTTGCCAACTCCTTACCAAATTTAGAAAGAGTCATGTTTCCACTTCCGGTGATCCAGTCAATGATGCTGCTTCTCTCCGGCAAATTCTTTGCCATTTCGGATAATGCTGTCGCCGCAGATACCGAGCTCTTAACTGTCTGCGGTTTAACACCTGTGACACTATCCGAATACTCTTTCAGATAAGGACCGAATTTTGCCAACTCCTTACCGAAATCGGAAAGACTCATAGTTCCATTTCCGACTATCCAGTCAACAACACCCTTTAATCCTCCCTGTTCCGGTAAACTACTTGCAAATTCTGCAAGTGCCTTCGCCGCATTCGTAGAAGACTCAACAACACTTCCATCAATCTCCTTGATAGAATCATAGTAACTCGCCATATATGGCCCAAACTCTGACAATTCTTTGCCGAAATCAGCAAGACCATTGTCACCTGTAAACCAGCTTACTACTCCACCACTGTTCGGAAGCTCTTTTGCCACTTCTGCCAAACACGATATCGCATTCGCGGAAGCCTCTACGTCATCTCCGTCGATTCCTTTCACAGCATTGCAATACGAAGCGAAATACGGTCCAAATGCGGCCAGCTCCATACCAAACTTTAAGAAAGACGTGCCTCCGGTAATCCAGGAAGTCAATCCGGTAATAATATCAGCCGCGGTCAAAGCAACAACGGCAGCTGCCAATGCGAGAATACCTGATGAAACATTCGAGTCAATCTTGGATGCACCTTCAAGAAATACAGATGCATTCTCCATAAACAAAGACAAATCAGAGCCAATCTTAGGAAGTTTACTGGTAACCTCTTCGAGAGCTCCACCGACGATTCCGCCGACAAATGAACCGATCGCATCGCCAATGGCTCCAAGTAAATCAGCCCCTTCCCCAATCAGCCATTCAAGACCCGGAATCTGCGCCAAAGCACCGAATGCCGCAATTATGACACCCATCTCTGCAACCAAACCGGCCAACTCAAGGAGAGCCACCATTGCAGCAGGAACCATACCTGAAATTGCACTCAATGCCACTACTAATGCAGATAACAACCCAACACAGGTAATGCCCTCGACCAATGCACTTGAATCCAAACCGTTGATTGCATCAATAATCCCCTGAAATAGTTTCCCGATAAAGTCCATAACTGCAACCAAAATCTTTGGTATGCTGTCGCCAAGAGCTTCAACAACCCCTATGAGTAAATCAACTAAGCCGGTCACTATAGAAGGTACATACTCGACCAAAGCATCGAGAACCTGGAGAACTATGTCGAGCACCCCTGAAACCAACTCAGGAACGCATTCTCTTAAAATATCAATGACAGCAAGGATGATCGCAACGACAGCCTCGCCAATAGTCGAAGCTCCATCTGCGATAACACCGCAAATTCCAACGATTCCTTCGCCGATTGCGATTAAAATATCAGGGATGAGTGAAACAATCGCTACGACAATCGCACTTATGCCTGAAACAATAGATACCAAGCTTACGGACATGGATGCCGCCAAAGATGTAATTCCGACTGAAATCGCTGTAATTCCAACACCTGCTGCCAAAAGACCGGCTCCAACCAAAGCAACTGCACCAGCCATAGCAATCATTGCCGTTGTAAATCCTGGAATTGATGAAATTACAGCAGCTGCTCCAATGATAGTAAGCGCCCCCGCTAAAGCGATTAAAGATGTAGCTAATTCGCCAATGCTCATCTCACCGAGGGATTTCAACACCGGAGTCAACACAGCCAAAGCAGCTGCCACCACAAGAATTGCAGCAGCATCCGCTACACTACCCTGCATATACGTAAGAGCTACAGCAAGTTCTGCCAAAGCAATACCCATACCGAGTAAGCCTTGGGTCATTTTTTCCCAACTCAGGCCACTCATGTCGTTTACTACATCAGCGATAATTTCCAGAGCTGCACCAAGAACAACCAAAGCAGCCGCTTTAGATGTCATGCCTTTTGGCATCAGATTCACCGCAACAGTAACTTCGGCCAACGCTACTCCCATGGCAACTAAGCCTTTGGCTATTTCTTCCCATGAAAGTCCTCCAAAATCCTCAATTGCGGAAGCAAATATCTTCATGGCAGCTGCAACCTCAATCAGCGCTAAACCTGTCGAAATCATGTTCGTATTTATTGCTGTCAACTCACCCATTGCAAGAACTAATCCTGCCATAAGAGCAGCTATCGCAACAGCACCTTTAGCAATTCCTTCCCATGACAAATCGGCAAATGTTTCACAAGCACTTGCTAATATCTTAATGGCTGCCGCTAAAGCAATCATTGTAACCGCACCACTGGTTGATTCGCCATATTTACCCAGCAGAATCATTGCAGCAACAAGTTCGCCAAGCATAGCTGTTACCGAGACTAAACCCTTAGCAACACCTTCCCAATCAAGCTCACTAAGCGACTTCATAGCTGAACTCAACAGTAAAACTGATGCAGCAAGAGCCAGCATAGTCGTTGTCCCGCTTACGTTTCCGCCAAGTTTGTTCAGGGCAATCATGGCTACAGTTAAATCCAGGATTAAACCGGTAATTGACCCAAATGCACTATCAATCTTGTCCGAATCTATCGTTCCAATCAAAGCCATCGCCGCCGCCAAAATAGCGATTGCGCCAGCCATTTTGATCATGTTGGCATACTGTTTGGAATCGCTCATGGTGTCCATGAAACTTGTAATTCCTTCTTTCCAACCGCTCGATGAACTGCCAGTAAACTGATTCAAAGCTGTCATTGCCACAACCAGATCGAACATTAACCCCGTAATCGCGGCTATGGCTGTACCCATCTTTTCTGCATCAACACCTGTAAGAGCAATCAGTGCAATCGCCAGAATGCCAACCGATGCTGCAATTTTCAGCAATGTATCCGCCTTGATGTTGTTCTGCCAGGTTTCAAGACATTCTCCAACTCCGTCAAGAATGTCAACGACACCGTTCTTCATCTTCTTAATGAAGTTAGTCAAATCGCCTATGCCAGAAGCAAAATTGTGAATCAGCTCCACAACACTTGCAATCAAACCGGTAGTAGCGAAACTGTTCAGAACATCGAAGAATTCGTTGAAGTCTGCATTTCCAAGTGCTGAAATAAGACCACTAAGCGCATCGCCAAGAACATCACTAAGCGCAGAGGCCAGTTTCATGATTGCAGACCAAATTGCACCTAAAACTTTAACAAGAGTTAAACCGGAAACGGCTTCGCCAATTTCATCGAATGCCCCGACGATCTTGTTTTTAAGATTTGTAATTGCGGTAATTACCGTCTCGATCACAGTACCAATACCGGACAATACTTCGTGAAACAGATCAAATCCGGGAGTAGAAAACTTCTCTTTTACCTTCTCGATAAAATTCGTAGCACCTTCCGTAATTTTGGTAAATACGGTAGATTCTTCAACTTCCTCGATAAAATCAGAAAATTTCTTTTTTATCTCCTCAACTGCTGGACTGAGATTATCAGAAACAAAACTTGCAAATGTCTTGATAGCATCAACAATCTTCTCTACTACTTTGTTAAAAATATCACTCTTCTCAACTGACTCATCCAACGCAACCAGCCAGTCACCGATGGAGCCTGTCACTCCAAGAATGCTGCTGGCGAGAGAACCCACACCGCCGAACAAAGTCTTGACACCATTGAAAACAGCGCTTAAAGCCTGCTTCACAATGTCTAAAACAGAGAAAACACCTTTGAATGTCTTGCTGAGATTCTCCAGGTTCTCATCGCTCATCTTGAGATTTTCGGCAAATGTCTTCAATCCCTCAGTGAAAGAATAAAGCTGATCCGCTGTCGTGCTTGGAAAAATATCACGAAACGCTTCTTTGACTGTTCCGAGCACTTCGCCGATATTGTCCCATGCAGTCCAGAATGCATCGACCAGAACGTCTCTTCCGCCAAGTTCTTTCCACTCGGCAAGCATCTCGTTTCGAGCATTACCACCTTCGGCAAACACATCATACATCGCATTTGCCAAATCTGTCCAAAGCTCGATCGCTTCTTCCTCATTACCGAAAATATACTCGAAGGTGTTCATCCACCCGGTGGAAACAGCATCCTTTACCGAGTCGATAACATCTGCCCAGCTTCTCGCTTCCTGAGCTGCCTTAAAAGCCTTTAATCCAAACTCATCAACACTGTCGCCAAGTTCTTCAATAGCTTCCGAAGCTGTAATTCCTTTTTCTTCGGCATACTCATAAATCTGATCGACAGCACTGGAATACTCATTGAAAACTTCCATCATGACATCGGAAGTCATCCACATGCCATCCGTCAGACCAGTTGTAAAGGAAGATAAAGTAAATGTGGTTGAAGATGCCCCATCAACAATAGACGTATATGTACCATCTGCATTATCCTGCAAAGTGCCTAATGCGACCGCTGCATCAATGCATTTCTGTCTGAATTCCTCGGTATCCATGGAGGCATTTTGAATTGATTTGTAATCCTCCAATCTCATGTAGCCAGCACTCATTGCCTGAGACAGCTGATACATGGCTCGACTGGCTGTCGTCGCATTCTGACCTGACAAAGCCGCCCAGTTCGCGATACCCTCCATTGCTGTCACAGAAGTTTCAAGGTCCTGACCAGATGCTGTGAACTTCGCAATGTTGGAAACCATGTCAGTGAAATTGTAACTGGTTTCATCAGTATACCAGTTCAGTCTTTCCAGCTGCTCAGTTACCGTTTCAAGGTCGTACCCCTGCGAAACAAGCGTTGCTACCGACTGTGTCTTCTCTGAGAATTTCTCCCAACCCGAAGCAATATTGTCTACCGACAATGACTTGACCAGCTGCTCACCTGCCGAAATTGCCTGATTTGTGATGTTAACCAATGCAGTCACAGCCACGACTTCCATTGCGGAAAATTTCTGATGAACAGTCTCGATTGCCCCGCTTAAGGGAGACATATCTACCTTCCCGGCGGAAGTTGTAATATTACTAAAGCTGTCTGAAACGCCAGAAAAATTCAGAGCTGATTTCAGCTTGTCCAAAGTGCTCAGACTTGTCTTGACATTCGACTCAAACTTACTGTTATCGAATTGCATCTCAACAACTCTGCTGTCAACTGTAGTGCTCATAAGCTCTTAACCTCCTTCCAGGCAGATTCGGCAATCTCGTCAAAAATAGGCTGGATTGCAGGATTGATGTAATCTCGACCCTGAACCCAGCCTCCGTTTCTTGTTGCGTGCCCATATTGCAAAATAATGGCAATCGGAACACCGTTTTGGACGTTTGAATTAAAAAAAGAAATTGTAGCGGTTCCGTTCTTATTAGTAATCTCGTAATACCACGAGTTTGCAGTCAGACCAGTATCAACGGGCGTTGCGGCTTGGAGAGCTTCAACACCTCTTCGCCCATACTTGTCCAACTCGCCAAGATGTACAACTTCTTTTAACTTTTCGAAATATCTTGTCGCCTTAGAAAAGTCGCCCGTTTGTTTGAAACTGATCATGATTTACTCCTTATGATTTCTTAAGAAGTGTGTTTGATACGAATGCTTCGTAATTCACATTCTTATAGGTAAATGCAACATAGAGCCAGTTTGTTGTTCCGACCTTGGTGAAATATCCATAATTCTTCACTTTTGTTCCAGCAGGAATCTGAACCAAGGATTTCTTACTGGTACCTGCACCTGTTCTCGCATTCGCCCATGTGCAATTCGAAATCGTGTATGTCCCTGCAAGAGTCTTGTCAAAACTCTGCGCCGAATCAGCAGCCTTTATCGTAGACGCCGTGACTTCTTTCGCGTCAGACGTAGAGGTAGTTGTATCATCCGTACAATACGGGCACTGACTCCAGAAGTCCCACTCACTTGTTACAAACTTTGTCATTACGACACCATACGCATGACCTTTTGCCTCATAGACATAACCGTTTCCATCGTATACACCGACATGATGAATCTTTGCCTCTGTAGTACCCTTATATACAAGCTGGCCCGCATGTTTCGGGAATGTGTTGATCTTTCCTTTTTCAGAAGATGCCGCATACATTCCGGATGCGCTCTTATCCTGAGTCTTGTTATAGCTCGGGGTCGCTGTTGTACTGGAAGACCATAAATATCCTTTTATTAAACCGACACAGTCATGAACTCGCTTACCATACTGCTTTGCGAAATCAGATGCCGTATAGTAGGATGGGTACTGTTTTTTCTTGTCCTTGTAAAGACTTGCACTTGCTGTCTGGCCATAAGTTCCATACCAATAAGGAAGTCCTACCTGAGCTTTTGCATAAGTTACCAGTCCGCTATTTGTTTTCGCCATATCACTCCGCCTCGCTTTCTTCCTCTGCAACTTCGATGTAGTCGATAATGTTACCAACCGAAGCAGCATCCACTTTTCCCTCGGTGATAATATAGGAAACGATACTTGCCGCCGAAGTAATAATGCCCATAACATTTGTTACAGTGCTACCATCAACACCAAAAGTAACTGCTATCCCCAGTATCACGCCGAGCATGGATGCAATAAATTTTCTGCTTGTGAGTCTTGTTAAAAATGACTTCATCCTTCTGCCTCGCTTTCTGATGCCTGTTCCATCAATGTTTCAAAGCCATCATCTTCCCCATCCGCATTAACTCTCGGAAAATCCTGATGCGCTCGCTCACCACGATTGTTTGCGATTGCATGTTGCACGCTGTTTTTTACCATCCAGATAGCACCCCCAGCGGTTAAAGGGACTGCCACAAGATTGGCTATCTCAGACCACATTGATGTATCGTCAAGAACAATTGTGGAATATACTGCGAAACCGATCATTACAACCAGAACAACAATCCATGCAATTACCATCGTGATTACAAATAAATCCGAGAAATAATTGATGGGGCTGTTTTTCAACGCAGTCTCAATTTTTCCTGTCTTTTTCATTGCTATCCCCTTGAATTCAACTTTGCTCTTCTTTGTTTATTCAATGCACTATTGCGGGACGCAAGTTCTCTTCCGCTCATCTTCTTTGCCGGTCTATTCTTGTACTCGCATACTTTTACCAAAGTCAAAAGCCTGTTTAAATGCCATTTCTGACATTCAAACGGGATGTTAAAAGTAACCATCCAATAATAGATAAGTTCTGCCGTAACCTGCTCTCTTGCGCCTCGACGACCGTTTTTCTTTTCGGGAATTTTTGTCGCGGTCATTGGCGCATCAATGTACTTGTTAATTTCGTTTACATTTGCATTGGTCAAATAATTGTAGATGATCGGGTCGACATTCTGTGTCAGAGTCATGCATTTGATATAGTCAAGAGTCTCGTCCCAGGTTTTTACCTCTCTGCTTAAGAAAGGTTTACACCATTTCGACTCCCATTTTGAAAGGGAGACGAGAGAATGCTCCAACTGTAATGTCTGCGGTTTCATGTAAACAAATTCGTTGTGTAACTCGTCCCACTGTTCCGGCGGAGCAATTGTAATCCGAAGCATTTTCTCACCTCCCTAGATCATTCTTTTCTAATTGGCCGTAGCTGTAAAATCGGCATTTACTACCTTCGCAGCCGGTGCCTGAGGAATAATTCCGTTAACAAAAGCGGATGCGGCATCCGGGTCTGTTGCCAGCTCCATAAAAAGCTGTGAGTATGCTTCTGTCTGAGAAAATGCGGTTGAAATCTCTTCCGACTTGATGAAACGTTTTCCATCCGGACTCTTCTCGCCGTATGCTTTAAGCAGAAGATCTTTAAACACCTTGATAATCGCCGGGATGTCCTTCGCATTCACAATCTTCTGAATCATCTCGGTAAGACCGCCAGCCTGGCTCATCTCCATTTCCATGGTTTCTGCCTGAGAAAGATTGAAATAGAAATCCTCTGTTCTCTCAGCGCCATTGTAATCTTTGTACGTAATCGTTTTTCTTAACATTGTTCATTTCTCCTTTCATACAAGAAAAGAGCCGCCAGCTTTTCCTGAATACGGCTCTCCATTCTTTAATAAACGCTGGACTGGATGTAATTTCCGTCACTATCCAGTATAAAATCACTCTCCAAGTCCATAATATACATTTGTGTTGTACATGCATCCAAAATATCAGACACACCCATAAAAGTCGGATCATTGGAATCTGATCCGTAAACCATATCCTCGATGTAAGTAAGAATATTAGTAAGGCCGACTTCTTTCAACTGTAGCGAATCCATTACCACACAGGCTGTTGGCAAATAATCATCCACCGATTCTTTATTCGTGTTAATTTCCCATGAAAACGTCATAGCTTCGGGGGAATCAGTGATTGTCGAATGAGATTCTGCTGTGGGTCCGGCAATGCAATCAAACAGGATATGAAGTTTGTATCCCAGATCGCTCCCGTAAATATCATTCCCAATCAAAGTGCGATAGACCAATCCAAAGTGTTTCCTTCTCTGCTGAGAAAGCACCACACCATCTGCCCAGCCAAGTTCGCCAATGCATTGCTTGAACTCCTCCGGATAAGCATACGCTTCAACTGTAGCCGCAAACTCTTCTGGCGAGATCATCTGTAAATACTTAATGTTGTCCGCATAAAGTGCAGTAATCTCACCGCCGGATGAATTTTCATTGATTGATGTTATACCATTCCACGCAACGCCTGTTGCATACTTACCAGAAGTAATAGGAAAAAGAGCACATTTCTCGATGCCGGTTTCATAGAAGTGCTCACCGGTTGAGTCCCATGTCAGTTTGCTCATCGTTTATGCTCCTTCCTTCTATTTCTTACGCTGCGAACATCGTTGCAAGAGCATCCGGTAATGGAAGATAGGATTCTGCCGAAGTAGATCCATACAGGGCTGTCTCGATAGCGGTAAGCTGTGCCGTTGTTACCTTCGTACTGTCGATCACAATATGTGCGGTCGGCTTGAAGCCGGATACCTCAACCGGAGTTGTAGAGAACTCCCAGGAGAAGGTAATTGCTTCCGGAGAATCATTGATCGTGTTATAGCCCTTCTGCGACGGGGATGCGATCGCACCATAAACAAGATGAATCTTATAACCATAGTCAGAGCCGTCAGTGTCATTGCCAATTCTGGTCTGGTAAGAGAATCCAAAGGGAATACGCTTCTGCTGTGCAAGAGTCACACCGGTCACGAGTGATGCCGTACCATCACACTGGCCAAACTCATCGGGATAGGTATAGACCTCGATCGTACCGCCGAAATCTTCTGCGGACATAAGGTTCAGGTATTTAATATTATCTGCATAGAGTGCCGTAAGCTCTGCTCCGGACGGATTCTCATTGACTGCAGTCAGACCGTTCCAGGCAACGCCGGTGCCATAGGCATTGTCAACAAACGGAAAAAGTACACCTTTATTAACGCCGGTTTCAAACAGACGCTCGCCAGTCTGATCCCATTTCAATACTGCCATAATTAGTTCCTCCTAATCTTTAATAATACAAAGTAAACACATAGTGATTTAAGTTATCCTGAGCGTAGTAACGGTTAAACTGACTTGTCGGCAAAAGCGCCAGCTTTTCTCTGGTTGTGTTATCCGGGTCTTTGTCGATCAGAATTACCTGATACCGGTCACCCAACAAATAAACCCCGTCATTGGCATGTCTGCTAGGCATATTGTCAAGACTATACACAATGGCGGGGTAAGTCATCGCTATAGATTCCGGTGGCTGAAAATAGACGTATCTGCTGCCCAAAATATCACAAAGAATCTCATGTAATTCAAGCCTCCTGGACATTATAGACACCTCCTATAGTCAACACAAGACGCGGAAATTTCACGTCAACTTCGGAAATCTTCCATTTCGCGCCCATAAACTCAATGTATCGCATCTGGTGAAAATTCTGATAAGCAAACGGATCGGCTACAATGCTGATTTGATTTGAGATGTTAATGTCATCATTCACTGAACTGGAATTTTGTAATCTACGACGGTTCTGAATCAGGTCACCATAGTAGTTTCGCTCTGTGATTTGCTCTGTCCATACACCGGGTGATGTCTCTTCGGTTATGGCGTAGCCGATAACCCCGTAAAACTTATTCATTTTGAATTTTCTCCTTTACTGCCAGATTATCAAGCCGCTTCTTCCTCGTCAGTTGAACCCTTCTTAAGAACGATCGCGGAATACGGCTTGATCAGAGCGCCAGAGCAACGGGTCTCAATCAGGTACTTCTGCTGGTTGTAGTCAATGTCGAAGTCATCGAACATCTTGACCGCACCACCTTTATCCGCGCCGACGTTGTAGTCATCAAGGTCAACGATCACCGCCAGAATGTCATCCGGAACGATGGAATCCGGAACCTTTACGATAGAATCTACCGCGCAAGCGGTTGCCAGTTCCGCAATGTCCTTGTAGATACGACGCTGGTTGTAATCCTTCACCAGAAGCATATCAGAAACCGAAGAGTTCGGTACGAACATTTTCAGGTTGCCGCTACCCTGATAATTATCCTGCGCCTTTACAGCTGCATCAATAATATTGCTGGCATCGCTGGTATCGCTCACCTCATAGGTGATGACATACAGCTCCGCATCGGATACGATCGGGATAATCTTGGTCTCATCAATCTTATCATCAGAGGTCGTGCTACGGCCATCGCCGAACACAATCGCGCGGGCAATTTCCTCATCCAGCTTACCTCTCATCTCGGTCTTCACCCAGGCAATAATGTCGAAGTCCGTGATGTCCACCACGTCGTCGCGGTCGAACTTCTGCTTCTTGTAGATCGTGGTCGGATCAACCGTCCTTCTCAGCAGGCCGAACGTCTCCTCCACTTTCTGGTTACCCTTGATGTAACCTCTCGCCCTGGCTTCATCCATGGTAATGTCCGCGAAAGTCATCTTAATGCGGCTAAACGGAGTGTGGTGAACGCCATTCATGACGGTCGTCACCCACTGATTCGGCTGCAGGGAGATGAACGACGGCGGATTGTTAATCTCTTTATAGTCCGGGAAGAGATAATCGATATCGTCGATACCGTGCTGCAGTGCGCTCTCCTTCATGCTCCCGTATCTCTTCGCATCACCGATCACAGCCATCATGTCGGAATGACTGAGAACATTCCCCTGGTTATCTTCGTTGTCAAACACATTGTGCTTCATATCTTTGCTCCCTTCTTCATCATCGTCGTCAGACCCGCCGGATTTTTCTTCAAGAGCCTGACCGATCAGTGCATAAACCACTGTTTTCTGTTCCTCATTCAGCGTGTCAAACACGTCTTTTACGGTCTTTCCGCTGTCAGATTTCTTGTTGTCTGCCACTTCGGATTCCTCCTTTTCTTCTTTCTTATCCTCTTCGTCGGCGTGCTTCAATTCGAGCTGGCCACTTTCGGTGCTGATCGGTGAATCCATCTTGATTACCGCCCATTCATCCGTACCGTCGCTGTGTTCCACCACAGACTCGATAAATGCTCCAGGATTTGCCCCAGCAAGCACGAGACTCACTTCGCGAATTGCGCCATGCACAACATTTGTGCCACGTTGCTGTAACTGGTTCGCATAAATAGATAAAGCCCGGACATCTCCATGCTGCACTAAGGCTTTCGCATTCTGTCCGGACTCGGTATCGTTAAATGAGCAATATGCATACACGCCATCATCACGATTTTCCAGCAAAGCATGACCGAGAACATTATCTACGCTGTCATGCTGATGGTTCCACACAAGAGGTCTTATCTCACCGTCGTCTGCCTTAAACGCATCTTTCAGGATTGTCCGTCCATCAGAGCATCTGAGGTTGTTTCTTGTGGCATAGCCACTGAAATCAAACTTCATTTTGATTTTCCTCCTCGTCATTTACAGTTTCTTCATCAACCTGAGCATTTGCAACAGGGGTATCCCCTTTCGGCTCGCTCAGATTCTTATTTCTCAGTTCATCCGCATTCGGGTCGTTCGACGGCTTCATGCCAATAATCTGACGAACCTCATTCGAGGTCAGGATTTCATTCCTTGTCAGCTTATCAGAAAGCTCTGCCAGATCAGCAACCGGAACAAGCTTGAACGGATCTCGGAAGAACTCGATTGACTGTCGCTGTGACCGGGCAGTCTTGGTCAGGAATTTTCGCTTCATCTCATCAGCTATTGCCGCAAGAATCGGTTCAATCGTCCGACTGTAATAATTAAGCATGGCTTTCTCGTCGGCAGTCCCATTCATGATCTCCTGAGTGATTCCTAACTGGCTATAAAGCATACTCGTCAGGTATTCAATCTGAGATAACAGATTGTTCTCCACCGCTCGATTCAGCTGCGTAATTTTCTCGGTACCATCTGTGTAAGCAATACCGTATTGTGAGCCGGCCAACTGGTTTTCAATGTCTTTTCGACGAATCTCCGCCTGTTTTCGCCTTGCCTCGGTCTTGATTACATAAGGAAGCTGAATAATCAAATCCAGTTTCCCTGAGCTCGTCTGTTCATCCACAACATCCAGAAGATTCAGCTTATGAATTAAACGTTGCAGTGTTGAGTTAGGCTCATTCATCACCGCATAGAAAGGATTCTCGACAATCGCAACCGCACTCTTCGGCATTGTGATATCTTCCTTCTTTCCGGTGTGTTCGTTGTAAGCCCGGATACGGACATGAGCCGGATACCATTCCAGAATCTTTCCTACCCGCATTTCATCAATACGAAAAGAGCCGGAAGCATCAGGATCTGTATCGGTATCGGTCGGTAAGATTGCCACACAACCTTCATCCAGCATCGACATGACTATATCCTGCAGAAACGCCCTGCCTGTCTGATCGGCATTCGCCTCGATTGTGAGACAGTTGTTCAGACCGGAATCGATCGTTTCCAAATATCTTCCATTCTCATCCAGACGGACATGAAAAAGGTCAATCGCCGCTGCGTCCATCGAAATACGATTGTAGACGGAAGTAACAATTGACCTTTCGTTTCCCCTGGAGAATCTCGGCCTGTCCGGACGAATTGCGTTTCCGGCTCCGATGTCCCGATAATAGCTCGTGGGGTCCTTATTAAAAAAAGCGTTCCAGGCGTGTTTCAACCTGGAACCAAATGACATATTCATATTTTAGGATCACCTCCTTTTACTGTCCTGGTGTATCGTGGCCTATAGATTTATTAAGCCGCTCTAACTCAGGCTGCAGTTCGTTAATCCTCTTTTTCGAAAAATGCTTATTGGGATTAAACCAATAGCCGCCAGCAGCCGGAATAATATCAGGTTGATCATCTTTTCGAACAATTGATACCAAATATTTAATAAGCTTCGTAATCATGTTTTCTTTTCCTCCTTATTTTCAGTGGTTTTCTTTTTGGATGATTTCGTTGCCGTAGTATATGTGCTACTATTTTTCATAGCGGCGACACCGCCCACCATAAGTCCCAACTCGGCAGCATATGTGGCTCCGTTTCGAATCGCTTTCTGTGCGATATTATTAACCTTTAACTCTTTTTCAGTCATAGATGCAACCGCACTTGTAACCAGAGAACCAGTGTCAAAGAGAATCACTGGCTTTGATGATTTAAAACTACTATATTTAGAATCATTCATGTCTACTATAGCATTATAACCCAAAGATTTCAACTTACTATAAAAAGTATCTGCAGCACCATTTGTATAATTAGCCAACCCTATATTAAATGCATCATAGCCCTCTTTTACAAGCTGACTATCTGACATACCAGATGTAATTTTACTAAAAAGCTTCTTCTGTTTAGCTCCTAGACCGGCATTTTTATATGTGGACATATTTGAATCCACCTGCTGTCTAAACGTAGAATCAGATTTATACAAATCTGCAAATACCTCTGCTGCTTTCTTACGAGAAGGAACTTTTATGTCATCCGATGCCTCAGTAGTTATATTAAACACTTTCTTTCCGCTTTGAGCTAATTGATTGCCATATAGCCCTTTGTAAATAACTTTATCCCTCTTTGTTTGAGCAGCGTAAATTCTGGAGCGCCCCGAAATATCTTGATCGGTTGCGATTGTTTGAAATTTGGTTCCCTTCTTTAATACAGAATCTGTATATTCAGCACAGAATTTGTTCTTCACTGTGTAGGCAGCTGCTGCGGCTAAAGTTACAGCTCCAGCTGCTGCAACAACTTTCTCAACTTTCATTCGTTTCTTTGCTGCTGCTTCTGCATCAGAGGAACTCATACCTTTCTTTTCGTATTTCTTTTCCAAATTACTCTGATGCTTCTGTTTCGCACTCGAAACGGTTTTCTTAAGTGAATCTCTCCATCCGGCCTTTTTCTCAGATGACGAATGATCAGAAGCGTCTAATGGGTATGGTGGTCCATTCCTTTTATCCCACTTCTGACCGAGTATACCATGATGGTATAACTCGCGGCCGTAATAAACATAGTTCATACCATTTCTCCTATGATTTATGTGCATAGTAAGCTCTCAACTTTTTGTTCTCCGAGGAAGTCTTTGCATAAATAGCAGCATTTACAGCAGTCCCTCCCACTGCAATAACAGCAGGAGCAATCGTTGCAAGTTGCTGATCACCGCTTTGGGCTAAGACTCTCTGGGCTACACCCGATCCAACGATAATAGCAGTCTGCGCAATTCTGGCATGATTGCCATTATCCGTAATCGTCTTACCCTGAGCATAAAGTTTCTTTCCCTCATCGGCCTTCTTATGCTGCGGCAACTTTTCGTATTCGGAATCCATCTTTTTTTTTGTCGATTTCACCTCAGCTTTGGCCTGTTTATAGCTTTCTTTTGAACCGATACCTTCCTTGTATGCGGTCTTGGCTGACTTAGCGTTCGCTTTCGCATCCTCATAAGCCGTCTGTGCCTTTGCGTACCGCTTCAAACCAGCCTGTGTGTAACTGCCATCATAGTTCTGATAGCGGCGTACACCCCACTTTTGTCCGAGAATGCCGTGATGGTAAAGTTCATCACCGTAATACATGTAAACCATTTTGATTTTTCCTCCCAAATCCCTAAACCTTGTCCAGCACCGTCGATTTGTAAGCAATCTTGCCGGAAGTCCAGACACCATTCTTGAGCTGGTCCATGTTATAGCCCTGATCTGCCAGTGCCATCATGACACCGATCTCACTTCGCTTTGCCACAAACTTCACGACCTGTCCGGATGGAGAGGAAATGTTTGAAACCTGCTCGGTCATCAGCTGTGCCATCCGCTGGTTATAGGCATTGATGGTCTTTGCGCTAAGTTTACCGTTCTTATTGACCGCTCCTGGCTGGTTCAGAAGCTCTTTCTGATACTTCTTCATGTCTTTCGACACCTTTTTCGTGGCTTTTTCGGTAATCTTGTCGCTGTTCTTTTTTACCCATTTTTCGTCTTTCTTGCTGAGTCGTGCTCGCCCAGCTTCGGTCAAACTTCCATCTTCATTCTGGTAGCGACGAACGCCCCATTTCTGACCGAGTATACCGTGATGGTATAAACTGTTTTCCAAATCGCTACCTCCTGTCTTTATTGCGCATAAAAAAAAGAAGAGCCTTGCTTCGACTCCTCTTTTCTCATGGTTTGCCTTATCCTTGTATCATTTGTTCAAGCTTTTCAACAACGTAATCCGTCTCGAAGGAACAGACGGCAAGGTTAGAATAGAAATCCCTTCTTTCAGCCTCTGTTGCTTCGTTACTTTTTATCTTCTTGTATAACTCTGCCATTACATCCATTGTCAAGAACATAAGCATTACCTCCTCATAAAAGAGCATGTGTTTATTGCGAATATCTTAACACCAATAATTTGCTATGTCAATTGAGCTAATCTTGTAAGCGCTAATTGTTTCATAGCTGATGTAACAAGTTCCTCTCCCTTCTTTACTACAGAAGTAGATGCGTCAAATAACACTACTGGTGAATCTGTAAAGGAGCCTTTATCGAAATAGTCTTCTATTGCGGAATATCCTAAATCTTTAAGTTTTCCAAGAAAAGTTTCAGTATCTTTTCCGCGTCCTACAATTGAATAAACAGCAGCCATAAATGGATCTTGTGAGAGAGCTTGAGAAGCTTCTGATTTAGCGGCGCTCTTAAGCATTCCTTGTGTATAATAAGCTCCATATCCTTGCTTTTCATAAGCAGAATAATACAGGCTTTCAAGAGATTCCTGCAAATCATTTCTATATTGTGAATCTTCGTTCCATAATTGCTCGAAAACTTTCTGTGCTTTTTCTTTGGACGGCATACGAATATCTTTGATTGCTTCCAAAGTAACATCGTAACGTTCGCCAGTTCCGGACCAATCTTTAAGCTGCGTCATATATGTTAATACGTCTTTTTCTTTATATGACACATATGTAGGAGATGTCATCTTTGAAAAATCAATGCCGGCCTCCGCTGTCATTCGATGAAACGTAGTTCCCGCAGGTAATATAGTATCGTCGATACTATCTAATATTTGATCCTTGGTACTGTCTATATCGCTCATAGCAGTTTTTAAAGCGTCTTTGGCTGGCATACCCATACTTAAATAATCAATCGCATTCCGCTTGTAGGCAAAATATACACCAACACCTATTCCAGCCGCCGCAGCTACACCTATTGCCACTTTAGCAGCTGTTTTTCTCCTTGCTCTTATTTGCTCTAATTCTTCCTCGCTTTTTGTTTTGGTATCCTGCTGCTTCTTTGCATCCTTATCCTGTTTGTCTATTGTCTTCTGACGAAATTCTCGTAAATCCTGATTGCTAAGTTTCTTTATCGAGGATTTCGTTGTATCAGACGAACTTTTATCAAGTGATTTCTTCCATCCTGCCTTCTTCTCAGATGAAGAATGGTCAGAAGAGTCAAGAGGATACGGAGGCCCGTTCTTTTGTCCCCACTTCTGACCGAGAATACCATGATGATAAAGCTCATTGCCTTGGTAAACGTATTTCATAACTTACTCCTGACCGAAATCTAGACAATACCGATTAAATTACTTACAATATATAGTCATAGGGAACGATTTTCATTGATAGAAAGGAGTCGCCATGAACGAACATTCGCATATTTCATACTCCAAGTGTTACAAGCCAAAGGACGATCCCCAAAGTCTTTTACCTGAATACTGGGTATGGTATCTTGAAAACCGAGACAAAACAAAGCAACATGTAAATTACAGACAGTTTTACAAAACTGCAAATGAACATAAATAGCTGTAAAATCGTTCCCTAACAACCATCCAATTTATTCAAACGCTTCCGGATTCAGCTTGTATGCTATGTATGCATCCATCATAGCTGCAACAGCATCAATCTTTTCATCGTGCCGCTGCTTGTACAACTTCCGGTTACCATTCGTATCTTCCAATGTGATACAGTTTCCCATAGCAAAAGACATCAGCTCTTCATCGAACAGCAACATCCTCTGCTCCGCAAGATTCTTCAACTCTCCGAGAGGAACTGATTCTGTTTTTGCTCCCTGAATTACTTTCTCGATGCCGAATGGCCCATTCTCGTTTTCCCATCGCTCAACGAAGCTTCTTGCATTGTATGGGTCGTATCCAAAGCATCTCACATCATACTCATTTGTACTGATGAACTTGTCCAAATCTTCATAGACATCCATCATTTCCAGAACCGTACCCTCCATAACGATCAGGGTACCTTCTTTCATGAATTGCTCATACTTCGTTCGCATAGCCGGACGAAGCTTCATCAAGGTTGTCGATGCGATGTAATCCCGAGTCTTAACTCCAAAATATCCGCCTTCCAGCGGAAATAGGAATGTAAATGCACAGAAGTCATCGCCCCTGGATAAGTCCGCGCCAAGTGCACAGGACATCTGCCAGTAAACCCGCTTCTTATGGGGAATGGTTTCCTCGTAAGCGAAGTAATAGGTATAGCCTTCCATCGGGAGCCCAAATCTTTTCGCCAGAATATCATTCCTCGCTGCGGGTGCTTTCTCTGCTCTCTCCACATCCTGCTGATAAGTCTCGTAGCTAATGGTCTTACCGATGTTCGGATTGGCTTTCAGCCACATGGCAGGGTCTCCGACCTCGTCAATGGAGTCCAGTTTGTACCACCAAATGGAGACATGTGGGTTGATGTACTCACCCCGGAGAATGCTCGTCAATTCCATTTTGATTGTATCGCCTACTCCGTTTCGGACTGTGCCCTCGGAGCTGGTTGCGATGATCAGATAGTCGTCAACTTTGGACGCACCCTGCTCGATTGCACCAACTACATCCTCTCTGGAGTCGCAGGAAAGCCATTCGTCGATTGTAGAAATCTTCGGTCTTAACCCCTGCAGCTTCGCGATGCTCATCGGTCTTATCTCAAGCAGTGAGCCGGTAAGAAAATTTTCAATCCCCTTCTTTGTGGAAGCAAGCTTCACTCGATTTGCTTTTGAGCCGGTTGTGTTCTGAATGGAACCCTCGGTTAAGAATTGAAAGAGCGGACCTCTCGATCTGGTAATTGCTGTTCGAATTGGAGACATTACTTCGTCGGCCTGTTTCATGGTTGGCGCTGTCGTGATCTGATGTGTTGTAGATGTGTCAACGTTTTCGAAGTAAGATTGAATACAGGAATCATAGAGAGATTTGGCTGCACCTCGACCGACGATAAGGTATTGCTTATTCACCAGTCGCTTCTTCACCATCTTTGTGACGAAGTGTCCGCCGTGGCCGTCTTCGTTCGGTTCATAGATACTACGCTCCACATAGTAGTACCAACCAAAAACCTGTTCGCCCCAGAGTTTAAAGCTGTCAAGCAATGTCAGGTCTGCTCCATCCGTCAGGGTCATCTCTGCTTCACAGAACTTGATCCAGCCTTCTACTGCCTGATCGTCATAGTAAACTCCTCGGTTTGCAATCAGGTCATCAACCCGATGCATCTCCATTTCAATCTCTCTGCAGATTGGTATTTCGCCGCGAGTTACGGCATCTCGAAACATGCCGTAGTATTTTGGAACGGCTGTGTTCGATAGTGCCATTTGATAGCTCCTTTTTATGTATTATTCGCCATGAAGATACAGGTATTCATCACCCATGTCTTTTATAAAGTTTTCACTTTTTTCAAGTCGACCATAATCTCCAAATTTCTTTGCATCCTCTTCTCCATAAATGCTTATTAACTGCCTTGCCACATATTCGCCTTGCGCTTTGAGATAGTTCGATTCAGCCTTGCTAAATGCCTCCCAATCCATGGTGTCGTCATAAGTTGAGTACATCTTATCAAGCTGGTCTGAATATTCTTTCCATAACTTTTGACCCTCTTCTGTTTTGTCGAAATCATCACTTAAATCGTTCTCTTTATTTGCAACTTCTCTAGTACGTGCTTTGGTGTATTCTTTCTCCTCTTTAGCACGGGCTTTCTCTTCTTTCTTACTGATCTTGGCTTTTCTTCTTTTACCAGCTTCTGTCAAAGTACCGTCTTCGTTCTGATAACGCCGGACACCCCACTTCATCCCGAGAATACCGTGATGGTAAAGTTCATTACCAAAATATGTGTAAACCATTACTTATCCTTTCCCAGTTAATTTCTGAATTGAAAGCGCAATTGCCAAAGCAGAACTGGTTAAGCCTAACACTGTTCCAGCTATTTCAAGAGTGTTCTGTACATACTCTCTACCCTTTGAAGTCTGTGGAGTTGTCTCTTCTGCAAAAAGCTTGTTGTACTGCTGTTCCAAAAGCTCACGATTGATCTGGTCTCGCAATTCTTTATCGGTCATGTTAGACAAATCCATTTTCTGCTTTACCGGTTGTGTTCTGGTCTCCTGCTCGATTTTGGAAAGTTGGTTAACAAGCTTTGAAGATTCGTTTACTGTATCCAAAGCTCTTTCCTTATCTTCCCTTACCCAGCGGTTCGGATCAGGGGAGCTTGTATCAATTCGACTATCTTTCTTTTTGGCTTTATTCTCCTGAATATCACGATTGTATCGTTTCTTTCCCTCTTCCGTTAAAGTACCATCTTCATTCTGATAACGCCGGACACCCCACTTCATCCCGAGAATACCGTGATGGTAAAGTTCATTACCAAAATATGTATAAACCATAACTTACTCCTCGCTATTTAATTCTGCTCCAACCTGGAGACGCCATTCAAACTCTGAAATCTGTCGGTTGATTGACTCGACAACGGTTCCGCTCATCGTCGTGGAATCAAACAAAAGCCGAACTCGCAGATACATATAGGACTTGACCAGCTCCAACTGTGGAGTCTCATCTATGAAGTCTGTCCAAACTGCACTTGAGTCTGAAATAGAAAATCCTGCGGATGGACCAACGCCAAGCTGTGTCAGGATTGTAAAGACAGAGTTAATGTGCATAATAATATCAGTGTCGAAATGAGTGTACTCTTCCGTAACACCCAACAATTTTTTAACTGATGTAAGAATACTGTCCATGATAGATCACTCCTTTGTTAATGCCGCCATGGGCAAGTATCATTCTTTGTTCGTTCTACAGGTTCTTTCGACAACAGATTCTCATCGCCATAATGGATTGCCTGATGGGTTCTGTGGGTTACACAAATCAGGTATTCCGGATTCAACAGGAACTCGCTTCGACGCTTAATGTCATCCATTGAGATTGGATTCATATGGTGAATCAATACTTTTCCGAAAATATCGTACCCGGGCAAAGCAAGGTCACAGGCATTGTCCCGGATGATTACTGCATCCCGAATTGACCGCCACTCCTGTGACTGATAGAATTGCTGGTTCATGTATCTGTCAAATCCGAAAGTCTCCTGCCCGACCGTCCCATCCAGTTTCAAATATCTGTACCGTTCTTCGAAAGTTGGTAAGGCTATCAATTCCGAGTAAGTTCTAATCTTCATCTGAATCACCGCCATACCCACTATAATTTCGCATCGCTTTCAATGCATTTGCATAGAGTTCCTCAATTCGTTTTGCTGATTGCAGATTCTCTGTTTTTGCCTCAATCAGGTCCTTTTGTTTTTCCAGTATCTCTTTCTCGATTCGCTCCTTTGTTGAGCCGAGTTTCAGATAATGGGTAATGACCTGTGAAGAAGCGGTTCCCTCGATAAGCTGCTTCTCCGCTAAATCTATTGCAAGCGAAATCATCTGATTTTCCCTGGCTTCCGGAGTTAAAGCCGGTCTAATTTTTCGCTCGGAAGAATCAGTTGTGGCTTTTTTCCTTGCCATGAAATATCACCTCTTTTAATTCACTTATAGCGTTTAGACAAATTCACAGAACCGCCAGATGTTATCCCACTGAAAGGAGGTAAAAGGAGGACTTTTTTAACGAATATTGGCTAGTCTTGTATATGGTCAGCCCTGTGAATTTGTCCAAACGCTATAAAATATCAACCACCCCCAAAAATCTCCCCCGGAGATTTTTTGAAGACAGCCGCGATTTGGAGAGGGGGCGCATTTTTTGCTACCCCCCCCTATACCTAAAATTCCTTATGAAACCCTTGTACGCTTTCATTTCCTACAACAAACAGAAATTTATTCAAAATTCGTCCTTTCGTTAAGCAGTTTGCTTTACTTTTTTGTAGATATTTCTGAAATCATACTTTACAATTTCATCAATTGCTCGCTCTACTTCCTTATTGTTCTCTTCTTCCGAGAACTGATCAGAAGTTTTCGCGATTCTTCCAAGATAACCACAAGAATTGTATCCTTTTTCCACATCAAACAGAAACCAAGAATTGAAATCTGTGAATGGATTGTAAGGATTGTCAAACGTTGTCAATGCGAATCTTGTTGACATTCTAAATTCACTCCTTTCAATTCAAATATAATTCACTAGCTACTGTTTTAAATACTTTCGAACAGTAGAAGTTGAAACGCCAAGCGCTTTTGCTATTTGTTCTGTTGTATAACCAGAAGCAGCCAAAGACTTGATTCTGTTCTGTTGAACTTGACTCAATTCCGTAGAAGTTCGTGGTGTTGCACGTTCTTTTAATTTGTCAATGTCAGTATGATCAAGAATTTGTGCAAGCTGATTCTCACTAATTGCGCCAGCTTGAATAGCTTCCCATCCACGATCAGTAATCTCAATGGCTTGTCGTTCTGCACCAACAGTCTGACGTGCCTGAGTAAGTGCCTGCTGAGAAGCCTTCTTGATCTGCTCTTTTGTCATGTCAGGATTTTCCTGTTTCATAGCAGTCACCTTATCATTGGCAATAATCTGAGCAAGGCGCTCTTTTGGTGCGTTCTGCAAGGACACGTTTAATTTTGACTTAAGAACCTTCACCTCTTCTGCATAGGTCTTAGCGGCAGAGGCTGAATATTCTATCTTACCGGTACTAACCATCTCGATACGGGCCTGGTTGGCAAGGGACTTCATCTGGTTGGCATAGTCCGCATAGGCCAGTTCGGCACGGGATCTGTATTCTGAAACAAGGGTCATGGCATCGTCAGTCTCAGCCATCTTGGTACTCTTCTCAGTACGGGTCTTACTTGTAATGGTTGCATCGACTCGGTCTCCTTCTTTCAGGGTGGTGGTCTTCCCATCTATGGGGTACCACTTCTCTGAGTCATCAGGCTGGGCATAAGCCGTACCCTTAGCACTTATACGGATGGTAGCATTGGTATCTGCAGAGCGGCGACTCACCTTAGCCACATCATAGGTAGCCTTCTCGCTGTCCTTATAGATCAGGGCTCCCTCGGGCTTGCTTGAATCGTACCACTCCTTACCCTTTTGATTAATTTTAGGCACACCCTGTCTCTTGGTTACAGAGGTCTGGGACTTTGCACGAGAGATTAGAGTTGCGGCACCACCATACTTCTCTTCATCCTCTTTGGCCTGGTATTTCTTCTTCAATCCAGTAATGTTGTTCTCGCGCTCGCTTGCTTTGTAGTCCAAATGATGCTTCTCTGCATCAATGACAACCATACTATGCCGGACAGCACGAGCAAGCTCATCATCAGTAGCACCCTTTAAAGTCATGTCTGTGATAAGATTACTAATCTTACCCATCTCTGTCTGAGTGTTCTTCATCTGCTGGAACTCAACGCCGTTACGATAATAATGCTTGGTTACTCCATCAGCATCAGTAGTGGAATAATCTGCACCATACTCGTCCTTTGGTTCAAAATTCTTCAAACCTTCCAATGGTTGAGTAGAAACGATCTTGATCTTACTGTTTGACGAGTTACATGGAATAACCATAACGGTGTCGCCATCAAAGTCTGCACCAGACAATCGGGCTGCTACAGAAGAACTGATGCCAACCGCATCTGCAGGTGTGTTACCCAAAACCTCTCTTCCTTCTGCCTGCTTGTTGTTTACTTTCAGGATAGGAATTTCAAAGGTTCCGCCATGCGGATAACGAATCAAAGCAACTGTTTCACCATCTTCATAATTAGGAGCATAGATTTCGGTATCCTTGATTGTTGTCAAGGGTAATATAACTTGGTATTTCTGCCTCGGTAAAGCCGCTGCTTTCAAATGAACTGCTGCTGCATCGCAATCATCAGCAAAGGATTTCAGCAATGCCTTCTTAACAGTAGGATTGGTAAGTGAACAAATCTCTTCATACTCTGCTTTCTTGTCATCTGCTGCAAGTGTGAGCTGCTGTTTAATAAGCTTATCACTTTGCTTGGATAAGAACTGAGACGGTAAAGCATCAGCCCAGTCACCCCAGTCTCCTTCATCAGCTCGTTTGTTGATGAGTGATAATGACTGCCTGTTTCCGGTCACCTCATCAATATAATTACCATTCGGATCGTCATAATAGCTCTGGCCACCATGTTCCTTGATCAGAGAGCCAAACGGATTGTCAGGATCTTCGGTATGAATCTCCTTTAAGACATCCATCTTTGATACCGATTTGCTCTTGTTGGTGTTAAATATAACATCGACACCATCAGGCATATCACTTCCATCAGAATAGACAGCCATTCCTTTGATGTAATGTGTTCCATCAACAAGGATTCGAACCTGTGCGTAGTGTGAATTACCAAGAGACAGATCTTCCACACCTCGACGAATCTCAACAACACCATCCTTGTCTTTACCACCATCTTCGGCATAGCGAATCTGCAATCGGCTTGAGTCCATACTTGCCGGATACTCGAAAGCCTTCTTAAAAGATTCGCCGCCATCATAGGAAATATAATCTTTCAGTGAACTGATTTCACCATAGTTGTAAATGTCTTTATGCTCTGTTCCAGGCGGGCCAATGATTTTCAGTGTTGTATACTTGCCAGGATTGGTAGCCTGTGGAATACGTCCACCATAAACTTCATAACCCTGTTCCTGCAGAATAGCCAAAGCCTGATCCAGCTTTTCTTTGGAAATGCCAAGCTCTGCATCAACACCGGTTCCGACATCAACCAATCCTTTAGAATCAACTTCCTTCTTGATAAGTTCCGCGGTCACCATAGATTTGTTCATGTTTTCTGCAGATTTCGGATTCAAAAGAGATCGAATTGACGATTCACTCTTGTATCCCATGATTCGAGCTATTTCTGTAGGATTGTAACCCTGCTCCTGCAGCTCTTTTGCTCTTTCATACTCTGCAGATCGAACTTCCGATTTTGCTAAGGCTTTCTGTGCCCTAAGCTGAGTTGTGGTAAGGCCCATTGCATCAGCAATCTGTTTCTCAGTCAATCCCTGAGACTTCAAATCATCAATTCGAGATAGAAAATCTCGGCTATGCTGGTTTGGATTCTTACCGCTTCCCAATGGATAACGACCTGAGCCACGACCAGGAGCGCCATCAAGTTTACCAACGCCATAATGCATCAAAATATCATCCGCGATTCTCATGATCTCAGCCCTCCTTATCCATTGATCTGATGATTGTCTTGTTAAGTGAAACAATCCGATCCATGATAGGAAGGATTTCTTCTGCAGTCGGATTCAAATATAATACTTCATTGTTCTGATAGATCCGAAGCTCCATCTCGATCTCACCAGGTTTCACCTTGTACTCCAAACAAAAAAGAGCAGCGTAAATTTCAAGCTGCTCCATGTGAACCGGTGTTATTCCAGTCTTAAGATCGTGTATTCTTAAAAAGTTGTCTCGAAATGAGATCGAATCTGCTGTTCCATAAAAATAATCAGAATACTTCAATGGCTGCTCGGTCTCCATACGAAATCCAATTCCGTCATTGATGTATGTCTTCATCGTCTCAAACGATGTCTTCGGCATGTACTGAATGTGCTCCAACAAAGTTGAGCCATATGGCAAAAGGTCACCATAACCATCCAAATACTTCCTGTAAATATAAGTTCGAAAGCCATGACTGAGATCCTTGTTGCTCGTAATCTTGTTACAAAGCCTGATCTGAGATTCAGCAAACTCGTGTGCTTCTGTCCCAAGCGCTGTGATGTAGCGCTTCTTCAATTTCATCAAAGCTTTCTCTTCATCGTATCGAAGCCATGCACTGTCGCTGGCTCCAAAGCAAGCGTGGGTTCCCCTAATTTCCGAATGCCTGTTGAAGTTCATTTAAAACCTCCTCTTTGTTCTCCGGACAAATGAATCTTGAGAATGACATCTCGTTCATACGTCCTACATAATACTCCTGATTGGGTTGCTTTTTCGCGCTTGCACTGTTTTTACATTCGAGCGTAGCCCATTTATTGTTGTAAAGAATCAGCAAGTCAGGTATGCCCTGAATATAATCCGGGTCATTCTTCATCACAATGCATCCTTTGAATCGTTTCTTTAATTCTCGGATGAGTGATGCCTGAAATTCACTCTCTAACATAGAAATAGGCTCCTTTTCAAAAGTTTAGAGAAAATGGCACTTATACCTTTTCTCTTCATAACAGTCCATGTTTTTTTCGCGAAAATTAAAAAGGCCGAGAAAGCTTCCCGACCTTGATAATCTGAAATATAATTTTGTGTCAACTGTTGTTCCGTAGAAACTTGATCAACAGCCAGATCAGCCAAAGACCGCCTGTGCAGATTGTAAGGATTAAATCCATTAGAAATCTGCCGTTTCCGTGCCCTCTATGATGGTGTCTACTCATCGTCATCCTCCTCTTCATAAACTACTGTTTCCTCTGGTAATGCTTTTCTCGGATGCTCCGCCAGCCACTGCTTATACTCGTCTACATCATCCTGCATCATCGCGCAAACTGTGGTAATAATAAATGCATCATCTATGTAGCCAATTCCAGGAACAAAATCAGGAATCAAATCTACCGGGGATAAGAAATATAATAAAGCCGCAACAATGCTGATTAAACTCAGGTATGGAACTCTATCATATTCTTTTCTTATGTACGAACGGATTAACGAAATAAGCACAGGAACATTAGACAGCTTATCTCCAATAGCAGGAACCTTTTTAAGCTTTCGTTCCAGCCTTTGAAGAAAGCGTTCCATCTTATCCTCGTCCTGCAATAACTCTTCCGCATCCTTCGTACGAGCACTTATTTCAACTCGCACATATTCCTCTTTGACATTACCATCCTTGTCTAAAACGTCACCATAGCAATACTCGATTTCATCGTTCATCTCCACAAATCCTCCCCACTCAACGGGGCCCAAATATAATAAAAAGTGCGCCCCTACACCGCAGCGAGAGACGCACCCAAAAAGCGCAATCCCTCACTTGTTGCCGCACAATCTCTTCCCGGTCAAGGTATGAGTAAAGAGAGAACACACTTTTTAGCAAAGTTGTTCCCTTAACCGAGAAAAATTATTCGATTGTGCGGCACTCGTAGTATAGCATGAGTGGCTTGAAATATAAAGCTGTTTTTGAGATAAATTTGAGGACAAAATAGTCCGCGCTAAAATGGATGTACAAAAATGGGCCAAAAGGCCAAAAATTTTTGCCAATTACTATATATTTCTATTTTTTCTTTTCGCGTTTAAATAAGAAATAAAAGTGGGCTTTTGGCCTATTTGTACATCCAAAAATCGCAAAACCTGAAAAAATCCCAAAATGCGGTCAAAAACGTCCATTTTTAAGCCATTTTAGCCGTTTTTGTACATCCAATTTTCAGAAATTTGCTAAAATGTACATCCAAAAATGGGCCAAATCCACTTTTCAAAAGTGGCCCAAAAGTGGGCAAATGGCCCAAAAAGTGTCCCATTTTCGCATTTTTGTACATCCAAAAAACCAACTATTTTCAACAATGGGCCAGAAAAAGTGGGCAATGGGCCAAATTCAAAAACCAAAAATGGCCCAAAATTTTCGTTTTTGTACATCCAAAAATCGGCAAAAATTTTCAAAAATTGTCCCGATGTTTCAATAATTCCCGGTACTGTAACCTCACACCGCACCTTAAAATCTCAGCCATAGTCATGCCAGTTTCGTTAGCAACCTCTTCCAGCATGGCCTGTTCGCCGCCATTTAACCGAAGCGAGTATCTTTTTCTTTTCGCAATTTCACTCTTTTTTCTACCCATCCGCATCACCTCCAGGTTCGTCCGGTTCTCCTGTCAGTGAGTATGATCCTTTCATCAATGTCAAAATCAGCAAGGTTACAAATATACTTGATAGTACACAGGAGCTTGTGAAACCGCTCCTCCTCTTCTGCACTGGTCTTCATAACCTCAAAAGCCGTCGGATCATAGTAACCTGACCCGTTTCTATTAATATTACTCATCTTCAACCTCCATAGAACCACAAAAATTTTCACTGCTTTTCTTCTTTCGTCAGAATATTATTTATTGAGGCAGCCAACTGTACACTTACTGAATCCGTATATTCTTTTGCTTTAAATATAACTTCGTTCACCTCTCTGGCCCAGGTCATCACCGTCATTTTAAGCCTCTCGTCAATATCACTCATCTTCAACCTCCAATTTCACACCACCATAAACCCACAAATCCTCTCTCAGCTTGTCCATATCCAGTTCTCCATTCTGCCATCTCTCAAAGTATTCCAACACATGATCCGTAAACTCCGGAATGCGCTTGGCATATGTTTTAGGCCAGTAATAATCCATCAGGACTTCAAGCGGAAGTGTCAGCATAAGCACCATAGCCTGATTCACAGCCTTCTCGGTAGCTTCCTGCTTAGCCTCCGCAATCTTGTCCTTAATGCCTTCCTGAATATAATGTTCCAGCTGAGCTTTTGTCAGGTTATACGTGGCCGTCTGATCTTTCTGTTCCTGTCTGGCCGCCCGCCTGATTTCCGCTCTTTTGCTCATAGTAAGCTCCTTTTTTCAGCAGCGTCTTCATCATTGTTTCATATGCTTTCTTATAGACATCGTTCGCCAACTTGTTGTTCGGGTTATACTGACAAATTTCCCTGACCGCCTTGTCTGCAGCACACTGTTCAATGCATTTACAAACCCGACTCACAATTGCATAAGCACAGATAAATATAATAAACAGCCACACGAGTTCTTCTACACTCAACATTTTCATCATCTCCCTTCATCAATCATTATCTGTAGCAGTAAGGTTAATCGCGGCAGCAATAAGAAACAAAGCACCTATCCCTACTCTGGCAAAGTCATTCCATCCAGCCAAATTAGTTCCAGACATAATGAATCCTATACCGAAGAGTGTCTCTATCAACCATGCTATTACAGCAAAAAGCGCCATCTCTCATTCACCTCCCAATCCGTTTCTTCTCACGATCAATTTTCACAGTCATGACCTTTCTAAGCTCTGATGAGCTGATATCGTGCATCACCATTAAATTAGCAAGAGAAATATCAACATCTGCCATCTCCTGTAAAAGGTCATAGAAGTTACCTTCTCCGCGAAGCTGCTTACTGATTTCCTTCTGCAACTCAGCAAGTTCTTCGATTGCTATAATGGACGTTAATGTCTCACCATCTTGCTTTAAGCTTTCGTACAAAATATCAGCCTGCTCGTCGACCGACATTTCAAGCTGACTGTTTAGCCCGGCAACAAAATCTTCTCGTTTCATTTCAAGTCCTCCTACTTTTGATTAATTGTAAGATACTTCTCGTAATCCGGTATATATAATTCTAACTCTTTGTCCATATGAGTTAGATTTTGTAATCGTCCGATCACGTACTAACCGATGCCAATCCTCATCATCCAGATCAATGCTAAATGCCGTATCACCAACAAACAGGTCATATGCAAAGTTACACAAAGCCTCTGTTTCTTCATTGGTCAATTTTTGCATCCGCTTTCTCCTCTCCGATAATCAAATCCGAATAAGGCAGGTTCCGAACCCAGTCACAGAAGAGATGCCATTCATCAAGCTTGTGATCTTTCCGCATAGGATATAATCCGGCTAAGACCTCGTAATTCAACATCACCGTCCGCTTCTGGTTGTAACTGGTCGGAAGAAGCTGAATCATGTTGTACCAGCACTGCTTATCATCTTTCAGTCCAGGTAATGCCTTACCAATATAAGCTTCTCTTTCCGCATTCAAAGCCTCGATCGTATATTTCAAGCATTGAAGTGACGCCACCCTCAAATACTCATGCGAGAAATCATCCAAAGTAAATTCCTTCTCTGCAATCTTATGCATCGTGCTGCAAGAATTCGCAACTGTACCAACCTTGTACGTATCAAACTCTTTCCACCAATATAATGGTGCCGTAATGTCTACGTACACCACGATCATCCGGCGATACTTCGCATGGACAGATCCACTCTTTGCCAAACTTAATGCAAGTTTACGGTCATTCGGACCAAGAATATAATTTCGGCCATAATAATAACTCGTAGTATTGGCGTATTCAGTATATTCACAATAGCTACGCTTGGAATTAAATGCATGACATTCTGTACAACGATTTATCATATCGCAATATTCACTATCACTCCTATCCCACGAGTTCATAGGATTCCGCATTCCACGAATTGCGTGCTCCCAACCAGTAACCTCCGTGTTGTCAAGTTTAATCATCCTTTACCTCCTATCATACGATTTTTATCGTCTATATACTCGTCCGCATAAATTTTGCGAGTATCACACCCATATGTGCGAATCACCTCCGGCAGATTTGTATTAACTGCATCGAAATATAATCCATGCTCAGCGCACCAAGCGGTGGCGTGCTTCAAGTGTTCATTGACACGGCATGTCCACAAAATTATTTTTGCGCCTCGCACATTCTTTTCGTGGAACAGATATTCAAAAACGGCTAAACGTGGGTTTCCAATTTCCGGGTATCTGTCCTCACATAATGTACCGTCAAAATCAACTGCAATGATTTTTGGTAATTTGTCCTCCATATCAACCTCCTTAAAACGTGCCGCGAACCATTCCTTTAACATGAACCGCATCACCATCAATGATTGCATTCAAATATAATGGTGTTCCGTACTTTTCAATCAGATTTCTCAGGTACTTGTTATTATTGTAAATCCGGCTAAAGCTGCCACTCTTATTCATAAGAGCAACCCGGCTGTCATCAATCCGTCCGCCATCACTAACTTTTAAAACCTTTACAACCATTCATCTTCTCCTTCCTGCTTCACTGTAAGAAGCCGCCTCTTTGAAAATATCAGCACACATCCCAACGGAGCCGTGATCAGAGCCAAAGTAGCGTCGCCGTTCATCAGAGCCACTGACACAAAAGTAAACAGAAGAACAAAAATGCCGAGCAACTTCTGCCCGGCAAAATATAATTTCCGCTCTATCTCAGCTTCTCTCTTCCGCTTTATCTGTCTGTTTTTGTATTCTTTGTCTCTAACTTCTCTGCATATAGCGCAATCGTATCCAGCATCAAATCCAAGGTTATAATCTTCACTCATAATTTTAATTCCGCCTTTCTAAAATTTACCAGTATACACACGAGGTACACTAAATGAATAAATTTGGTCATAGATATTCTGTTTAATCTCGTTATTAATTTCTATCTCAGCCGCAATAGGCTCAGAAGCCGGTACTAAATAGGCGCATGCCTCCATCCTTTTCTTAGAGCATTTGTCTTTCTGCGGGCATATACTGCAAACCTCTGACATTCTTGACAAACTTCCCATACATTACTCCTTTTCTTCCCAGCAAACGGGCTTATGAGAATATAATGCTGCGCCATTATTCAGGCACTCATTGCATGGCATGTCACCTTCATAGGTGTCCTTATGTTTACAAGTTTCACAATACTGGTCAAAGTAGACCTCTTTATACGAGTATGTTTCGTCCATTTTTTCTCCTTTTGACAAACTTGTCCACTCTCTTAATTCTACCGGTCACCTTATGTACAAGCCGGTAAGAAAATTCCGTCTCCTCAAGTAACAGCCATTCGCGCCAGTTCAAATCCTGCGCAGACAGACATTCTTTCTGCTTACGAGTCAGTCGTTTCGGTTGTTTCATCGTTACCTCCTAATTCTACATAAAACGGACATTTACTACAACTTTCATCTGGCGGAACCATGCCACCACAGGCATTTGAGAACGCGTGGCCGTTAGACTCCATATACCAATAGCATTCTTCCGGCTCATTATCGCAAGCGTGTATGAATGCCCAGCAAAGCATTGCCAGTACCGCAAATATAATAATTCCTATCATTTTTAAACCTCCTTAGCCTCATCCCAGACAATCAGATACCTGAATATTTTCTCGATGCTTTTATATCTCATCGAGTTTTCTCCATAAAGCCAGCGATGAATTTGTTTTTCACATGGTCCACCTTCTTCTTTCAAATCACGCGCCAGTTGACGAACAGAAATTCCTCTTTGACGTAAAGCCAATTTTACGAATGTCCTTAATGAATCCTCGGTTGGCAGAGATACTTCATTGTAGGGAAGCGATAATGTTACCTCATACTTTCCCACTTCACAAAACCTCCTCTTGCAATATTTTATAAAGGTCATATGCTGCAACCGTTCCATCGGCAAACTCTATATTAATGCGATATGGATATGGACCATCATAAATATACTCACATTCTTTGATACTTTTAACAGAAGTGTGCGATGATTCACACTTCTCGCATTCTTCTTTGGTGTCGTGGAACTTTTTGCAAATATCACACATATAGAACATTTTTTCTGTCATTTTCAAAATCTCCTTTACTTTACAAGAATGAGACGATATATTGATATCGAAATATAGTTAAACAAATCCCAAGAGCTATTGCCAACAGTACTACAGTAAATCTATAACCGTCCATTTCGTCATTAAATATTACTGTGAATGCTTCTCCGATTAAAATGCCTAAAACAGCAATGATTATTGAAACTATAAGACCAACACAAAATTTTTCTACCACTTCACAAATCCTCCTTCTGTGAAATTTTTCTTATCCTTCAAAGCTTTCGCAATCGCCAGATCAATTCCTGAACGTGACTTGAAATGGTAATAGTACAAGTCTTTGTAAGGTGTATTTAATCTGTCAATTCTTCCGGACGCTTGCTGCATCATCTTGTAAGAGTAATTCTGCGAGTAAAATATAATCGTATCTGTCCAGATGCAATTCCAGCCCTCGGCTCCCGCATTGTACTGTACCAGATAAGCCCACTTATCAGACCGTGGAATCTCCTGATGCTTGTGACCGTTCCACTCAGCAATCTCCATACCCTGCAAAATTGTCTTCAAGATTTCCAGCTCATAGTCAAAGTTGTAAAATATAATACTCTTCGGATGAGCCTCAACGATCTCCAAAAGCTTCACCTGCCTGTCCTCACTGGAATTCACAATGCGTCGCCAGACATAGCAAAGCTCACCGGCGTTCATAACCGGCTCATTCGTGTAAGGATTCCAGCGTGTCCGGGTTACTTCCTTGTACTTCATCTTGTCATAGTCTGCGAAAATATCATCGTGGTGTGAAATCGTTTGCCTTTTGAAATCCATGTTAACAAGAATAGAATTGCGCAGTCTGATTAACCGGCCGGTATTCAAATATTTGTCAATCTTCGGATACTTCGTAAAGCGAGAATAGACCACATGTTCTCGGATAAACTCGGTGCGGTTTTTATAGAAACCATTTGCAATGAAGACCGGAATATAATCCTGCCAGGTATCACCCGGTGTCGCAGAAAGCAGTATCCATTCGTTCCCCCGGGCAATTTTCAGGAAAGACTTTACCCAGGCACCGGATCCGACAACCCTTTGCTCGTCAAATAAAAAGAAGGCTCCTGTCACATCCCTGTATTTCGCGATGTTATTCCAGGAGTCAACTACGACCTTATTAGAGTAAAGGCTTACTTCTTTCTTTGGGTAAAGCAGGAAGGGAGAAAGCTCCCCCTCCCACTCTAAAGTGTCTCTCTTCCGCGCTGTCGTAATGATGTACAAATCCATAGGCGGATCATTCATAGGAATATAGTCCTCGCCCATTAAGGATTCCATCTCACCCTCATTTCGAAGGTAGTAATACGCTAGCGCAGTTAAGGACTTTCCCGAACCCACGCCACCACAAAGAATACAGCCGTTCTTCATCTTCTGAACCGCTTCCAGTTGATAGTCATAGAGTTGAATCATTTGTTCTGCCTTTCACTGTACGGTGGTATATCATACTCCTGCGTCACCTCGTAAGTGGGTACAGAGTCAGCGTCTAAATGAATCCAGATGCTAAAGTTCGACAAGCAATCTGTATTCTCCCCTACTATACTCTCAGCATCGTTGATTAAAGTTTCACCAACAGTCTTTACGGTTGCTATAAGATTTTCTCTGTCTTCTTTTTTATAAGCCATAAATATAATCCTCCTAACAAATCTCTTCTACTCCGCCATAGAGTTGAATCATTTTATATTCGCTTCCTTTAATCTCATATAGTATCGACATTGCAATTCCACAGGTTTGATAAAAAGCATATCTTTAAGAAAAGTAACCTCCTGTTCTTCTATCGGAACAGTTATTTTATCCATAGCTTCTTGGGCTTTCCAAAAGTTTGTTTTGTGTGCGCATACATATCCATGAACACATTTTTCACAGCATAGTTCTTCTCTTTTCATATCATGCATCCTTTCCTTAATACTCTTCCGGAAACAGAATCGTTGTGTAGCTGCGATCCCATTCCGTGATAATCCAAATCTTCAAACCCTCCGGATCCTTGTCCTCGGTTTTCTTCGGGGTGTATTTTTCTGTATTATGCATTGAGTTAATATAGTTAAGTATCTCATCCTTGTCGTAAATATAACTGCCCATGAGACGATTGCCATGTTTCAAAGCGTCTTCGTTCGTCTGCTTGTCTTCCTCGTCCAGATCACCCCAATCGCCATATTTAAAACGAATTAGTGAAATACCGACAAACAAATTGAAAAATATATCTCGTTTTTGCTCTTCAACAACGCCATTGGTCGTCATCACCTGCCCTGTTTCAAACTTAACCATTTATTCTCCTTTCAGTGGTGAAAATATAATTACGCTACAAAGCCATCCTCGGTCTTCGCCAGGTATTCCTCCTTACACTGGTCAATGTTAGCCTTCGGACCCATAGCAAGAAACAGCGCAGAAATCTGCATATTGCTGTATCCTTCCTCCTGATAATAGTAGGCCCACAACTCGTCCTGAACCTGCTTCGTAACACTGATTTTTCTGCAATCAAAAAGGGTGCTACCTGTTACAGTAACACCCATCTTGGTCGCAACGTTTTTATAAAATGTTTGAAGGTCGCAATAGCAATCCTCCTGACTTAACGTTACGCTCATCTTGTCCTCCTTTACAAAATATAAATTACTCCGGATACTCTTCCTCCGCATACTTGTCGGCGAAACGATCCTCTTCAATCACGGCATACATCGTCTTTAAGTATGCAGAAATGCCAGTCTTGCCATTGACATCATAGTTATATGGCCTAATTTCCAAATCTACATTGTGGAATTCCGCATAGTCCAACGATTCAATGGATTCCTCATCCAGAAGTGTCTTCCCCTTTTTTGTCACCATATAGACCTTCGGCGGGAAGTTGTCATAGCTGACCTTCACCTGAATATAATAGCTCGGGTCGTCACCTTCTTCGCGAGGCTTCGAGATACGGACATTCCATCCGTCCTCTGAAAGCTGCTGAGCCTGCGCCGGATCATCAATGCTTACACAGAAATTTCTCTGCCCCGGACGATTGTACTTACTTTCTTTCCCGGAGAAATTCCGAAAGAAAATGTGTGCGTTCTCAATTGCAATAGTTCCTACTCTGTTTGCTGCCATTTTACTTGTCCTCCTCTTCTTTTTCCATTACTGATATCAGGGTGTCTTCCTTCGTCTCGTGTGAAATAACTCTTGGATAGTTGGTAAGCGGATACCAGCCATCATTTGCCAATTCAGTCATTTCAGCATCAAATAGCTTTGAAAAACTTATCGGCTGAAAAATTGTTTTTAATTTGTATGCCATGCTTTATTCCTTTCAAAATATCAATTAAATGGTAGTTCCTCTTCATAGACTGGTCGGTTCATATAGTCACCCATGTCAAAATTTGGGCCTATGTACCGATCTTCGGAAACAAACCATTCAAAGTCTCCATATACACTGATTGCTGTTTTCGCTTCATCAACCAGTTTCTCATAATATGACCGATCAATGTCATCTTCTTTACCAAGTGTCTTGACCATTTCTGATTCAAGCCACCTGTATCCTTTTGTTCCTGTGGCTGCATAATACTTACCGTCTTTACCACGATATAATACGCCGCCTCCGCATCCAGGCTTAATCGGACAGAACTGACCAACCTTTCCGATGAAGTGGTAATCGTGACCTTCGGCGATTTTCTGTAAAATATCATCAGGGCATGGAGCGTTACTCTTAAAGAATCCGTCTCGTTCTTTTTCGTATGCGGTCACATCCTGCAGATTTTCGTTCATGTCCAAATATAATGCGTCCTTAACAGACTTCGTCTCGCACATGTCTTCGAACGTAATTGGCTCTTTGCTGAACAAAGTCTTGAAGACATATGGAACCTGAAATTGTGTACCGGTCGCTGTCCACTCTCCGGCGTGCTTTCCATCCTTATACTTGGCAATATAAACCGCATCATTTACCAGACACATCCGGTCATACGTAGCCTCATGCTCAAAGTTGTATCCGTACTCTTTGCCGTAGGCCATGACAAACTCAATAATTTCCGGAGTCGCATCCGGAATCTTGATGGAATCTGTCTTGATGTGTGCAACAATATAACCACGCTTTTGTACCTCATGCTTCAAGTTAATCATGAAGAGTGCCCCACGTTTGGCTACGATGTTATCCTTGTTCCTCTTATCCCGGAATGGATTGTCGAAGTTTGCCGCCGTCAGACCATACACAGAATTGATCGCAATCTTCAAAGCCTGTGCCAAATCATTCGCAGCATCCTCGTCTGTTAAGTATTTCGCCAAAGCTCCACCGAGCATTTTCTTCGCTTTGTCAAACTCTTTGTGCTTTATCGCGATACGAGCCTGCAAAATATCATTGAAGCGAGCCGTGTAGACAGGTCCAAAGAGTTCTTCTGCTACAATGCTGCTCGGATGCATTGAAGCAATATCAAGCAAAGCCACGTTTCCATACATACCAGGTTCGGAATAGACGTAGCCGCCTTCGCCGACTTCTTCTCCGCGATAAGTTGATTTACCATGATCGTAGACATACCCACGAAACCACGGATGCTTGTCTGTATCGAAAATATCATAGTCATCTTCTTTGACATTTTTATAAGCAGGAATGCGGTTATTCACAAAGCAGATTGAATAGATGTTGTCTGTTGGAACCTTGCTCATGTCCCTATAGTTGAATGACTTCTGAGGATTCTTCTCTTTGCCAAATATAATTTTGGCTGTCAAAGAGTTTGTCGTATCGTTAACTGTGGAGCCAGCAACGTCTGCCAGAATCTCCCTCGCGGTAAAATCTGCCTTACGAGCATTGAAAACCGCTTCTGTAGCAATGACATCATTGTCACAATACTCTGCAACTTTCGTCCAGAGTTCCTCCGGTACCGGCTGATCCCATGGTAGACCAAGTTCCTGATGATGAATACCCAGTTCGATCTCCCACTTTTTCAGAGATTGCTTTTTGCTGCAGAAGTCGTATACATCCGTGTACGATATGTTGTAAGCCTCCCCAAAGAAGCAGTTCTTGCTGTCACCGCTGATGATTCTCTGAGACAGGTTGTAAAGTTGCTCATTTGTATACCCCATTAAACGGGCATACAAAATATGATTATCGTATCTCCGGCAGTTAAAGCCAACCAGCTTAAATTGAATCAGACTTTCAATCTCTGTTGGACTTGGATTAATCATTCGACTGACTTGCTTTCCTTCGCCTTCCGCTTTGAAATTGACAAGGAACAGGTTCGGAAACACTTCCACATCGTAAAATATAATTTTCTCATCTGTGCTTTCTACTACTTCCGACGCATCCTCAGACTTAAACTGCATTTTGTTTACCATCTTAATGCAGTAATCTGCCTGATGCGTACTGTTCGCAGCAAACGCCAATATTGCTCCTCTCATGTCAGTTACGTCGTATTTCAGACCTCCGGCATATGCGTCCTCCAAAATTTTAAATATAAAGTCGATGCTGGGCTTCGTTCCAGGATGAATCTCTTTATTGAGGTTCCTCTTAATCAAAGTTCGAAGCCCCTTCTCACTCTGCACCGAGTCAAAATTAACCATAGCTTTTTCTCCTTTCAGTGGTAAGCCAGAGCTTATGGTTGCAATCGGCAACTCGTTACATTTCGACAACTTTCGTCTTAAGGAACTGTTGCCGTTAAATACTTTTATTTCGATGTAGTCCGCGTAAACACGGCTCAGCATAGAAGGATCCCCTGCATAAATATAATGCAGATGAATTCCCGCCTCGCTCTTGCTGAGTTCCGCATAGGTCGCAGGCCACTTCAATGCGGCTTCGAGATTCTTTTCGAAAGATTTGTTACCTTCTTCGTCTGGAATATCGAAGTCAATCACGATATGGTTTTCCGGAACCTTCACATAGTGAAGTTTTGTCGTATCCAGATCGTGTAACTGTGTTCTTACATTTTCCCATTTTCGCATGGGCGTTCCTTCATCCGAAGCATATTGTGCAGGACAGTCATGAAGTTCTCGATCAAACGTAGAATTAGTCGAGTCAAATATCAACCAAGGTTTTGGCTTTTCCTCAACCTCCGGCATAGGTTCCTCAAACTTGTCTTTTCGGAACTTTGAGTACCAGCTTCGAACCCTAGTGCCATCACTTGCATAAGACCTCTCGCTGTATTCCCAAAAATAATTCTTCAATTCCTCTTTGAAGATTCTCTGAGAGTATGGAAAATTTACTCTGGCATCGTCGCAATATGTCTTGTACATCTCCCATGCTGCCTTCAACGTTACTCCGTCTTCCTTTTCGAAGACATAGTAAGAATCCAGCATGAAATTGTAGAAGTCATTCGAAGCCCCCAGCATAGCTGTCGGAATATAATTGTCGTATCTTCCCGGGTTTTCCTGATAGACGTCCAGACAATGCTGTGCAATTCCGCCAAGTTCAAATTTGATCTGTTTCGTCGTTGCCTTGTATTCTTTTGGGCTAAGTTTTTCTCCGGTCGGAGAGACGTCGATAAGTCTTCGAATCAGACCTGATTTGGCATCTGTAATCTTGACCGGCTTGTTCGTACCCATAAAGAGAAAGCATTTGAATCGAGTAGAATATGTTGACCTGAATTTCTCGTTAACCGTCATAAGCTCATGAGAAACCAGACTGTTCAATCGTGTGTTATCCTCGATCCTTGACAAATCTCCGTCATGCTGAATTGCAACAAGCGGATTTGCTTTGAAAGCCTCCAGTGCAAACGCGTTTGTGGAAGAGCCAAGGGCTTTTGCGTCAAAGACAGAATAATATCCGTCAAAGAGTTGTTGGATAATGTTAAGGACCGTCGATTTACCGGTACCGGCGGCCCCATACAAAACCATAAACTTCTGGATCTTTTTCGAATCTCCACTCACGATTGAACCGATTGCCCACTCGATCTTCATCCGTTCGTCCTCAGAATATAATACGGACATGAGTTTGTCATAGGCAGGAGTGTCACCGGCTTCCAAAGGATAAGGAAGCTTCTTGCTGGCGTAATCCTTCTTGTTCGTCTCAGTGTTTGAAAATATCAATTTCTCGTCGAGCATAACAAAATTGTCTCGCATCTGCTTCTGACAATACTTGTGCCAACGATCTATCATACCTGATTCTGCATCCCACATGTGTAAAACTCGTACAGTCGTATCCGGGTCATAACGTGATTTATTTTCTTTTGCGAAAATATCAAGCTCCCGATCAATAAGCTGCAAAGCATCCTGTTCATTCGTGGACCACAAGCCACGTTCTTCAATCCAGATAGCATAGAAATCGCTGCCTCGAATCATCAGATCGTCACTTGTCTGTATCTTGAATTTCGGATAGATCTCCACAATTCCCTGTTTTGGTTTGCGTGTAGCAACCATTAAAAAATCAAGCATCTCATTTCTGTTCTCCTTCTTCGGCAAGGTGGCGCTGCAGCTCGTCTGCCATACTATCCATTCTAAAATTGATGTCAGTTATTTCTTTTTTCTGCTGTTCAATCTTGAATTTAAGTTCAGCAATTTCTGCTTCCTGCCGATCCAAATCTTCGTTGATCTTCTTAATCTTTTTCTCCTGTTTGGCATTGTCTTTCAGCATTACAAGAATATCAATGCTGACAAGAGCCAGACCTATACCAAGCATTCTAATGTTTGTCGCATGGTTTTTAAGAAGTTTATTGCTCCTCCGGATCGACTCGTTCACAACCTCTAACTGAGCATTCAAATTATTTAAGTGATATGCATGATTATCAATAATAATCTCCAAAAAATTGTTATTCATAATATTTCTCCTTTCATTCACTAATCTCATCAAGGTACCAGCAGAGCTGACACCAAATATCAACGGTTCTTAAGTCTCTGCCGCAATGATCGACAGTGAACAGACCGCCCTTGCCGTTTTTCTCGTAGTCCTGATCGAGGAATCTTGTGATAACTGTGTCGACGTATGAATCACTAAAATTGTCGTCGGTCATAGACATCAATCCAAGGTTCTTAATCATTCCCCAGAACCATTCACTGGTTCGATTTCCAATCTCCGGATCATCCATAATATGCTCTTCGCATCTCACTGCCAGTGCGACCATCATTTCCAATACACTGCACGGACGATCATCAAGTACTGTTACAATCATCCGTTCGTCATAGTCATGCTCATAAGCAAATCTGTATCTCAAGTCCGTTCCGTCCTCTTCGCGATTTCCGTCCATTGGTAATACATAATTGAACTTGATCGTATGAAGCTTCGATAAAAGCTTCGTGTATGAGGATACCGGATATACAGGATTGTCCGATACAAACTGGCACAGCCATTCAAAATATAATTCCGTTACTATCGGCCGCTTTTTTATCGCCAGCCCCATTGATTTATCCTTTCTTGCCATCACGTCCTCCTACGATGTGGCGGGAGAGTCTTTGCTACGTTTCGGTACGTGTCAAGATTTAGAAGAATCTCATAGTCACACTTCGTCCGGTCATTTCGGACATAGACCGAGTCATCCTCGTATTCTCCGAAACTTTTAAGAGCTTCCTCTCCAACGATTTCGTCCACATCGTCTACAACTTCGTAGTTGTCATCAGTCAGGACACCATCCTGAAAATATAATAATGTCCTGTTGTCATAATCAGCCATTTCACCAAACTCTTCCGGCGAAATAACATAGTGATCGTTTGTCTCTTCATCAACGGAGATTCTGCCATATCCACTTTCAGCAATCTTGACACCATATGTAGTCTTGTCATCAACCGGCTCTTTTTCTTCAACCTTTTCGACACGTATTCCATTTCCGGTGATTTTTACACGATAGGTTTGCTTTACTTCCGCAATTTCTTCCTCCGCGATTTTTTCATACTTTGTTTTTGCAAAATGCCAAGTAGCCAGCACTCCAATTGCCGTTCCCGCTGCAAATATCACAGCTCCTGCCAATTTATTCATTTACATTCCCTCATTTCTGATTGTCATAACGGTTATTGCAAGTCCGCCAAATAAAAGGGAGGCACTCAGAAGAATGCCTCCAACAATGTGACGTTTTCTCTTGGTATCAAGCAGATAATCCAGTGTGGTTATTAAACTTTCGAAGTTCTCCATGAATTACTCCTTTCCACCGGACAGCACCGCAATACCACTCACCAGGCAAAGCCCTGACATTGTTGCTAAAATATAAGCCAAGAAACTCATAGTCGTTCTCCTTTCGTTTAATGCAGAAATCCCTCCTGACCTAATGATTCATAAGCCAAGGAGGGATAATCAAACAAGTCTTGTTCCAACTTTCACATCAGTTTCCAGATATTACCATCTACATTGAAGTCCAACAGGATTTCTTCTGTATATCCTTCTACATAGTCAACATAGGTCAATGTATCCTCGGGAATTCCGAAATCGACATAGTTGTCCCCAGACGGATTCTTTGGATCGTAGGTCCATCCGACAACCTGACCGGCTCTTGTCTCTGGAAGCCCCAGCATTGCGTATACCTCATTCAGGAATAAACGACCCTTTACTTTAAGTAAGTCGTTTGCATAACTCTCTTTCTCCCGAAGGAACATCATGTTATACAGGTTGTTTGTGCTATAGTTCAAGTTTGGTTTGGTATTACCTTCTTCATCATAGATGTATGGCCCGAAGTATGCTGCAAACTCTGAACTATCATTCCGATTTGCCGTTGTTACTGTCTTCGTTACCGTCTTTTCTTCGCCGGTCTCCTCATCCGTAACCTTTTCCTCGATTTCTGTTGCTTTCAGGTTGCACAGCAGTTCCTTATCGACAGCTTCGCCGAATTTCTCCACTACTCTGGAACGATAATCTTTGAAGCTGTTGTTGATCGCTACAACCGCAGCCTCCGATGCCACCCATCTCTTTTTCAGAATGTTATTGGAAGCCAGGATGCAGGTGATCGACAGACCGCCAAGCAGGACCGCCGGAGCGTAATTCTTCGCCATCTTAAAACCGGTCTGAATATAAGTCGTAGTCAGATCCTTCTTCTCGTCTTCCTCGGTGTACTCCGTGATCTTCTCATCTGCAGCAACATCGTGAATCTTGTCCACCGTGTCCTTATGTTCGGTCAAAATATCATTGACCTTAAGCGTCGCTTTGCAGGCCATTACTGTAGCCGCTACACCTCCGACAATGCCCGTCACAATAAGAATCTCCGGACTGTGTTTCTTTGTTGTAAATGCAACTTCATGGAATACGCGGGCTGCTTTGTTCGTAATATTATTCATTTTCATAGTTTTTTAAATCTCCTTTCAAATATCATCCTCGTCCTTTTCGAGATGATCGATCAAATGCTGTGTGTACCACATAATTTTCTTTAAATCCTGCACGCCATTCTTATGCTTCCAGCGGCAGGCATACTTGATGATGTTTCCGGTGTCCGTGGCTTCAATTCCTTTCAGGTCTGATGTGAAAGCTTCAATTACGTCGATCACTTCCATACCGTTCGAAATATAATGAGCCGGATGGGAAACCATCTTATCGTCTGATTCGTACATAGTCCCTCCTTAATCAAGCGGCATTGGTCTTGGCATTCTTAAGGAATAGCCATCCTGAACCCGAACAACCTTTGCACTTGAAATATCAGTCCAGCCATATTTATTGGCTGTGAAATTGTCAGTTGCAACGCCTGCTGCATCGTACAGGTCAAGCACCGTAGCTCTCCGGTACCGGCTGATCATGTCATCCAGACACTCTAATATAATTTCAGCATCGCCGCGATTGTCGAATGTCCACTGTCCATAGTCAAAAGCTGCTCGTTCGTTTACCGGTGCCGGTCTTGGCTTTTTATCCCGATCGTAGTAATCACGATAGGAAACTCTCGATCCCGGAGATGAGTTGCTCCTCTTTCCGGAGATACCGTTAAACATCATGTCCAATCCGTTATACATGACATCCATAACTGTTTTCTGTATATGCGGAATTAAGACATCCTTGAAAATATAATTTTTCACACTGTTGATGTCTTCGGCAATGAAAGCATCCGCAACCTTCTGCAGACCATTTTTCTTTCTTACCTTAACGTCTCCGGAGATTACCTTATCAACTTTTTTCTCTTGCTTTACTTCGGGCTTCTCTATTGCGCCCTTTGACTTAAAACTGTTCGACTTGTAGTCCTCCATTACAATTTCTGCCATTATCGTCCTCCTAATTCTACAAGTTTTCCGGGCAACGTGATTTTCGCGCTCGGAAGTCTATTATTCTTTTTCTTAAACTGATACACCAGATTACTCCTGGCTTTCTTTTCCGTCGGTGCCCATGTGGCGCTTTCCCATTTGTTTGCAATACAAATATCAAACTCCATCACAGGCCCACTGTAGGCATACTGCGTCATCACGTCACCTCCTAAAACAGAAAAAGAGAAAGCACCCTGTTACGGATGCTCTCCCTTCATCAAAACAACTCTTACTATTTGTTACGAGTTACTCGAAGTCGTCCTCGATTTCTTCGTAGTTGTCCAAATCTTCCGGATTTACCGTGTGCAACTGAGTGTACGTTTTCTTCTGCTTCATTTTAGGTATCACCAGTTTAGTGACCAGCTCGCATACTGCTACGCATCCAAGCACCGCCAATGAACCGGCTGCTACACCTTTCATGAAGCCCTTATTCGTATCCACTGCTACGAAAATCTCCGGAGCTGCCTCTTCCACAACTTCACTTACTGTTTCAATCGCTTCGTTCTCCATAGTTACAATCTCCTTTACAAATATAATTTAGGGTTGTTTCCCCATAATAGCGTATGTAATTTTTGCGGATCACATCAGCCCACGATAGTCGTACCGTGGAGCGAAATAGCTAAAGTCCACCACAAGGCATGGAGTCCCTTCGTCTGCTAACTGTGAACTGAACGAAATATCAATCGTTCCGTCATTAACATTCCATCCGAGATCATCGCCGATTTTAATGCTTGGCAACCCAATCTCGTAGTAGAATTCGTTCATCGAAATATAATTCTCCAGGATTAAGCGTTGGTTCAGCTCTGCCTGAATCCTTTTGATCTTATCAATGTCTGACTTGAAGTATCGTCCAGAGATTGTGTCATAGCAGAGCACATCACCCTTTCCTGTTACGATTACTTCTTTTTCAGAAACAGGATCTTTCTCTATCTTATCCTTTGCAATCTCGTCCCGGATGGCTTTCTCTTTCTTTTCGCCAAGTTCCTCAACCACTTTGGAGCTATACTCCTTCATGCTGTTTTCAGAAATGGTTAAAGCAGCTGCCAACGCTGCATTCCGCTTCGAGTTTACGGAGTTGGCACCGATTAGACACGCCACCGAAACTGCTCCGGTAACCGCCGCCGGAATATAGCATTTGTACGTAGTCTTGATTGTTTCTGTCGGTGTCAGCTTCTCCACATCCAGCTCTTTTTTCTTCTCTTCTATAAGAGTAAGAGCCTTCGGTGTTGACTTAACCGACCATACCACGGTTCCGATCATTCCGGCAATACCAAGACCGGTAAGGATTTCGGGGCTTCGTCTTACAAACCCCGCTTTCACACTCTTCGCGAGTGAAGGAAAGTTAACCTTCATAGTTACAAGTCCTCCTTAAGAAAAATATAATAAAGAGGAAGAGGCCATCAAGCCTCCTCTTCTTCATCGTCATCACTGTTCTGTTCAGCTAACGCTGCGTCAACTTCCTCTTTGATTCTTTCATTCATTTTCTGCTCATTTGCCCAATTAGACAGAAGCGTTGCTCCCATTCCAATTACGGTTGCGACCATTCCTAAAACGTTAATCAAATTAGATTTCTTGCCCATAGCGATAACCTCCTTTCATTGATTCTTCACTATAGTCCTTGCAATTTTTGCGAATTACTCAAACTCACCCAGATAACCGGCATATGGCTCGAAAATATAACTGATCTCGTAGATCGGCGTTCCTCCGTCATCTCTGGATACTTCATGATGCTCGAAATCGATCCAATCAATTTCATCCATACAGCACCAACCAAGCTCATCGCCATAATCGGTCTTTGGCAATCCGAGGAATTCGTAGAATTCATTAAGCGACGCATAGCCACGCAAAATATAATTGCGGTTCATGTGGTATTCTGCATCCATAATTTCTCTTTCATAGGCTTCAATAGTCTCTCCCGAAATAGGCTCCAAGAAGATCGCCTTATTATCCGGAGAATCAACATGAAGCTGGTGATAGTCGCAGCATTCCCGAAGCATTGCCTGCCGGACTTCTTCGTCAATCTCTTCTCCGTGAAGATCAATCAATGTCTTCCGATAGTCTTTGTAGGACTCGTTAAGAAGTGCATAAGCACTGGTCAAACCTGCCTGATGCTTCTGGTTGAGCGTATTTGCAGCGAAGATACAGAGAATCGTACCGGCGCCAATAGCGACAGCAGGAATATAATTCGGAGCCGCTATTAGAAATGTTTCTGTTTTAGTCAGCTTCCTCCGTTTCTCTTTCTTTGTCTTGCTCAGTTTCTGGGTTACTTTGGGCGTCACCAATGCTGTAGACACCGCTGTTGCTACTACCCCGACTGCGCCAATACAAGTCAGGATAGTTGATGAGTTGCGTTTTAGCAAACGCTGCATCTCTGTTGATTTAGTTGCCATTTCTTCGTCCTCCTTTCAGTGAAGAAAAATATAAACAGCAAAAGAAATAGTATCGGATTCGAACCGATATCTCAGGAATTTCACCTGCGTTTTACCAACTAAACCAATTATTTCTTTCACTATAGTCCTTGCAAATTTCGCGAAAATATAAAAGAAGCAGAGCCATTGCTGACTCCACTTCTTTTCATCAAACTGCCCCGTTTTCTTTCAAAATTTTCATAAATTCGTCCTTGTCGATTTCTACCTGGGCGTCTACATGGACAAGAATTGTTTCATCACATACCCGAATATCGATGTCGTTAATTTCAGTATTAATCTCATACCCAAATTTCTTACGCACCATTTTCTGTATGATTTTCTCCACAATACCTGTCGTAAAAAAGCCTTTAATCCTCATACAAGCCTCCAACATAATTACCTCCTTAAAATTGCAGGGTTTATTGTTTCATTATAGTCCTCGCATTCTTCGCGAAAATATCAAAAGAAAGAGTCCTTTTCAGGACTCCTCCTTTCTGCTAAATTTCTCTTTAAACCAGTCTTTTACATTTCCGACCCAGTACGGGTATGTACCGAACAGAACACCTCCAACAACGCTGATCACGATATACGCAATCCAGTGCCGTTTAACCCATTCAATCTGCGGTTTCCACACCATTGTAACAAGTTCCTTAAACATAAAGCTACCTCCTTAAAAGATTTATTTCTGTAATAGACCCTGTAAATTTCGCGTCTAAATATCACGTCGATCGAAGCATGTTTCCCAGCGTTCCCGCTTGATAGGCTTCATCTTCAATGCCCACATCATTTGCCGAACACTAACTGTCGGATACAAGCCATTCTTACACTCTCCGGAACGTTCGTCAAAGTACTTCTTAAAGTTCGGGTTCAAATATAATTGGTCGGTCAGCCACGGGTCAAGCTCTCCCCACCAGGTATGCTTTGTCTCGGGATCATATCGCTGTTGGATGACAGCAAGGCCCTTCTTACCGATTTTGTATAGTGTGCAGGCATCGTAAACCGGATGATTGCAAATATAACGTTCGCCATACAGTGAAAGATAGATTGCAGGCTTTTCGTAGTGATATCGCATTCTGTCCTCCATAAAAAAAGAAAAGGGCCCGCGTCCGAACCCTTTCCCTCGATACTCTTAAAGTTTCTTAATCATCGTGGCTTAATTCATTGAACTCTTCTTCATAGATCTCGCCATACTCATTGTCGTCATCTTCTTCCTCTTCTTCGTCGTACCCGCATACTTCCTCTTTTGTCGGGTAGAGGGCATCGTAATCCTCATCATCTTCCATCCCGTATCTCTCTGTCGGAATATCATGTCCGCATTTCGGGCAGATGAGGGTGTCCTCAAATTCATTCTCGAAGAACATTTTCGCCCCACATCGACTACAATAGTAACCTCGACCGCTCATTGCTTCAAGCCTCTTTTTGTTAAAAAATCCCATAATGAATATCTCCTTTCAAGATAAATTTGTGTGATAGTTATACCACACGATTAATTTTTAATCTAGAGATATCTCCATTATAGGCCTTGTAAATATCACGAAAAACGAAGAGACCATGCTGTCTGCATAATCCCTCCGTCTGCATAATTGTCTACTTTTTCGTAGGTCTGATCAGGTGCCAAAGCTCTTTGGTTGTCATCGTGCTTGGATAACCGTTCGTCTCGAATCCGAACGCTGCTTTCGTCCAAATCGTGTAAAATATCATTGGCAATACGATTCCTGCGGCGTCTATACCTAACTTGATCCAACGTTCTCTCGCCTGCTTGACTTCCATAACCCGTCTGTCATACGAGTCTTCGGAATCCCAAACAGCTTTCTGTTCGTCGATCTTCGCTTTGTACAGTTTCACTACGTTCTCGACTGCCCGTGACTGTTCTTCACTTCCGGCGTCTAACGTCTGTAATTCGTTGAACTGTCTTTTCAGCTCATCCTCTAACAATCCATTGATGTCTTTTTCTTCCATGTTGTCCTCCATTTGAAAATATAAACAATAGTTCCATAAAAGCAGATGTTATTCTCGCGGAAGGTAATTCTCCAAGTCGATGTCGAGTAGCACCTGCTTCTCGTTCATGAATGACTTTACCGGCTCTGTCAATTCCAGAAACATGTACGGACCATCCGGGTCGGATGTGTCAATCCTTATACGGCCGGGAGATTTAATGTGTAATTTCACATAAGTAAAAACATTCCCAAATATCACACCCACGATAAACATCATCTCTAAAAGCATAGCATCCTCCTTAAAAAGATTTCCAAAATTTTCACCCCGGGAATTTTTACGGTATTAAAATAGCATGTTTTGCCGTCACCCCGGTATGGTATTTCTATTCTAGATTAAAAATATAAAAGGCAGAGCCATTGCTGACCCCGCCCTTCATCTTACAAATCCTTATTTTCAATATACGCGATAACCTGCACTACAGTGTCCTCCCTGGCTTCCGGAATTGCATCGAGGAAATTCTTCCCAATGTTACCAAGGTCCTTGATTGGTATCGCTTCCAAGTCAACACAGTATTGCTGTGCAATGCTCGGATCAGACGACTCATGCACACTAGACACCATATTTAACGTAGCCTCGATTGCTGAATCAACAGCTTTGTCGATCGCACTTGTTATGGTATCCATTGAGACTGAGTTTGTCTTTCTCGTGCATTTCACACCAATAGCGACAAGTACAGTTCCTCCAACAAAACACCCGGCTCCAATAAGAAGCTCCTTTTTGTGTTCCTTTGCCCATCTTAATTTTTCCTTCATGTTGCTACCTCCATAATAAAAATTAGGTTTATTAGTTTCATTAAAGCAGATGTTATTCTTGCGAAAATATCAATCCCAGTCACTGTGATAGTTGAGCTTTCGTATGAAGTCTTTTCTGGCTTTCTTCCTGACCTCTTCCTTTTCGTCGGTGCCGGAGACAAGCCTGTGAGCTTCTTCCATCTTCTCGGTTCTCTTACGCCATGGATGATCAAACGGATCTCCACGCATGCCTGTCAGTTTTGCCATAAATATCAATCCCTCCTCATGTCCAACAGCCAGAAGAACTTCCGGTACAGATTGTAATAGACGTCCTTGCAGCACGGTATGTCATAACGTTTTGCGAGGTTGTCGTAGGAAAGTCCTTCGGTAACCCCGGTTAAAATATAATCGCCCAAATCGAAGCTAACTCCCTGTGCTGTCAACTCGACAAGTTCCATACGCTTGCGGTATTTTTCGCACGCTGCCACGCATTCTGCAGTCGGATCACTGATATTGCCGCTGCGAATTCCTGAAATATCAGTCGAGCCCTTGCTCATACCGTTCTTCTCCAGTTCCAGAAGAGCCTTCTTCCAGATCGGATACTGCAAGCAGAAATGCTTTAACTCATAGTACCTGTGTCTTTCAATCCAGTAAGGATTTCTCTCGGATAACTCCGGACGTAAACTTGTTGCCATTAGTCTCTTTCTCCTTTCCAAAGATACCCCGTCTCTTCCCAGAGAAGCTTCGGCGAAATATAAAAGTTGATTCTGCCGTACTTAGAATTCATCTGGTCAAGACTTGTGATCAGTTTTCCTTTGCGAGTAGCTTTGCCGATTGGCAGCCACCCTGCAATGATGCCTGCTCTGACCCAGGATGCGTCTTTGCCATACACCCTTGCCGCTACTGCGACAGGTACAGAGCCGTTAACAAATTGGTCTTCCATAGGCGGTTCCTCCTTACACGCGCTATTCTAGATTAAGAATGACCGTTTGTTAAACAAAAGTAGGTTGCTATAAATTTGCTTAAAAAGCAAAAAGAAGAAGTCCCATCACAGGACTTCCTCCTTCTTTACAAAATGCTCAACTTTTTCCTTAACGTCCATTACTATACACGCCAAAATAAATGCTCTTACAATTCTAACCATTCCATTAGCAATACACATAATAAATACCTCCATATAGAAAATTGTTTAGTTATTTGTTTCAATATAGTCCTTGTAAATTTCGCGAAAAATATAAAAGAAATAGTGGCGGACTCGAACCACCAACTGATGCCAGCTCTCGCTGCCGTTCTCACCAATTGAACTAACTATTTCTTTCACTATAGTCCTTGTAAATTTCGCGAGAAAAATATAAAAGCAGAGTCATCGCTGACCCCGCTTTTCTCTCATCTCATTTGGCCTAATTTTCTGCGTAATACGTTTAACTTGATCATTATTTGCTCCTGTTTGTATCGATCCCGACATCTGATTAAATCATCTTCCAGATACCGAATCTCAATTTCCAGGCGTTTTCTTTCGTTCTGTAATTCGTATTTACTGCACATAAAATTCACCTCCATTAAAGGAGATGTAATTCCTGCGCCTTCCATCTCTTCATTGTCATCTCACATGGGTAATCTTCAAACCCGATTGTATCTGGTGTGATGAACCCCTCGCATACACCTCGAATGACATCTGCATCATATTGCTTGTATGGAAATATAAAGTCAGGCAGCTCACGATGATACCTGCCACAGTTCTCGCACCGGAGCCTGCGTATCTTGATTCGTTGTGTCTGTCTTCGCCGTCCACGCACCACACGTACTGCTTTGTCGTAATACTTTAACTGTCCTCCGCACTCGGGGCAGATTGATTGCTTATCGCTGACCATATAGAAACCCTCAAAAAAATATCAATGTAGGAGTTGACAATTCCTACACAATTCTATATGATTACCGATGAGAAATCAACCATTTGAGAAAAGGAAAGAGGCGCTGCTAACGCCCCTAAACCTTACTTGATAACATTGGCGAGAAGTACAACGGGCCAAGCGGCAATGTCGATAACCCCACCGGCTATTAATTCTGGCCATGTGAATGAAACGTTGTTTTTAGCATAGTTTCTCAGCACAAGTGCCTCAAATATAATTCCGGTGATTAAGTACATTTTCTTTCCCATGATTTCTTCACCTCCTTTCACTATAGGAGGTGTAACTTTTGCGAAAGGAGGAACGCGCATGAAAAGAAAACCCAGTGGCACAGCAAAATATCTTCATGAAGTATTCACCGAGAATGGTGGTATTAAGAACTATGAAGAGAAGATTGAAACTCGTGGAATGTTAAAGCTATCTCTGTTTCTTGCCGGTTGTAGTCTCGTTTGTCTTGGTCTTGATTCACTGGCAAACCGTGAACTCAAAGTCGACAAAATCAAGAAAGGATGATTTGCTATGTTAATTCAATGCCCCGAATGTGAGCTGCAGGTGAGTGATAAGACCATTACGTGCCCACACTGTGGCTACCCCTTGCAGCCAAATATCATTAAGCAGAGAAAGCCTCGTCAGTCGAATAAGCGCAGGCGCCTGCCAAATGGCTTCGGACAGATTAGTGAGATTAAGAATCGTAATCTCCGCAAGCCGTTTCGAGCCATGGTTACTGTCGGAAAGACTGAGACTGGCCGACCAATCTGCAAACCTTTAAAACCCGATGCCTACTTCGAGACTTACAATGATGCTTATATGGCTCTCGTAGAATATAACAAGAATCCGTATGATCTCGATCCAGGTATTACGGTGAAAGAAGTCTATGAAAAATGGAGTCCTGGTTACTATGCGACCTTAAAGAGTCCTAACGCCATGATGCGGTCTTGGGAATTCTGTTCGGCGGTTTACGATATGCGTGTAAAAGATTTAAGAGTACGTCATATTAAAGGCTGTATGGAAGAAGGAACAAGAATGGTGAAAGGAGAACTGAAATCCCCTACTGTGGTACAAAAAGGAAATATCAAAACCCTATTCAATCTTTTGCTTGACTATGCATTGGAGATGGGTGCCGTAGATAAAAACTATTCCCGTGACTTCAAAGGCTCTGGTGAAGAATATAAAGTGGAGAAGGATCACATAATATTCACTACCGAAGAAATGAATTCACTGTGGAAGCATGTGGAGGATACGGATTTTGTGGATGTGCTCCTAATTCAGTGTTATTCTGGTTGGCGTCCCAAAGAGCTTATTTCTCTTGAGTTGAAGGATGTGGATTTGGAAAAAGGAACGTTTACAGGAGGATCAAAAACAGAAGCCGGCTTTGATAGAACAGTTCCGATTCATTCGCTTATCCGTCCTTTTGTCGAACAAAGATATAAAGAAGCAGAAGCGGCCGGTTCGATGTACCTTTTCAATCGTAAGAGCAAGTTTAAAAATGCTACGGTACACTTGAACTATACTCAATATAGGAAGGAACTTATTGAGATCTATGACAAGTTGAATCTTAATCCAGAGCACAGGCCTCATGACGGACGTAAAACTTTTGTGTCTTTGGCTAAAAAATATAAAGTCGATGAGTATGCGATCAAGTATCTGATTGGCCACGCTATTGCGGACATCACGGAAAAAGTGTATACAGTTCGTGAACCGGAGTGGCTCAGGTCCGAGATTGAGAAAATTAAATAGTCCTTGTCCATTGTGTAGGAATATTGTGTGTATAAATAATGTAGGAATAATGTACGAATTACCTGCATTTACCTCCTCTGAACCACTTCGAATCACCTCTAAAAATGGCATTTTTCCCGCAAAAACGGCTCATTTTGGCATATTTCCTCCTTTGGAAAGATTAGAGGAAGATTAGAGGAAAACGAGAATTACTAATTTTTTTCGTTTTTTATCTGTCAATTTTGAAAATTCCCGTGTCATCTGCCGGCGGAATATACAGCGGTATTCTCTTTAATATTCGATTAATCTGAGAGTTCACTACACTCTCTAATATCCGCAGCCGATCTTCCGGAAGTGCATAGGCGTAATTCCGGCTAAATCTGAACCCGTACAGGTTCCGCAAATCCGCACGAATATCCGGTGTCAACATACTGTTTGCCACCTCATTGAAATCAATCCCAATTCTGGCAGGGCGCGATGACAGGTATTCGTCCAGATTATCAAAATCCTCCTGCATGGCATACGGAAGAAGGCTCATATTATGGTCAAATACCGGAGCCATTCCCTTTATTTCCATGGTGTCCGTGTCAAATATCATACCGTAATTGCCCGGATGACGGTCTACATTCAAAATAAGCGCATCCAGTACCAACATACGCCTGAAATCATCTTCTGCTTCGTATTTTTCCATGAACCGCAGCAATTCTCCCGGCTGAGTTGTTTTGCGAAAATGAATCATGGCCACAAAGCCATTTTCCTCGTCTGTAAACAAAGGGCAACTCGATACCAGTTTCCCTCTGTACATCTGTGTTGTATATGGGACACTTTTATGGCAAATGGCAGACGCTATCTCTGACGCATACATTTCAGAATATGGCTCCAAACCCGCATTTGCAAATCCTTCCGAGCCGCATTTCATCAGATATATTCCATCCTGTTCACGTACCCAGCATTTCGCAAAGGAACCACTGGTACCGAATTCCGGCGAAGTTGTTGAAAAATAATCTCCGTAAAGGCCGCCTTCAAAAGCGAGGCGGGCGATTGTTTCATCAAATTCATTTCGATACAGAGAAACATCGTTCCAGTTCAAATCCGACTGTCTGGATTTTACCCAAAATGTATCGTTGAGACTAAGGGCATGTGTAAGCCGTACAAAACCATCCAGATTATAACATCCACACTGCCGCAGCAGTTTTTCAATATGCGCCCGATGCTTCGGTGCCTGTCGTTGGCTTAACCACGGTTCCAGTTCTGTGTAGTTGACCGGAAGCACCGCATCCGCCTCGCGTTCCGTCTCGTACAGCTCAATACCTCCATATTTATTCTCCATGTGAAAATGTAATACTTTCCTGTCCTTATTCATTAATGTGAAATCATTATCAGCAAACAACTGTATCACCTCATTCCCTGCAATATGGTAACATTAATCTCATACTGCAATATTGTACCCAAAATGTTCCTCTTACGCAAGTCTTTTTCCATGCTCCGGGATTTTCAAATTAGTCGTTCCTCTCCACGCCACTTTAAAGCTACAATATTTTAGGGATGACATTGGATCTTTTCATACTCAATGCCATCCCTCTTTCATTTTGTTATTATATCTGCAACAAACCTATTTTCTCTTCGCGTTCTCACTCCACTGCGAGGCCGCCTGTCTGGCTGTCCCCGCCGCGATCACCGCTGCTGCCACGATTCCCGTCGCAGGGTACGCCCCGCTCACGATACAGCTGTTCTGGGAAAGCGTCCGGTTTAACAGCGCTATTTCATTCACCCTGCCCGCCAGCGCCCCGATGCCTGCCGCAAACAGTACGGCTGCCAGATACGCCAGCAGCAGGTCAAACATCACATAAATTTCCTCATAAATCACGATGTCCATCTTGCGGTACCCCATGGCGTACTGCAGACGTTCGGCATTCTCCCGGGTGAACAGTTCGTTGGAAAATACCCGAGACAGTGTGAGCAGCAGCCCCACATAGGCCACCATGCAGAGCGCCGCGATCAGCTTCGCGAACTGCAGCACCACATTGTCTCCATCCGTCGACATCCGCTCTCCCGTGGCCAACATCACATAGGCCGCCCCAGTTTCCGGGTCGGCGACACGGTACAGATCCACGGCAACGCTGAGAGCCAGGATGAGAAAGGCAATGTCGAGGGCACAAATCAAAATCTTCCACAGATAGCGCGGGGAACGCAGTTTCTTTTCTTTTATGGGCATGTCTCCACCTCCGTCAGCTTTCCCCGCTTCATATTATAAACCACGTCCGCGTACTCGCGCACCGCCTCATTGTGGGTGACCACGATGACGGTCTTATCCTGCACGGTCAACCCTCGCAGGTACTTTGCGACCACCTGCTCATTGTCCTCATCCAGGTTCCCGGTGGGCTCATCGGCGAGGATCACCGAAGGGTCGTTTACCAGCGCTCGTGCGATGCAGGCCCGCTGCTGCTCTCCGCCCGACAACTCATCCGGGTAGCGATGCAGGTATTCCTCCATACCGAACAGCGAAAGCAAACTGCGGCAGAGATCCTCGTACTCAGCCTTTTTCACTTTTTTGTTGATGCGCAGCGGCATCTCCAGATTCTGTTGCACCGTGAGCTTCGGGTTCATGTAATGGTCTTGAAAGACGAAGCCGATGTAATCCCGCCGCATCCCGGCCAGCTCGTTCGGCGAGAGAAAATGACTGTTTTTTCCGTCGATGATCACATCACCGAAGTCCGGCTTATCCAGAAGCCCCAGCAGATTTAAAAGCGTCGACTTCCCACAGCCGGACGGGCCAAAGATGGCGTACATCTTCCCGCTCTCAAACTGAAGCGAGAGCTTCTCAAACACCGTGTTGCGGTTCCCGGCAGAATCCACATACACTTTTCGCAAATCTTTAACTTCAAGCGTGATTTTTCCCATAATTGTCCTCCTTAAAATAGTTACTCCTCCGCCTTCAGCGCCTCCGCCGCCTGCATTCGGGCGATGTGCCGCAGGCCGATGCCGCCGCCGATAAGCGTGGCGCCGATCCCCACCAGGGAAGTGATGGCCGTCACCCCCGGCAGCATGCGGATCCGGAAGGTTTCAAAGGTCAGATTCAGGTATGGTTCCATGAGATAGTTGATAACTGCAAACACCGAAGCCCCGACAGCAAAGGTCACCGCCAGCCCTGTCAGGGTGCTCTTTGCGGTATCCTTTATGTGGAACAGCGCCACGTCCACCGTGCGGTAGCCCACAGCCTTCATCAGCCCGTACTCCCTGCGCCTCAACCAGGCGACCTGCTCCTCGGTATACGCGATGTTGACAAAGAGGTTTACCAGGAGAAACGCCAGGATCACATTCCCGATCATGGCCATGGATGTCACGAGCCCGGCGATCGCCTCATCCAGATCCCCCATCGGATTACCACCCAGATACTCCAGGTTTTCACTGATATATTCCTTCAGAGCCAGCAGATCCGCCCGCGACTCGCAGGTTACGTAATACACGGTGTCATCCACCACATTCCAGAGATTTTCTTCCGTGTATTCTGCGCTGCCTGCGTCTGCATTTTCCGGCTTCGTGGCTTCAGTCCCCGCGCTGTCCGCATCCGTACTTTCCGGCTCCACTGTTTCCGTCTCCACAATGTCCGTTTCCGCACTTTCCGGCTCCGCTGTTTCCGTCTCCACAATGTCCATTTCTGCACTTTCTGACTCTGCTTCTTCCTCCGTGCCGTCTGTTTCCTCACTCCTGACACCGGCATTTTCCTCCAACGCCGCCATGGTTTCTTCCCCGAAGCAGATACAGTTATCGAGCCCCAGGGCATAATTATCGTACACACCGATCACTTTCAGCTCCACCTGCTGGCCGTAGGTGGTCCCGGTGATGGTTCGCCCCACCAGCTCTTCGGCATCATACTCCACGACATTTAATTCTTCCTGAGACAGCACGTAAGACCCCATATCTCTGCCGCTGCCCGGCCCGTAATATTTCGGCAAAATCACCTCGTATGCGCCCGGTTCCCCGCAGTCCTCCGTCAGGATATAGTCCTTTATTGCCTCATAATCACAGAAATTCGTGTAAAAATATACTTCCTGCCCGTTTTTATATGATACAAAAGCCTCCCCTCTGCCCTTTGTTCTTCGAACAAAGGAAACGATCCCCTCTGCCTTTTCCAGATACCCGACCAGTTCTTCAAACTGCGCCGCCAGGGCTTTTTTGCCCAGCGCCAGGTATTCCTCCATTTGTTCCGTGTCATCATAATCGTAACGCTCATTTCCGCTTTCCTCCCAGCCAATATCCGTATAAGCCTTGCCGCAGGACACATAAAGCCTTCTTTCCAGCAGACATTCGTCCATGCGGTCGGTTACGTACGTGGAAAACGACAGCAGGATATTGTCAAAAAGGAAAAATGTCAGCAGCAGGGTCAGCAGCGTCACGTTATTTTTTCTTCTGGTGTGTACTTTTCTTCTCATAAACCCCTGTCCTTTCCGAATCGTCGTACAGGCCATGATTCCAGAGCCGAAGTGACGACTCCCAAGTCTAAACTCAATGCGGAGTATATATTTCTGATTTCGGGAAGTAAATTTCAAGACTTACTTACCCTGATGTCATCATATCATTTAATCCATAGACCCGTACCCGCTCTCTTCCTCCAGCTGTTTTTCCTTCTCCTCGGGCGTCTGCCATTCCAGCATAATTGTTTTCCGATAGAACATTTTTGATGAGATCTGAATTCCTTCCATCACCCCATATGCACTTTTTACCTCCAAATTCCACCCGTATCCCTCCTGCGCGGCCTGAAGACGTTCGGTATCCGACATGTCCTCGTTTCGCATGACCGGGATATTCTCCATGCGGCAGAGAAGGGAATCATCCGCAGCGTTTGTCATTCCGCCTGTTCCTTCAGCACCGTTCGTCACCAACTCCACACGCTCGATCAGCTCTTTTGTCCCGGTCGCCGGCTGCAGGGAATAATTGTAATAAAGGTACACCGTTTTTCCGTCACTGTTTCCAACATCGAAAGTCCAGTTGTACTTCAGGGACGTATCGGCCGCCTGACTGGCCTCCTCATAGGCTTCCGCGCCCTCTTCGCTTTCCATGTCATAATCTTCCTCTGACGGATACCGCGATTCTATGTCCTGGTTTTCCTTGTCCGTGCTTAAAACGACCGATGCGAGGTAAATTCGAAGAATGCAGCCGTCAGACACGGCGGTGATGTAAGATTCTGTTTCCGCATCCCCTGCCGCCCTGGTGACGACATGCTCGTAATCGAAACTCCAGCCATCGCCGGTGAGCACCGCCCGGATCAGAGACTCCAGGTTTCCAGTGTTCATGACTCGAACGCCTTCCAGTTCGCTTCCATTTGCAAAGTCTTCCACGACCACAACGCCGCCGCTCTCCGCCTGCGTCAGCGTGTCGATGATCTCGACTTCCGACACCTTCCACAACACCAGCACCCCGGCCACAGCTGCCAGAAACAGCACCGGCGAGAGCACATGCGCCACCTGCCATTTCGCGATGCGGATGCCTTTGCCGTTTCTGTTTTTCAGCCAGAAGCCGCCCGTTGCGATCTCCTCTCCGTCCGGGAAATCGTCCTCGCGGTGATCCATCCAGTACCGCGCAAGGCGGATCGCCAGAAATATGAGGAACGCCGCAAGCACCACCAGAACCGGACAGTACCAGCGCATCACAAGGAAACGCAGGACATAGCCAAGTTTCGGAATGGTCAGAACCACCATTCCGATCACATGGCTTTCATCCACCAGGATGCCGTCTTCTTCGGCATTGAAATCTCCCGCCGTATAAAAGCAGGTCACACCGGCGCCTTCGTAATCGCTGATTTTTTCCGTCACGCGGTGGATCAGGTATGCATCCGCTTCCTCCCCGGGGCGGTATGCGATCACATCACCCTCGCTGATTTTTTCTGCCCGCTGCGTGCGCACGACCGCCAGATCTCCCTCGCAGAATTCCGGCTGCATGGAATCCGCCCGCACGGCAAGGAAGCGAATTCCCGTCCCGATCTTCGCCGAAATCGCGTTTACGGCAAGCGAAAATAATCCGGCAGCGAAACACAGGATCAGCAGACCGACATAAATCCATTGAATCGCATGAAAAATCCGGCTTCCCAGCGGTATGTATCTTTTTCTTTCTTCCATAACATATTCCTCCCACAGGCCGTCCGAAAACTCGTCCTTCGGACTCATTAGGCACTATATAGTCTCCATGACTCTTTTGAAATACCGTATGTTGTGGTCTGAGCGAGACTGTTTTTAGTTTTCGGACATTCTCCCCAATAATTACCAGCGAAATATTTTTCGACTCTTCCACAGCTACGCTGTCCTCACAGATTTCACGGATTTGTTTCTCTGCTGCTTCAATCCACGAATTTCTCCCGAAGGACAGCACTTCGAGGTTCTCCAAAAGACAGCCTGTTTTCCTGTATACTGGCAAAGCTCAAATTCCCGTTTGTAAAGCCGCTGTCATCCTCGCAAATTTTCTTTCTCAAACTGATACACCTCTTCAATACCTCCGTACTCATCAGATGAAAGCGATTTACTCCTCCACCTTCAGCGCTTCCGCCACCCGCAGCTTCATCACATGCCGCAGGCCGATGCCTCCGCCCACCACAGTGGAGCCGATTCCCACAAGCAACGTGACCGCCATCACCCCTGGCAGCATGCGGACCCGGAAGGTTTCAAAGGTCAGGTTCAGGTACGGCTCCATGATAAGATTGATCGTGGTAAATACCACTGCACCGACTGCAAAGGTCACCGCGAGACCCGCCAGTGTACTCTTTGCGGTATCTTTTATGTGAAACAGCGCCACATCCACCGTGCGATAGCCTACCGCCTTCATCAGGCCATACTCCCTGCGCCGCAGCCAGGCGATCGTCTCCTCGGTGTACACAATGTTGACAAAAAGATCTATCATAAGGAATGCCAGAACCACATTTCCGATCATGGCCATCGCCGTGATGAACATGGGTTCTACCTCAAACAAAACTCCCATTTTATAGCCATACAGGTACTCCAGGTTATAATTGATATAGTTTACTGCCGCCAGCAGATCTGCCCGTGTCTCGAAGGTGATATAATACTCAATATCATCCACGATATTCCAGGGATCCTCTTCCGTATCTTCATCGCTTTCTGACACAACTGTTTCCGTCCCAGTGTTGTCTGTCACAGCTATTTCTGTCCCTGCATTGTCTGTCCCCGCGTTTTCCGTTCCCGTTGCGTCTGTCTTTGCGCCGTCCGTTCCCGTCACATCCGTCTCAGTACTTCCTGCCTCCGCTGCATTTGTTTCTGCACTGTCCGCCCCTGCGCTGTCTGTTTCGCCATCACCTGTGCCTGAACCTGCACCTGAATTTCTCAGGCTCGCCGTATCCCCGAACGCTATCACGGTTTCTTCCCCGAAGCACAGAGCATTATCCAGTCCGAGGGCATAATTATCATACACGCCAATCACCTTCAGAGCGACCTCCTGCCCATAAGTGCTCCCGGTGATGGTTTTTCCCACCAGTTCCTCCGCATCATACTCCACAAGATCTAACTCTTCTGTGGACACCAGATAAGAACCCGTGTCCCTGCCGCCGCCCGGCCCGTAATATTTCGGCAAAATCACCTCGCCCGCGCCCGGTTCCCCGCAGCCTTCCGTCAGAATATAGTCCTTAATTGCTTCATAATCACATTCTTTTGTGGAAAAACATATTTCCTGTCCATCCTTATAAGAATAAAATTCATGTGTTCCAAGGCCCTGCGTTCTTCGAATGCAGGAGATCACGCCGCCCCGCTCTTCCAGATATTCCATCAGATCTTCGTACTCTGCCGCCACTGCCTCTTTTCCCAGCTCCAGATACCGCTTCATTTGCTCTGTATCGCGCCAGTCGTAGATCTCATCCCCACTTTCCATATGGCCCACATCCGCAAATGACCAGGTACACTCCACGCGAAGCCTTCTGGACAGAAGCAATTCGTCCATGCGGTCGTATATGTATACAGAAAATGACAGCAGGATGTTGTCAAAGAGAAAAAATGTCAGAAGCAGGATCAGCAGCGTCGTGTTATTTTTTCTTCTGGTGTGTACGTTTCTTCTTCTCATATAAAATTCCTTCTTCCCATTCACAGGATAACATCAGAGTTCCAAGTCCGGAAGTTAACGCGAAGCGTTCACTTCAGCGTCCGGAACCCCCGCTGTCAATCCCCATCCATGGAACCGAATCCGGTCGTATTTTTCACCGTCCATTCGCCCTGCTCCCACTGAAATGTCAGTTCCTCCGCCAGGTGCAGCACGTCTTCTCTTTCCATATTATCCGCCAATATACTGATCATAAACTCGGAATCCGGATCGTACCATTCAAGATGTATGCTGTTACTGGCATCTCCCGCCTGATCGGTATATTCCTTTTCATTCAACAGGGCAATGTTCCCCTGTACCGTAACCTCCTCATATTCTGTATAAGAAACGCTGGTCATATCATCGCCGTAAACATCTATCCTTAAGGATTCTTCCTTCACGCCATTTTCCGTCTCTCCAAGGCTGATCTGTATCGAATTGTCATATTCATGACAGGACAGTACCTCGAGGTTCTCCGGGAGCCAGCCCGTTTCCACAGACAAAAGCTGATTTTCCGTGCCTTCATAATATAAATACGTGTATTCGATGTTATTCGCCGTGCGCTGCGCCATAAAATCCAGGATGCTTTCCCGCACGACCGGTTTTGTCGCCTCCAGAAAATCCGGGAAAATCACGCCCACGCACAGGCAAAACAGGGCCACCATGGCTGCCGCGCCAACCACGTATTTCATGGAAGATTTTACCAGCCTCTTTGCACGTTTCTTCGCAAAGTATCCACGAATCGTTTTTAAACACCTCTGATCCATGGCTCTTCCCGGAGGCATTCCTTCGGCAGACTCTTTCTTCCATTCGATGAACATCCGGTTTCCGGCGTTTTCATCTTCTTCGTCATCCTTATCTCCGCCGTTTGACTGTTCATTTATTTTTCCGATGATCCGTCTACCGTCGGTTTCATTATTTTCCCTCCCCCCATTATCCATACGCACAACCCGATTTATGATGGCGGCAAATACGGCCTCTTCATATTCCCTGTCGATCCTGTTATCATCTAATTCGCTCATATTCTCACCTGGCCTCCTTCCTTTTCTCATCATCCTCCTGCAGCAGCTTCGCCAGCTTCTTCTTTGCGCGGATCAGTTTCATGGAAATAAAGTCGCGCCGGATGCCGGTCGCCCGCGCCAGCTCCTCGCCGGATTCGCAGTAATAATATTTGTGCGCCAGGAGAAATCTCTCCTCCTCCGTCAGTCCTTCCCATGCCCGCCGGATGCGCTCGCTGTCAGCTGCGGCAGCCATCATCTCCTCCGGGTTTGCGGCCTGCTCCGCCGCCCCAGGCTCTGCCGGGCGCCCAAGAGCGCCCTCCATATCCTCCGGCGGGGTCGCCCGCTCCTTCATCCGCTCGTCCAGATAGTCCAGCGCCAGATTTTTTATGGTTTTATATAAATAAGTAATAAGCGCCTTCTCTTCCAGCGACTGCAGCAGTTCGACCCGGCGCAGCAGCTTCACAATGCCGTCCTGCACGATATCCTCACAGGCATGCACATCCTCCACGAACTGCCTGGCCACATAAAACATGTAATCCCGGTAGTTTTCGTAGAGGGAAATCATGAACTGCTCCTGCTCGCGCTCTTTCCACCACTCGCTTTCTGGCTCATGCTCCCTGTCTCTTTTATTTTTCATTTTTTTCTTATTATTCTCTCTGTCTCTCGTTTCCCTGTATGACTCTGGGGGGGATTCCACAGTATCATTACTTTTGCCCCTGCAACATCCGTATATTAGTAAAACGCAAAAAATGCGCGAAATACAACGCGCATTTTCTAAAATTTTTATAAATTTTTCATTTCATTCAATCAGAGCTTCCCAGCACTTATCCTTAAATGAAAGTGTTTCACGCTCAGTTTTGTCCAGTTCTTTAATCCGCTACATAAAAGGAACCATATAGACCGGCAGATAATGAATGCCATTCTCCCATTTATAATCTTTCACATGGACAACATATTTTTCCCCGACACGACTGCTGTATTTGTCGCAAAATATATCCAAAGATTTATGCCCTCTGTAATCCCCGGACTTCACCTCCACAGGACTGATTTTATTCCCTGATGAGAGGATAAAATCTATCTCGTACAAATGATTGGATGTGTCGCTCTCCATCGTATAGTAAAACAGATTATTTCCCCTGGCAATCAGCATCTGGGCAACGGCGTTTTCATATACATATCCCATATTAACATCCAGTTTGTCCGAGAGCAGCTTGTTATAAATAATATTTTCCGTATAGTTTTTATCCTTAAATGCAAGCGTCACAAACAATCCCACATCTGATGTAAACAATTTGTATCGCCCGGCATCTTTTTCAAGCGCCATCCCGACTCCGGGATTATTGGCATGGTAAGCAATGTTTACGGTATACGAACTTAATATATCCGGTATGAGTTCCCGCACACGTTCCGTGCGGATTCCTTCTCTCGCGTTTGATAGTACATATCTGGAAGAATTTCCTGTCAGGCTTGCCGGAATCGCATCATAGATATCACCAGCCAGTCCTGTGCCATCTATTTTCATAAAGTCTTTCTCGTATAAATCTACGATTTCTCTTTTGACTTCATCAACCACTTGCAGATTATTATGCTCCAGATATGCTTCTATGGCTTGAGGCATTCCGCCAACAAGCATATATAATCTGAATATGCGCATCAGATTTCTATGCATTGTATTTCCTGCTGACCGCTTGTTCTTTAATAACTGCCTGATGATATCTGCGGTGATTTCATCGCCCGTTGCCCATAAAAATTCCTCAAAATCCATAGGATACATGGATATCTTATGCTCTTCACTGGGGATCAATATATCCTTTGTATTTTTCTTTATTGATATAAGCGAACCAGTTTCAATGTACTTATACCGGCCATCCGCTACAAGGTACTTAATTGCCTGTCTGGCCTTTGGAAACAGCTGAACCTCATCAAATATAATCACGGACTCTTTTTCATACAGTCTGACACCCGTAAACTGCTGTAGCTGCAAAAAGAAAAAATCCAGATGATAGGTATCATCAAACAATTCCAGAATTGCTTTGCTGACATGCGCAAAATCTATCATAATATAGGACTTGAAATTTTTTCTGGCAAACTCCTCTGCTATCGTTGATTTTCCAACCCGTCTGGCACCTTTGATCAGAAGCGCGTACTTATCGCTTCGATTTTCCTTCCACTCAAGGATTTCATCGTATATTTTTCTTTTAAAAACAGTTTTGCCCATAATCTACCTCCTGCAGCGTATTATAGCGCAAATCCCCGTTCGTGTAAAGGTTATTTATGCGCAAATCCCCGTTCATGTAGGGGGCTATTTATACACGAATCCCCATTCATGCAAAACCTATTTATGCGCAAATCCCCATTCATCGTGTCGCAATTATAGCGCGAATCCCCGTTTAACACATTCTGAAGTTTACAGCTATCGTTGTATCACTTCCTTATCTTTCAACGTACTCTCCAGTATTCCGGACAGCACCGACGTGTATCCTTTTCCGGGCGGCTTTGCAATGCTCAGTGCCTGTGAGGAAAATCACCTTTCCATTTTTGTTGCTGCTCTGGCTGATATTTTTTCTGATAGTATCGACACGCTTCATGTAAACAAGCGTATAAAGAAAGAGAAAGCGTTTCTGGGACGACTACTTATGTTTCTCCTAACGCCTTCTCTTTCCTGATATCTGCTCCCTACGCTTCCCCCTTCAATGCCTCCACTGCCTGCATCCTGCACACCTTCACCAGCCCCCGAACCGAGCCGACACTCACAGACGCCAGCCCCGCCAGCACCACGACCGCGCAGACTTCCGCCTGTATCCGGATCCGAAATGTATAAAACAGGATATTTAAAAACGGAGCCATAATGGCGTTCAGCACCAGGATCACCGCGCCGCCGATGAGGAATGTCACAAGGAACGCCAACCCGACATTTTTCAGAGTTTCCCGCATGTGAAACAGCCCCAACTGCACATCTTCATATCCCACCGCCTTCATCAGCCCGTATTCTCTCCGCCGGATGTAAACTTCATGCTCTTCCGTGTACACGATGTTGATCGCCAGATTGATCAGGAAAAACACGAGAACCACATCGGCCACCATCATCATGCTCTGTAAAATGGTGCACTGTTCCTCGTCCAGTGTTTCGATGCAAATGCAATTCAAATTTTCAAAGTTGTCGTCTATGTACTGTTCCAGCGCCAGAAGATCAGCCCTGGTCTTGCAGGTGATCACATGCCCATAATCTTCATACAGATCCTGATAGATCACATCTTCTTCCGGCTCCCAGGTTCCAAGGGCTTCCCCCTCCTCATGCCATGAAGCGAGGGTGTCGGGATTTATAAAATACAGATTCTGCTCTGCCATTTCGTAATTATCGTACACCCCGATCACCGTCAGTTCCTTCTCGAACCGGATGCTTTCTCCCAGTGCAGTGGTGACCTGAACCGTTCCTGTGACCGTCTCCCCGATCAGCTCCTCCCCGTCCAGGGTCCGATCCTCGCGCCCCAGTTCGTCAAAGGATAAGATATAGCTGCCGATATCAAACCGGTTTCCCTCGTTGGTGTAGTATTTGGGTATGATAATTTCATTTTCCTCCGGCACGGGACAGTCTTCCGTTATAAGATAGGCCTGTATGGCGGCATAGTCGCAGGCCGAGATGCTAAACAGGAAATCCTCGTCATTTTCCGCGTACCTGAATGTCGCACCATCCACCGCTTTGATCCAGGAAAGAACGCCTGGCGCGTCCGCAAGGTAAACCTCAAGCGCAGCTACATCCTCCTCCGGCAGTTCCGGATCCTCGATCGATACGCTTCCCCTCACGATCAGGGTTCTCGCGTCCAGATGCTCCTGCATGCGGTCAATGATGTAATCCGACAGGGACAGGAGTATATTGTCCAGCAGGAAGAAAATGAACAGCATGACGACGAGTGTCAGCAGGTTTCTTTTGCGGGTGCGGATCTTTTTTCTCATGCTTTCCTCCGTCCTTCTCAATATAAAAGGTCATAATACACGGATTTCCGGCTTCTGATATCATGATTCAGGAAATAAAAGGTCATGACACACGGATTTCTTCCGTAACGCATAAGCTCATGAATTCCGCTTCGCGGAACTCGCGACATTTTGCTTCGAAAAAGTCGTTCACTCCAGCTCCCGAAATCCTGTAAACACTCGGAATTTGCCGATTTTTCTTCGAAAAATGGCTTCTTCCCTGGTTTTTTTACCTTCCCTCGATGACTCTGAATCTGTGGCTCCTTAAATCTGTCATCTCACAACCAGCCCCTCCGCAACCTCAAGCATCTCCTCATAAGTGACGTACTTCCCGGACATATAAAAAATCGCGTCATGCTCCCTGTCATACCAGACCATCTTTACGTAGACATTTCCGCCGCCGATCTCCCTCTCATAGGACCACCAGTGAACGATAGTGCCGTCCTGCAGGTAAGCATCCCCCCGCTCGCCATTGCTGTACGTATTGTACGTATACTGTTCCGACATGCTGTCGGTATATACATCTAAGGTGATCCAGCGCTGATCTGTCTCCTCTTCGCTGCCCCAGCTCACAGTTCCACATCTTCGGTTGGTATAGCTGGCATTATAATAAGCATACATCTCTTCCATCCCCTCCGGAAGCCACCCGGCTGTGATATCGTAAATTCGCGATGCGGAAATGGTTGAGGGTTCAAATTCCACCACGAATTCATAATTTGAATAAAATGTGATGAAATTGTAGATGTTTTCCCTGGGCTGCGGGGCGTAGGCGGAGGAGGACATTCCCATGACCACCAGCAGAAGGATCACCGCGACCGCCCGGCGCATGGCAGGGTAAGCGCAGTCGAAAAATGAGGCGATCCGCCGTTTTCGAAAATGCTTCCGGATGGTCCTGCGGCCCCGGCGATCCATGCGGCGGCTCACGGGTATTTTCACCGATTTTGCCACACTGTTTTTATTCTCATTTTTATCGCTTTCCTGTGCTCTGTATCCATCCTCATTTTCGCTCTTTTCACGTGCTCTATGCTCTCCCTCATTCCCACTTTTTTTGCGTATTCTGCATTCATCCCCATGTTCATTTTTCCCCTGTGCTCTGTGTTCGTTTATAAGTGTCGCGAACACCGCTTCCTCCAGTTCCGGTTCCCATGTCGTGCCGGATTTCTTATCGTCTTCCATCCTGTTCTCCTTTCCCCCGATTCTCTTCCTCTCTCTGCAGCAGCTTCGCGAGCTTTTTTTTCGCCCGGATCACCTTCATGGACACAAACTCGACCCGAATGCCAAACTCCGCCGCCAGCTCCTTATTCGAAAGCCCGTCCGCGTACTTGCGCTCCAACAGGTGCGCTTCCACATCCGAAAGCCCCGCCCAGGCCCGGGCCACCGCCTTCTGATCCTCCGCCGCGATCAGAAGCGATTCCGGTGTCTCCACTGTGCATTCCTCCAGTTCTTCCGGCGGCGCCGCCCGCTCTTTCTGTTGCGCTTCCAGATAATCCAGCGCCAGGTTCTTTATGGTCTTATATAAATACGATGCCAGAGCCTTCTTATTCAGGCTCTGCAGCAATTCTATCCTGCCTAAGAGCTTCACCAGGCCATCCTGCACGATGTCCTCGCAGGCCTGCGCGTCATCCACGAACTGCCTCGCCACATAGAACATGTAGTTCTGATAGTTTTCGAAGAGTTCCGCCATAAAGCGCTGCTGCTCCCGCTCCTTCTCCAGTTTTTCTCTAAACGATCCCATTCACGCCGCCTCCTGAGACGGTTATATACTCCGTATAACTTTATCACCCACCATATTGCTCTGTGTTTTCTCTTTCACGCCGTCCTTAAAATGATTTCCGCATAATCGTCGCCACCGCTCATCCCTTAGTACCCGTGAACTGGGAATGGGAATTTGCCATAAAAGTCTGTCAATTTACCAGCCAGGCTGGAACATGTGATTTTCATCTATGCTGAATTTTAAGCGGCATTACGCTTCGCGGGCATGGGTTTTACCGTGCCGTCTCCCAGAAAATATAATTCGAACGTCCGCAGTCTGTATCATAGTATCCGCAGATATTTTCCGCTTCCATGCTCCAGCCAAGTCCTTTGATTCCGTTCGCGGTTCCAAACAGATAGCCCACCGGCGTGATCTCCTGCCGATCCTTTAACTCAAACTTAAGGCTGTAATCAAAGCCGGTCGACCCGTCCGCGCCGCTTGCCAGTTCCACCCGATCGATCAGCTCCCCTGTGTGGTCGCCCGGCGTCACGATATAGTTGCAGAAAAAATATGCTTCCGTCTCCGTGCTCGACGCATCGTCAAACGTCCATTGATAAGCGTCAAACAAATCCCGGGCTTCCAGATCCCCTTCCGTGTAATCCTTGCGGACAGAAGTCAGATCTGTATATGTAATCACGGTATTGAGGTAAATTCGAAAAACGATATCATCGGAAGAATCGTCCGGATCCTCTTCCCGGTAAACTACGGTGATACAGGACTCGGTATTTTCCCCGTCTCCGACACTCGTTACACCCGAATAATCAAAAACCAAATCTTCTCCCGTGACCTCCCATGTGCCATCTTCGCCATAAATCTGAAAACTGGTTTCATTTGTGAGCACTGCCATGACAACCGCATCCCTGTTTCCGGTGTTGACCGCCCGGATATTTCTTCCCTCCGCGCGGTTTCCGTCTATTGTCAGCGCAAAACTCTCAGCGCACACTAAACCTTCTCCCAGTGTCAGTTTCTCTTTCACCGCATCTTTTGAGATGACATAAATCACCGGAACCGCAGCCACGAGAATCACGGCAAGACCGATCCACAGACCACATGCCATCTTCTTATATGCCGGGGAGTCCTTTCTCTTCTTATCTTTTGCAGTCAGGCGCTCCCTTTTCTTCTTATTCTCCGCGAACAGGCACTCTTCACGCTTCTTCTCCTCCGCAGTCAGGCGCTTCTCATACTTCTTGTCCTCCGCAGGCAGGCATTCCTCATGCTTCTTGTACTC